>JBMOLL010000081.1:0-8741 GCA_049325415.1 Bacteroidota bacterium | reverse complement strand
AAGGATTTCTTCGAAGGTTGTGCGAAAAAAATATCTTAATGACTGCGAAATTTTAAAACAATGATATTTAGTTGAATCTCAGAAGTATTTGGAGGATCATCAGAGAGGTGCCTGTTGTGAACTGGTTGATTGAGAAGAGCTTCGAAATAAGTGATAAATATTTCTTAAATGACCGAAGTGATTTAAAGCTTTGATATTTAATGGAATCACAGAAATATTTGCAGGATCAATAGAGGAGTGCCAGCTGTGAGCTGGTTGAATGAGGGGGGGCACGAACTTAGCGAAGCGATCTCACGACCGAAGGAGTAAAACCGTTGTATCAATATTTAATTATATTTGCAAGTCTTTTTTGGAGGAGTGCCAGCTGTGAACTGGTAGAATGAGGGGCGGTCTCGAACTTAGCGAAGCGATCTCACGACCGAAGGGAGTAAAACCGTTGTAAGCAATATTTAATTATATTTGCAAATCTTTTTTTGGAGGAGTGCCTGCTGTGAGCTGGTAGATTGAGGGGCGGTCTCGAACATAGCGAAGCGATCTCACGACCGAAGGGAGTAAAACCGTTGTAAGCAATATTTATTTATATTTGCAATCTTTTTTTGGAGGAATGCCTGCTGTGAGCTGGATGATTGTGGGGCGGTCTCGAACAAAGCGAAGCGATCTCACGACCGAAGGGAGTAAAACCGTTGTACCCGTTATTTAATATATTTGCAAAACATTTTCGGAGAGGTGCCGGAGTGGTCGATCGGGGCGGTCTCGAAAACCGTTGTACCCTTTCGGGTACCGGGGGTTCGAATCCCCCCCTCTCCGCAAAAGCTTCCGGTAAAAATCCAGCGCCAGCTGGATTTTTATTTTAAAGGGCTGACCAGCGTTAAAAGCCGAAAGGCATTTAAAAGCGGTTCAGCCCTTTAAAATTAAACCTACGCAGTAGGATTTAACCGGAAGTTTTTGCCGTGCCCTCCGCCAGGGATCACGTAGCGTAGCGGAGTAATCCCGTCCGACAAAACATGGTAAGTAGCCTATCCAGCGCCAGCTGGATTTTTATTTTAAAGGGTTGTCAAGCGTTAAAAGCCGAAAGGCTTTTAAAAGCGGGACAGCCCTTTAAAATTAATCCTACGCAGTAGGATTTAACCGGAAGGTTTTACTTTATTTCATCCTTCGTATTGTCACTACTTTTTCCGATATTGAATCCCTGTTATACAACTAAACAACTTTAATTAACCGTGAGATGAACCAATTACTGTTTACCTTATGCTTTCTTTTGTTACTCCCGGTCGCTGCTCCGGCCCAGAATAAAACGAAAAAGAAAGCAGAGGAACCTGTCAGGCTGATAAGCCTGGATTATAACGGGGAGCGCGGACCGCTGAACCGTATGTTCAACGAATGTGTAGGAGCGGGGAGGGCCAACGAGGGTTTACGGGCCGACTGGCAGCAGCAGCTTGCCTATGTAAAGGAGGAATGCGGTTTCCGGTATATCCGTATGCATGGCTTGCTGAGCGATGATATGGCGGTTTACAGGGAAGACCGGAAGGGGAATCCCGTTTACAGCTTCATGTACCTTGATGCCCTGTTTGATTACCTGCTAAGCATTGATATAAAGCCTTTCATCGAGCTGGGATTTATGCCTTCCGCGCTGGCCAGCGGTCCGCAGACCATTTTCTGGTGGAGGGGAAATGTCACGCCACCCAAGGACTATGACAAATGGGAGGAGCTGATCCGGCAGCTGACCCTGCACCTGACGGAACGCTATGGTGAGGAAGAAGTGAAGACCTGGTACTTCGAGGTCTGGAATGAGCCCAATCTCTCACCCGGTTTCTGGAGCGGTTCGATGGAAGATTATTTCAAATTGTACGAATACAGTGTAAAAGCCATAAAAAGTGTGAATCCTGCCTACCGTGTCGGCGGACCCGGAACGGCCGGTGCCGCCTGGGAGCCGGAGATGATCGCCTTTTGCACCGAAAAAGGTCTGCCACTGGATTTTGTTAGTACCCATTCCTACGGGGTTCGGCAGGGCTATCTCGATGAATTCGGAAACTCCGGCACAGTCCTCGATCAGAACCCGATGAGCGTCAGTGGGGACGTACTGCGTTCCAGAGCGGAGATCGATGCCTCGCCGATGCCCGGACTGGAACTTCACTACACCGAATGGAGTTCGTCCTATACCCCGTCCGACCCGATCCACGACAGCTACCACCAGGCCGCCTATGTCCTGCAGAAACTGAAGCAGGTAGGAACAGCAGCCAGCTCGATGTCGTACTGGGTGTTCACCGACATTTTTGAGGAGGCCGGTCCGCGTTTCGAACCCTTCCATGGCGGTTTCGGGATGCTGACGATCCAGGGGATCAACAAGCCGGTGTTCTATGCCTACCGTTTCCTGAACCAGCTGGGTGAAACAGAACTGGTGAATACAGATGCTTCATCCTGGGCCTGCAGGGACCGCGACGGCAATCTCCAGGTGCTGGCCTGGGATTTCACCAACACCCATCCCGGCGATTCGGTCAATAACCAGGAGTATTATATCCGCGACCTGCCTTCCCGCTCCAAAGGCAAACTGAAGGTGGAGGTAAAGGATCTCCCGGCGGGACTTTATCGACTGGAAGTGTATAAGGTCGGATACCGCTGCAACGATGCCTATTCCACCTGGCTGTCGATGAACAAGCCGGCTCAGCTTACCCGGGAACAGGTGAAAACGATCCGGGAGATGAACGACGGGGCGCCGGTAATGAACGCTCTGGTAAATGTTAAAAACGGGGAAGGCTTTGAGCAGGAACTCGAACTGAGGGAGAACGATGTCTTTCTGCTGAAACTTGTTCATTTATAATGGTTTGTATTGAATTTCTGTTGCCGGAAAAAAATCCTTATTGATTCCATTCGTCAATACTTTTTTGCTTTTTTCTTTTGATTATTGGAATAATTTGTAACTTGATCCTGCTTTGACAGGTTTATTTCTCAAGGGGGGATTTTGGACTTCAGAAGTACATATCAATGGAAGAACAGGAAGATACTCGTCGTCGAGGATGATGAGTCGTCGTCTTTCCTGATCAACGAGATCCTGAAAAATACGGGTGCGAATCTCTATTATACCCTCGACGGGGAAGAGGCGATTGATTTTATCCGGAAAAATCCCGGAACCGACCTCATCCTGATGGATGTGAACCTCCCTGTAAAAGATGGATTCACCGCCACCCGGGAGATCAAACATCTGAATAAAAGGATTGTGGTTATCGCACAGACGGCCTATGCTTTTGCCCACGACCGTGAAAAAGCAAAGGAGGCCGGGTGTGACGATTTTATGACCAAACCGCTGAACCCGTACCTCCTTCTGGCTAAGATCGATAAATACCTCAGCTGATTATTTCAGCACCGAGGTAAATACGGCATGTTTCTCCACCTCATCCCGGGTAAAATAATCGGCATGATAGATGTTCTTCACGTACCATTCCGTCTGGTCGAGGTAATAGGGTGAAGCAGGGATTCCGCTTTCTCCCGTGGGGATAATGGTCCTTGAGCTGTTCCAGTCGGCCGTGGAGAAAATATGACGGTGCGAGGCTCCGTGATTCGACCCGTAACCCTGGTTCATTTCGTAACTGTATGGGCTCACGGTATGGAAGCTTCCTCCAACGGCAATGGGTCCCTTGTTTACATGGAACAACCTGCTCACCATACCCACGCTTCCCAGCGGATGCATCAGGGTTAGGGTATGGTAATCGCCCCATTTCCAGGTGGCCGGGTCGTTCCCTGCAACGGCAATAATGTCGGCGACGGCATTCTTAAAGGCAGTGGTCACATCTTCCTTCAGCCCTTCCTCGATGTCGGGTGTTTTCACGTTATCCAGCCAGCCCGAACTGCGGGTGATCCTGATCTTATCCAGCACCAGTCCCGGGAGGATGTCCTGGCCGTAAAGCAGGGACAGCATGTCTTCCCCGGTCTCATCCCCGAAAACAGAGCGGATCAACTCAATATAGGTCTCGTCAAAGATCAGCGGGGCGGCCAGCGAGGCAGCCATGTTGTAATCCCATCCTTCCAGGATGGCTAAGGCTTTGGTTTCGGTTTCATCCAACCCGGCACCTTTTAGGTATTCCAGGAACAGCGGGGTGAATTTGCGGGCCAGCATGGAAACCTGGTCGGCCTGGATCGACTGGAAATCCTCCACACTGAGCTGTTCTTTCTCCGTCAGGCGTTCCACGATCCGCTCAAAACGGTTGGGCAGGTCGTACCAGCTTGAGATATAATAGGGGTACTGGTCGCCGATGGTCCGGTTATTGGCACTGGCCACATAGCCGCATTCAGGATTGTAGATAAAGGGAAGTTCTTCGAAAGGCACAAGACCGGTCCAGTCGTATTCGCTGGTTTCCCCGGGACGGATCATTACGCCGCCGCCCTTGCGGATAGGCACGCCTCCGGAGATCTGCAGTCCGATGTTCCCTTCGCGGTCGGCATAGGCAATATTCTGACTCACAGCAATGAATGTTTTTGCCGCATCCCGGAACTCGTCCCAGTTGGCTGCCCTGTCGAACAGGTATACCGAACGTACCTCGTTGCTGTAGCTGTTCCCGATCCATTTCATGGATATCACGTGGTCCTTCACTCCCCTGAACGAACTCACCACCGGCCCGCGGTGCGTGAACCGGTTGTATCGGATCTCGGGTTCCTTCGCACCTTTAACGTTAATGACCTCTTCCCTCACTTCCATGTTCTTCCACTCCCCGTCGAGGAGGTACTGGTTCGAGTCGGCCGGGTTGATGGTCTCCACGTAAAAGTCCATATCATCAAGCATCACGTTGGTCATCCCCCAGGCAATATCCTCATTATGACCGCACACTACCATGGGCTGGCCCGGCAGTACGACTCCCGTCACATTCAGTTCGCCATCGATCACCTGGTGCATCTGGTACCAGACACCGGGCGACATCAGTTCGAGATGCATGTCGTTGGCCAGGATCGGCATGCCGGTGCTACTCTTTTTACCAGCAACAACCCAGTTGTTTGACCCAAGGAAGACCTCCAGGCCAAGGGAGCGTATCAGCTGATCGACTTCGTTCAGCGTGGATTCAAAGGCCAGGTCCTTCTGTTCCGACATGAAACCCGGAACGATGCACGAGCGCGAATAGCTCATGTCGGGCACCAGTTCCTGCATCAGCGAGGAGTCGACCACCTGACCGATCCGGTAAATGGCCACTTCGGTGCTCCAGGCCATCGTAAGTCCCCACGACATATAGCCCACCATGTTCAGCGAATGCGCCGGGGTCCAGTGCTCGGGCTTGTAGCCCAGCAGGGTGAACTCAAAAGGCAGGTTCTTCGGATTATTGTCGATATACTGGTTCACCCCGTCGGCAAAGGCTTCCAGGCAGGCCACCAGTTCGGGTGAGCAGCTGTCGAGCATCACCTGCGATTTCTCATCGAAGCGCAGGGACCGGAAGAGCTGGTCGGCATTAATCGTTACGTCTCCAAGGATCTCCGAGAGCCTTCCCTGGGTAAGTCTGCGGAGTAAATCCATTTGCCAGAGGCGGTCCTGGGCCATCACATAACCCACCGCACGGTAAAGGTCCTCCTGGTTCTTTGCATAAATATGAGGGATGGCAAAGGTGTCGCGGTACACGGTCACCTCCTCCTTCAGGTTCTGCAGGTCCAGCGTGGCGTTGTAATCGGGAATAGCCCGGGTCCTCACCGAATTCAGGTAGAGATACCCGCCGGCGATGATCAGGAGCAGGACGATCAGGATGATCGGAAATACTTTCGATTTCATGGTTTCAGGTTTTATTTCAGTTTAATTTGACTTTCAGGACAAGCGGCTGGTGGTCGGAATAGCGGAAGCCGTTGGCTCTCCCCCGCACCTCTTCCACAACGATATTCGGGGAGAGGAGGAACTGGTCGATCACGGTCACGGGTGTGCTGTCTGGATCATAGGGCGTTATAACCCGCCGGTTGGTGGGAACGGAGGCGTCAAAGGCCCAGGTCCAGGTAGGGTCAGGATAAGCTTCTTCAATGTAGGTCAGATCGTTACGATCGAACAGGGCCGGATCGAAGAGCGGTTCAAAACCGGCGGGCGACTGGATCCAGTCTCCCCCGGCAATCACATAATTGCCCTTGGCGTATTCATCGAGCAGGAACGAACGAAGATAAGCCATCTGGCCTTTCCTCAGCGTTCCGTCGTCGTAAGCCGAGTTGTGGGTATTGATGACCAGCAGTTCCTTTCCCCCTTCCACGGGATAACGGTTCACCAGGAAACAGCGGTCGAGCATATAGAGCCGTGTGGGCCAGGAATAATTACCGGGGAAACTGTAACGGGTCACCTTTGCCGGTTTACGTGAGGAAAGGGTTTGCAGTCCCGAACGGACGCCTCCCATGGGCGACTTCAGCGGCACAGGCACAAACCACACCCGGTAGTTCATACCGAAAGCGCTGTGATAAGCGGCAAACTGCCGGGCGATGGAATCATATTCGTTGATCCGGTACGAACGCTTCGAAGCCTGGTCGACCTCCTGGAGGAGGATGAAGTCATATCCCCCGAAAGCCTCCAGCTCCTTTTTTATCCCCCTCAGGTTCTCCTGCACGGCCTTTTTTTCGGGACGCACCTGTTTTCCCCCGTCATAAAAGAAATCCATGGAGGCATCGAGTCCGCAGTAACCTATGTTCCAGGTCACCAGGCTCAGAATGGCGCTGTCGGGGACCGGATCAGGGGAGGTAGATGAAAACACTTCACTCTCGGGCGCGGGCCTGTAATCGTTCAGGGTCGAGAAGAGAAGGAACAGCCCGAAAAGGCCGATGGCAATAAGCACGATCCAGAGGGTCATTTTCAGTACTTTCATCCGTTTAGTCCCGGTTTCAATGAAGCTAAAAGTAAATATTTTTCGCTAAAATCGACCGGACTCCGGGTGATAAATGCTAAACCTAAGAATACCAAGTATATAGAAACAGAACAAAACCGGGCTGTTTGGAAAAAACCCTGTGCGGCTGTCAGAAGGGAATGAAATATTGTTTAAATTGACGTCCAAACTAATTCTAAAATCTATGAAACACTCTCTTGTAGCATTTCTTCTGCTCTTTTCGCTGACGGTCACCGTTGCGGGACAGTCGGATACGGTGCAGACCGGGGACAAGAAGGCTGAGCAGGTTAAAAAAGGCTGGACCTTTGGCGGGGTACCGGTAGTTTCCTACGATTCCGATGTGGGTTTCAAATACGGTGCGCTGGTCAACCTGTATGATTTCGGTGACGGATCGCGTTACCCGATGTACGACCACTCGATCTACGTGGAATGGTCGCGTACGACCAAGGGAAGCGGCATCAACCAGATCACCTGGGACACGGAAAAGCTGATCCCGGGCGTCAGGGCCTTTTTCGAGGCGAGCCTGCTGACCGAGCAGGCGCTGGACTTCTTTGGCTATAACGGCTACCAGTCGCTCTTCAGCGCCGATTTCAAAGCCGGGAAGGACGACGAGGGTCTCAATAACAGGCTGTATTATAACTATGCCCGTAAGCTCACCCGTCTGAAAGCCGATTTCCAGGGACCGATCATCGGTAAGAAATTCCGCTGGCTCGGTGGTGTGGAGTTTTTCGGCAACAACATCACCGCGGTGGATGTCAATAAGCTGAACGAAGGCAAGGACTCTGTCGATATGTTGTCGGCGAACAGCCTGTACCAGGATTATGTCGACTGGGGGATCATCCCTGCCGACCAGGTGAACGGCGGCGGACACACCGTGCTGAAAGCCGGTCTGGTATTCGATACCAGGGATAACGAGCCGAATCCCTACAAGGGGGTCTGGACCGAGATGCAGCTCCTGGCTGCTCCCGCTTTCCTGAGCAATACCGATTACGGCTACACCCGTTTCGTATTCACCCACCGGCAGTATTTCACCATCGTCCCCACCTGGATCAACTTTGCCTACCGGGTATCGTACCAGGGCAAGCTCAGCGGGGAAATGCCGTTCTACATGCTGCCCTACCTTTTCAATACCGCTCCCAAGCTCACCAGCGACGGTGTGGGCGGTTCGAAAACGGTGCGCGGGATCATGCGTAACCGGGTTGTTGGCGACGGCTTTGCCTACGGGAACATCGAGCTTCGTGGCAAGGTGGTGAAGACCAAGTTCCTCAAGCAGAACTTCTACATCGCTCTTTCGGCCTTCCTCGATGGCGGTATGGTGACCCAGAAGTATCCGTTTACCATGCCCACCGATCAAGCATTGTTGGAAGCCGCACAGGAACGGATCGACGTGAATGCCAAGGAAAAGCCGCACTTCGGTGCCGGTGGCGGGATCCATTTCGTGCTGAACCAGAACTTCATCGTAACGGTGGACTATGGCAAGGCCCTTGATCCGCAGGACGGGAATACCGGGTTGTACATCAACCTGAATTTCCTCTATTGATACTACCCGGGACGGTAGAACGGCGGCACCGGTAAACGGAAGAGCTGCTTTTTAAAGTAAGTGCCTCACCCCCTTTGGGCTCCGGAAGGAGAGGGAGGGGGTGGGGTTTTTTATGGGGATCATGCCTGAAAACGGGAAAAGCCGCACCCTCTTATCCCTCTCCACACTCGCCTTCGCGAAGCTTCAGCGAAGCGGGGTGGAGAGGGACGAATGAATAAGCAAAAAGCCAGGAATATGCCTTTTTCACACCCCCCTCTCCATGTGGAGAGGCCTTATGTTTGTAAAAGAACATAAGCTTCTATGTAAATAGTTAATTTTGGTTGTGAACAGACAACTAACTAAAAACATGAAGCTTATGTCAAGTAAAAGTAATGAAT
>JBMOLL010000080.1:0-8750 GCA_049325415.1 Bacteroidota bacterium | reverse complement strand
GGTATAGAGCAGAACGTTGCAGAAGGGGGCAACCTTTTCCCAGGCTTCGTCTATGTTTGTAGCGCCGTAAATATTCCGGAGGTCCTCATCGGAGCAGCGAACCACCGAAGCATAACCAAAATTTTCCTCTATTACCAGGCGAAGCTGGTGCAGATCATCCATGTGACTGCTTCGGAAATTCGGATCATAGATCACCATGGTCCTGCTTTTACGGGCCTGTTCCAGGAAGATCCTGACCTTTGGACGGAGCACCGGGTTCAGAGCATAAAAGGATCCGAATAACAATATGTCGTTTGCCGAAAGTTCCGGAAAGGCATTTCCCAGACGCTGCCGCGGATAATCCTTATAAAACTCATATTCGGCATCGTTCTTTTCATTCAGAAAAGCGAGGGAAAGAGCTGACTTTGAACCGGGGTACTGAATGACGTAAGCAGTATCCACCCCGTTCTCTTTTAAAAAACCGACAATCATGGCCCCTACCCTGTCCTGGCCGGTTTCGCTGATAAAAACTGCAGGGATGCCTGCTCTTCCGACCGAGATGATGGAATTAAAAGATGAACCTCCCGGCCGGGCAGCCTGAGGCTCGCCATTTTTGAAGATAATATCCAGAACCGATTCTCCGAGGGCAATGACCTTTCTGTCCATGGAACTTATTTTACCAGCCTTGAGATCGCTTTGAAAGTCTCTGTGCCCGATACCCTTGCCAATTCAAAAAGTATGGATTCGACCGTTGAAATAATGGCTCCTTCCCGACTCATCCGCTGAAGCGCAATTTCACGGTCCAACGGGTTTCTCGACGACACGGCATCGGCAATAACTACCGGCTGGTAACCGGCTGCAAACAGGTCGATCGTTGTCTGAAGCACGCACACATGAGTTTCAATTCCGCAGATGATCACCTTCTGCCTGCCCGATTCTTTGAGGGAAGAGAAAAAGGCGGGTTCATCGCAGCAGGAAAAGGCCATTTTTTCCACCGGGGAGAAGTCCCGGATCATCGTGCTGATCTGTGGCAGGGTCTCGCCAAGACCTTTTCTGTACTGCTCGGTAACAAGCACGGGTACCCCCAGGATTTCCATCCCTGCAATCAGTATCTTAACGCGCTCGAGTAACTGTTCATGACCGGCAATATGCGGAAATAGTCTTTCCTGGATATCGATGACCAGAGCGGCACTTTCGGCAACCTGAATTCTCATGGATTATTGGCTTTCATACGTGACTGCTGACCGAGATAACCGCCATGGTGCCGCCGGGCAAAATCAATGGCTGTAAAACCGATCTTTTTCATCAGCAATACCACAAGGATATCGCCAATGACTGTCATGGTGGTTGTCGATGTCGTGGGAGTCATGCCCAGCGGACACACTTCGGCAGGATTTCCGGTATAGATGGTAAAATCGGCAAGTACGGGCAGATCACCTTCCGGATTTCCCGTAATGACGACAACCGGGATTGAATCATAAAGCTGATGGGTCAGATCGACAAGCTCCAGGATCTCTCGGGTCTTGCCGGAGTTTGAGAGAACAAGCAGAACATCATTTTTCCTGATCACGCCCAGGTCACCATGCTGGGCTTCACTCGGATGAAGGAAGACGGAAGGAGTGCCGGTCGAACTGAGAGTGGTGGAGATATTGCCCGCGATCTGTCCGGCTTTTCCCATGCCGCTGACGATCATCTTCCCTCCCCTGACATGAACCCTTTCATGGATCAGATCAACAACCTGCTGGTAGACTTCAGTTACCGGTATCTCCGATATGGCCTTTGCCTCCTGGAGAATCAGTGATTTAATCTCTTCTATCATATAATGTCGGATCAGACCAATTATTTTATTTCAGCGCCGATAAACTGCTCAAGTTTCACCAGGTCGGCAGCAAAGCGCCGTATCCCGTCGGAAAGCTTTTCAACAGCCATGGCATCCTCATTATGCATCCACAGAAAATCCTTCTGGTCGAGATGGATCTTTTCCAGTTTTAGGGAAGCTGAATCACGGCTGTCAAGTTTCCTTTCCAGATGTGCTTCACTTTTTTCCAGTTCGGCCAGCAACTGGGGTGAAATGGTGAGAAGGTCGCAACCGGCCAGTTCCGTAATTTCCTCCGTATTCCTGAAAGAAGCCCCCATCACCTCGGTCCGGTATCCAAACTTTTTATAATAATGAAATATTTCCCTGACCGACAATACGCCCGGATCTTCAGATCCCGGAATATGGTCGACACCTCTTTCCTTCTTGTACCAGTCGTATATCCTTCCCACAAAGGGTGAGATAAGCTGAACACCCGATTCAGCGCAGGCAATGGCCTGGGCTTTGCTGAAGAGCAGGGTCAGGTTACAGTGTATCCCTTCTTTTTCAAGCACTTCTGCAGCTTTCACACCTTCCCAGGTGCTTGCAATTTTAATCAGGATCTTCTCCCGACTGATCCCCATTTCCTCATAAAGCCCGATTAATTTCCTGGCTTTGGCAATTGTTCCTTCCAAATTGAAAGACAGCCGGGCGTCGACCTCCGTGGATACCCTGCGGGGAACAATTTTCAGAATTTCTGCACCGAACAGAACGGAAAGCATGTCCATTGTGTGGGATAGCCTTTCATCGGCAGAACTGCCTTTTTTCCGTCCATAGGCTGCAGCATTTTCAACGAGATGCCGGTATTCTATTTTTTGTGCGGCAGCGAAAATCAGCGAGGGATTCGTCGTCGCATCCACGGGCCTGAATTGCCGCATGCTTTCAAAGTCTCCGGTATCGGCGACAACCTGTGTGAAAGTCTTCAGTTGTTCGAGTACATTCATATATTTTGCGCTTTATTCGTGCAAAGATAAGAAAAAACGGAAGTACCCCTTACCCGGCAGCCTATTCGACAATAAGATTATAGGCTCCCCTGACAAGTACTGAATCCTCCTCCTGAATACCCTGTATTTCAACATATCCCATATAAAGTTCACCGGGTTCCACTTCTATCCTGCTGAACCGGATCCTGTTCCCTTCCCTCGAATCGACTTTTAACAGGTAGGATTTCTCACTCCCCTTTAGGACAGATTCCGCCGGCACGGCGATGACCTCTCTTTTCGAAAGTATTATTTCCGCTTCCATAAACATCCCATTTACCAGTCCCGATTTATCTTCTCCATCCAGGGAGGCATAACAGGGAATTGTGTGCGTAGAGGGATCCACCGATTTACCCACTGTTTCCAGCTTTCCCCGGTAAACACGCTCCCGGTTGTCGGGATGGAAGAATCTGACCTCCATCCCTTTTTCAAGTAAGAGCACATCCTTCTCATACACATTCAGTTCAAGACGGATCATCCCGGGATCGATCAGTTCCAGCACCATGGACTGCGGTTCCACGTACTGGCCGGTAACTGCTTCGGTACGCGTGATATAACCATCCACTGGTGAAGTAACAACTAATTCCGAAACAAAGGGGCGGCCGGCTTCCGGCAGGGGAATATTGGCCAGGAGAAGTGTTGATTTCAATGCGGCAAATTTTGCCTGCATACTGAGGTATTCGCTTTCGGCAGCCATAAGTGTCTTCTCCGATGCGATCTGCTCCGCCGACAGGTCCTTCTGTCTGAAATAATCAGCTTTCAGGGTCTCCAGCCTGCTTCCTGCTTCAATATATTCCTGTTGCATGCGGATTATTTCCAGGCTTCTGATCCTGAACAGTGTTTCACCTTTATTCACATGCGATCCGGCTGAATGGGGAAAATACGTGATTTCTCCCGGAAGAAGTGTTCCCACGGAAACCATCCCCTGAGGCGGAACTTTAAGGTAGGCATTTAATCTGACCGGTTTCTCAAAGGACATTTTCCCGGCAGTACCGATGACCATGCCCGAAGAAATAAACTGTTCTGCAGTGAGGCTGATCAACTGCCCTGGGTCTTCGCTGTCCGTTCCGGTTTCTGTCCCGCTCTTTTTTCCGCATGAAAGCAGCAGAACAGAGGCCATGATTATAGGGACAGCTTGCTTAATCATTCTTTTCATTATGATGTATTTTCTCATTTTAGTATTTGCTCAAAGTGTAAAATATTGCAGTTCAAGGGCTGTGGCATTATAGGCAGCCAGGTTATCAAGGTAATTCAGATAAATGGAATTAGCCTGATCAATACTTTGTATATACCTGTAAAAATCGATATCGCCCTTTTCATAGCTGATCCGTGCCACTTTCAGCAGTTCGCCGGCCAGGAGGCTTTCCGTCTGCCGGTATTGTTCCAAAGCGGCCAGTCGGGCCGAAAGCTCATTCTGCAGCGAGGCCAGTCGTTCCTGCCTTTTTACCAGGTAGTTATCGCGGCCCGCCAGGGATGCATCGTAAGCCAGTTTCCCGGCCCTGATCCGTGAACGGTATTCGCTGAAGAAGATCGGCAGCGACAGGCCCACCACATAGCCGTTATAAATACTGGCACCGGGGTAGGTATTGGTACCGCTGAAATATCCGAGATTGATCCCGGGCAGCAGGGCATTCTTCTCCACGGCTATCCTTGATTTCATTCCGGCAACGGTCTGCTCGGCCAGGGCAAGCCCCGGATCGCTTAGGGTATCCTTGTTTACCGGGATCACCTGTTCGAGGGGCAGATCGGGAACAGTGCATAGCGTATCATACTGAAGCAGGCTGTTAAGTCTGCCTTCAGCATCGGCAATTTCCTGGGCATTTCTGGCTCTTTCCAGACTAATCCTTCCGAGAGCCGTCCTGGCATTGAGCAGATCGAGGTAAGCACTTTCCCCGACTTCAAAGCTGGTAGCGGCCCCATCGGCCAGTTTCCTGTAAAGCGAATCCATTTCAGCGAAGCGCCTGTCCCTGTTCTGGAGATAAACAAGGCGGTACCAGGCGAGGGAAACCTCTTTTCTGAGGTTCAGCTCAAAGCGATCCCTTGACAGCCTGCTCATCTCTGCTTCAACACGGAGCATGTTTCGCCGGGCAAAATACAGGCCGGGAAAATCGAAACTCTGTTCAATCCCAAATACACCGATAGGATAATCGTTTGCTGCAATGTTATTCTGGTCGTAGCTGTAATAAACACCGGTTTTGGGAATACTGAAGGCGGAAGACACCAATACCGAACTCTCCGCACTGCTGAGTTCCATTTGTTGAAATTCCCGGTTATTGACCATGGATATTGAGATTGCTTCATCCAGCGTAATGACTTTATTCTGACCGGAAAGACCGGCTGCCGGCAACAGCAGCAGGAGAAGGATGGCGCCAGTTCCCCGTTTGAACTTCAGGGGCCATAGTTGTATGCCGGTTATCGAATCAAAAATGGCATATAGCAGGGGCAGTGCGATCATGGTCAGCATGGTTGAGGTAACCAGTCCGCCGATCACCACCGTGGCCAGCGGACGCTGAACCTCGGCTCCCGCGGAGGTTGAAATGGCCATGGGAAGAAAACCCAGTGCAGCAGCAGAGGCTGTAAGCATCACCGGTCTGAGCCTCTGCCGGGTCCCGGTCATGATCCTTTCCCTCATATCGGTGATCCCGTGATCTTTCAGTTCTTTCAGATATTCGATCAGAACGATCCCGTTCAGTACGGCGATACCAAACAGGGCAATAAACCCTACGCCAGCAGAGATACTGAACGGCATTCCCCGGATCCACAGGAGCAGTACGCCCCCCACCGTAGCCAGGGGAATGGCCGAGAAAACCATGGCCGCTTCCTTGAGCGATTTGAAGGCAAAGTGCAGGAAGATGAAAATGATCAGCAAGGCTACAGGAACTGCAATTTTCAGGCGCCGGGAGGCGTTCTGCAGATTTTCGAACTGTCCGCCGTATTCTACATAGTATCCCGGCGGAAGAACCAGTTTATCCCCGATTACCTTCTGCACATCCATCACCACCGATTGCATATCCCTGTTCCTCACATTGATGGAGACGACAACCCGCCGGTGAGTGTTATCGCGGGAGATTTTTGCCGGTCCGCTCGAATAATCAATCATTGCCAGTTCCGACAAGGGCACCTGGTTCCCGTTATCCAGGTTTACAGCAAGGTTCCTGATATTATCCAGGTCTTTACGGAATTCCCGGGGCAATCGGAGGACCATGTCGAAACGTTTCTCCCCCTCAAAAACACTGCCGGCCATCTTTCCTCCGAAAGCCATGGTGAGATACTCATTCATATCACTGACATTCAAGCCATAACGCGCCAGTTTCTCACGATTGTATCGAACGCTCATCTGGGGCAGACCGGCGGTTTTTTCGACGATAATATCTGCAGCACCCTCAATGTTTTCAATAAGTTTCTTGATTTCCACCGCTTTTTCGGCAAGGATGTCCAGATCCTCACCGAATACTTTGACGGCTACATCCGCTCTTACGCCGGTAATGAGCTCATTGAAGCGCATTTCAATCGGCTGAGTAAATTCGTAATCGATCCCTGGCAGCACGAGCAGGGCTTCCTTAAACAGATCGGCAAGCTCCTCCTTGCTTTTTGCCGAAACCCATTCTTCCCGTGGTTTCAGTTTGATGATCATATCGATCTCTTCCATCGACATGGGATCGGTTGGTACCTCAGCTGCGCCAATGCGGCATACGATCTGGTCGATTTCAGGGAACTGGCTTTTCAGGATCTGTTCCATCTGTGTGGTTGTTTCCACGGTCTTCGACAGGGAGGTTCCTGTTTTCAGCACCGGCTGGATCACAAAATCCCCTTCATCCAGGGTCGGAACAAATTCCCCGCCCATCCTGGAGAACAGGAAGAGGGTAAAGACAAGGGAGGCAACAGCCATACCGAGGATAATCTTTTTATGGTCGTACGACCACTCAATAACTGGTTTATAACTGCGGTAGGCTATTTTCATGATCCAGGCTGAGATGTCCCTCTTCTTTTCTTTTTCAGGTTTCAGGAAGAGTGCGGCTGCCACCGGTAACCATGTAAAGCAGAAAATGATGGCCCCGATCAGGGCAAAACTGAAAGCCAGGGCCATGGGCCTGAACATTTTTCCTTCCACGCCGGTAAGAGAAAGGATCGGAATGAATACCACAAGGATAATAAACTGGCCAAAGATGGCAGAGCTCATCATTCGAGAAGCCCCGTCGAAGGTGAGGCTATCGATCAGGGTCTGTTTTTTACCCCGTTCCATCAATGAAAGATCCTCCCTGCTGGCATTCATCTTAATGGCGATAAACTCCACGATTATCACTGCCCCGTCGATGATTATCCCGAAGTCGATAGCACCCAGGCTCATCAGGTTGGCATCGATCCCGAAGATGTACATCATGGAAATGGTAAACAGCAGGGCAAGAGGGATCAGGGAAGCGATCACCAGGCCTGAGCGGATATTCCCAAGCAGAAGAACAACCACAAAAATCACGATCAGGCAGCCCAGAATAAGGTTCTCGGCCACCGTTGTGGTTGTTTTTCCGATCAGTTCGCTTCTTTCGAGGATCGGATTGATATAAACACCTTCGGGAAGGGTAGGCTGTATTTCCGCCACCCGTCTCTTCACCTCATCAATCACCTGTTTGGAGTTGGCATCCTTAAGCATCATGATCTGACCCAGCACCTTCTCCCCTTCCCCGTTTGCGGTTATTGCCCCAAAACGGTTCGCATGGCCGAACTGGACTGTTGCAAGATCCCTTACCAGAACAGGTATACCATCCTTATTCCTGACAACGATGGCCCCGATATCGTCCAGGTTCTTTACCAGTCCCTCTCCTCTGATAAAGAAACTCTGATTCTGTTTTTCAATATAGGCTCCCCCGGCAATGCTGTTATTTTTCTGAACGGCATCGAATACTTCGATCAGGGATATCCCCAGGGCTTTGAGCCTTTCCGGATTGACGGCGACTTCATACTGCCGGGCATATCCACCCCAGGAATTTATTTCAACCACCCCTGAGATCCCCGACAACTGTCGTTTTACGATCCAGTCCTGAATGGTCCGAAGCTCCATTGGTGTATAACGGCTCTCGTAACCGGGCTTTTTATCAAGAATATACTGGTAGATCTCTCCGAGACCAGTGGTAATTGGCCCCATCACCGGCGTTCCGAAGCCCTCCGGGATGTTTTCGCTGGCACTTTTAATTTTCTCGGCGATCAGTTGCCGGGGAAGATAGGTCCCCATCCTTTCTTCAAAGACAATGGTCACAACCGAAAGGCCAAACTTGGATACCGAGCGTATTTCCTTCACTCCGGGCAGATTGGCCATTTCCAGTTCCACTGGATAGGTTATGAACTGTTCCACATCCTGGGTCGACAGGTTGCCCGAAGTGGTAATGACCTGTACCTGATTGTTGGTGATATCAGGTACCGCACCAACAGGGATATGCATGAGTGAATACACTCCGAATGCTGCAATGGTCAGGGTAGAAAGTACAATAAGCAGCTTATTTCGGATACTGAACTTAATAATGGCATCTAACATTTGAGGGTTGTTTAGTGTTTATGCCTACAGCGGCATGGATTCCTGATAAAATCATTACAAAATCTTCCGGTTCTTATCAGCTTTCAGAACCGGAAGAGTACTCCTGAATATGTATAACCGCAGATATAGCTTTCTTCCCTATCCGTTTCAGGTACTTTAACATATTTTCTTCTCTATTCCTTAATTATCAGCCTGAAGCAGATTTTTAAAATCCTTCAGCAACTCATCGGTATTAACAACGGTGCAATAAGAACCTTTGAGGGTCTTCAGGGTGGATAAATGGACGTTTTCTGCCGTGATGATCTTATCCTGGTATTGCAGGGTGCGTGTCGTGCAGGCATCGGCTACCAGAATGACCGTATATCCGAAGTCGTGCGCCGCCCTCACAGTCGCTTCAACACACATATGG
>JBMOLL010000079.1:32500-62311 GCA_049325415.1 Bacteroidota bacterium | reverse complement strand
AAATACATGCCCCGCTGTTAATCAATACACGGCTGTTCTCAAATACTCCTCCGGATTTCCCTCAACCACTCAAAAATACTCAATCGGGCAGGCGATTGGTACTAATAATAAGATAATCAGGACATTAATTAAAATATTGGAAAAAGCGGCGTTTTCAAATGGTACATTTCATGGTTTTTTCTCTTTATTTGCAGGCAGGAATCCGCTCTTTTCATCCGGAAACGAGATCAGGTGCAGCGCGGTCCGGACCTCTTTCGGGAGGTTGGTGTTTATTGATTACAGTGAAGAGAAATGGTGGGAGAAAAGGATCTGCTGGTCATTGTACTTACAGGCAATAACAGGGAAATTTCGTTCAGGGATTGTGAAGATTCACTTAGTGGGGTGTCCTTCGTATACGATCCGGCAATGCTTGCTGATGATGGTATAGACATGCTCATCGTTACCCAGCAGCAGTTGATGGAGAACAGGGATACTATCTCGTCATTGCGCTCACGGCAAAAGAACCTGTTTTTTCCAGTGCTGCTTGTCTTTTTCGCCGGCGATCCCCTAATTCCCGATAGCGAGAAGCACCTCGTGGACGACTTGTTGTACCTCCCCGGTGAAAAAAGTGAATTGTCTGCCAGGGTGAATGCCCTGCTGGATGCCCGCCGCCGCTCATTGTTCATGAAGGACTTTGCATCCGTAAGCATCCCGATAAAAACAGCCATACTCAGTGCCCAGGAAGAGCTTGTCAGCTATGCGATCGACCTGGCAAAGGTGGGGATCTACCAGATTGATGAGCAGGGTTATATACGATATGTAAACCAGCATGCATGCATCATGACCGGTTACAACCGGGAGGAGCTGCTCACCATGAAGATCTATGAACTCGATCCGGAGTTCAATGACAATAATTTCAGCCAGCACAGGAAAGAGATCAGGAGAAGCGGATCTGATACCTTTTTAACCCGGCATAGAAGTAAAAACGGAAACATCATCCCTGTGGAAGTTACGGTGACCTATTTTAAATACAGGGGTGTGGATATGTCGCTTTCCATAGCGCGAGATATTTCAGAACGGATATTGTGGGAGGAGCAACTCATCAGCCGGGAGGAGCAACTCCGCAGGATCATTGTGGCAACAGGTGCCGGAACCTGGTCGTGGAACATACATGAAGACCGGCTGGAGATCAATGAAAGATGGGCCGCGATTTGCGGGTATACAAAAGATGAATTGACTCCCTGTACCTTCAGAACCTGGGAAAGGCTTGTCCATCCTGAGGATATTCCTGTTGCAGCGAAAGAAGTCGAAAAAAACCTCAATGGCTCAAGTGATACATATTCGGTTGAAATCCGGATGCGTCATAAGAACGGAAATTGGGTTTGGATCAGTTCGACAGGTAAGGTAACGGTGAAGGACCAGGATGGCAGGCCGGTAAAAATGGAAGGTACGCACCTGGACATCACTGACCGTGTTGAGGCTCAAAAAGCCCTGAATGAGAGCAGGGAAATGTACCGCCACCTGGTAGAGGATATAAATGACGTTCCCTATCAGATCGATAATAACGGCCGTTTTATTTACGTGAGTCCTGCGGTAATTGGACTGACCGGTTTCCCCGACAGCTGGTACCAGGGCAAATTTCTGTCTGAGGCCATTTTCCCCGATGATCGGGAGAAAGCTGAGGCTGCAACACTGAATTTTCTGAATGGCGGACCCGGTGATCCGATAGAAATCCGGCTCCTTACAAATCATGGCGAACCGGTCTGGGCAAGGGCCTCTTCCAAGCTCATCCACGAAAACGGAATTCCAACCGGTATTCGTGGAATTGTAATGGACATACATCTGCAGAAAATTGCCGAAATGCAGCTGATCAGTGCGAGGGAAAAGGCTGAAGAAAGCGATCGTCTGAAAACTGCCTTTCTGGCCAATCTTTCCCATGAGATCCGGACACCGATGAACGGGATTATCGGTTTTGCTCATCTTTTGAGGAATTCAAATCCGGGAGCTCAGCGCAGGGACCAGTTCCTGGATCATATTCAGAGAAGTGCCGACCGGATGCTTGCTCTGATCGACGACCTGGTGGATATCTCCCTGATCGACAGCAGTGAGGTGAACCTGTACAGGGAAGCCGTCATCCTTCCAGATCTGATCGATGAACTGACCGCTAAATTTGCACCGCCAGCCAGGGAAAAGAAACTTAATCTGGAACCGGAGATCACGCTTCGCAGCGGAAAAGAAGCGCTGATCACCGACAGGGCCAAGCTGCAAACCATCTTATCCAGTCTGATAAAAAATGCGATCAAGTTTACTACGGAAGGTAAAGTAAACTTCGGTGTAAAAGAGGTAGAGGATAGATTAGAGTTCTTTGTTTCGGATACCGGCTGCGGAATTGATGCGGAAATTGAACCATATATGTTTGAAAGGTTCCGGAAAGCCGACCGCACTCCTGAAGGGCTTAACCAGGGGCCGGGACTGGGTTTATCCATTGCCCGGGCATTTGTGGAACAGCTGGGCGGAGAACTGAACTATCACAGTCTTCCTGGAAAAGGGACCCGCTTTACCTTCTCCCTTACTGACGAAAGCCGGGCTGCAGAAGACCGGAAAACAACCGGTGCAGTGTACGGCGATCTGTCGGGAGCCGTGATCCTTGTTGCCGAAGATGACGAGGTCAATATGATGTATGTACGGGAAGTGATGAAGGACCATGTGAGCAGGGTCCTTACAGCTGAAGATGGGGAAACAGCTGTTAAGCTGGCTCTTTCCGAGAATGATCTCAGCCTGGTATTGATGGACATAAAACTTCCAGTGAAGAGCGGACTCACAGCGGCAAAGGAGATCAAAGCGGCAAGGCCCGGCTTGCCTGTGATTGCCTATACTGCCTGTGCCCGTCCCGAAGACCAGGCAGAAGCCCTGAAAGCTGGCTGTGATGGCTATATCTCAAAACCTGCAGGAAGCGAGGAAATACTGGGTGCCATCGCCCGGTATGTTTCATCGGCCAAATCGGTCTGACAGCCGTCTTATTCAGAAGTGTTCCCTGATATAGGTAAGGAGCAGCAGAGAGGCGGGAGCTACCATGCCGCCATGGTCGGAACCCTGCATTTCATATAGATAGGTTGACGAATGTCCGCATACTTTCATCATCCGCCACATATAGGCATTTTCCTCATAGCGTCCGAGCATTTCCAGCTCCCTGTCGCCCGTTATCAGCAAAAGGGGAGGGGCATCCGGCCTGACATGCCAGAGCGGTGCCATTTTATCCACCACAGGTTGGGTTCCGGGGATCCCTCTCTCTTCCCTTATGGAAAAATGCGTGATGGTATGGCCGCTGAAGGGAGCCAGCAGAGCAATACTGTCGGCTGAGGCACCGTATCTTTGTAACCATTGTTTGTCGAGTCCGATCATGCTCGTCAGGTAGCCGCCTGCTGAATGACCGGAAACAATAACCTTTCGGGGATCACCGCCATACTCCGGAATATGTTTGAAAATCCATGCTACTGCGGCAGCTGCATCGTCGATATAGGCGGGAGAGCTGACCTGCGGACTCAGCCGGTAATTCACGGCTGCCACTGCCAGACCCCTGTTCATAAAATATTCCGGGATATACTTCTCACCACCGGTCAGACCTCCGCCATGGAACCATACAATTACCGGAAAATCCTTCGTGTTGGTCGGGTAATAAAGGTCAAGCACACAACGCTCTTTCATATAGGGTGTAAGCGAGTCGGAAGCTGGATCGCGGTACGGGATGTCGGTCAGGGTATTGTAGGGCGAAGCTGTCGTTACCTTCTTAGTTTTCTGCGCGGAGAGCTGACTGAAGGTAACAAGAATCAGAAGGGAGAAAAGAATTGCTTTTTTCATAAGGGAATACTTTTACCCAGGCTAAGATAGTCACTTTTGAATTTACAGATGTAAGGGCAAAAACAGAAAAGGAGATCCTGCGATCCCCTTTTCCTTGCTAAACTAACTAACCAAGAAACTTATGAAAAAGTCACTCTTTCCTTATCAGCGTGCTGTATAACTCTTTGCTGCTCTGAATGTTCAACAGATAAATTCCGTTTTCCAGGCCTTCAAGACCGAAGCGTTTTTCACCATTGCCGTCATTACCGGCTTCCTTATAGAGCAATCTTCCCTGCATATCAAAGACCGACAGGGTATATTCACCTGCAGCAGGCGGTGTGCTTACCATGATAAAATCGCTGAACGGATTTGGCCAGACTTCTGTCTTCAGGTCCTCCTCTCCCCGGGCCGATTCGGTCGATTCTTTAGGCAGCAGGAAGATATCATCAAAATAATAGGTGTTTTCCTCGGCTGAGCCAAAGTCAAAGAAAACGGCGATACGGTCGTAGGTCTCGTCGGCGGCAGTCGGGAATTCAAAGGTCAGTTCCTCCCATTCATTTACTTTCGTCAGGGGAGCACTGATCTCAATAGGAGAACCTACCTTTTCCACGATATCTTCGATTTTGAAAAGCACATTTCCTGTTTTGGGTCCATAGACCTTCATTGAGAATTTGTCGTGCTTTACAAAACGGAGATTATACCCGAGGTCGGCATAGATACCGGCCCAGGTGACCACCGATTTAAAGCTTTCACCCACATATTCGGATGAATTAACCTCGTCTTTAGCCGGGTTGGCCGCTACGGTGAAAGTGGTCTCTGAAAAAGTGAGGAAATCCAGGAAGGTGGTTTCAAAGTTGGCAACAATAATGGTATCGGAAATATTCAGGGGGATGGTGTAGGTTTTCTCCCCGCAGGTATTGGTCACCACCACCGTGATATCTCCGCCGAGATCGGCAAAATCAACCTTGATGCTGTTGGTGCCCTGTCCTTCGGCAATAACTGCTCCCTCGGGTACCGACCAGTTATAGCTGGCGTCGGGCTGGAGGCTGATGTTATAAACCATACCGGCCGCATACTGGGATACATTCGACGGGCCCGTAAATAAGGGTTCTGTAAGGGCAACAGCCATGGAGTCGCGGTCGCTGAAGCAGTTGTTTGAAATGGAAACTTTTACGTAACCGGCGTCACAACCCCATTTGATCAGGAGAGAGTCATCGGGGGTTCCGTCGGGTACTGCATCTGCGGGATACTGCCAGGTATAGCTTGTTCCCGACATCTCAGGCAGGGAATACACCCCGTCTTCCAGGGGGAAGAGTTCAGACGGGCCTGCGACAGTGAGTTCACTGAAGGACACCGGCAGTTCGTAATGCTGGTCGTCGCAGCCGATATTCGTCACATCCAGGGTGATCGTTCCCGGATCGCAGCCCCAGTCAACCGAAATGGCGTGTGTTCCTTCACCGCCGATAATAGTGGCACCTGCAGGAACCGACCAGGTAAAGGTTGCCCCGGGCATATCCGTAAAGGTGTACCTTACGTGCCTGGCGTTCGGATAGGCTTTGTCGAGCGCACGGATATCCTGTTTGGTCGGATCGCCGTATACCCGCACATAGTCGATCTCCATGGTCTGGGGAAATACCGTGGTGGCATCGGGCGAACCTGGCCAGTTACCGCCCACGGCAAGATTAAGGATCACGTAAAACCGTTCCTTGAAAGCATTCCACTGAAAAGGCTGATCCACATCAGCAACCGTTTTCTTGGAATACATGAATCCGTCGACATACCATTTAATGGAATCTTCAGCCCAGTCGATTGCGAAGGTGTGAAAATCGTCGGAAAATTTGCCCGAGGAGAGCGTATAGATCCCGTTCGTATAGTTCCAGGGAGGACCAAAATGCAAGGTGCCGTATACGTTTGATGGCTCCTGACCGATCAGTTCCATGATATCGATCTCTCCGCTGTTCGGCCATTCGCCGTAAACATTGTCGGATGACAACATCCAGAAAGCGGGCCAGATACCCTGACCTTCAGGCAGACGCATGCGGGCTTCGATCCGGCCGTATTTCCAGTCGACAATACCCTTGGTGGTCACTTTTCCTGAGGTAAAGATTTTTCCTTCATAATTTTCCTTGATCGCTTTCAGGACGAGATTCCCGTTTTCGATATAAACATTGGAAGGGCGTGAGGTATAATACTGGAGTTCGGCATTTCCTCCTCCGGAATTGTCATCCAGAACATTCCAGATCTCCCTGTTGATCTCCGTTCCGTCGAAATTGTCCTGCCAGATCAGGATTTCGCATTGTGCCATGGCAAATACGGGAGCCATGGCCAGCAAAAGAAACAAAGCGGTTTTTTTAATTTTCATAGAGGGGTGTTTTAGTGAGTAGATTAGAAGTATATAGTCAGATGTTGTATGTTGCCGTTACGGTTGAAGATATCCCTGCTGAGTTCCGCCGGAATAGTCAGCTGAGGAAGAATAATCTCTTCATGGTTATTCATCCCGACCACAATCCCGGTTTTGCCGCTCTGTCTGTATTCCACGGGCACTCCGCAAATGCTGAAAGTGATATATGGTGTGGTTCCCGAATGCGGACGAAGGTATTCCTGCTCGTTCAGAAGTACGGGCCGGAAGCTCAGTTCACCATTTTCCACTCTGATGCCCAGTTCCTTCATGCGGCTGATCACATCTTCCTTAACCTGTCCTGTCATGCCGGGTTGCTGTGCACCATACATCGCCGGTGTATGTGAATAGGGATCGGTGGGGAAGGCACCATATGCTGCGGGACTTTTATGAAGCCCGATCCCTTCCTTGATCTCGTGAAAATGCTTCTTCAGTTCCTCCCTTACCTGGCTGGATGTTCCGGACACTTCAGCTTCTTCGGCCAGCTCGGCTACTGCCAGCACCAGTTTGGCCACCATGTGCCAGTAAATGCTTCCCAGGCCTTCATATTTAAAGAAACTGCCCGAGCGTCCGGTGAAATAACGATGGTGGAACTGTTCTTCGTAAAGTTTCAGGAGTTCCTTCCGGTCTTTTTCATTAAGAGCTTTGATTTTCCCGGCTTCCTTGCTGAGATATCCTGCATTCCTGAATTCACCGTTGAAATGAAGATCTCCTCGGATATCGGTGAACAGGATCTTCTGACCGGGCATATCCAGCACTTTTCTGACCAGAGGAGAATTCTGTACCATCGCTGCCGGCAAACGATTCTTTTCCAGCATTCCAGGAAGACTTTTGGCCGGGTATAGCATGTAGCTATTCTGGTCTTTCCTGTACAAAGAGCTGTTTCTCAGAGAATTGAGGAGTTTTACCGCCTGCTCTGGTTTCAGATAGCCTGAACTCAGCAGAGCGACCTGACCTTCAAGCATTTCCTGCAGGTTGAGAACGGCAATTTCTTTATCGTTGATCTCGATCAGGTTATAGGCCTGATACAGGCCATCCTTCCGCTCCGACACCCTGATGGTTTCTTTAATGAATACCATCGCCTGTCCGAACAGGTCGAGGATTTCCTTTTTCCTCAGGTTGTTCTTTTTCAGGGGATAGGCTTTATACACGGCTTCCCGGTACCGGCTGCCTGCCATACCCAGTTTGTCGCACAGCTCCTTCCTGATTTTACCCGATCCTGCTGCACCCCTGGCATCCGAGCCCGCAAATGCTTCGGTGGTCTCATGCAAAAAGGTGATCAGTTGGGGCGAAAGGCTGTACTGTTCCCGGGGGTCATCCCGGAAAAGCTTCTCCAGGAAAGGGATAAAGCGGTGCAGGTAGTAAGTGGTCACCATGGAAACACCATAGCCGACAAGGGCATTGTTGGCATCGTTCCATTCCGGTCTCTGTGTGTTCAGCCAGATTCCTCCCCCGGCAATGAAATTGCTCAGTTTGGTGAGAATGGTCACCAGTAGTTTTTCTGTAAGTGTGGCATGCGCCGGTTCCCCGTTCTTTCCTTTCAGCAACCTGGCGTCGGCACCGTTTCTGTGAACCTCGGCACTGATGGTTTCATGCAGCTTTTCATCAAAGAGGATGGTCGAAACCGGGTCATGAATCAGTTCGTGATAGGGCTTGATCCTGTAAGGGACGTTGGCAAAGGCAAACCATTCCTTATCGAGCCACCCGGCAAGCTGTCCGGGAGTGAATTTTTCCGACAGTTCCAGGAGCCTCAGCAGATAAATAACCTGGTGATCGCCCCAGTAGCCGATAAAAGACCACGGATCGGCCGGATCAAACACTTCCCAGTCAATCCCGTCCCTCGTAATCCGGTAGGGATTGTAGCCATCGGCTGTCGTTGCATTGAGAAACCGTGCGATCATCCCCGGAAGAAAGCCCGGATAGGAATAGGCCAGTGCTTCCCAGTTCTGGAAGATATCCCTCCAGTTCCCCTGGTAATCCAGGGAAAGGCTCCCGTCTTCGTTCCTGACATTGATGGAGAAACGGTTCCAGGGGCGTGAGGGGTCACCGTGCCTTCGTGAAAAGGTCAGAGGGAGATATTCAAGTGTGAGCCTGATCAGGCCGGGCTCTCCGTTTGCCTGGGCCTTCCTGTTCAATTCCGGATAGGGGATAAAGCCCGGCAGGCTGTTCAGCCATTCATCCAGTTTCTTTACCAGGGCAGGATTGAAATGGTCCAGGTACGCCCTGAAATCGGAAGTCTCAACCAGGTAATCATGGGCAAAGATCCCCCCGCGCATTACGTTGAACAGTACATTGGAAAAATGACGTGACGACACGAGAGGGTCGCTGCATTGCTGAATGCCATCAACCCTGGCGGCAATAGCTTTCAGGTTGATCAGCCCGTCTTCGACATCTTCCTCGATCATCTGGCTGAAATCCCTGCCGGAGTTTATTTCATCCAGCATCCATATCATGGCCGGATGATCGCGGGCAACATCGGCAATGAAATACCAGGTGTCGGCCGTTCCGGGTTTCAGTTCCAGGTCCCTCACCACAAGGTAGGCACCCCTGATACCGTTTTTTTCCTTTTCGGTCTGTACTTCACCGGTATAGCGGAACTGATCGCATTGTTTCTCACTCAGCAGGAAAGCTTTTACGTCCACGGCGTTGCACCAAACGACAGTCGCTTTCAGTGCCTCGCTGGGCTCTGCACGGTCGACCGGTATCGACGACATCCCGAAGATCCCCATACCTGTTGCGGGTTCGAGTTCATTCCGCTTGTAGGCATCCATCAGGGTCGACATTTGTTCCTGCGTGTTTTTGGTAATCCCGTAAGGCAGGATATTCCGCAAACCGTCGAGTATGGATAAAACCGCCATCCTTTCCGACCTGTTTTCAAGCCGGCATTTCCGCACCCAGCCGAACTTCTCACTGTTCATCCAGGTATAGCGGAAGGAAAGACCCAGGGAATGATTGATCTCTTCGAAGATCACCTTGTTCCCGGTGGTGTTTTTATACAGGTTCCTGCCCGTCAGCCAGATACCCCGGTTGACCGGACTGAAGGGTTCCCATAAAAGTACGCGGTCTTTTTCCATTACACGGATAACGGTATGGCTGCCGGTATGGTGATGGGATTCATGTACTTTATCATCGGTAGAGTAAGGGAAGATAGCCAGGTCGGGGTTCTTTCTTCCGGCAGTTACTCCTCCTGTGCTGGAAATGAACATCCAGTGATCGGAGTTACTGACAATGCTCATCAGGAAAGGCGGAATACTATCGACATCCGTTATTCTGAAAAACTGTTCGCCGTTTTCTTCAGTGACCAGATCCCAGCCGGGTTGAGCTGCCGGGGCATGAAGAACTGAATTACCTGTATAGAGATCTCCTTTACTCATGAATAATGCTTAGTTAACGAAAAAGGGAAAATTGATCGTTGCAACGTGGTTATGTCCGTCGGAGGTATACAGGAAAAGGCGGTAGGCTCCTGATGCTTCGGGGGCCCGGAAAGTAAAGCCTTCGTTATTGAAACTGAGGTCCCTTACTTCGTGAGTCACGGGCCTGGACTCTACATCGCCACCGTCGCCCAGGTCGGTGGCTTCGGAGAGGATCTCCACCCTGTAGCTGAGTACATCCTCATCAGGATCGGTGATAAGGTACTTGCAGGTGCAGATATCGCCGGCTTTGAGGAAAATATCCTGATAGCGGGGCACATCCTCCAGTGAGGCAAACTGGATCCGCGGGCTCCTGTTTTCGGGCCATGCACCGGTCCAGAAGAAATGCATCACATCAATGGCTTCGGTTTCTTCCCCTTTTTCGGTAAAGAGCCCGTACCAGGTCGGTGTGCGCTCCTGTTTCTGTCCCCAGAGGAAAACGAAAGACCCCAGGCAGAGGCTGTCGTCTTTCTGGATAACGCTTTCATAGCGGTATTTGATTGCATCGGCTTTTTCAGACGACGACTGTTCGTAGGGTGCATTCCAGGAGGTAACCGGTACTTCCCAGTGCCCGGTGGCGCCCCATTCAGTTACCAGGTAGGGACCGGTATAACCTGCATCGGCAATCCGCTGAGCCAGATTTACGATATCCCCGTACATCTGAACGGAAAGAAAATCAATTTCAGGGCAGTTGGTTGTGAGATAATCCGCATCTGCCTTGCTGATCCCAGCCAGCATGGTGGTTGTCGGGTGATTGGGGTCAACCTTGTGAATATAGGCGCCGATGGCGTTGATGGCATCCCAGACTTTCGGATTGGTAGCCCTCAGGTTCAGCTCGTTACCCAGGCCCCAAGCGAGAAGGGCCGGATGATCCTTATACATGTCGATCTGACGGGTCATTTCGATGTACTGTTGCCGTACCAGGGCCGTATCGTTGTAATCAAAACCATGACGTTCGCGGGCAATATCCAGGCCCATGACCACCATCAGGCCGTTTTCACGGGCTAGCTCCAGCACTTCAAGGCCCGTCTGCTGGCCGTTATCCACCCGCCAGGTACGGAATGCATTGGCACCATGCCGCGCCAGTGCAGGTATGTCACCGAATTCACATCCGGCACCTTTTACATAAAACTCTTTCCCGTCGACGTAAAGTCTGTATTTGCCCGCGGTCTCTTTGAGTTCCACGTGCGCAGCTTTCCAGTTATCCTTCTTATCTGTATTTTTCATTGTACAGGCTGTTAGTCCTATGATTAGCAGTCCGGCCAGTATAATTCTGAGTTTCATATTCTTTCTGTTTATTATTTTCCAACTAAAACTGATTCAAGCTCTTCCAGGGATTTTCCTTTTGTCTCGGGGACAAAGCGCAGGACAAAAAGCAGGGTAAGGAATCCAAAAACAGCGTAGGAGAAATAGGTCATGCTTGATCCCAGGTGTTCGAGTTCGTATGGGAAGACGGTAGCAACGGAGAAGCTTACTATGGAGTTCCATGCCCCCACCAGGGAAATGGCCAGTCCCCTGAGTTTATTTGGGAAGATTTCCGATAGCAGGGCCCACATCACCGGACCGAGCGAAATGGCAAAAGAGGCCACGAAGAGGATCAGGCCGATCAGCACCCAGATCGAATCGATGGTGATGCTGTGCTTGAGGATCAGTTCCTTGTAACTGTTGTAGTTTTCGGTGCCGATAGCGGCTTTGATATCTTTAAAGAACAGGGTTTCCTTCTGGTAGACCGTGTTCAGCAAGGGAGTGAGTTCTTCGGTCAGCTTGATGGAAACCTCCTGCTTGTTGTCTTTCTGGAGGTCACTGACAAGGCTGGCCAGGTTTTCGTCGGTGAGATTATACTCTGCCCTGACGAAAGAAATGCCGACGATTGTCAGGGAAAGACAGATCCCGATCGATCCGATGATCAGCAGGGGTTTTCTTCCCAGCCGATCGATCAGAGCCATGGCCACGATTGTCATAACCACGTTGGTAAGGCCAAGGATAATAGCCTGCATAAAGGCAGCATCCTTGCCGCCTCCGGCCATTTCGAAGATCATCGGGGCATAGTAGAAAATGGCATTGATCCCGGTAATCTGCTGGAAAAAGGCAATTCCCAGCCCGATAATCAGCACGATCTTCATCTTCCTGGAAAAGAGTTCCCTGAAAGATCCTTTTTCTGTTTTAATATCCGCTGCCAGGCTGGCTTTAATTTCTGCATATTCCACTTTAGCCTGTTCTTCGCCATTCACTTTTTTCAATACCTGAAGGGCCTCCTCATCTTTTCCTTTACGGATCAGCCAGCGGGGACTTCTGGGCACGAAGAACAAGAGGATGAAATAAAGACCGGCGGGAATCAGTCCAACGCCAAGCATCCATCTCCAGTTCATCGTCGGATCGGTTACTGCTTTTTGAATGAAGTAGTTGGAGAAGTAGGCAACGGAAATACCAAGAACAATGTTCAACTGGTTAAAAGTAACAAGCGTACCCCTTAATTTGCGCGGGCTGATCTCGGCAATATACATGGGTGCGATCAGAATGGCCATACCCACGCCAAATCCGCCGATCAGCCGGGCAATAATAAAGAACACCACATTGGTGGATAAGGCCGTTCCCAGGGCGCAGGAGGCAAATAGCAGGGCGGTTATAATTAGAATGTTCTTTCTTCCGTAGCGGTCTGCAAGCGGACCGGCAATAAAGTTACCGGCAATTGCACCAAGGATGATGGAACTGACAGATAATCCGATAAGCATCGATCCGGTGTTCAAGCCGAACGTAACCTTATAGAAGGGAGTAGCTCCCGATATAACCGCACTGTCGAAACCGAGGAGAAATCCCCCGAGAGCCACGATCAGCGAGATCAGGATTGCAAAGAGTTTGTTTGGTTTCATGTTTTACCTGGTTAGCAAATGGTTTATAATCTTGAAATTTTGGTTATCTGATCTTTATAATACGTTGAACGGCCGTGGCCCCACTCTGGCCAGTGGCCTTCAGGAGGTATATTCCGGAATCCAGGCCTGACAGATCGAGGGAAAGAACCTGACTGTCGGCCGATGGCATGGTAAACACCTGTTTTCCGGTAATGTCGAGTATTTCCACTGTCATCAGCGTTTCCTCACAATTCAGCTGGATCCGGTCGGTAAAAGGATTGGGATAAACCGACAGACCGGCCATGCCGGTGAAGGATTCGGCCGATACCGGTGTACCGGGAACGAAGGAGATGGTGCTCAGATTAAATCCTCCTGTATTAAAAGCCACTCTCATCAGGGTATCATCTTCCGTGAGCCATGCACTGTTGCTGCTTACCGTGGTGAATTTGGTCCATCCCCCAGTATTTGATACAGTGATGGGCCCAAAAACCTGTTGATCGTTAAAATTGATATAGAACGGTCCGCCCGATCCGTTGGCTGTGGCCAGTCGCAATACCGCCTTGTACCAGGCAGCTGAATCAACCTTTACGGTATATTCCAGCCATTCGCCCGATGAGATCCATCCCACATTGGGATTCCCGTTATCACCAAACTCGGTATCCACCCGTTCGTCCTGTCTTACCCCGTTGCCCTCATTGACGGCTGTGAGGTCGTGATAAGCCACACCTTCCCCGCCGTAGTCATATTCGGTGGCCGGGATGGTTCCCGGGATGTGATGCGGGCTGTAAATATCCGGGTAGGGATACTGTCCGCTTTTCACCACGGTAAAAGAAGTGTCGCGGGTTCCGCAACTGTTTTGCATAGTGAGTTGTACATCGCCGAATACGGTTCCCCAGTTGACATAGACTGAATCCGTTCCGTCACCGGAGCTGACAGTAACGCCTTCAGGGAAAGTCCAGGTATAGGCAGTGCCGGGCATTTCCGGCGTTGTGAAGAGGACGTTCTCGCCGTTGGCATCGACAAACATAGGGCCATCAATAGAAAAATCGAAGGCCACGTGCCGGGATATGTCATAACTGGCGCATGCTGTTGTCAGATGGCATATTACATCACCTTCATCACAACCCCAGTCGACCGTAATTTCCGGAGTTCCCTGGCCGGCGGTGATCTGTGCACCTTCAGGAACAGACCAATCATAGGTCCATCCTTCTACCTCGGGCAGGGAGTATTTCAGTCCCTGTTCATTCATTGCAATGGCTGTATCACCGAAAACGGGCGGGGTTGTATCCAGCTGGTATACACGGATATAATCTACCTCGAGTGTTTGAGGAAAAACGGTGGATGAATTCGGATAACCCGGCCAGGTTCCTCCGACAGCCAGGTTGAGGAGTATGAAATTATCGCCGTGAAACTCGCTGAGACCGGAAGGGGTGATATCCAGGCTTACGAATTTGTTTCCATCCACATACCAGGAAATCAGCTTTGGGGTCCATTCAACGGAAAAGGTGTGGAAGTCGTCGGCAAAGATTCCGGAACTGAGCGTGTAATTGCCTCCATAAGAAGCGTGGGAGCCGTTGTTATCCCAGTGTCCTGTTCCGTAAACCGTGTTGTCCCTGCCGCTGCCACCGATCATTTCCATTATATCGGTTTCGCTGCAGGCGGGCCAGCCGACGGAGGATATGCTTTCGCCCATCATCCAGAAAGCTGGCCAGATCCCCTGTCCGTAAGGGAGTTTAAGCCGGCCCTCTATTTTGCCGTAGGAGAAAGAGTATTTACCCCTGGTGATAATTCTTGCTGATGTGTACTCACTGCCACTGTAAGATTCCTTTATGGCTGTGATTTTTAGTGTCCCATCCGACATCCAGAGGTTATCCGGATCATCATTTTTGTAATACTGCAGCTCGCCGTTGCCCCAACCACCGGCACCCGTTTCACCGGTCCAGTATTCTGAGTCGGGGAAACCTGTTCCGTTAAACTCATCCGACCACACAAGTTCGTAACACTGAGCCAGAACTGCGGTACCCGTAGTAAAGAGAAAGGCCAGTGCCAGAACTGTTTTTCCCAAATTTTTCATTAGCAGCGGTTTTAGTTGATTAAAAGTACAGCAAATTACCTTTTATAATGGAAAATACGGTATGGCCGTACTCAACAGAAATGCAACAAGATACATTTACCGGTACAACAATAATACATCAGAGTATGCCGGAGAAATTGAGAACGATTTTGTTATCAAAGGATTAAATCAGACGATTGGCTACATCTTACGTCTCTTAGCTGCCCGGAGAAGGAACCGGAGGATCTGAAGTTCCATTGCCGTGCTACCTGTTTTTTTATGGATCCGTTTAAACGCAGGTTGAGCAATAACGGCCGTTCAGATGAAACACATCTCACAGGCTGGTGGCGAAAGCTGTTCAGGTCGCAGCAGGACGAAAATCGCGGCATTATTTTATCCTCCCCTGATGTAAGGCCGGAATTGGGATTAAAGTTCAGATATTCAAAATTATATCCTATATTTGATGTAATAATGATGTAGACCTTCCCGGAAGCGCAGTAGTTTTGATGAAATATGTTATTGACCAATGTAGAAAAGGATTAATAAATTTGTTTACGCTATTATCTGTTAAATAAACAGCAAAACTAAAACTACCATGAAGAAATTGCTTTACCTCATTCCTGTTATTCTGGCTGTTGTGATATCCTGTAACAATCACCAGGTTCCCGATCCTGTGGTGAACGAGTTTTCAGCTAACCCAACCACCCTGCCCAGAACGGATACCGTTACCTATACCATTGATGCAGTGGCCGATTTTATCATTCTCTTCGACGGGAAGACAATTGTAGATCTGACCGATAAAGAGATGCCTTACATCCACAAAATTGCCAAGATGAAATCATCTGTTACGGAACCCGGAGATACAGTATATGCCAAGCTGGCTCTGACCAACGTTTATGATTCCGATAACATCAAAACCAGGATCGATTCCATTAAAATCATACTGCTTCCCTGACAGGATGATATTCTGTCTGTAAGGAGAGTACGCTTTACATTCTGACCCTGCCGTTAGCGAATGGCGGGGTTTTTTTGTTGGGGGGAAGGTAGGATGTAGAATGCAGAATGCAAAATGCAAAAAGCAAAATGCAGAATGTTGAATATAGAATGAAAAATGTAGAATGTAGCAGTGGGAGTGAGAATGAAGAATGTAGAATGCAGAATGCAAAATGTAAAAGGTAGAATGCAAAATGCAAAAAGCAAAATGCAGAATGTTGAATGTAGAATGTAGAAGTGAGGAGTGAGAATGCAGAATGTAGAAGGGAACTGTAAAGGTCGAATTACAAATTGGGTAGGAGGGCTCTGAGGTTCAGGTAGGGAGAAGGGTGAGCAATGAAGATCAGGCGCTGGGTGAAAGTCTGGTGTGTGAAAGATACCGGAGGAAGAATAACCCGCTGGGCCTGGGGAAGAGCATGAACCGGGTCTTCATTTTTCTAAATGCAAGATGTACGGGGTTTAAATGATGACAGAAATTGTTAGACGGAAGCATCTCTCCTCGGCTCTGGGTTACGACCGGATGAAATTTTCTTAAAAATAAACCGCCCGCTTTCCTAAGAAGGCGGGCGGTTGCTTATGAGAAACTTATCCTTTCAGATCTCAGAGATAGGCAGGGTTCTGCTCGAGTGCGCCGTTGGAGCGGTCGATTTCCTGGTGCGGGATCGGGAAGTATTCATTAACACCGTCGACAAACGATCCGTAGTTGTTCGACTCGGCCTGAGGCTGGTCAACCAGAACAGTCGGGGCCAATCCCCAGCGGATCAGATCAAGGTAACGCTGTCCTTCCATGGCCAGTTCAAGCCTGCGTTCTTTTACCAGGGCAAGGAAAAGGTCATTTCCGCTAAGTCCGGCATCGATATCGCCAAGTCCGACGCGATTGCGGATCTCGTTGATATAGCCATGCGTCAGGCCTTCATTCGGTGTGGATTTGAACATGTGGGCTTCAGCAGCCATCAGGAGAACATCGGCATAGCGGAATACGATTTCATTTACATTGTAGTCCAGCTCCTTGGCACCAACTCCGTCGGTTTCACGGTCCTTTTTCGGGGCATACTTGTTGCAGTACCAGCCGGTATACTTGTAATCGGAGTTCCATGTTACGGCCGGTTCATGTGCCTTAAGGGTATCGGTGGAATAGATGGAAACATTCATCCTGATCATGTCACCTTCATCCAGGAAGGCGTTGACGAGGCTGGGTTCCGCTTTGTTGAAGCCCCATCCGGGATTATATTCCGAAGCACCTGAAAGCTCACGCACACCCATCATCTGAACATCGACGTTGCCGTCGTAGGCACGGGTGTTGTTGGCTGTCCAGTCGGCAGGTCCAGTGTTGGTGTAAGAAAGCTCATAGATCGACTCCGGGCCGAATTCGCCGGCAGCGGAGAAGATGTGGGCATATCCTTCCGGATCGAGCATATAATCTCCTGTTCCGATCAGATCTTCAAGTACAATGGCTGCTTCATCGTATTTCTTCTGGAAGAGGTAGGCTTTTCCCAGGAGGGCCTGTGCAGCACCTTTCGATGCATGGGCGAGTTCAGCCGGACCCTGTTCCGATTTTCTCGGAAGATCGGGAATGGCTTCTTCGAGATCCTGCTCAATAAAGGCCCATACTTCTTCTGCAGTGGATTTCGTCGGATAGGGATCGGCAGCGGTCACGAATTCCTTCACGATCGGTACACCGCCAAAGAAGGTCACCAGTTCATAATTGAAGTAGGCGCGCAGGAATTTTGCTTCGGCAATGTATTTCTTGATAATGATGGAGTCGGTCGGCACTTCATACAGTGAGAAATCGTGCGGATCAACCCTTACAATGATCTGGTTACACCGGTAAATCCCGAAGTAGCTTCTCCACCAGTGGGCCATAAGGGCTGTGTTGGTAGAAGTGGCAGAAAATTCGTCCATGGCCTGCCAGTCGATCATATCCAGAGCGTTGCCACCACCGCAGTTGGCGTCATCCGAGGCAATATTCCTCATCATGTAGGAGCTGTGATAGGTGTAGGCTCCGGTGAATTTCTGGGTGGTAAGGTCGTAGGCTGCCAGCAGACCTTCATAGATCTCGGTCTTATTGGCATAGAAGTTATCTTCAAATTGCATACCCTGCGGATCCAGCTCAAGGAAATCCTTGGAGCAGGCCGAAAGAACAGTCAGAGTGGCAATGAATATCAATTTGTTAGCTTTCATAACTTTCACTTGTTTTTCGTTTGATTACTAGAAACTTAACTGAACACCAATCTGATATGTTCTGGCTGAGGGATAGAAGCCATAGTCGATCCCGATCCCGCTGGCTCCGCCAACAGCACCGATCTCCGGATCAATTCCCTTATACTTGGTCCAGGTAAGCAGGTTCGTTGAAGAAATGTAGATCCTTGCATCCTGGATGTTGAAATCGTTGATGATCCGGAAGGCTGGGAAGTTGTAACCGATCTGGAGGGTTTTGATCCTCAGGTAATCGGCATCTTCAACCAGAAGGTCGCTCATCTTAAAGTTTCCGTTGCGGTCCACTTCGGAAGGTCTGAACCATTCGTTGGTCGAACCTTCACCGTCCCAGGCCATATCATAGTAATAGGCAGGTTTGTTCATCCCGAGTTTGTCGGAACGGTTGAGTGCGTTAACCACAGAGAGCCCGGTGGCACCCTGGAGGAACATGGTGAGGTCAAAACCTTTGTATTCAAGGTAGATGTTGGCACCGATCACCCAGTCGGGATAGGGATCGCCTACCATCACCCTGTCGAGCAGGGAGATCTTTCCGTCCTGGTTCACATCCACAAACTTAACATCACCGGGGATGGCCGAGGGCTGGATTTTCTTGCCGCTCATACCAACGTAATTATCAATTTCTTCCTGGGTCTGGAAGATCCCGTCGGTTTTATAGGCTTTAAAATACCAGGCGGGATAACCGGCTTCGAAGAAGGTGAGGTTATCATCGTCGGTATGTACCTTGGCGCCGTAGAGTTTTTCCTGGTCGCCGGTATTGGTAACCTCATTGTAGTTATAGGCAGCATTCAGGTCGATATTGTAATGGAAATCGCCGATACTGTTTTTATAGCTCAGTTCCATTTCAACCCCGCGGTTCATAATATTACCGGCATTGATGCTGCTGTTGTAGTTACCGTAAAGCGACGGGAAGGTACTCTGGGTAATAAGGTCCTTTGTAAGCTTGTTATAGAAGTCAACTGTGAAGAACAAGCGGTTATTCATCATACCGATATCAAGACCAATATCTGTCTGGTCGCTGACCTCCCAGTGCAGTGCCGGGTTGGCAATAGCCCTCGGTTCTGAGGCCCTTTCGAGTTGTTCCTGGGAGTTCGGATACTGGTAAACTCCGGTGATAAGAGAAAGATAACCAAAGGAGGAAAGGTTCGAGGTGGAACCGTTCTGACCCCAGCTGGCACGCAGTTTCAGGAAGGAGATGGGGCTCACGTTCCAGAAATCCTCTTTGGAGATCACCCAGCCCACCGACACCGACGGGAAATTACCCACGCGGTAATCGGAGCTGAAGAGGGTTGAGCGGTCCGACCTGAAGTTGGTGGTGATCAGGTATTTCTCTTTGTAATTGTAGGAAATCCTTCCGATGTATGAGACCCTGCGGATTTCGGAGAAGCCGTCACCGGCAAGCTGCGTGGAATCAGGCATGGTGCTGATATAGGCGAAAGCGTCACTTTCCTTGATCATGTTGGATGCAGAAGCATTCAATCCTACATATTTATAGTCATTGGCTTCCATACCGGCCAGGAACCTCAGGCTATGGTCACCTGAAGTGAGGTCGTAATTGATGAAGTTACCCCACTGCCAGGTCATGTACCTCGAATAGCCTCTGTACGCGCCGTTGGTCTGTGAAAAGACCTCCGAGTTCAGGTAGCGTTTCTGGCTCCATCCATTCCAGTTCACATAGGCCATGTCGAAATCGGCCTTGGTGGTGAAGGAAAGTCCTTTCAGGGGTTTGATGGTTGCATAGACGTTACCGAAGGCTTTATCGGTATATGAGTAGGCATGTATGGTCTGAAGCAGTGCCAGCGGGTTGTAGATCTCTCCGGAGAGGATCTTTGACACACCGTAATAATTGCCGGCTCCGTCGTTGACGAGCAGGGGCCTGAAGTCGGCACCGATATAGTACATGCTGTCGTAGGGTACGGTTACCGGGGTAAGGGGATCCAGCAGGATCGCCATGTTCATCAGGCTGTTGAAGGTAGAGTTCTCCGGGGCCGATGATTTAGAGGAGTGGGAGTAGTTGATCTTATATCCCGTGGTGATCCATTTCTTGAGATTGTAATCGGCACTCAGCCTGGCGGTCAGACGGTTGAAATTAACGATCGATCCGCCGGCAATACCGTCCTGGTTGAGATAGGAGATACTTGCATTGTAGGATGCTTTATCGCTGCCACCGCTGTATGAGAGATAGTGTTCCGACATCGGGGCGGGATCAAGTACTTCATCAAGCCAGTTGGTGCTGTAGTCCTGCGTTCCGGCAAGAGGAAGCCTTGCGCCGATATAAGCGGAGTCCCTTCCTTCAGCCAGCAGTGCTCTCCAGCGGTAATCCAGGTACTGGTCGGCACTCATGACGTCGAATTTTGAGTTGGAGAGTTCCTGGATCCCGAAGTAGTACTTATAGGTAAGCTTGGGTTCAGTGGCTTTACCGGATTTGGTAGTGATAAGTACCACACCGTTGGCACCTTCCGCTCCGTAGATCGCTGCGGAAGAAGCGTCCTTGAGGACTTCGACCGACTCGATGTCGCTGGTGCTGATGCTTTCAATACCACCCATCCGCATACCATCTACGATAAAGATCGGCTCGGAGTTCCCGTTTGAACCGGTACCGCGCACACGGATGGTGAATCCGGATCCCGGCTGGCCTGACACCTGTGTGATGGATACACCGGCTGTTTTACCCTGGATGGCCTGTTCAATCCTCAGGGAATTTGATTTTTCAATGTCCTCCTGGTTCACCTTGGCAATGGCACCGGTTACCAGGCTCTTCTTCTCAACACCGTAACCCACGACGATTACCTCGTCCATTTCCTGGGCGGAGGGCGCAAGGGTTACATCGATGATGGTCTGATTTCCTACGGTGATTTCCTGACTGGCATAACCCACGAAAGAGTAAACCAGTACATCTTCGGGTCCGGCAGAAATGGAGTAGGTTCCATCTGCGTTTGAGATCACACCCTGTGCAGTTCCTTTGATTACAACGGTTGCACCGGGTAAAGGCATCTGTTCCTCAGATGATTTGATAACTCCGGTGACCTTTACCTGCTGGCCAAGGAGCATACCCGAAAATAGCAGTAATACAAGGGTAATTAAGTTCCTCATGCGAAATAGTTTTAGTTGGCTTTATGTTTAGAAAAAACAATACAAACGTAAATTTATTCCATTGAACTATGACTGCCCATATTTAACCCTCATCAACATTACAACAGGCGGCGGACTCAACTACATCATTAATACAACAAATTCGGTGTTAAAAATAAGATATTCAATTGAATAAAGGGTTCAATCAAGCTATACATCCGCCTGCTTCACCCCGCTGGGCGGCTTAAACCTGCATGATGTAGTCAATCAGATTGACATCCCGGTCGAGCTGAAGTTTTTTTCTCAGGCGGTAGCGGCTTATCTCTACTCCTCTGACAGAGATATTCATGAGAGGTGCAATTTCCTTGGTGGAAATATTCATTCTCAGATAAGCACTTAGCCTGAGTTCATTTGGAGTTAATTCCGGATGGAGGTCCCTCAGGCGACCGAGGAATTCCTGGTGAACCTCATCGAAATAGCGATCGAACACTTCCCAGTTTTTCTCCTTTTTAATGTCCTTATCAATCTGACGGGAGATCCTTTTAAGTTCCGATTTAACCATTTCACTGGTGGCCTGGCTGCTGAGCCGGGAGAGTTCCTGTTTGAGGCTGTTCAGCAGCTTATTCTGCTGAATGATATGATAGGTGGCGTTGGCAAGTTCCTTGTTTTTATGCTTCATCTCGTTCCGGAGTTTCTCGTTCCGGAGCCTGACCACTTCTTTTTCGGCCCTTTCTGCCTGTTGTTTAATGGCGATCTGGTGCTGAATCATTTTGCGCTGCTGAAGGATCTTTTCCTTCCGTTTGATCCTTTCGATGTTTTTCCTCGACACAATCACTGTTGTGATTACGATCAGTGTCAGAACAACGATATAGGTGACATAGGCATACCAGGTGCGGTAAAATGGCGGTGCCACTGAAAAGCGAAAACTTACGGAGCTCGGGAAGTTAAAATCCGTGATATCGCTAACCTCAATTATGAGCTCGTAATTGTTTTCCCGAAGATTGGAAAGAAAGATTTTCCTCTGTCCCTGCGGAAGATGGAATAACTGTCCGTTCAGCCTGTACTGGCAGGAGAGATTTTCCGGGGAGAGAAAATAGGGTGTCGAAAACTCCACGACAAGGTTGTTGGTCCGGTAGGGGATCTCCACCTGGCTGTTCATGAATTCCACCGGATCGGTCATGGGGTTGCCGGTAACTTCGGTACCGCAGGAAACTTCCCGTATATTCAGGGGTAACTGGATCCCTCTCGACAGGAGGTTGTCTCTCTGGTACAGAACAAAGCCATCTTCGGTACCGATCAGGGCCATGTTTTTGGAGAGGAAGGTGATGTTCTCGAAAGCGGGTATGAAGTTATTACGGATGGGAAGAAAGGTCTTGTTGTCGTAAAACAGCAGTGAATCATTCATAATGACGGCCGAAGAGAGAACTCCGTCGCAGAAGAAATTGATCCGGCCCCAGGGATCTTCAATCACCTTGGATACTGGTTGCGGGAAACTGAGTACCCTGTTCCATGAAGGATAGGGTTCCATTTTTCCGGTCACGTCGTTATAATGATAAAATCCGCCGGCAGTGGCAATGATGATCTTGGTATCGGCTTTAAAGAGCTCGTTATTGATATCCGCGGGCAAACCCTGTCCCGAGCCGAAGAACAGTACCGAAGAGACGGCTGTAAGTTCCCTGTTCAGCACGATTTTATAAACACCTTTATAGCCGTGACTCATCCAGATGTCGTTATTGTCGTCAAATTCCATGACACGACAGGATTCCTCGAAGCCCCGGATCTTGTAGGTTTCATAACCTGCTGCGGTCTTTTTCAGGATCCACAGACCGGTATAGGTGCCTACAATAAAATATCCCGGCCGGTCGGGTACCGGCATGACCTTCCAGCAACCCTGAACATCAAGAAGCTGCTCCAGCTGGTTTTCCCTCACCCTGAATAAACCGTTGTGGTGGGCACATAGCAGGTCGTCGCCCGTGCTGAAGAAACTCCAGACCTGTCCTTCCGAATTTTTAAGGATGACAAAATCGTCCTGTTGTTCGGAATAGGTAAACACCCCCTGGTTTGTACCCAGATACAACCTGTCGCGAAAAACAATGGAAGAATATCCGGTACCCAGGCCGCGGTTCCTGGCCAGATGGTAGAATGGGGAGTTGATCCTGAGGTGACTGATCCCGATATCCAGTCCGAGCCAGAGGTTATCCTCGCGGTCAAGGGTCATGCTGAGCACCGTATTATTCTGAAGACCTTTGTCGCGGTTAATGACCTGGGTGATCTGTCCGTTTTCATCGGCAAAGACGATCCCGTTCCGGATGGTGCCAAAGATGAAGCTGCCGTTGATTTTCTGGATGCCACTGTAGAGCGAGTTCTTTTCCAGGTAGGCACTCACAGGCGTATTCCAGGGCTTCCATTTTCCTTTATCGAGGATAAAGAGGCCGTTTTTCTGGGTACCTATCAGCAACTGGCTGTTGCTCTGACCAACGAACCAGATCTCCTTTCCGGAGAAAAATGCCCCGTCTTCGGCAAGCTGTAATTCACCGTTTACAAGTCGTTTCAGTCCGGCACTCCGGTCTCCGATATAAAAATGTCCCCGGTGTACAAAACAGAACAGAAATGCATCTTCAGGTTCCAGGGTTTTGATGAATTTTCCGTCGGAGAAGATAAAAACCCGTTCGGGGGTCTGGATGAAAACATCGCTGTTCAGTTCGAGAATTCGCCAGACGTCGGCAAAATCCCTGTAAACCGGAGGAATCTTATCCACCCATGAATTGTAGGTATAGTTTCCGAAACTGTCCTGTTCCACACTTCCGAATTCGCCGAAGGCACCGGCGAGGATGGTGTTATCCGAAAGAACGGCCACACTTCTGACCACACTGTTGTTGGGAATGAACAGTTTTCCCCATTCGTTGCCGTCGTACCAGATTAGGCTGGCTGTATTCCCGAACCACATGATATTGTTGCCGTCCTGCGCTACAGACCAGTTCTGGGTATTGGCATGATAGTCGCTTCCGTTGTAATTGGTAATGAACGGTACGGCAAGTTTGTTGATATTGATCCCGTTTACCGGTATGAAAGGTGAAAGAATCAGGATTCCAAGTATGATCCTGATCCCTGACATTCTCTTGAACAGGTTTCTTTCCGGCATAGCTGAAGCTGGATTCAGAACTTATTTGACAGGTAAATATATTAAATATCTCAGAAACGAAGAACCTGTTCTGCAGCGCAGAGCCCGCGCAATTCAGAACAGGTTCCGGAAAATGTTGCCGGCGGATTTCCGGCTTTATAGCAGTCCCTATATAAATAAGGTGTATTTATTTCTCCGTGCTAAAACCAATCAGAGTCTGTGAGGTGAAGGTTTCACCCGGCCGAAGTATGGTATTCGGAAAAGAGGGCTGGTTGGGTGAATCGGGATAGTGCTGGGTTTCCAGGCAAAGTGCGGTGTGCTTGATATAACTCCAGCCTCTTGAAACGATATCACCTTTCAGGAAATTTCCTGAATAAAACTGGATGGCCGGTTCTGTGGTTGAAATCTCAACCACTCTGCCGCTTTTGGGATCTACGAGTTTTGAAGCAGTTTCCATTTTTCCTTCGGCTGTTTTATCAAGAACAAAGTTATGGTCGTAACCGCCTTCTACTTCAGCAATTCTTTCGCCGATCACGTGAGCTTCACGGAAATCAAAGGGCGTACCTTCCACGGTAGCCACCTCCCCGGTGGGAATGAGTGTTGCATCGACCGGGGTGTAGTGAGAGGCCGGGATCGTCAGTACATGATCCAGGATCGTGCCTTCTCCAGCCAGGTTAAAATAAGCGTGGTTGGTGAGGTTTACCGGTGTGGGCTGATCACACACGGCCTGGTAGGTGATGGAAAGTTTATTCCCGATCCATTCATAGACCACCGTGACATCCATGTTACCGGGATAGCCCTCATCGCCATCCGGGCTGTGCAGAGTGAGCTGGAGAGCCTGCCGTCCGTCAGCACTGATAATTTCAGCGTTCCACACCAGTTTGTCGAAGCCTTTGAACCCGCCATGAAGGGTATTGCTTCCGTCGTTCAGGTTCAGCTGGTATTTCTTTCCATCAAGCTCGAAACTTCCTTTGGCAATGCGGTTGGCATAACGGCCAACCAGGCAGCCGAAATACGGATTGCTGGGTTCCAGGTAACCGGTCAGGGTGTCGAACCCCAGGATGATATTGCCCATTTTGCCATCCCTGTCGGGTACAAGAAGGGAGGTAAGGGTTCCGCCGTAGTTGGTTATGGTGGCAACCATGTGTTCTGCATTTTCAAGCGTGTACAGGGAAACTGCCTGACCATCGGGCATCACGCCGAAGGGTTTTACAGTAATCGGTGGCAGAGCAGGCGATTCTGCAGAGCTTTTTTTTGTGGCCTGGTTGCAACCGGTCAGCGCCAGGAACGAAGCAAGAAGAACAGGAACGATCCGGCTCAGGTTCATGCGGATCGGGAAAGAAACATTTTTCATAGTTGGATTATTTTGGTTAAAAATCAGGTTATCGGTTAAACAGGAGTCGTTCTCCCCTTACCATTTCATTGAACATACCGTTTTTGTAGACCAGCTTTCCGTTGACAAAGGTGTGGCTTACCCTTGTGTGCATTGTTACGCCTTCGAGTGGCGACCATCCGCATTTATACAGGATATTGTGCCGGGCCACTTTCCACTCACTGTTCATATCCAGTAAAACAAGGTCGGCTTTGTAACCTGGGCGGATGAACCCTCTGTCGGCGATACCGAAGAGCCGGGCCGGGGCATGACACATCTTTTCCACCACACGTTCCACGCTGATCATCCCGTTTTTCGAGAATTCGAGCATGGCGTTCAGGGAATGCTGAACCATAGGACCGCCGGAAGGACTTGAAAAATAACGATTCTGCTTTTCTTCCATCGTATGCGGAGCGTGGTCGGTGGCCACCACATCGAGCCGGTCTTCGAGGAGTCCCCTGAAGAGCGCATCCTGGTCGCTTTTCAGTTTAACGGAAGGGTTCCATTTGATCAGAGCGCCTTTCTTTTCATAATCCGTGTCGTTAAACCACAGATGATGGATGCAAACCTCGGCCGTCAGTTTTTTATCCTTGACCGGTCCGGGCGAGAAAATCGACAGCTCCTTTTCCGTTGATATATGTAAGATGTGCAGGCGGGTGCCGTGTTTGGCAGCCAGGGAAGCGGCAAGGGAGGAGGAGCGGTAGCAGGCTTCCGCGGAACGGATCCTCAGGTGTTCAATAACCGGGATATCCTCGCCGTAGAGGCCCCGGAAATGTTCGGTATTCTGCCTGATGGTTGCTTCATCCTCGCAATGCGCAGCCACGATGACCGGCGCTTCGGAGAAAAGCGCTTCGAGGGCTTTGGGATCATCCACCAGCATATTCCCGGTAGAAGAACCCATGAAGACCTTGATCCCGCAATGTCGTTTCGGATCGGCCTTTTTTATCTCGGCAATATTGTCATTGCTTGCGCCGAGGTAGAAAGAATAGTTTGCCAGGGAGGTCTCTGCTGCCCTGCTGTACTTTTCTTCGAGAAGGTCAATGGTGAGTGCCTGGGGGATGGTATTGGGCATTTCCATGAAGGAAGTCACACCACCCGCGACGGCAGCTCTGGATTCGGAGGCGATGGTCGCCTTATGGGTCAGCCCGGGTTCACGAAAGTGGACCTGGTCGTCAATGACGCCGGGGATCAGGGTTTGTCCTGCGGCATCAATTTCTTCGGTATAGTCGGAGGGTAGGGGAGGTTCACCTTCTCCCACGGCCTGGATCACACCATGCCGCACGAGTACAAAGCCGTGAAAGCTATGGCCTTCGTTGACAATGTTGGCGTTTTTAATAAGGTAATTATTCATAGAGATGATTTTTGAACGTTGATTGCTTATGAGGATCCTGCTGTTACCCAACGGCATCCCGCAATTCATCTCATGCAATACGACTGCATAAAGTTAGCAAAATATTCGTCAGATATGACAGGGTGGATCGGCAGCAGGAGGGGCCGGATCAAAGGGAAAACCTGTTGAAAGAAAACGGCACAGGCAACTGCTCCTGCAGTATCCAAAACGGCTTAATGTGCTTTGCCGTTATTCATAGGCACTGTGGCCGACAAACAGACAGTCCGGACTGGTATTGGAGCGCCTCAGATACAGATTGTCAATTCACACTCACTTCTCTCACTCCTCACTTCTACATTCTACATTCTACATTTTGCATTCTGCATTCTACATTCTACATTCTACATTCTACATTCTCACACCTCACTCCTCACACCTCACTCCTCACTCCTCACTCCTCACTTCTACATTTTGCATTCTACATTCTCACTCCTCACTCCTCACTCCTCACTTCTACATTTTGCATTCCGCATTTTGCATTCCGCATTTTGCATTCCGCATTTTGCATTCTACATTTTGCATTCTCACTCCTCACTCCTCACTCCCCACCTTCCTGTATTTCCTGAACCAGCTGGAAACGGTAAGCCGGATGACGCCCCAGACGGCTTCATTGACAATTTTCCCGCTCATTTTGGAGCTTCCGGCCTTACGGTCTGTGAAAATAATGGGGACTTCCTTGATTCGGAAACCGAATTTCCAGGCGGTGAATTTCATTTCGATCTGGAAGGCGTAGCCTTTAAACCGGATCTTGTTGAGGTTAATGGTTTCCAGTACGGATCTCCGGTAGCACACAAATCCGGCTGTGGCATCCCTTACTTTCATACGGGTAATGAACCGTACATACATGGAGGCGAAGTAGGAGATCAGCACCCTGCTCATGGGCCAGTTGACCACATTGACCCCGGAGATATACCTGGAGCCGATGGAGAGGTCGTTACCTTCCGTTTCACAGGCTTCGAAAAGGAGTTTCAGGTCGAGGGGATTATGGGAAAAGTCGGCATCCATTTCACAGATGAACTGGTAGCCGTTTTTAAGTGCCCAGTTGAAGCCTTCTATATATGCGGTGCCCAGCCCGAGTTTCCCGGCCCTTTCAATAAGGTGGAGTTTCCCGTTGTACTTTGTCTGGGCTTGCTTAACGATCCCGGCTGTTCCGTCGGGGGAGTTATCGTCGATGATCAGGAGATCGGTACCCACGGGCAGTTCCATCACGGTATCGATCATGGGCCCGATATTTTCTTTTTCGTTATAGGTAGGTATAATTACCAGTTTATTATTCATGGGTCTGTATTATGGAATAAAAGTAGTGCTTTTTTGGATATTGCCTATGCGGCAGGAGTGGCAGTGCCCCGGGGGCAAAAATTATACAGCTGGTAATTAAACGATTAGAAAAAAGATTTAATCTTTTTTAAGAAAATGTTTGGAGAGTGATAAAAAGGCTCTATATTTGCCGGCCCAAATGAGGGGAAACGTTCTTAAGGCGGATGAAAAAAAGGTTCAAAAATCTTGCAAAAAGATTTGGAAGATTGGATCGAACTGATATATATTTGCACCGCTTTTTGAGCGACGAGTTCTAAACAAGACTGAAAGAGTTTCCGGATCGGAGGTGCCAGGAGGTTCCCGGTTGTTAATATCTGAATTTTCACTTGAGAATAACTGACGTAAACAACTGAAGATCAGCGAAGAAATAAAAAGTTTAATTTTTTTCGCGAAAATATTTGGAGATTAAAAAACAAAGTATTTATCTTTGCATCCGCTTTTGAGAAGCGACGTTCTGAGAAACAAAAATTGTTCGAAAATTTATTGGGAGGTATTGGATAAATAGTTATCTTTGTCGTCCCGAAAATATAAAGAAGAGAGTTCTTTGAAGATATTGAAGTAAGAAGAAGGTAAGAGAAGAGACCTGAAAATTCCAAATTCAGGAGTGAAGAATCTTGAGCGATATTTAACTTTTTATTACAATGAAGAGTTTGATCCTGGCTCAGGATGAACGCTAGCGGCAGGCCTAACACATGCAAGTCGAGGGGCAGCAAGGGTAGCAATACCTGTTGGCGACCGGCGCACGGGTGAGTAACGCGTTTGCAACCTTCCTCTAACTGGAGGATAGCCCGAAGAAATTCGGATTAATACTCCATAACACTATGAACTGGCATCTTTTTATAGTTAAAGCTCCGGCGGTTAGAGATGGGCATGCGTGACATTAGCTAGTTGGTGAGGTAACGGCTCACCAAGGCGACGATGTTTAGGGGGTCTGAGAGGATGATCCCCCACACTGGTACTGAGACACGGACCAGACTCCTACGGGAGGCAGCAGTGAGGAATATTGGGCAATGGGCGCAAGCCTGACCCAGCCATGCCGCGTGAAGGATGACGGCGCTATGCGTTGTAAACTTCTTTTGTACGGGAAGAAACACTCCTACGTGTAGGGGCTTGACGGTACCGTACGAATAAGCATCGGCTAACTCCGTGCCAGCAGCCGCGGTAATACGGAGGATGCAAGCGTTATCCGGATTTATTGGGTTTAAAGGGTGCGTAGGCGGAAATTTAAGTCAGTGGTGAAATCCTGCGGCTCAACCGTAGAACTGCCATTGATACTGAACTTCTTGAATGCAGTTGAGGTAGGCGGAATGTGTAATGTAGCGGTGAAATGCTTAGATATTACACAGAACACCGATTGCGAAGGCAGCTTACTAAACTGTGATTGACGCTGAGGCACGAAAGCGTGGGGATCGAACAGGATTAGATACCCTGGTAGTCCACGCTGTAAACGATGATCACTCGTTGTTGGCGATACACAGTCAGCGACTGAGCGAAAGCATTAAGTGATCCACCTGGGGAGTACGATCGCAAGATTGAAACTCAAAGGAATTGACGGGGGCCCGCACAAGCGGAGGAACATGTGGTTTAATTCGATGATACGCGAGGAACCTTACCTGGGCTTAAATGTAGAACGACAGGCCGGGAAACTGGTCTTTCTTCGGACGGTCTGCAAGGTGCTGCATGGCTGTCGTCAGCTCGTGCCGTGAGGTGTCGGGTTAAGTCCCATAACGAGCGCAACCCTCATCATTAGTTGCCAGCGGGTAATGCCGGGGACTCTAATGAAACTGCCGGTGTAAACCGAGAGGA
>JBMOLL010000079.1:0-27500 GCA_049325415.1 Bacteroidota bacterium | reverse complement strand
TACCCGCTTTTAGAAGTCCAGGACTCGGTAAGGGAAGATAAGCTCTCCAATGTCCTCCAATTGATCTGGGGAGATCCCTATGGCGAACATATGTCGGCCAGGGCTTATGCCGGACATGAGCTCAGGAAATTTTCATATACCTATCCTGAAACCGGCAGCTATTTCCATCATATGGATACCCTCTCAGAATCACCCCTGCTTCTTGATTCGGCCTTTCGCGATACCGTACGCACGGCACTGTCAAAAAAATATTACAACGATCTCTTCCTCGGTTTCCACCTCGCCGGACCCACCGGGAAAAAATGGGACTGGAACCTTGACGGGAAGTACTATCTTGCCGGCTACTATGCCAACAATTTCAATCTCGATCTGTCACTGAAACGAGTACTGGGACAAAACGGACTCATCGGGATTAATGCCAGCTATGCACTGGAAAAACCAAACTACTATATAGAATCCTACAGCTCCGCCTTTTTCAGGTGGAACAACGACTTTGCACCCCTCCTCAGTGCGCGCGCCGAAGGCTTTCTCAGGTATGGAAAGCTCGGCAGTGAGTTGAGGATCAGGGCCACCCAGCTGACTAACCTGGTTTACTGGGATACGGATGCACTGCCCCGGCAGGCAACGGTTCCTGTTTACCTTGTGTCGGCGTCCATCCGACAGCATCTGGCAGCCGGCGGCTTCCATTCTGATAACCGGCTATTGCTGCAATTGCCTTCTGATCAGCAGATTATACCGCTTCCTCTGCTATCCTTCTATACTTCCGATTACTGGGAACAATCTCTTTTCAAGGGAGCTCTGATTGCCCAGCTTGGATTTGACTTGTATATAACCACAAAATACTACGGCGATAGCTACATGCCTGCCACCGCCGTTTTTTATCACCAGAATGATACCTTAACAGGTGGTTTCCCCTTCCTCGATGCATTTGTGAACTGGAAAATCAAACGCACCCGGTTCTTTTTCTCCTGGAACAATGTCCTCTCCGACATTGCGGGACGTAACTATTTTACCACCTGGAGGTACCCGCAGAAACCCCGCTATTTCAGGTTCGGTGTAATCTGGACCTTCTACGATTAATCAGTACAAAACATTTATTGAAGAATATTGTTAATAGGGTTTATTGCGGGCTGTAAATCAATTCGCTATGAAGACAAAGATGATGAAAACCATACCGATCGTTCTCCTGTTCCTGTTGCTCCCTTCACTTTTTGAAGGTTGCCACCGGACCGGCACCACCACGCAGGATCATACCCGGCGTGCTGCGAATGTCATGGAGAAGATCAGGGAAAGAGGAAAACTGGTAGTTGTAACAGACTTCAATTCTACCAGCTATTTTATTTATCGTGGTCAGCCCATGGGCTTTCAGTACCAGATGCTGGAGGAACTGGCCGATTACCTGGGTCTGAAACTGGAGGTCAGGGTGAATAACGACCTGGATCAGAATTTTGAGGCCCTGGAAAAAGGAGATGTCGACCTGATTGCCATGAACCTTACTGTGACTAATAACAGGAAACAGAAAGTGGCTTTTACGGCACCGCATTCGCAGTCGCGCCAGGTGCTCGTGCAGAAACTGCCCGATAGCTGGAAAAGGCTTAACCCGGTTCAGCTGCAGGATTCTCTGATCCGGAACCAGCTCGATCTGGCCGGAAAACAGGTCTATGTACAGAAGGGCTCTGTATATGCCACCCGCCTGAAAACTCTGGCCAATGAGATCGGGGGAAACATCGACGTGGTTGAAGTACCTGTCGATGCCGAACAACTGGTTCATATGGTGGCCCGGGGAGAAATTAAATATACAGTATGCGATGAAAATGTAGCCCGTGTGAATAAGAATTATTTCCCCGACCTTGATGTGGAAACAGCCGTGTCTTTTCCCCAGAACCTGGCCTGGGCTGTCAGCCTCGATGCCGGTGACCTGAAAGAGGAGATTGATACCTGGATGACCGAATTCCGGAAAACGAACCGCTACGCCGTGATCTACAATAAATACTACAACAACCAGTTCTCGGTGAGCATAGTCAACAGTGATTATTATGCCATTGGCAGCGGAAAAATTTCTCCCTATGATGAAACAGTCAGGAAGGAGAGCGAGAGGATCGGCTGGGACTGGCGGCTCGTTTCGTCGATGATTTATCAGGAATCCCGCTTTAATCCCAGGGCAGTATCCTGGGCAGGTGCTTTCGGCCTCATGCAGATGATGCCGACAACGGCACGACGATTCGGCATCAGTCAGAATTCATCCCCCGAAGCCCAGATACACGCCGGAGCCAATATGATCAAATGGCTCGATAACCGGCTGGCAGATGTTGTGCCCGACTCTTCCGAAAGGGTGAGGTTTGTACTCGCGGCCTACAATATCGGACTTGGTCATATTCAGGATGCACAGCGCCTGGCCGAGAAATATGGCGACGATCCGTCGGTCTGGGAGAATAATGTGGAGAAATGGCTTCAGAATAAAGCTGAACCCAGCTATTACCGTGATCCTGTAGTGAAATACGGTTATGCCAGGGGTACAGAGACCTTTGCCTATGTGAGGGAAGTTCTCGACCGGTACGAACATTACCGGAACATCGTTACCCCCGGCCTGGTAGCCCAGAACAGATAAGCTCCTTCAGTTCGCTGATCATCATGGCGGTGGCGCCCCAGATCTTATCCCGGCCACAACGGAAATATGGGACGGGAAACCGGGTGCCATGACGTTCAAGCATCTCTTCTTCTATGGCTGAAGCTGCGAACAGGTCCTCCAGCGAGGGCCTGATCAGGTACTGAACCTCCTCCGGATCGGGATTGAAAGCCGGCTGCCCCTCGGCCCAGGCAACAAAGGGATAAACAAGTATGTTGCTTACAGGGATGTGAAGGGGCGTCAGCGCTCCCAGGACACTGAGCGCTACACCGGCAATTCCGGTTTCCTCCCTGAGTTCCCTGATGGCAGTCTCCTCAAGTGAACAGTCGCCAGCTTCCTTCATACCGCCGGGCAGACTCACCTGGGCGCTGTGAGGGCCGGGATACACATTGCGACGGATAAACACGGTATGGAGCAGGCCGTTTTCACGGTAGATCACAAAGACCACGGCAGCTTCCGGAGCCTTACCGTTATTGGGAAACTCACCGCGGAAACGTGGAGCCATCCTGAGCTGCGCTGCTTCGCCCGGAAGCGGACCGCTGAGCAGGGTCCGCAAAGCATCGCTGGTAAGACGATCAGTCATGAACTGCGGCCCTTAATTAAACCTGATGGCTTTCTCCGGGACAATCCGGGAAATGATCATTGACGGGATCAGCAGGAAGAACATCGTGATCACCATGGTTCCCGCATTGAGCAGGAGCAGGTTCAGGATGCTGAGATGAACAGGTACCGTATCGAGGTAGTAGGATGTCGGATCCAGGCTGATCGGCTGAAAATATTTCTGGATCAGACAGAGCCCGATCCCGATCAGGTTGCCCCAGAACAGTCCGCGTAGGATCAGATATCCCGACTGCCAGAGGAAAACCCGCCTTACCATACGGTTTCCTGCTCCAAGGGCCTTCAGAATCCCGATCATGTTTGTTCGCTCAAGAATCAGGATCAGCAGGCCGGAGATCATGTTAAAGCCGGCTACAACCAGCATGAGGATGATAATGATTACCACATTCATGTCCTGAAGATTGAGCCAGTCGAAGATCTGGGGGTACTTATGCTGGATGGGGACCACCTTCAGCCGGCTGCCGTCGTCGAGAAATTTCAATGCGAGCAGGTTACGGATGTCGGCAGTTACCGGTTCAATTTTCCTGAAGTCATTGACATTCACCTCGTAGCCGCTGATCTCCTCCGGGGTCCAGTTATTCAGACGCTGAACATGCCGGATATCTGCAAACACAAAAAGTTTGTCAAATTCCTCCATGCTGGTCCTGTAAATACCACTGATCGTGAAGCGCCGTGCTCTCGGTGGATCCTGGATAAAATACATATTAAAACTGTCACCGACCTTCAGGTTCAGCAACGAGGCAATGGCTTTCGACAGAACCACCTCGTTGGTGCGCGTGCTGTCGCTCAGGGTAAACAACTGACCTTCAATCAGGTTTTCCCTGATGAAACTCCAGTCAAAATCCCTGTCGATCCCTTTTAGAACCGCTCCCTGGATCTGCTCATCCGTTTTGATAATGCCTGCTTTTATGGCAAAGGCCTGGACGTGGCTGACTTCTTTCATCTCCCTGATCACACTGATCTCAGGCAAGCCTGTCGGAACCGGTTGTGTTTCATAGGAAGAGTTGGAATCAAGATTCACAATCTGGATGTGAGCTCCGAAGCCCGTTACTTTTGCTGAGATCTCTTTCTTGAATCCGATCACAATGGCAACGGCAATGATCATCACAGCCAAACCCAGGGCAATGCCGAAAATGGCAAGGCCAACAATCGACCTGGAGAAGTTTTTTCGTCCTGCTCCCGGTCCGATGATCTTACGTGCAATAAAAAGGGGTGTGTTCAATCTGTTTTTCTTGCTCCCTCAAAAATACACATCCTGATCGGTATTTGGCTCACAAAGGCCCTATTTTGCTGAAAATTGTAGCCCCCGGTTTTATACACCGTGCCTCTGTATGCCAGTGCATCCCCTGCCCGGATTGCAGATTGCAACTATTTCCGCTATTTTTGGTATCTTCAGAAAATGAGCAAGTACATTATTATCGGACTAATCCTGCTGGGCCTTCTTCCGGTTTCATGCCAGGAATTACCGGGTGCAATAATTACCGGCGCTGAAAGCACCGACGTCTATCTACCTCTCATCAGGGGAAAAAAGATCGCCGTTGTTGCCAACCAGACCTCCCTGGTGGGCACTGCGCACCTGGTCGACACCCTGCTGGGTTCGGGAGTGACGATTGTAAGGATCCTGGTACCCGAGCATGGTTTCAGGGGAAGTGCCGGCGCTGGCGTGAAGGTGGAGGATGAAACCGACCCCCGCTCCGGTCTGCCGATCGTCTCCCTCTACGGGGATCATCAAAAGCCACGCCCGGCCGATCTGGAGGGCATCGACCTGGTGCTTTTCGACCTGCAGGATGTCGGAGTACGTTGCTATACCTATCTGTCGACCCTCCACTACGTGATGGAAGCCTGCGCTGAAAACGGGCTTCCGCTCTGTGTCCTCGACCGGCCCGATCCGCTGGGAAGGATGATCGACGGCCCGGTTCTTGAGCCATCTTTCCGCTCCTTTGTGGGAATGCATCCTATCCCGCTGGTCCATGGGATGACGCTGGGAGAGCTGGCCGGGATGATCAACGGAGAAGGCTGGCTGAAGGAGGGGATCCGCTGCGACCTGACGGTCGTCCCCTGTAAAAACTATACTCACGACAGGGAGTATTCCCTGCCGGTGAGGCCATCTCCGAATCTTCCGGATATGCATGCCATATTGCTTTACCCGTCACTGGTGCTTTTCGAGGGAACGGTGATCAGCGTGGGCAGGGGTACGGACATGCCCTTCGAAGTTTATGGCCATCCCCTGTTGAAAAGCGACTTCTCTTTCATTCCGCAGAAAAACCAGGCGAACAGCCAACCGCTGCATCTCGGTCAGATCTGCTACGGGGAAGACCTCCGGGAATACCGGTCGCCGGATAACTGGCAAACCCTGAACCTGGATTGGCTCCTGGAGGCATACAGGACTTACCCGGATCAGGAGAACTTCTTTTCTTCCTTCTTCGATAAGCTGGCGGGAACGACACAGTTACGACAGCAGATCGGGGAGGGCAAAACGGAAGGGGAGATCCGGGAGTCCTGGAGAGAAGGATTAGAACTTTTTCGTGAAAAACGGAAGATCTACCTGTTGTATCCTTAATATAAAAACCAATCTGTGACAGAACTTTCAAGTACAGCCTTCAGGCTCCGCAGTCTTTTTCTTCTGATCGTATCGGCAGGTATTTTTCATATGCCGCTTGCGAAAGCCCAGGTGTATTTTCCTGCCGACGGCATTGTTTACGGAGATCTTGAGATCCCCCGGATCGATATCACCATTTCCGAAGGCGATCTGGCCGATCTTTATGCGAATCCCGCTTCGGAAAGTGAAAAAAAAGTGGATTTCACCTTTAGCGGGAATGGGGTCACCGAAAGTCTCACCGACGTGGGAATGCGCTGCAAGGGAAACACTTCACTGAACAACCGGAAAAAATCCTTCAAGCTGTCTTTCAATACCTTTGTGTCCGGAAGGAAATTCCATGAGGTGGAAAAGCTGAATATCAGCGCCGAAGTCAATGATCCCTCCATGCTCCGTGCCAACCTGTGCTGGAAGCTGTACCGGAAGCTGGGCATGCCTGCACCCCGGTCAAACCACATCAGGCTCTACATCAACGGTTCTTTTTACGGTATCTACCACAATGTGGAACAGATTGATGAAAACCTCATGAAATCGAGGCTTGGAGCGGGTTACGGCAACCTGTACAAGTGTCTGTGGCCGGCCGATCTTGCTTACCTGGGCAGCGATCCCGAGTCATACAAATACTACAGCGGCGACCGGCAGCCTTATGACCTTCAGGTAAACGAAGAGTATGATGATTATGCCGACCTTGCTGAAATGATTACCAAACTGAATAACCTGACCGGGACGGATTTCCGGAATACCTTTGAACGGTATTTCAATGTGCAGTCGCTGCTGAAAGTGCTTGCCCTGGATGTCATGACCGGGAACTGGGATGATTATATTTTCAATAAAAACAACTATTATCTCTACCGCGATCCGCTGACGGGCAGGTTTGAACTCTTTCCCTACGACATGGACAACACCTTCGGGATAGACTGGGTCGGAAAAGACTGGGGGACGAGGTCGGTGTACACCTGGCATTCAGATACAAGACCCCTCTACACGAAGATCCTTTCCTACCAGGATTACCGTGCCCAGTACACGGCTTACCTGCAGGAAATCGGGGCGCTGATGGAGTCGGACTGGTTCAGGGGAGAAATGGACCGTATCCGGGCACTGATCAGGACCTATCTGTCTTCGGATACTTATTATCCGAAAGATTACGGGTACAGTGTGAATGATTTTGAGAATACCCTGACCACAGCCTGGGGCGGACAGGTGAAATACGGAATCCTGAACTACATTACCACCCGGGTAAATTCCATGAAGGCAGAAACCGGGACCGTGGATGCCCTTCCGGTCATCAGTTACTTCCGTACTTCCGTGTCAGGCGACAGTTGCAGCATAGCCGTTTCTGCTGAGGATGACAGGGATGCAGTGAGCATGACCCTGCATTTCCGGATGGCCGGAGGAGCCTGGCAGACAGAAACCCTTACCGCTGATCCGCTTCTATATGACAGCCATAGTGGAAGGAAACAATACCGGAGCACCCTGAAAGGGATTCCGGAGGCCGGCGCCGATCTTTATGTTACGGCAACTGCCGGCAGTGCTTCTTCCTCTTTTCCGGCTGATGCCATGCATATAACTGTTCCGGGATGGAGCGGGCCGCTGCTTATCAATGAGTTCATGGCCTCCAATCAAAGCAGCATCAGCGATGAGTTTGGTGAATACGACGACTGGCTTGAAGTCTATAATGCCGGTAACAGCAGTCTGCATCTCGAAGATTTTTTTCTCAGCGATGAAGCGGATAATCCGGATAAATACCGTTTTCCCCCGGTGCTTCTCCAGCCCGGAGCTTTCAGGCTGGTATGGCTCGACGGGCAGGCGGATCAGGGACCGGATCATGCTCCATTCAGTCTAAAGCAGGAAGGAGAAGTGCTCAGGATTTCCATGCTGCCTTCCACCGGATTTGCCATCAGCGATTTCCTGTCATATGGCGTGCAACAGACTGATAAATCCTTTGGCAGGGCCCAGGACGGGGCTTCCAGTTGGGCTAGTTTTATCTCCTCCACGCCCGGTTATTCAAACCTGAGCACAGGCCTGACTGATAACATCGGTGAGGAAAGCTTCAGGGTTTACCCCAACCCGGTTTCAGGCGGCCCCGTACATTTCAGTAAAACCGTCACGGTAAGGGTATACGACCTGTCAGGACGTATGATCATGTTCCGTGAAGATAGCGACGGATTCGATGCCACACCGCTGGCACCCGGGCTCTATCTCATCAGGACCGGGCAGGGCGAAGTGGCTGAGCTCATCGTCAGGTAAACGGCTTCAGATCTTTCCGGGATAAACCTTCAGTGCTTCAGCAAGCACCTCCATCGCCTTTCCGAGATCTTCGCGGTTCAGGACGTAGGCAATTCTTACCTGGTGCTTGCCAAGGGCCGGATCGGAATAAAAACCCGAGGCCGGAGCGACCATCACCGTCTGGCCCTGGTATTCGAAATCGCTCAGGAGCCAGCGTGCAAAATCGTCGGCATCGTCAACCGGCAGCTGCACAACGGTATAAAAGGCACCCTTGGGGGTCGGACAGATCACACCGGGCATCCTGTTCAGGGCTTCGACCATAAAATCGCGGCGTCCGATATATTCATTGTATACTTCTTCAAAATAACTGTCGGGGGTATCGATCGCTGCTTCACCGGCAATCTGGCCAAAGGACGGTGGACTCAGTCTGGCCTGGGCAAATTTCAGGGCCGTCTGGAGGACCTCTTTGTTACGCGTGATCAGGGCTCCGACCCGGGCGCCGCACATGCTGTAGCGTTTGGATACCGAATCCATCATGATCACATGTTCCTCTATCCCTTTGATATTCATGGCCGAGAAATGCTCGTTCCCGTCGTAGCAGAATTCCCTGTATACTTCATCGGAGTAAAGATAGAGATCGTGTTTCTTTACGATCTCTCCCAGGGTGAGAAGCTCGTCGCGCGAATAGAGGTAACCGGTGGGATTGTTGGGATTGCAAATGATTATTCCGCGGGTTTTCGGACCGATGGCTTTCTCAAAGGCTTCCATTGCGGGCAGGGCAAAGCCGTTTTCGATGGAAGAGGGGATGGGAATAACCTTAACTCCGGCAGCTACTGCAAAACCATTGTAATTGGCATAAAAGGGCTCCGGTACGATCACTTCCTCTCCCGGATTAACCGTCGACATTAGGGCAAAGGTAATGGCTTCCGAACCGCCAGTGGTGACAAGGATCTGGCTGAAATCAATGCCGATGCCGATGCGGTTGTAATACCCTGCCAGCTTCTTGCGGTACGATTCATTCCCGGCAGAATGGCTGTATTCAATCACTTTTTCATGAATTTCCTTCACGGCATGGAGTGCAACCTCCGGCGTGCGGATATCTGGCTGTCCGATGTTCAGATGGTATACCTTCCTGCCTTTTTTCTTGGCTTCTTCCGCATAGGGAACAAGTTTCCTGATGGGTGAGGCAGGCATCATCCGCCCTTTTTCTGAAATTCCTGGCATAATTTTATTGTTGGCTTGGTGTTACTTTTCCTTTGATCTGAAGTTTCACCGGACTGTTGGCCGCCGATGAATAAACATAAACCGACTTGGTGAAATTACCGGGAAGGCTGGTGTTGTATCTAACAACGACTTTTCCCTTTTCACCCGGGGCAACCGGTTCTTTCGACCAGCTCGGGACCGTGCATCCGCAGGTGCTCCTTGCCCGGTTAACGATAACCGGCTTGTCGGAGATATTCTTGAAGATAAATTCATAAGTGCCATCGCTGTCCTGGGCAATTTCACCGTAATCGTGGACCATCTCCTCGAAATAGATTTCCTTGCCGCTTTCCCTGGCTTTTTTCTCATCGGAGCCCGAGCAGGCGGTGAGCAACAGGGCGGCAAACAGTAAAAGATATTTTGTCATTTCGTTGATTTTGCTTGCCAAAAGTAGGTTTTTTTTAGAGAATGAAAAATGATAAAGGGCATGGAATTAGGGACTGCAAAGGAGAAAAAAAGAAGCTGCCCTTTTGAGACAGCTTCTATGTATTACGCGGGATAGGTTCTCAGACCGAAGCCAGAACATCCCAGACAAAAGCCCTCACCCCGACATCTTCATTGATCTTGTCAAGGCGTACCACTGCATCCATGAGCGGATCAACCTGGTGATCCTCCACAATGGTAATGGTGGCCATGTTGTGCTCCGGCCAGGTATGAGTGTTCATGCGGGGCTCGCCGCTGACAGAACCCCGTCCGTCGACATTGCTGAAGCGGGTGAATCCCCTTATGCCGAGCTTATTGAGCATAAACTCCACTTTTTCGGTGTGGGCCCGGTTATATACGATAAATACTGCTTTCATTTTTTTCTTATTTTATTGGTTTTCACCGTTCATAAAGTCATAGGTGATCTCCTGTTTTCTCTTTTCACTGCGTCTGACAAAGAACTGGTAAACTACGGGTACCAGGAGCATGGTCACCAGGGTGGAGAAAACAAGTCCGCCGATAACGGCTATCCCCATCGGGCTCCAGATCTCGGATCCTTCACCGGAACTGATCGCCAGCGGAAGCATACCGAGAACGGTGGTCACCGAGGTCATCAACACGGGGCGCAGCCTTGATTTACCCGACAGGATAATGGCTTCGTTCAGTTCGTAGTTTCGGTCGCGCATCAGGTTGATATAGTCAACCAGCACAATGGCGTTCTTCACTACGATACCCACCAGCATCACGCCTCCGACCATTGAAATCACGCTCATGGTGGTGTTGGTCAGGTAGAGTGCAAGGATCACACCGGAGAAGGCAAAGGGGATCGAAAACATGATGATCAGGGGCATCTTCAGGGATTCGAACTGGGACGCCATCACGATGTAGGTGAGCAGCAGGATGAGAACCAGCAGCAAACCAAGGTCCCTGGTCGAGTCCTGCATATCCTGTATGGCACCGCCTACTTCGATATAGACATCAGAGGGGATTTCCATCTTATCCATTTTAGCCTTCACCTCATTAAAAAGTTTTCCAAGGGAAGTACCGTAGGGAACAGCCGAAACCGTTACAATCCTTTCGCGGCTCTTCCGCTCAATGTTAGGCGGAGCCCAGTATTCCACCACGTCGGCCACATCGCCAAGCTGTACGGCTTTTCCCTGGTTGTTGAGCAGTGCGATCCGTTCCAGGTCGCTGATGGAATTCCTGTAATCTTCCTTGTAGCGCAGCACGATGTCGTATTCATCGCCTTCTTCACGGTACTTGGTCATATAGGGACCTTCGATCCTGTTCCTCACGGCATTGGCTACCGTGTAGGTGTTCAGTCCGTTCTGGGCAATCTTTTCCCGGTCGGGGACGATCTCCAGCTCTGGTTTCGACGGATCGCGGCTGATCTTCACATCCCTTGCCCCTTTCACGGTCCTGATCGTATCGGCGATCGCCTGGGCCAGGGCCGAGGTCTCTTCAAAATCGTAGCCATAGATCTCAATCTCGATATTGTTGGAGGTTGATGCTCCAAAGCCTCCGTTGGGCGTTACCGTGTAGGTAACGATCTCGGGCAGGGTCTCAAGGTAGCTCCTGAGGGCATCGGAGATCTCCCATACCGAGCGTTCCCTTTCTTCAAGAGAATTCAGCCGGATATTGTAGTTGATGATATTTGAACCTGTTGTACCGAATACGGCCAGGAAGCCACCACGGTCATCGGCGCCGGCAGAAGTACTGGTGATTCTGGCTTCAGGAATATTGTTGAAGATAAAATTATCAATCTTCCTTGCCAGACTGGCGGTTTCTTCCATCCTGATACCGGTGGGAAGTTCAATCACGGCGGTCATGCGACTTTCATCTGCCTCAGGCATAAACTCAAATCCGAGTTTTGGAACAAGGAGTAAGGACCCGAGGAAAATAAACAGGGCGGTAAGACCAACGATCAGCTTGTGATGCAGAGCCCATCTCAGCGATCTTTCATAGAAATTGTCAAGCCGGTCGAGCAGAGGCAGAATGGTTCTGTCATACAGGCCTTTTCTGCCACCCGTGGTCCTTTTAAGCCTCATCATACGCGATGCAAGCATAGGAGTAAGGGAGATCGCAGCCAGGGTCGAGGTCACAACGGTGATCGAAACCACGATACCCAGCGGCCGGAAAAGTTCCCCGGTCATACCTCCCACGAGCGTGAGCGGCAGGAATACCGTAACAACGGTAAGTGTGGTGACAATAACCGCCAGCCATACCTCGTTGGTGGCGTAAATGGCTGCTTCTCTCGGTGTACTGCCTCTCTCCACGTGTTTGGTAATGTTCTCCAGGACCACGATCGCGTCATCAACCACCATCCCGATGGCGATGGAGAGCGATGAAAGTGAAATAATGTTGATGGAACTTCCCGATACAAACAGGTAGATGAAGGCTACGATCAGTGAGATGGGGATCGTCAGCACAATGATGAATGTTGTCCGCCATCTTCCCAGGAAGAAAAGTACCACCAGTACCACGAAGATGCCTGCATACATCAGGGTCTCAGTAAGGTTGTTGATGGAACCCTGGATAAAGGTCGAAGTGTCGAAAATGGTTTCGATCTGGATATCCGGGGGAAGGGTCTTTTGCAGCTCGGGCATCAGCTTGTTCACTTCCCGGGCGATCTTCACGGTATTGGCTCCCGATTGTTTCTGAATGATCAGACGTGCTCCTGTACGTCCGTTCATTTTTTCATCGATCGACATCTCCCGGAGAGTGTCCTTTACTGTTGCAAGGTCTTTCAGGTAAATTGCCTGACCGTTGATATTGGCCAGAACAATGTTTTTTATTTCATCGCTGTTACCGAATTCACCTCTTGTGCGCAAAGGATAGTCGATCTTGCCCATCTTCAGTTCACCGGCAGGGATGTTCATGTTTTCCGCATTCAGGATGGCGGCGATCTGTTCGATGGTCATGTTGTAGGACGCCATCTTGAGCGGATCAACATCAATCTGGATCTCCCTTCCGGGAGCGCCGAAAAATCCGACGGCACCCACCCCGTCAATCCTGTTGAGGGGGTTGATGATCTTTTCGTCAACGATTTTTTCAATGGCCGGGTAACTTTCATCAGCGGTGAGAGCAAAGATCATGATCGGCATCATGCTCGAGCTGAACTTAAAGATGGCAGGTTTTTCTGCATCCTCAGGGAGAGCCTGCTCAACAAAGCTGATGGCGTCCCTGATCTCATTGGTGGCCTCGTCAAGATTGGTTCCCCATTCAAATTCGCAGATAACGATGGAAACGTTATCGCGGGATACAGACGAGATATCCTTGAGGTTACTGACGCTGTTCAGGTTGTCTTCTATTCTGCGGGTGATATTGGTCTCAATATCAGCGGCACTGGCACCGTTGTACTGCGTGTAAACCGAAATCGCCGGGAACTCCAGTTCGGGGTAGAAGTCGATAGGCAGGCGGACCAGTGAGTAGAGTCCCATCACGATCAGCGCCACAAAGATCATGATCGTGGTGATGGGATTTTTTACTGCACTTCCATATATACTCATGGTTGTAATCTTAAATGTTCAACTATTAGTCATTGACGATTTTCACAGGCATCTGCTCCGTAAGGTTACGGTTCCCGGTGACGATGAGGTTTTCTCCGCCTTTAAGCTCGGGGGAGGTGATCTCGAAACGGTCGTCGTACCTCTTCAGAACGGTAACAAACACCTGGTGAGCCTTTCCGTCTTTTTCAATGTATACATACTTGTCGTTGGTACCCGGTGCATTGAGCACGGCTACTGCCGGGGCAACAATAGCATCCCTCTTGCCCAGGGTCATGCGGACCCTTGCAAACATACCCGGACGGAGTTTTCCGTCGCTGTTTTTGAGCCGTACCTCCACCTGGAAGGTGCGTGTAGCCGGATTAATGGTCGGATAGATGTTAACCACCTTGCCGGTAAAAACCTGGTCGGGGTAAACATCGGTGCTGATTTCAGTGCTCATCCCTGTTTTTACAAGGGGCAGGTATTTCTCCGATAAGTTTGCAAAGACCTTCAGTTCATCCATATTAACGATGGAAATGATGGCAGCTTTGCCCGCCGGGGTGTTGGGCGTTGGGGCAAAGAGTTCCCCGTCGTTGTAGTACTTGCCGGTGATGATCCCGTTAAAAGGTGCCTTCAGGTTGGTGTTTTCCTTCAGGTTGGCCAGAACCACTTCCGTTACTTCGACCTGGGTCTTAACCTGGTCGTACGACTGCTGAGTGGTTGATCCATAACGGAGCAGGGTATCCAGCCTGGAAAGGTCCTTCTTCAGGGTTGCCAGCTGCAGCCGCGTCTGGTCGTACTGGGTGGGATCCATTTCAACCAGCAGATCGCCTTTGTTAACTTTATCATTCACATCCACCTTTATACTTCTGATGCGCCCGGATAAAGCCGGGGCCATGTATGTTTCGTCTATGGCATTAAGGGTAGCCGTTACTTCCTCGTCGATGGCGGTCGACACGTATGCCAGTTGATTGACTTTAACGGGCTGGATCCGTTCTTCCACAACATTTGTTCCGGCAGCAGCATCTGCCTCGGCTTTGGGTTTGCAGCTGACCACTGTTAAAGCCACTGCAAAGAGACTTGCGTATACGATAATTCGTTTCATATATTTCCTGTTTACTTTGTTTCGAGGTTGTTGATTAATTTGTTGAGTTCGAGATCGGCATTCAGCAGGCTCATCATCGAGTTCAGGTAGGAACTTTCTGCCTGCAGGTAGCTGTCGTTGGCCTGGGTCAGGTCAAAGGTACTGGCCATGCCCTGCTCGTATTTTTTGAGGGTGTTCTGATAGACCTTCTCCGCCAGGGCCACATTGTCTTTCTGATTGTTGTACTGGTCGAGGGCGTTTTTCAGATTGTACTTCAACTGCTTCTCGGAAAGGTTGAGCTGCCGGGCGACCATGTCCGTGGTGTTATAGGCTTTTTCCAGCTCTATCTTTGCCTTGGCTATTTTTGTTGCGCGGCCTGTTCCTGCAAAAATCGGTACATTCACCTGTACACCTACCATTTCGTAGTCGAACCAGTCTCCGATCTTAAAGGCATCGTCCATTCCCGACTGTCCATACTGGAAGAATCCGGAGATTGTAGGAAGGCATTCGGCGTAGGCACTCTGTACTTTATACCTGGCCAGGTTCTCCTGGGTGCGCATCATGGTGTAATCAATGTTGCTGTCGATCATGAATTCACTGCTCAGGAGCGACTCGGTGTTCAACTGGTTCAGGATATCGTCGAGCGAAGTACTCAGTTCAATCGTCACTTCGGGATCAAGACCTAACTGGAAACGGAGCATGTTATAGCTCAGTTCCAGGTTCCTTTCCAGCGATTTGTAGGTATTCTCCAGCATCGACACCGAAACAGTGATCTGGTCGACATTCACCTCTTCCACAACACCAACCTGTTGCATCTTGCGTGTTCGCTCGGCCGTTTCCTTCAGGTTTTCAATGTTCTGCTGCATGATTTCCATGGAACGTTTCGAAATCAGGATCATGTAGTAACTCTGCATCACCGACTGCCTGGTTTCAATAAGAAGCCTGTCAAGGCTCTGCTGTGAAAGGACTTTCAGCAGTTCCGAGGTCTGCAGGTAGGTGATCCAGGTTCCGCTGAACACCAGCTGGCTGACGGTAATATTTGCATCGGCATTGTACTGGGTACCAAAGGTTATCGGAACCATTGTTCCCGGCTGTCCGAAAAAGTCTCCGGGCAGGAGGGTGGTCCTTAACTTGAGGTTGTCGTTCCAGGAAGCCGAAAAGTCTGCTTTCGGCAATCCGGAGGTAATGGCTTCCCATTTGGATTTCTGGGCCAGCAGGACATCGATCCTGGCATTTTTCAAGCTTATGTTGTTGTCATAAGCCACCTGGACTGCTTCGTCCAGGCTGAGGCTGTATGCTGCCGGATTATCCTGCCCCGAAACGGGAAGGATCAGGCTGGCAGCCAGCAGGGTAAATAAAATCAGTTTTCTCGTATTCATCTTTCTTATCAATTTATCCGTTATAATTTGAATTGATCTATCAGTTTGCAACCCTTGTCTGTGCATATCCCCTTGAGATAGGGCCTGATCGTGTTCTTCCAGATCACCTCCCGGGTATTCGAGGTAAGCGGGAATTTCGACTCGTCGGCAAACAGGTTAAACAAACTGTGTATGGTGTGGTTCACGATCTCAATGTCAAGAAAGTCCTGGAAAACACCCTGTTTAATCCCTTTCTCCAGAATGCTGCGGGTGATATTGTAGTTCCTTACCTCTCCTTTCTTCATGAGACTTTCATGGATCTCGATATGGTATTTCTTCATATCATGGAAAAAGAGAGGGTTGACCGATTTCATTATTTCAACACTGTTCCTCATGATCTCCACCATGGCCTCAATCACATTGTCGGCATTTTCAATAATTTCCTGTGCCAGCTTTTCCTGACTTTCCTTATGGAAAAGCAGTACCTCGGTCAACAGGGTGTTCTTGTCGGTGAAAGTTTCATACAGGGTCCGCTTGGAGATCCCCAGCTCTTCCGATATGCTGTCCATGGTCACAGACCTGATCCCGTACATAGCGAACATCTCTCCGGCTTTCCGTATGATCCGCTCCTTTAACTCCATTTTCAAAATTTTGCGCAAAAATGATAAAACTTTTTGCGTTTCCAAAGTTTTTTGTCTTAAATAAAGGTTAAAATCGGTAAGTGGTAAGCTTTAATCGGTAAACGGTAGGAGCGCAGGTCGAAGGCGATGGGAATTTGCCTTCAAGGGTCCGGATTTTCAAAGGTTTTTCTAATTTTGCATGTTCAAAACCGGAAGTTCCGGGCGGGGGCAAAGTAGCCCTTAATGGAGCTGACATAATTACGGCAGGGAAACAGATAACTATTTTCAATAACTATATACATGGAGATACCTTCAAAATACGATCCTTCAAGTGTTGAGGAGAAATGGTATGCATACTGGATGAAGTGCGGATTTTTCCGCAGTGTTCCGGACGAGCGGGAACCATACTGCATTGTGATCCCTCCGCCGAACGTGACAGGTGTGCTGCACATGGGGCACATGCTGAACAATACACTTCAGGATGTGCTGATCCGGCGGGCAAGGATGCAGGGAAAGAATGCCCTGTGGGTTCCGGGTACCGACCATGCCTCGATAGCCACTGAGGCACGGGTGGTGAATATGTTGAAGGAGAAAGGGATATCCAAGAATGAATTGTCGCGTGATGAGTTTCTGGCCTACGCCTGGGAATGGAAGGAAAAACACGGGGGGATTATCCTGGAACAGCTAAAGAAACTGGGAGCCTCCTGCGACTGGGAGCGTACGCGCTTTACGATGGATGATGAACTGTCGGAAAGTGTGCTTCGGGTATTTGTCGATCTGTATAATAAAGGTCACATCTATCGCGGGGTAAGGATGGTCAACTGGGATCCCCAGGCAAGGACCGCGGTTTCCGATGAAGAAGTCAACTATAAAGAGGTTAAATCGAAGCTTTACTATGTCAGGTACATGGTCGAGGGAGAAGATGATTTTATTACCATTGCCACGACCCGTCCCGAAACCATCCTGGGAGATACCGCCGTTTGCGTTCATCCCGACGATGAACGATTTTTCAGGTTTCATGGAAAAAAAGTACTGGTTCCCCTTGTAGGCAGACCGGTTCCGGTTATCACCGACGAATATGTCGACCGCGAATTCGGTACCGGGGCTCTGAAAATCACACCGGCTCATGACATCAACGATTATGAACTGGGAATAAAGTACAACCTGGAGGTGATCGATATCTTCAATGATAACGGTACCCTCAGCAAACAGGCCCTGTTATTTGTCGGAAAGGACCGTTTTGTGGTCAGGGAAGAGATAGTTCCCGAGCTGGAAAAAGCCGGTAACCTGGTGAAGGTGGAACCATATGTAAATAAAATAGGTTTTTCGGAGCGGACCGATGCTGTAATTGAGCCGAAGTTAAGCCTCCAGTGGTTCATGAAGATGAAGGAGCTGGCTGAGCCGGCCCTCAGGAATGTCATGAATGAGGAGATCAGGCTGCACCCTGCAAAATTCAGGAACACCTACCGGCACTGGATGGAAAATGTCAAGGACTGGTGCATTTCGCGGCAGTTATGGTGGGGGCAAAGGATCCCGGCATGGTACTACGGCACCAATCCCGGGCCCAATGATTTTGTTGTGGCCATTGAAGCGGATGATGCACTGAGACTGGCACGCGAAAAAAGCGGGAACCCCGCGCTCAGTATGGATCTGATGAAACAGGATGAAGATGTGCTCGACACCTGGTTCTCCTCCTGGCTCTGGCCGATTTCGGTATTCGACGGGATCCGTTACCCCGACAATGCCGATATGAAATACTATTATCCGACCAACGACCTGATCACCGCACCGGAAATCCTTTTTTTCTGGGTTGCAAGGATGATCATGGCCGGCTACGAGTACCAGGGCAAAAAGCCTTTCTCGAATGTTTACCTTACCGGCATCGTCAGGGACAGCAAGCGAAGGAAGATGTCGAAATCGCTGGGTAACTCCCCCGATCCGATTGAGCTTATGAAAAAATACAGTGCCGACGGGGTCAGGGTAGGGATGCTTCTGTGCTCACCTGCCGGCAACGACCTGCTCTTTGATGAAAGTCTGACCGAGCAGGGCAGGAATTTCGGCAACAAGATCTGGAATGCCTTCCGGCTGGTAAAATCCTGGGAAACGGATGCTGCTCTTCCGCAACCTGAAGCATCTGCAATGGCACTCGAATGGTTCGGGCAAAGACTGGATGCGGCTGTTTATCAGCTGGATGATCAGTTTGATAAATACCGGATCTCCGATGCACTCATGACCCTGTACAAGCTGTTCTGGGACGATTTTTCTTCGTGGTTGCTTGAGATTATCAAGCCCGCTTACCAGCAGCCGATCGACACAAAGACTCTTGACACGGCCATCGGTCTGTTCGAGAAACTTCTCCTTTTACTTCACCCCTTTATGCCTTTTATTACCGAAGAGATCTGGCATTACCTGAAGGAGCGCAGTGAGGGAGAAAGTATCATGATCTCATCCTTACCGGCTGGCAGGGAGGTCGACGAGGGCTTTCTGGGTACCTTTGAAACGCTCAAGGAGATCATTACCAATATCCGCAATATCCGTCAGGACAAGAATCTGCCGGTCAGACAGCCGCTCGATCTGATCATCAGTAAGAATGCAGGTGAATTCGACTCCCGTGCCCTTGGCCTGATTGCCAAGATGGCAAATATTTCAAAGATCTCCTTCTCGGAGAGCCGCGTGGAGAATGCCACTACCTTTATTGTGAAGGGAGCGGAATATTATATCCCGCTCGGCGACCTGGTGGATACGGCTGAAGAGCTGGTAAAGCTGGAGAAGGAACTGGAATATACCAGGGGCTTCCTGAAAAGCGTACTGGCCAAGCTTGGAAATGAGCGTTTTGTACAAAATGCACCGGAGGCGGTAGTTGCACTGGAAAGGAAGAAGCAGGAAGAGGCTGAAATGAAGATTGCAGCCATCGAAATGCAGATCAGTTCCCTGAAGGGTTGAGGACCGGCCTAAGATAGTCCGGGTGCTCCCTGCATGACAGGGGTACAGCCATTCTTTACAACATACCTGTTCATGCTCTTCATCATCTTTTTAATGGAGGGCAAAAGCTAAATTTGCTCCAAATCTGTAGCGATGAGTGAGCAAGAAATAGCATTGAACCCGAACGATCTCGTTCGTTTCCTGGGAAAATCCCCCGAGCTCTTTACAAGGGCTGACCTGATCAGCTTTATTGAGCAGAACGGAATAAAAATGGTGAATTTCCGTTACGTAGCCGGGGATGGTAAACTGAAAACCCTTAATTTTATTATTAATAATCTGGAACACCTGGAGAGTATCCTTACCTACGGGGAAAGGGTCGACGGCTCCAGCCTTTTTCCCTTTATTGAAGCAGGTTCAAGCGACCTTTATGTTATTCCGAGGTACCGCACGGCCTTTGTAAATCCCTTCTCTGAGATCCCATCCCTGGAGATCCTGTGTTCCTTTTTCGATCATACCGGCAAGCCCCTGGAGAACGCTCCCGAAAATATCCTTCAAAAGGCGGCCACCCGTTTCAGGATGGATACAGGCTTGAACCTGAAGGCTTTCGGTGAGCTGGAATACTATGTGAACAGTCCGCTCGACGAGCACTACATTGCCGACGATCAGAAGGGTTATCATATTTCCTCCCCCTTTGCCAAGTGGGAAGAGTTGAGGATCAGGGCTCTGGAGCTTATCGCCAGGGCAGGGGGAAAGGTGAAATACGGTCATAGTGAGGTGGGGAATTTTACCCGCGACGGACAGGCCTTTGAGCAGCACGAGATTGAATTTCTTCCGATGGAAATTGAACAGGCAGCCGACCAGCTCGTAATTGCCAAATGGATCCTGAGGAAGCTTGCCAACGACTACGGCATTGAGCTGAGCTTTGCACCCAAGATCACGGTAGGCAAAGCCGGAAGCGGACTGCACATTCATCTTATGCTGGAGAAGGAAGGGAAAAATGTGATGCTCACGGGGAATAACCTGAGTGATAAAGCAAAGAAAATGATTGCCGGCATCCTGGAGATGGCACCGGCCCTCACTGCTTTTGGCAATACCATTCCTACCTCATACCTCCGGCTGGTCCCGAACCAGGAAGCGCCTACACGCATCTGCTGGGGCGAGAGGAACCGCTCGGTTCTTGTAAGGGTTCCCCTGGGATGGTCAAGCAGGGAGGGGATGATCAATCAGGTCAATCCGGCAGAAAAAGAAATCAGCGATGCTGCTTCGGGACGGCAGACTGTGGAATTCCGGGCCCCCGATGGTTCCGCCGACATTTACAACCTGCTGTCGGGCTTGCTGGTTGCTGCCAGGAAGGGCCTGCTCGATCCCGATGCACTTCGGAATGCCGACCGCTGGTATGTTGCTTCCAATGTTATCAGGAATGAACAGGGCTTGAGTGAACTTGAGTCATTACCCGGGTCCTGCGTTGCTTCTGCCAGGGCGCTGCAGGAGAGCAGGGCGGTTTTCGAGGAGAACGGGATTTTCCCTCCGGGGCATATCGACAGTATTATCGGGAAGCTGCGCAGCTACAACGACACGCAGCTGAGTGAGAAACTGGAAGGTAAAACGGAAGAGATCAGGGAACTGGTATTGAAATATATCCATGTGATGTAATCAGGGCGAGAGCCTGTAGTGCTCCCAGGATTCACCTGTACGACGGTATTCGATGCGGTCGTGTAAGCGTCCTGCACGACCCTGCCAGAACTCGATCCGTTGAGGACTGACCGCATATCCCCCCCAGTTTTCGGGCAGGGGGATATCCGTTCCCTCGGGATACTGCGTTTTCAACAGTTTTTCCCGATCCTCAAGCCATTCTCTTCCACCGATCACCTCGCTCTGTCGCGATACATGCGCACCTATGCGGCTTTCATAGGGCCGCGTCCTGAAGTACTCCTCCGACTTGGGTACCGGGATTTTCTCTGCAGTTCCTGTAATTCTGACCTGTCGCTCCGTAGCGGGCCAGAAAAACAGAAGAGCCACCTGCCGGTTATGGGCTATCTCCCTGCCTTTGCGGCTCAGGTATGAAGTAAAAAAAATAAATCGGTTTTCTTCCACTTCCTTGAGCAGGACCACTCTCGACGACGGACTACCGTCGTTGCCTACCGTCGAAAGAACCATGGCGTTGGCCTCGTGCTGCTCCCTGCTGAGTGCGGTGCTAAGCCATTCGCTGAATAGCTTCAAGGGGTCATCGGGTATGTTTGCTTCTGAAAGGGTTCCCTGCAGGTAGTTCTGCCGGAGCTTGCCCAGGTCGTGGTTCATCGCTTCTTCCTTTATTGTGGAAGAAACCCCTGAAAGGCTGATTTGTTCAGAAATCGGCTTTCAGGCTCAGGTCAAGACTGCGGATCTGGTGGGTGAGGGCACCAACGGAAATGAAGTCCACCCCGCATTCGGCAAAACTGCGGATGGTATCGAGCCGGATCCCTCCGGAGGATTCGGTTTCGTATCGCCCCCCTACCAGCTGAACCGCAGTGCGGGTTTGTTCGGGGGTGAAATTATCGAACATGATCCGGTGTACCCCACCGGTTTCCAGAACTTTCCTCACATCCTCGAGCGAACGCGTTTCCACCTCGATCTTCAGATCCAGGCCCCGTTCACGGATATATTCCCCGGCCCTGAGAATGGCATTTTCAATTCCTCCGGCAAAGTCAATATGATTATCCTTGATCAGGATCATATCGTACAGCCCGATCCGGTGATTGGTCCCACCGCCAAGCAGAACAGCTTCCTTTTCAAGCATTCTCATTCCAGGGGTGGTCTTCCTTGTATCCAGGATCCTTGTCCCTGTTCCTTCCACCATATTCACAAAAATACCGGTCTGGGTGGCAATGCCGCTCATGCGCTGCATCAGGTTGAGAATCAGCCGTTCAGCGATCAGGATGGAATGGACACGACCGCTAACTCTGAAAACAACATCCCCCCGGCTGATCCGCGAACCGTCGGTTATCAGCGGCTCAAAACGCAGGTCGGGATCAATCCTTGAAAAAACAAGCTCCGCTACTTCTGCGCCTGCGAGGATCCCTTCTTCCTTTACAAGCAACCGGGCCCGCCCTGCAGCTTCATATGGGATTGTACTTCGTGTAGTGTGATCGCCGCTTCCCAGATCCTCCTCCAGCCAGCGGTCAATCGCTCCGTTAATGTCCCACTTGTATTGCATGGCCTCAGTCTGCTTCAATACTCATGAAATAGATCAGTCGCTTGTTATCAGCGCTTTCGATGAAAAACAGGTTTACCCTGAAACTTTTATCCTTCGTTTTCAGGCTGCCGATGGAATAATGCGAATCATCCTTTTCACCTCCGAAAGAGATGACGAAATCCACCGGTTTATTGTTTTTGAAGAATTCTTCCATGATCCTGGAAGCCTGTTCTTTGCTGACCACATAGTCTTTCTCAAGGATGGTCATTTCAAGGCTCTTGTGAAAATAGTCCGACAGCACCCGGGCATCCCCTTCCTTAAAAGCCTTTACAAGCTCTGCCGGCACCTGCTGTGCGGCAAGGGGTAAGGCCAGGGTGAGCGTCAGTGATATCCATATGATTTTTAGTAATCGCATTCCTGCAAGGTTATAGTTGACAAAACTTTTTACAAAAAGTGGTCAGTTCCCTAAATTAGATTTAAGTTTGTAATACTACAATAACCAGACCAAACTGATTGTAAAACCGAAAGATATTAAAAAAAACGATAATTTCCCCGGATGAAAATCACGCTGTATGTTACGGGTAAAACCAGGAATGAATACCTTGTCAAGGGAGTAGATGACTACCGGAAGCGGGTGGAAAAATATTATCCTTTTTATTATCAAGAGATTCCGGATGTTAAAACCACCCGGGCCATGAATGAGGAGGCAGTCAGGGAAGCCGAGGCAGACAGTATCCTGAAACGGCTTGCACCGGCTGATTACCTGATCCTGCTCGATGAGAAAGGAAAGACCTTCCGCTCGGTAAATTTTGCACAGTATTTGCAGCAGCTGGAGGGAAGGACCCGGCACCTGGTTTTCCTGGTTGGCGGGCCCTATGGTTTTTCGGAGAGGATCCACATGCGGGCCGGAGAAAAGCTTTCCCTGTCACAGATGACCTTTCCGCATCAACTGGTGAGGCTGATCTTTCTGGAGCAACTATACCGTGCCTGTACCATAAACCGGAATGAACCTTATCATCATGAATAGGGCGATGAAACTTGAAAACAGAAAGCAGAAGGAGGCGGTAAACGCGGCTTCGGGATATCGTATGTACCTGTTTCTGATCCTGGCTATCATCCTGTTTGTCAGTGGCCTGTCGCTCGAGTTGCGTTACTACAGAGACCGTTTTGATCAGGGGGATGTGAAGCATTTTGAGCGGGCCCTGCATAAGCGTGAGAAGATCTCCAGCAGGGAACTGGACCGGATTATCAATGAATCGATCGGTGGATCGGTCGGCGAGGTGCTTGACAGTATCAACGACAATCTCGGAAAACTGGCAGGGACGAAAGGCTTATCCTTTTTCTATTTCGAGAATGAACGGCTGGTTTACTGGTCCGATCACACGATAATCATCAGCGACATCTGGCTCAGTAAATATGAGGCATCGTTTCTTGAGCTGGAAAACTGCTCCTATCTTACTGTCAGAAGAAATACCGATAACGGGGTGCTGCTGGCTCTCATTGCCATAAAAACCAGCTATCCCTATGAGAACAAGTTCCTTGAAAGCCGCTTTGTGAGGGGATTCAGGCTGGATCCTGCCGTTGAGTTGAGGCACGGACAAAAGGAAGGGTACTACCCGGTTTCGGACCTGAGCGGATCCTATCTTTTTTCTCTTGATTTTTCCGCTGCCACACGACACGACCGGGCCAAGGCTTTTATCTCGTTCTTCTGTTATGTCGTTGCAATCATTCTTTTTATACTCACGCTCAATCAATTGATATTGAGGCGTTCCGGTAGGCGGAAATGGCTCTGGCTCTTTTTCTCTTCACTGCTGGTTGCGGCAACGGGCAGTATCATGATCCTGTTTGAAATCCCAAAGATAATATTTGAGACTGCACTATTCAGGCCGGAGCTCTATGCCTCCCGGCACTTCTCCTCTCTGGGGCACCTGCTGATCTTTGTCGCGGTGGTCCTCACCATCACCTCGCTGCTGCACCGGCATATCAGCCGGGAGGACTTCCGCAATCCGCGAGGAGGCTATATTGCCGCCGTCCTGTTCCTGATCCTCTCCGCCGCATGGTTCCTCTTTCTGAATCATTTATTCAGCACACTCATCCTGGATTCGAACATATCGTTTGAGGCATACCAGATCACTTCTGTTGATATCTATACCTTCGCCGGCCTGCTGATCATCGGCCTGAGTTTCCTGGCTTTTGTGATTCTCGTTGATAAGGCTGTGCTGGTCGCCACGCCCGATTTCACACCCCGTGTCATACGCTACGGGATCCTGATCACAGCTCTCGTTTTACTGCCTTTTATCTTCCTCGAATTCAGCCATCTCGATATAGCGGGATGGGTACTGTTCCCGCTGGTTGTGTTCGGGATGATCGGCCTGAGGAATTTAAGGGGAGAGCTCAAATTTTCCAGGGTGCTCCTCCTTTTGTTTATGTTCTCCGTATACGCCACCTTCCAGCTTCAGTATTATAACCGGGTCGACATCGACCGGAAGAAGGAGGTGGAACTGGTTAAACTTTCCTCCGAACACGATCCGGTTGCCGAGATGCTGTTTTCAACGCTGTCCGAAACCCTGCGGGGCGACTCGGTGCTGACCTCGATGATCCTGGAAAGGATCCCCGATAACGATGCCATCTACGACTACCTGATGCGCAAATACCTTTCGGGCTACTGGAACCGCTACGAGATCCAGTTTACGCTCTGTACCCCGGTCGATACGGTCCATGTGGAACCCCCAGTAGATGAGTATTACCATTGTTTTGAATTTTTCGACGACCTGGTCAGGGAAAACGGATTCAATATAGCGGGCTCCGATTTTTATTATCTCAACAACCTTACCGGACGCATCTCCTACATGGCAATTCTGCCGTTTATTTCTGAGTCCTTTGAACGGAATATGTTCCTTGAATTCGATTCGAAGATCATCAGCGAGGAACTGGGTTACCCCGAGTTGCTGCTGGATAAAAGCTATAAATCCTTTACCTCCTCGGGCTTTTCCTATGCAAAGTATTACAAAGGCCAGCTGATCACCCGCTCGGGTTATCCCTACCGGCTCTCGCCGGGGGTATATTCAACCGGGAAGCCCGGTTTCGAGAATATCAGGATGGGAGGATATGAGCACAAGGTGTTCAATGTGAATGACGAGAGTACCATCATTGTCGGAAGCCCCGAGATCAATTACGTGGATGATCTGGTAGCCTTTTCCTACATCTTTGGTTTTTTCTCCATACTTTTAATCGTCTTTTATTTCAGTGTAATCTTCCCGGGAATCAGCGAGTTGTTCACCTGGAGTTTTAAAAACCGGATCCAGTTCTCCATGGCAGGCATTCTATTCCTCACCTTTGTTTTTATCTGCGGCGGAACGATTTATTTCATCATTCGACAGTACCGGAGCAGCCATGAAGACAGTCTCAAGGAGACCATGAGATCCATCTACATCGAGCTTCTTCACAAGGTGGAATTCGAGGAGGACCTGGGACCAATGGCCCGCTCGGGTTACCTGGATGAACAGCTCCGGAAGTTTTCCAATGTTTTCTATACCGATATCAATCTGTACGACAGGGACGGTTACCTGCTCGCCACCTCCCGCCAGGAGATCTTCTCCAAGGAATTACTGAGCAAGAGGATGGACCGTTCAGCCTACCTGATCCTCGGTCCGGGACAGGCTTCCGAATACATTCATAATGAACATATCGGCAGCCTGGATTATCTCTCGGCCTATGTGCCCCTTCTCAATGGTCAGAACAAACTGCTGGCCTATCTCAATCTACCCTATTTCACCCGGAATGATGCGCTTGCCCAGGATGTCACCAACCTGGTCGTTGCCGTAATGAATATCTATATTGTCCTGATCCTGGTCATTCTGCTGGTGAGTGTCTTCCTTGCCGACCGCATTACCCAGCCCCTGAGGATGATCCAGAGCCGCATTGCCCAGGTAAGCCTGAACATGAAAAATGACAGGATCACCTACGAAAGGGAAGATGAGATCAAAGGCCTGGTTAAGGAATACAACCATATGGTGGATGAACTGGCAGCCAGTGCTGAACGGCTGGCTCAGTCGGAAAGGGAATCGGCCTGGAGGGAGATGGCCAAGCAGATTGCCCATGAGATCAAGAATCCGCTCACGCCTATGAAACTGACGGTTCAGCATTTGCAACGATCATGGAAACTGGAGGGGATGGAGAAACAGGAAGCGATCGACCGGATTACCCGCACCCTGATCGAGCAGATCGATTCCCTTTCTTCGATCGCCAATGAATTCTCGGATTTTGCCAAAATGCCCAGGGCAAGAAATGAAGAAGTGAACCTTCCTGATGTATTGGAGAATGTGGTGGATCTTTTCAGTAACATACAGAATGCCACTGTAAAACTGGATGCCGACGGGAGGAAGGAACTGCGGATTGTAGCAGACCATGAGCAATTGACACGGGTCTTTATCAACCTGGTGAAAAACGGTATACAATCGGTTGCCGAGGGTCAGTACGGGGAAATCCTGATCCGTCTGAAAGTGGTTCCGGAAAGCTATGCCATAGTCACGGTCACCGATAACGGGAAAGGCATTCCGGATGAGATCAGGGATAAACTCTTCAAGCCCAATTTTACCACAAAGAGCAGTGGAATGGGGATGGGACTGGCCATTACTTCCAATATTATCCGAACCATCGGCGGGGAGATCTGGTACGAAACAGTCCTAAACAAAGGCACGACTTTCTTTGTTAAACTGCCATTATACAAAAAATGAAACAGGAATATCCACTCAGTATCAGGATCACCTTTAATTTGCTGGCTGTTGTCCTGATTTTTTACGTTCTCATCATTGCCAGGGATTTTCTTTATCCCATTGCTTTCGGTATCCTGCTGGGTTACCTGCTGTATCCCATTGCCGGCTTCCTTGAGAAAAAGGGCTTCCCCAGGATTCTGTCCATCATAATCAGCATCCTCTTTTTTCTTTTTCTCGTCGGGGCAATCTCCCTTTTTGCCTACAAGCGCTTTCTCGTCTTTATTGACGATTTCCCCAATTTCACATCCAAGGCCCTGGAGAATATCGACAGGCTTGGTGAGTGGGCAGAAAATTACCTGGGGATCAACGATCTGCGTCTTTCCGAGCTGATC
>JBMOLL010000078.1:0-62979 GCA_049325415.1 Bacteroidota bacterium | reverse complement strand
GTACAGATAACTATGTCTGATTACCGTATCGCCTGAAGATGCTTGTCCGGGTCCCATGGTGGACGGATTGAAAAAATCAAGAAAACGTCCGCCGGGAGTGTAGACCGGAGTTAAGGGTATAGCATCGGAATGGCAGGAAAAGCAGAGATCATTGATCTGGGCAGGAGTGAACGACGACACCTTGAGGATCATCGGATCACCGGGCGTTTCACCGGCTTCCAGCGCCCGCATGGCCCTGTCGTGGGATTTTGCTTCGCCGTGGCAGCTCTCACAACTGATCCCCTCCTCAAACCTGTCGGCAATATAACTGTTGGTGTAAGGATCGAAATGGGAGGAGGCCGGATTCACATGACAGGAATAACAGGTTGTGGTAAAAACTCCCGGATTGGCTTTCCAGGAGCCGTAAACCTCGTCATTCATGGAGCAGTTGATGTACAGGGAATCTTCGGAGAGAAACCATTTTCCCTGCGGCTGACTGTAGGCTACCGGAATAAGCCTGAAAACGCCGTCTTCGCTGCGTGAAAGGAAATAGCAGTTTTTCCTGTTCCCCATTACGGCAACAGGCTGTATCTTTTCACTGAGTCCCGCTACCGAACGAACAGCAATGATCAGGATGTCGTTTTCCCGCTCCGGTGTAAACGACTGCTCACCGGCGACGATGGCTTTATGATCGAAATAAAGTTCCTCGATAAACGAGGGAGTCAGGGGCCTGACCGATCCCGCGTGAGGAGAATGGTCCCAGATCGTATAAAAACCTTCATGACAATCCCTGCAGCTTTCTGTACCCGTAACCGTATTGTCAGCCCTCCTGTTCCTGAACAGGTTGTCACAGGAGGATACGTAGAGAAACAGTGCAAGCGGAAAAATCCTCAAAATTAAGGTCCTTGTCATCAGGGTCATTCCTTAGTTTTCGCAGTCTGATACAAAAATATACCTTAAACCGGATTCAAAACTGAATTGAAGGGAATAATTTATCTCCTGCAGTATAATTAAACTTTTGTTAACAAGGTGTGTAAATAGCAGTAAGGCGGCAGAATAATTTTTCTATCTTTGATAGTAAGGAGGATAGGGGATCTTGCTTCCAACCAGGAAAGAATGGTGTAAATACTGGTAAATGAACTATTTAATAATCCGGCAATAAGAATATGGCCATTGCAGAGACATGGGAGAACAGCAGATTGAGCCTGTCCCCATCTTCGGTGGATATGTACTGGTGGCAATGGGATTGCATGCTTCGCAGGATAACGCTGAGCGATGGTCTGATGGAGAGACTGGGCTATACGAAGGAGGATTTTGATCCCTCGGAGCCCTCCATTTATAAGCTTATCCACCCCGACGATATTGAGCCGAACCTTATAAGGATCAGGTCCCTGATCAACGGCGAGATAGATCATTATGAATTCGAGTACCGGATCCGGAACGACAGGGATGGATGGGACTGGTTCTATAACCGTGGCTCAGTTCAGGAGAGGAACGATGACGGATCGGTGAAGATCATCGGAGGGATCGTCATGAATATCTCCGGCAGGTACAAGGGGATCATGAACAGGATAGAGGATGAGCAAAAGTTTGAGTTCATTTTCAAGAACATTAATGAACCTGTTCTGGTTATCCGCCTGAACGGCGAGCAGCCGGGCGAAATTGCCGACCTGAACGAGGCAGCCTGCACGCTCACGGGATATCGCCCATCTGAACTCAAAGGCCACAACGTGAGCTGCCTGATTTCTGATATTCCACCGAATATTACCGAGCTTGTAGGAAAACTGAAAACCGGCGAACAGGTAAGTTTTAATGCAAGTATCAGTGATACAAATGGTCGTATTCATCCCCTGGAAGTTCAGGCATACGGCTATACGCGACTGGATCAGGAACTGGTGGTTGTGCTGCTGAGAGACAGGACCTCTGATCTGGAAAATATGGCCAGGCTGGAAAGGAGCGAAGCCAAATTCGAATCTTTGTTCAGTAATGCACCTGTAGGTATCGCGATGCTTGATCCGGAGGGCAGGGTAGTACTGGTTAACAGGGGATTCAGGGAATGTTTTCCATCTGCCGGAACGAAGATCACAGGCCGGTCGGTCTGGAAGATACTGGGGAATGAAGCGGGCATCCTGGAAAAATGTATCACGGATATTGCCGTCGGGAAAAGGAAATTTTGTTCCGAAACCTTCACGCTTACAGAAGGCACCAAAACCGGCTGGTATGCGATGACTCTTTACCCGGTGCTCAGTAAAGGGAGAGAGATTGAATTCCTGATCATGACAACCCGGGACATAACCCGGGAGAAAGAAATGGAAATGGCCCTGCGCGAAAGTGAGAAGTTGTACCGCACGCTGATCGAAGCCGCGGAGGACCGGATCGGCCTGTTCAGGATGGATATGAGCCCCGTATTCATGAACAGTGCCTTTGCCGGCGTGCTGGGTTTCACCGTTGATGAATACATGCAGGTAGAAGAAATGTCGATGTTGCATCCCGACGACAGGGCAACTATCCTTTCGAGAAGGGAAGAATTCCTCCGGGAAGGATACATGGCCAATGAGTACCGGATCAGGCACCGCAAGGGGCATTATCTGAATATGTATTCAAAGATGGTAATAATCAGGGGAGCTTCTCCCGAAGAGGACCTGATCCTGTCGATTGTGCGCGATGTGACCGAGCGGCAGGAGACCATCCAGAAACTGAAACGCTCCGAATTCAGGTACAAAAGATTACTTGAAGCACTTCCCGACAGTATACTGCAGGTCGACAGCAGCGGGAATATCAGGGACTATCATTTTGCGCCGACCAATATGCTCAGGATTGAAAAGGACGACTTCGAAGGTCTCAGGCTCGAGGATATCTATCCCGAGACCGTACTGGCTGAGGTCCATGAAAAGATAGCAGAAGTTTTCAATAACAGCGGACCCGTATTACTTGAGCATGAGACCCGGACAGATTCCTCCCGTCGTTTTTTCGAAACCCGGATTATCCAGTTCAGCGACCAGGAGGTGCTAATGATCATTCGCGACATCACTTTCCGCCAGGTTTCCGAAATGGCGGTCAGGGAAAGTGAAGCGCGATACAGGGCGCTGGTCGAGGCGGCCGATGACCGGATTGCACTCTATAACACTAAGGGTGAAAGGATACTGACCAATACGGCTTATTATAAACAGCTGGGCTATACCCTTAACGAATACGAGCACCTGCCCTATGGTTCACTTCTGCATCCCGACGACCGGTATCTGTTCAAAGGCAGGGGCCTGCCGCTCCACCTGATCGGTAAAAAAAGTCAGAAAGTGCTGGAATACAGAATGAAACACCGCAATGGCCATTTTCTCGATATGATGGCCAAGATTGTTCCCGTGCACGATGCGGATCGCCAGCACACCGGTTTCCTTGAAATTGTGAGGGACATCACCCCGCTGAAAAAGGTCGAACAACAGCTCAGACTGGCAAAGGAAAAGGCCGAGGAAAGTGACCTTCTGAAGTCGGCTTTCCTGGCCAACATGTCACATGAGATCAGAACCCCGATGAATTCCATTGTGGGCTTCTCCAACCTGCTTACCAATCCGACGATCGACAGCGATACCCGGGAGGAATACGTCAGGCGTATCAACAGGAACTCCGAACAATTGCTGGCCCTTATATCCGACATCATCGACCTGGCAAAGATCGAGAGCCGGCAGCTTTCCATTGTCCGGAGCAGGGTGATGGTGAATCAGGTCATGCAGGAACTGATGGATCAGTATACCCAGGAACTGCGCCGGACAGAAAAAACCGGTCTGAAACTTGTCATGGAATGCGGGAGCACAGCCGACGATCTGGCCATTATTACCGACTTTGTCAGGCTCACCCAGGTACTCCAGAACCTGTTGAACAACGCGATAAAGTTCACAAGGGAGGGAGTGATCCGTTTCGGATACCGCCTGATCCCGAAAAACAGGATACTGTTTTATGTCGCCGATACAGGTATCGGGATTGCCAGGGAGAATTTCGATATTATTTTCGACCAGTTCCGGCAGGTCGACGGCTCCCAGACCCGGAAATTCGGAGGTACCGGCCTTGGGCTGGCTATCTGTAAAAATCTTGTCAACCTCATGGGCGGTAAGATCTGGGTGGAATCGGAACTGGATAAAGGTGCCATCTTTTATACCGACCTGCCTCTCGGAGAACCCGGTCCGGGAACGGTGCCTGAAGAAAAGCAGGAACCGCAGAACGAACTGGGCGTGAGGAAAGAAAAGATCTCCGTGATCGTGGTGGATGATAATCTCGATACCCAGGTGCTTTTTATCAGTATCTTCAGAGAACTGGGGATCATCCCGCTTGTGGCCGGTTCATCGGAGGACCTGCTCGGGCTGATCAGGGCAGGGAGTTCGCCCGACCTGATCATGCTGGATATCCAGTTACCCGATGTGGGCGGCGATGTGATCCTTCCGCTGCTCCGCAACCTTGTTCCCGCCTGCACAATTGTTGCGCAGTCGGCCTTTGCCCTGTCGGGCGACCGGGAGCGCTACTCACGTGCCGGCTTCGATGATTACATCACCAAGCCTTTCGACCGGCAGGATATCCTCCGGATCCTTCATTCCCTTTCATAGCGGGTCCATATCAGGAAATGCAGGCATTCCGAAGATCGGCGTACAGCCTGCAGGAACCGCAAATGTGATGCGGGAGCTTATCCCCCGAAAAAAAAAGAGACGGAAAAACGCGGGGAATTGCTATTTTTATAGCCGAAGCTCTTGAATTTTTTTAAAATTTTCCTGCATGCATAAGATCAACGAATTCCTTCTCACTCTGGATCAGTACCTTGGCGGTCATCAATGGTTTGTTTATTTTCTTCTGGGCACCGGAGTCTTTTTCACTTTTTACCTGGGATTTCCGCAATTCAGGTATTTCCGGCATGCGCTGAGGATTGTTAAGGGTAAATACGACAGGGAAGGGGATATCGGGGATACCTCCCATTTTCAGGCTCTGGCCACTGCACTTTCCGGTACGGTGGGAACGGGAAATATAGCCGGTGTGGCACTGGCAATTCACCTGGGCGGGCCGGCAGCGCTGTTCTGGATGCTGATGACCGCGCTGCTCGGGATGTGTACGAAATTCGTTGAAGTGACGATTTCCCACAAATACAGGGATATTCTGCCGGACGGATCGATTTCCGGCGGCCCGATGTATTACATGAAGAAAAGGCTGAATATCACCACTAAAAGGGGAAAACTGATCCGGACGGGAGTGATCCTGGGCGGTTTCTTTGCTTTTGCAACGATCCTTTCCTCCTTCGGAACGGGAAGTCTTCCGCAGATCAACAGCATTTCAGATGCCATGTTTGTTTCGTTCGGGCTTAACCGCGTTGTTACAGGCGGAGTTCTTGCAGTTATCCTGGCCTTGATTATTATCGGAGGAATCAAGCGGATCGCCAAAGTAACTTCCACGCTTGTACCCGCCATGGCCCTTATATATTTTGTCGGCGCCATGCTGGTCATCGCCACCAATTACCAGCAGATCCTTCCGTCATTTTTATCCATCTTCCGTGACGCTTTTACCGGCAGTGCCGCTGTTGGTGGTTTCCTTGGGGCCGGCTTTGCCTTTACCTTTAATAAAGGGGTGAACAGGGGATTGTTTTCCAACGAAGCCGGGCAGGGATCGGCACCTATAGCCCACTCGGCTGCAAGAGCCCAGGAACCGGTTTCCGAAGGGATGGTGGCCATTCTCGAACCCTTTATTGACACCATCATCATCTGTACACTCACCGGTCTGGTCCTGCTTTCCTCCGGCGTGTGGAACGAAAAAATCGATAACCGCTTCGAACAGGCCGATATCGAAGTGCTGCACGGGAAATACCTGGAAAGCAATCCGCACGACCGTAAACTGATCAGGCGCTATTTCAGCAAGGACACAACCCTGCAGCTGTATACAGGCGACATCAGTGTGATCGACGGGGCTCTGGCTTCAACAGACCTTACCATGCTGCATGCCCAGTCGGTTGCGGAGAATATCCGTGTCAGCAAAGGCGGCGAACCCTTTACGGGGAGCATCACCGTAAATAACGGGAAAGTGAATTTTTCCACGGAAAATGTTTCCGACAAAGAGCTGGAAATATGGGGTAAATCTCTGATACACAGCGCAGCGCTAACAACTGAAGCCTTCAAGAGGAGTATTATCGGCGACTGGGGGCAGTACATTGTGGCGATCGGCTTATTGCTTTTTGCCTTTTCCACGGCCATTTCCTGGTCGTATTACGGGGGAAGGGCGGTGACCTACCTTTTCGGGGAGAGGTACGTGATATATTACAAGGTCGTTTATGTGGTGGGTTTCTTTATAGCAGCCTTTACCGATACCACGATTGTCTGGAACCTCTCGTACATCACCATAGCCCTTATGACCATACCCAACCTTTTCGGCCTGTGGATCCTGAGGAAGGATATCAAAAGCACGATCAACGAATACTGGGTCGATTTCCGGAAACAATGGCCCGACGAAAAGGTCCCGGTCAGGAAGTAATGATTTCCAGCAGCGCGATGTTCTCCACATGATGGGTGTGGGGGAACATGTCGACAGGCTGTATGCGTGTCACCCGGTATTTCTCTGCCAGTAATTCAAGATCCCTGGCCTGGGTGGCCGGGTTGCAGCTTACGTACACGATCCTTCCGGGTGCAGCATCGAGCAGCCTCTTAACCACATCGGGATGCATTCCTGCCCGGGGCGGGTCGGTGATCACGACATCGGGCCGGCCGTATCCGGCGATAAAGTCTTCCGTGAAAAGATCCCTCATATCCCCGGCAAGAAACCGGGTATTGGCAATGCCGTTGAGGGCAGCATTTTCCCTGGCATCTTCAATGGCCTCCGGAACCGATTCGATCCCGGTGATCCCGGCGGCATAGCGCGCCAGATAGATTGCAATGGAACCTGTTCCCGTGTAGAGGTCATATACATTCTCCTTCCCGGTAAGAGCGGCAAATTCCTTTACCTTCTCATACATGGCATGGGCCTGGCGGGAGTTGGTCTGGAAGAACGACTTCGGACCGATCTTGAAGTTCAGGTCGCCCAGTTTCTCGATGATATGGTCCTTTCCCCGGTAGCAAATGATGTCGAGGTCGTACAAGGTTTCATTCTTCTTCGGATTGATGGTGTACATCATACTGGTGATGCCGGGAACCCGGTCGAGAATATGGTCCATCAGCCGGAAAATTTCCGGCCTTTCCTCGCGAAAGGAATAGATCACCATTAACTCCCCGGTGGTGCTGTTCCTGATTATCAGGTTCCTCATGAGACCGGTGAAGCTGGTGAAATCATAGAATTCCATGCCGTTTTCAAGGGCAAAGCTGCGGCTCAGATTCCGGATCAGATTGGTAGGTTCTTCCTGGAGGTGGCAGTGCACCAGATCGACCACCCGGTCGTAGCGTCCCTGCACATGGAAACCCGCGCCCGGCATTTCGCTGAAACTGTCGCCCGATGAAATTTCTTCGGAGGTGAGCCAGCGCCGGCTCGAAAAGGTGTATTCCAGTTTATTGCGGTAATATTCGCTGCTTTGGGAGCCCATGATCGGATCAGGTTCCGGGATGGAAACCTTCGACAGGTGTCTGAGGGTGTCGACGACCTGCTTTTCCTTGGCCCGAAGTTGCAGCGGGTAGGGGAGTTGCTGCCACTTGCACCCGCCACAGATGCCGAAATGCCGGCAAACCGGTTCCTGCCTGTCGGGTGAATAGGCCCTGAATCTGAGGATCCGAGCCTCTGCAAAGCGCTTTCTTTTCCGGCCGATCTGAAGGTCGACCACATCCCCCGGCACAGCCCCTTTTACAAATACCACCATCTGGTCGATCCGGCAAATAGCTTTTCCTTCAGCAGCCAGATCTTCTACTGTTACGGCTTCGTATACCGGATGTTTTCTTCCTGCCACAGCTGTTTTTTAAAGCTGCAAAGATAGGAAAAGCTAGCTCATTATCACCCTTTGCAGGATCTGTTCCGTATCCCTGGCTGCACGGGTCATGGTCTTCCTGATGATCCTTCCCATAGGTTTTGACAGGATCCCCGAGTTCATACGGGACAGGTAAACAGAGCCGTCGGCTTTTTCGTAAACCGCGATCCGGCAGGGCATCAGGGAGGATACGATCCGTTCGTGGTTCTTGCTGAGGATCTCATTGGCATAAGCCGGGTTGCAGATCTCCAGCACGACCACATCGCGGACCTGGTAGCCGAATTTATCCATGGTAGCCCGCAGATCATGTTCGCAGGGCAGCTTCCAGCCCTGCTGTTCCACTCCTTTTTTTAATTCTTCTATGGTCCTGCTGAAATCAAACCTGCTGCGGCTCTCTTTCATCATAAGCCGTGGAAGGCTGGTGTAAACGATCAGAAAAAACAGCAGCAGTCCTGCTGCCAGTCCGATGATAATACCGGTAATTGTTGGGTCCGACATCTCTGTTTAATTTAAAAATCCGTTGTTCCATATATTACAATAAATTTGTCATTTTGTTTAACACGGGATATTTACCCGTGGTCTGAAGAAGACGCTGGCACGCTCCCCGGAGAAGCTGAATTGTTCGGATCAACAGGAAAAACAGGCGTGACCCGGAGTGCTGGCAGTCTGTTCCGAAAGCGGGCTGATATTGTAATAGCAGAGCTTAAGAAGTAATAAAATGGTGAGAATAGGAAGGCAGATTCCCCACTTTGCGCAGGTCAGACAGGCCGGTCTGGAAGCCGTTTTTTCTCCCTGCCGGACCTTCAGGTACCTGCTCAGCATCCCTTTTGAATCCGGCCTGTACGATGAGAAGCGGAACCGGGTTATGACTGTGATCCTTAAAAACCCGAGTTCGGCCGATCTGAGGGCTGCCGATGCGACGATCCGCAAGGTGGAGACCTTTGTATATCACCGTTTCAGTGATGTATCGGTACTACACATTCTCAACCTTTTTGCCCTTAGAGCGACCGATGCAGCCGATCTGAACCGGGTATACCGTGAAAGCGGGCCGGAAGCGGTGATCGGTCCTGAAAATGATAATTATATTGCTAATTTTGCCCGCAATTCCGATTACCTGATCACGGCATGGGGAAACCGGAGCGGTATCGATGAGGACCTTTACACGGAAAGGGTTCTGCGTGTGATCAACCGGATATCGGAGCTGCCCTCACACCGTGTTCTGCAGGTAAAGGGCAAAAACCCGACAGTACAGCCTTTGCACGGACTGATGTGGGGTTATGATTATGAGGTACTACCATTTTTTGATTTGAAGCGCGGGTAAAACATGATTTCAGTTGATAATGTAACGATCAGGTTCGGAGCCTTTACACTTTTTAACGGCATCAATTTTCAGGTGGCCGGTGGCGACCGCATCGGACTGGTCGGAAGGAACGGCGCAGGCAAAACCACCATTCTCCGGTTGATCGCCGGCCTGCAGGATCCCGATGAAGGAAAAGTGGTGATCGGATCGGATACCACGGTAGGCTACCTGCCCCAGCAGATGAAACATGCTCCGGGGAAAAGCCTTTATGAAGAGGCTTTGAAGGCGTTCTCAAAAATCCTGGAACTGGAGGAGGAGATCAGAAGAATTACCCGTGAACTGGAAGAGAGAAGCGATTTTGAATCGGAGGCCTACATGGCCCTGATCTCTTCTCTCGCACATGCCAATGAAACTTTTGACCTGCTCGGGGGAAATGCCATCCATGCCAATGTGGAGCAAACCCTGGCCGGACTGGGCTTCAGCCATGATGATCTCTCCAAACCCGTAAAAAGCTTCAGTGGTGGCTGGCGCATGAGGATCGAACTCGCGAAGGTCCTCCTGCAGCATCCCGATTATATCCTGCTCGATGAGCCAACCAACCATCTCGATATTGAGTCGATCCAGTGGCTGGAAGATTTTCTGAGAAATTACCAGGGTGGCGTGCTTCTGATCTCCCACGACCGGGTCTTTCTCGACCGTGTAACCAACCGCACGATCGAGCTGAGCATGGGGAATATCTATGATTACAGGGTGAGCTATTCCGCCTATGTCGGGCTCAAGGAAGAACGGATAACCCACCAGATGTCGGCCTTTCAGAACCAGCAGAAAATGATCCAGGATACCGAGGCCTTTATCCAGCGTTTCCGTTATAAGGCAACCAAGGCAGTGCAGGTGCAATCCAGGATCAAGCAACTGAAAAAGATCGACAGGATCGAGGTGGAGGAAGAAGACGACCAGGTGATGAATCTCCGGTTTCCGTCGGCCCCCCGCTCGGGAACGGTGGTTTTTGAATCGTCGGGCCTGGGGAAAAGTTACGGGGAAAAGGTTGTGCTTCAGGATATCAGTCTCACAATCACCCGGGGGGAGAAAGTGGCCTTTGTAGGAAGGAACGGGGAAGGTAAGACCACTCTTTCCAGGATCATTGTCGGGGAACTGGATTATACCGGGCACGTGAAACTGGGCCATAATGTATCCCTCGGTTATTTTGCCCAGAACCAGGACGAACTGCTGGACGGGGATAAGAGTGTTTTTGAGACGGTCGATCATGTTGCGGTGGGAGATATCCGGACAAAGATCAGGGATATCCTGGCGGCTTTTCTGTTCCGGGGAGAAGATGTCGATAAGAAGGTGCGGGTCCTTTCGGGGGGTGAGCGTTCCAGGCTGGCCATGGCGATGATGCTGTTGCAGCCCTTCAACCTGCTCGTACTCGATGAGCCGACCAACCACCTGGATATGCGGTCGAAGGATATTCTTAAAAATGCCCTGCTCGATTTTGATGGTACGCTGATTGTGGTTTCGCACGACAGGGAATTCCTCGACGGACTGGTTGATAAGGTATATGAATTCCGCGACAGGGGGATCAGGAGCTACCTGGGAGGGATCTTCGATTTCCTGGAGAAGAGGAAGATCGCCGATATCCGTGAGATAGAAAGAAAGGAGAAGCAGGCAGTTGCTCAGAATAATGCGCCGGTTCAGCAAGCCGGGAAAGAGCAGTATGAAGCAAGGAAAAACCTTGAGAAACAGATCAGGAAAGCTGAAAATGTGGTAGCGAAGCTTGAAGGCGAGATAGCGGAAACGGAAGGGGAACTGAAACAACTGGATGAATTACTGGTTTCTCCGGAATATGCCGGAGACCATGCCCGCTTTATCCGCTATGAGAAATTGCAAAAGATCCTTGGGGAGAAAATGGATCAGTGGACAAGGGCCGTTGAGGAAGTCGAGGAATTGAAACAACAGAGAAATTAATTAACTTAGACGGTTCAAGAACGGCTATGAGAAGGTTCCTGTATGTCATACTTATCCTTTTGCCTGTCGCTCAGGCCTGTATGCCGCTGCAGATGGGACAGACCACGGCACCTGGACTGAATCTTGCATCGCTCTACAACCCGAGCAGGTTTTCTTTGCACCCCGATTTTACTGTCTATCACGAGCAGGATGACTGGTCGACACTTTTTATGCGGGTTTATCCGGCCGAACTGATGTTCAGTCAGGCTAACAACGATGCGGAGATGAGGGCGGTACTGGAACTGCAGTATAAACTCTATTGCGAAGTGCCCGATTCGGGCTATTCCCTGGCGGCCACCGACACCGTTCGCTATAAACTCACAGCCAGGGAGAAGGAAAGGACGGCATGGCTGGCCTCTTTGCAGCTGCCCCTTTCGGCAGGGCAGAAGTATATTCTGCAGATGACCCTTACCGATAAACAAAGGGGCTCACTGGGTTTTGACCAGGTGGTGGTGGATAAAACGGGGCCATATACTGCCCAGAATTTTGAGGTGGTTTCGGCTTACACCGGGTATCCGAAGTTTATGAACTTTTTCCTGCCCTCGGAGAAATTCTATCTGAAATATAACGACAGCAGCGAGGATACGATCTATATTGATTATTTCAGCCGGAACTTTGAACTGCCGAGGCCTCCCCTGAATTCCCTGGCCGAATACCGGCTGAAGGAATCACCGGACACTACCCTTGTCAGTCAGCTGAACGACACCACACTTTTCTCGCTTGAAAAGACCGGAATGTATCGTTTCAGGATCAGCCCCGAGCACCCGGAAGGGATCACGCTTTTCAATTTCGGAAAATCCTTTCCCAATATCCAGACCCCCGACGATTTGCTGGAGCCGCTGTTTTACATCTCCACCCTTACGGAATACCGCGACCTCCGGAGGCAGAGCAACCGCAAGCTGGCGGTGGACGATTTCTGGCTGAGTTGCGGCAACAGCATCGAACGTTCCCGGGAGATGATCAGGGTTTATTACAACCGTGTCCTTTATGCCAATCTTTATTTTTCGAGCGACCGCGAGGGCTGGAAGACCGACCGGGGCATGATGCTGATCCTTTTTGGCCCGCCCGACCGGGTAAATATCAATAATTCAGACGAATACTGGTATTACAGTTCAAGAAAGCGGGGAAAGGTCATCGAACTCGTGTTTCAAAGAGTGGAGCCGCAGTTTGCCGGCAGCGATTACATCTGGAAGAGGACCCCGGAAAGCTGGTCGGTCTGGAATGAGGCTGTTCAGAGCTGGAGGAGCGGAAAGGTATTTACATTAAGCGATTAAAAAGTCAGGTATTGGCAGATAAAGATCAGATGGTATTTGGCCTTCATGCTGTGATGGAGGCGATCAGGGCCGGTAAGGAACCCGATAAGGTCCTGATCAGGAGAGGGGCGAAGGGGGAGAATTTCCAGCAGTTAATGGCCCTGCTTCGTGAGGCCGGGATCCCATGGCAACCCGTGCCCGAGGAAAAGCTGAATGCATTAACCCGAAAAAACCACCAGGGCGTGATTGCCTGGATCTCCGGGATCAGCTATGCACGTATTGAACAGGTTCTCCCCGGGCTGTTTGAAAGGGGCGAACTGCCTTTGCTGCTCTTTCTCGACCAGGTGAGCGATGTGCGCAATTTCGGAGCCATTGCCCGTACGGCGGAGTGCGCGGGAGTTCATGCACTGGTCATACCTGCAAAAGGCTCGGCCCGTATCACCCCCGATGCGGTAAAAACATCCGCCGGGGCGCTTCACCGCATTACCGTTTGCCGTCACGACAACCTGGCGGAAGCTGCACGGTACTGCCGGAATAGCGGACTGACACTTTTCGCGGCCAGCGAAAAAGGAACGGAATCCCTTTTCGATACCGACCTTAACGTTCCCGCCGCCATTATTATGGGTGCTGAAGACAGCGGCGTATCTGAACCGCTGCTGCGTGAAGCCGACAAATTAATGAGCATTCCCATGAATGGTGAGATCGCCTCGCTCAATGTCTCTGTTGCTGCAGGGGTGATAATCTATGAAGCTCTTCGTCAGAGAAACCTTTGAGGACTACTCGAGGGTGATCTGACGAGAGAAGCTTTCTTCCAGGGAAATAAAAGTCTCGGTACGCTCAACACCCGGTATCGCCTGCACCTTGTCTACCAGCACATGCTTCAGGTCTTCATTGTTCCGGGTGTATACCTTTATGAATATCGAATAGTTACCCGTGATATAATGGCACTGGGTGATCTCGGGGATGTCCTTCAGTTTGGTCACAACCTCGGGGTACAAACTGGCACTGTCGAGGAAGATCCCGACATAGGCGCAGGTGTGAAAGCCTATTTTCTTGGGATTGATGACAAACTCAGATCCGGCAATAACCCCCATCCGCGTAAGCCGCTGGATGCGCTGGTGAATGGCGGCGCCTGAAACATTGCATTCCCTGGCAACTTCCAGGTAAGGAATTCGTGCATTTTCCGTGATCAGGGAGAGGATCTTCCGGTCCAGCTGATCAATCTGAAGGTTGTCTTCCATTGTATATTTTTTTATCTATTTGAATAACAATACAATAAAACACTCTAAATATTTTTAGCGTTTGAGCGTAATATTGAAATAAAAATAGAAAAATATCTTTCACTTTAGGTGTGAGCGGGGGGATTTCAGGATGTTTTTAAAAACATACGGCGGCTCAGGCTATAGTAGAAAAGAATTAATTCAGGTGCCGGAACGGGAGAGATACCTGAAGTCTTCGCCCGTGGGATTCTGAAAGACTTTCAGCCCGAATTCGGGAACGACAGCCAGGACATGATCGAAAATATCGGCCTGAACGGCTTCGTAATCCGCCCATTTCTGATCTCTTGTGAACACATAGATTTCCATGGGCAATCCACGTTCGGTCGGCTGCAGGTGTCGTACCAGGAAGGTCATGTCGGTTCGGATCTTCGGATCGTTTTTAAGGTAATTCCTGAGGTACATCCTGAAGGTTCCCAGGTTGGTAAGTCGTCTGCCGTTTACCGGATGGGAGATGTCGGCACCGGTTTCGGCATTGAACCTGTCGACTTCTTCCTTCATGGAATTGAGATAGTCTTTCAGCAGGTCGATTTTACACAGCCGGTTGAACATCTCTTCATCAAGGAAACGCACGGTATGCATATCAATACTGATGCTGCGTTTAATCCTCCGGCCGCCCGATTCTTCCATCCCGATCCAGTTGGTAAACGAATCGGAGACCAGGGAATAGGTGGGTACCGTTACGATGGTCTTGTCCCAGTTCTGAACCTTTACCGTATGCAGGCTGATATCGATCACGGTGCCGTCGGCCTGGTATTTCGGGACTTCTATCCAGTCGCCGATTTTCACCATGTTATTGGCTGAAAGCTGGATACTTGCAACAAAACCCAGGATGGTATCTTTAAAAACCAGCATGACGATGGCGGCGACTGCCCCGAGGCCGGCCAGGAGCGCGGTGGGCGTTTTTCCGGTCAGATCGGCAATGATGAAAATAACGGCAACAAAGTAAATCAGTATCTTGACGATCTGTACATAGCCTTTAATACTTCTGCCTTTGGATACCGGCTGCTGGCGGTAAATCTCGTGCAGGGCGTTGATCACGGCGTCGATCACCAGTACGCCGATGAGGATCATGTAAATTTCGGTGATGGTTTTGATCACCGAGATTACGCCGGGCTCATCGACCAGGTATTTTATGGTAAAATTCACAACCAGTGCAGGGGCAATGTGAGCCAGCCGGTTAAACACCCTGCGCTGAAGAAAGATGTCGTCCCAGGTATTAGCGGTCTTTTTTACAAGGACCCGGATGGTCTGGATAATGATTTTTTTGGTCAGATAATCGGCAAACAATGCCAGAAGGAAAATAAGACTCACAACCATGGTGCTCTCCAGTACGGCAGCAAATCGAACGGAAGTACCATGGTTTTCAAGAAAAAAACGGAAATTATCCAGCCATTGTTCAATCATACGCTCTGATATTCTTTTTACCGCTGCTAAATTATTAAATTAGCTGCAAAATGAAGAATAAATGATGAAACGCTTACTGATATCCGCCCTGATCCTGTTGCTGGCCCTGCCTTTTCTTACAGGTCAGAACTTTGCAAAATGGTTTGGTACGGGAGCCCTTCGGGTGAACCTTGTGATGGCCGGAAATGCCGAAAGTTCGGAGTATTTTCTCGGGAAGATCTTTCATGAGCCCTATTTCAGCGGCAACCCCAACCAGCTGATCGATCCTTTTAATTACGGCGATCATAAATTCTGTGTGTACGATAAGGCCAGCGGGGAACTAATTTACAGTCAGACCTTCTGTACTCTTTTCTTTGAGTGGCAGACCACGGGCGATGCAGCCGTGAACCGCAGGGCCTTTAGCTATGCGGCAAGATTCCCTCAGCCACTTCATCCTGTGATCCTGGAAATCAGCGACAGAAAGGCGGATGGCGTATTTGAAAAGAAATTCAGTGCAGAGATTGATCCGGCCTCTTGGGATATCGAACCCTTTCGCAGCGCCGGTTATGAACTGAAGGATATCCGGATCAACGGAGCACCCGATCATAAGGTCGACCTCCTTATGCTGGCCGAAGGCTATACGGCAGATGAGATGGAAAAATTCTTCGCCGATGCGGAGCGTATGACCAATGCCATCTTTTCGGAGGAACCTTTTGCCTCCCGTAAACAGGATTTTAATGTCAGGGCCCTGGCTTCGGTCAGTGAGGAGTCGGGCACCGATCTTCCCGGAAAGGGTATCTGGAAAAACACTATCCTTAATACAAGATATTATACCTTCGGCAGTGAGCGCTACCTGACGACCGACGATTTTATCAGGGTTGCGGAACTGTCGGCCGAAGCCCCCTGCGATCATGTGCTTATCCTGGTGAACAGTGCGAAATACGGCGGGGGCGGTATCTATAACTTTTACAGCCTGGCTGCCGTCGACGACAAACTCAGCGAGCCCGTACTGAAACACGAATTTGGTCATGGTTTTGCCGGCCTCGGCGATGAGTATTACGAGTCGGATGTAGCCTATGAATCCTACTTTCCTCTCGATGTGGAACCCTGGAATCCCAACCTGACGACCCTGGTTGATTTTGCCCGTAAATGGAAGAATATGGTTCCGGCAGGGGTGCCGGTCCCCACACCGCTGACCCCCGAATACAAGGATGGGGTTGGTGTTTTCGAGGGAGGCGGTTATGTCGCAAAAGGTGTTTACCGGCCGGTGAATTATTGCCGGATGCGGGTCAATAATGCCGTTTTCTGTCCGGTCTGCTCCCGGGCAATCGAAGACATGATCTTCCGCTATACCAGGTAGGCTGTTGCTGTTTTTTACCCTGCCCTGCAAATAGTATCAGTTATTAATTATATTTGTTTCCTGAGAAATGGAGTTTTACTATCGTGTGCTTATGGGATGTGGGGGATTCCGCGTTTTTGCCGGATCAGGGCGGTAGTAGGCTTGGTGTATTTTTTATAAACAACTGAAGGAATGATTGTTACAGCATTGCTGTATGGATCTTCTCAATACCTGACCCGAAGTGAAACGGTTCACTGATGAGGAAATATTAATCGGACTTGGGAAACGGGACAACCGGGTTCTTCAGTATATTTATAAGAACTACTTTAATTCGGTCAGGCAACTCATTGAAAATAACAGCGGTTCGATTGGTGATGCAGAGGATATGTTCCAGGAGGCCATGATCATCATCTTCAAGACCCTTCGCGATGAGCCCGGTATGGTTCTGGAATGTTCCTTCGGGACCTATATTTACTCGGTGGCGCGCCTGCTCTGGCTGAAGCATCTCAGGAACATCCGCAAGATGAATGTCTCCCGGCTGAACCGGGAGCAGGAAGAATTCATTGAATTTGAGGAACCGACACCCGTTCAGGACAAGGACCTCCGGCTGGCCATTTACCAGCGTAACCTTCTGCTTATCCCCGAAGACTGTCAGAAGATACTGACCCTTACGGCTTCCAACCTTCAGGCCAAGGAAATAGCTGAAAAACTGGGCTTCCGCAGTGATGTCTATGTCAGGAAAAGAAGGCACTTCTGCAAGGAATTTCTTGTACAGAAGATCAAGGAGGATAAGGAGTACCGGGCGATGATGGCCGACGAGGCTTAATGCATCCTTCGACGGAGGCGCAGGACAGAAAGAACCACCAGACCCCCGAAACCGGCTATCAGCAGCGACCAGTAAAAGAAATCCATCTTCCGGTATATGGGCGAATTGTCGCCGATAACCACAAAGGGCGACCAGAAGTAGGGGTTGGCCCACAGGCCGTCCGACGATTTCAGGTACTCGATCTTTGCCTTTCGCAGTGCTTCAATCTTATTATCACCCCTTTTCAGATGGCGGTAAAAGGAAGTCATCAGTTCGGGACTCGAATTGTCGGGAGCCTGCCACAGGGTCATGATAATGCTTGGACAGCCCGCGTAAATAAAGCCTCTGGCCAGGCTCAGCAATCCTTCACCGCGCAGCATCTTTCCGAACCCGCTGCTGCAACTGCTCAGTACGGTCATCTTAGCAGAGATCTGCATATTATAGATCTCGTAGGTGAACAGATTGTTATCGTTCAGGGTGTCTTTCGAATTCCGGGTAAATACAAGCCGGGAGTACAGGGGATCCTCGTCGTTCAGAATGGTATGCATCGCCAGGTGAAGTACGGCATACTTCCCGGCATTTTCCTTGAAACTGGTTTCCGTGGCTTTGTCATCGATGTAAACATCCGATTTGACAATCTCGCTGATGGCATTCACTTCCTTGTATACGCCCTTCAGCGATACCAGCCGGTCGGGGTTGGCTTCACGGTTCCATACCAGCTGAAGGGTATCGTTAAAGAGGTTTTCGTAGCTGGGGGCATAGGCAAGCACGCGGTTCAAGGGCTTGACCGTTTCGGGCCGTTTACTGTACAGCAGTGTCGATGAGTAGGAATAACCGATCGACACATTGTAAATAAGGTAGGGCAGGGTGGTGTAATTCACATAGTAAGGATCCACATCGCTGGTCAGGAAAGCTTCAAAAGGCAGGTAAACCAGCGGTCCGTCGGGGATGATGGTAATATGCCGTTTCCGGGTTTTTGCCAGAACCGGCTCCATCAGTACCTTATAGAATGTTCGAGCCAGCTCCTGGTATTTCTGATAGGTGGGGAGGACATCGTTGACAAAGCTCTGGTTCCGGATCAGTTCGTAGAAGTCGTAGCACTCCTGTCCGAAATCCCCGGGTATCGGGATGGATAACAGGCTTACCTGGTTCCGGTCGATTACAAAACAGGTGATCAGGGAATCGCTGTAGCTATATTCGATAATTGCTTGGTTGGTATTTAAATTCTCTTTTACTTGGTCAGCGGTAATGAATTTCGGATTATACTTAAGATTATAGTATTCAGGATATTCTTTTTCTATACTTGTTAAAAGGTAATCATAATCATTTTTTAGGTAGAAAAGTTTATTCTTTATATTGTCTATTCTACTGCTATCAGGATTTTGTTCAATGCTTTCATTATACATCATTTCTTCATATGCTCTGATCTGATCAGTCAACTTCTTTTCATTTTCAATAATATCCAATGGAAGTCCTGAAAACTGCATTGCCCTAATTTTTGAAAACTCAGAAAGAATGGTAAAAGATTTGCTTCGTTCACTAAATTCAAATGCCAGGTCCAAGTATTTAATTTCCTTACTAATATCATACTTCAAAGCAGATACTTGAATTGCTTCTTGATATATATTTGCTAGTGAAACGCCTGAAGCATAAATGCTCTCTTGATTTCTCATCCCTAATCTTTGCTTTGTAATCAGGTCGATTAAACCTGAGTAGGACATAAGTGAATTATCTAGGTAGGAAATCATCTTAGTGTTCTTATATAATTCAAAAGCTGTTAAAGCTTTTAAATGCATTATTTCAACAATGTCTGGATGGGACAGGAAGAAGTTGTTGAAGTGATTTTTTAATTTTCTATCCTCTAAGTAGTCTTCAATTTCTTTAAGTATGTTATTAAGGTATTCATAACAATCTTCATAGTCCTTTTTTAAATACATTATTCTACCAAGGGTAAGATAGGCTCCTGTATTTTTAAGAATTAGATTTGATTTTGGTGAGCTGCTCAAATTTAAAGCTTGAAAAAGAATCTTTTGAGACTGTTCATATTTTTTAATTTTCATTAAAAAATTGGCATAATCTAGAAGAAAATTAATTTTAATAGTTGGTGTATATCCAAAAGAAACTTTGGGCAACAACTTATGTGCTTTAATATAGAACTGTTCGGCCTCTTCATCTTCATCAATCATCCCGAGAGAACTACCCATTAAGTAATAAGTTCTAAATCTATCATTATCCGTTGAGTCAATTACATACGTTTTAAGTTCTTCAATTATTGATCTAATTTGGTTGGATTTCCCTAATTCGTTTAGGATAATAATGTAATTGGTCAGATATTGCTTATTTACTTCAGAATTAGTTTTCTCAATCTGCTTTCTATTCTCAAAGTTGTAACTGTAGTATCTATAGGCTTCACCAAAGTCTTTGATATTGGCGTAAATATTACCCTTATTATTATATACCATTCTTTGGTAGCCAATGTTTGAAGAATCTTTTAAAAAAATCCTTTCAGCTATATCATAATGCTTTATAGCCGTTTCATAATCCAGTAGACTAGAATAGGTTTGAGCTATATTGAAGTGTGCTATTCCAACTCGATAATCTTGAGGTGTATAAATGATTTCTTTGAGGCGTATGGTTTTCAGGTAATAAAGTTCTGCACTATCGTATAAAGCAGCTACAGCAAAATCATAGGCTTTATAATTGGCATCTTCAAGCTGCTCTTCTAGCGTTTTCTCCTGACCGTTAAGGAAATTGTTTTGAGAAATGCAGGTAAGAAGAACAAGGATATATTTAATATAGAATTTAGCCCCCTTCATTGTGAATTTCGTACTGTAAATGAAAGAAATATTTGGAAGGAATGCAAGTGGCAGGGAAAAAATGTGCAAATTTTTACTCTTTTAAATGACAGTAAATCAGAATAATGCAAAATAGTTTCATTTTTTTCTGAAAATATTTCCTTTTTCCGGGTAACGTTTGGGTCAATTCTGGAATAAAGGGGTGAAAAACGACAAACAAACAGAAGTTAAACCCCTAATTACAGAAACAATGAAAACTTTAAACAACTCTTTCGATCTTTTTTCCGGAGACGTTCTTTCTACCAGTGAAATGAATTACATCTTTGGCGGACTTGTTCCAGTATCTGATGTTTTGATCCCTCCCTCAAAAGAGACGAAGTAAAACAAACTTTGCTTTGGAAGCAACAGGCTTTGCCTGAAAAAATATGACCGCTGCCTCAGGGCGCGGACGCGGAAGCGTAAAATGATATTTTCCAGCGTGCAACAGCACGTACCCGCTCAACGGTATGCAGGCGTGCATACAGTTCAGGGATGAAAATACCGGACGACTGGCCATTTAAGGTTTTGCGTGCGGACTTTGTACCCGAATATTCATTAATACGTAATAATATGACACGAGACAGGCACATTATTCAGAAGTACCTGGACCATGAGCTTTCAGAGAAAGAGATGGACAGGTTTGAGCAGGATCTCGGTTCCAGTCCTGATCTGCAGGCCGATCTCTTCCTTTTCCAGGAAGTTGACGAAGCCGTTTCCGACACGGAAGTGCTGGATTTCAGGGCTCAGCTGAAAGACCTGCGCAAGGATGCGCACAACGAGGAGTTGAACCATAAAAGGGTTATCCGGTTCAACAGACCCTGGCAGTACGCTGCATCAGCCGCGGTGGCACTTATTCTTGCCATCGGACTGGCCACTATTCTTGACCGGCCCTTATCCAGTAAGGATCTGTTCAGGAAATATTACAAACCGTATGAGGTTGCCCTGATCAACAGGTCAAGCAACGGCGATCTCGACCTGGTCCTGCGCAGAGCACTGCAGTACTACCAGGAAGAAAACTACGGCGAAGCAGTAAGCTATTTTGAAGAGGTTCTCAAAAGTGGCAACGGCACACCGGCAACCGATCTCTACACCGGGATATCCTATATGGAGATCGAAAAATACCTCGAAGCCGGTAAGTCCTTCAATAAGGTCATCGCCCAGAACGATAACCTGTACATGGAACAGGCCGAGTGGTACCTCGGGTTCTGCTTCCTGGCCACGAACGAAACCGACAGGGCACGCCGACAGTTTGCCCGCATAGCCTCCTCAAACAGCTATTACCGCGAGGACGCTGAGAAAATTCTTAAAAAGCTCAGGAAATAGTCCTGGTACGGATCCGGTGGGGTCCGCGAGATAAAACAAATGCTGTGAGGTGATAAGGATTGAGAAAAATGGACAAAAAACCCACATACGAAGAACTGCTGTCCAGCAAGAAAAAGCTGGAGGAGAAAGTGGAGTGGCTGGAAAGCAACCTCAAAGAACACCAGCAGGACGGTATGCGGGTCAGAACCAGGTTCCTTGCGAACATTTCTCACGAAGTCAGAACACCGATGAATGCCATTATGGGATTCTCCAATCTTCTGGCCGACAATAACCTCGATAACGATCAGAAGGAAGAGTATCTGAATCACATCAACTATAACAGCAACACGCTCTTACAAATACTGGACAACCTGATTGACCTGACACTCCTGGAAACCGGAAACCTCAGGCTCAGAAAAGAAGAAGTGGAACTGGAATCCCTTTTAAGGCAGATCTACGACTTCTACAATCAGGGCAGGCACCGCAGCGGCAAAACCCAGGTGGCAATGCTGCTCGACCTCGACGACTCGGTCAGAGACATCACCATCCATACCGATGGCATACGCCTCTCCCGGATCATAGGTTGCCTGGTCGAAAATGCACTTAGCCTTACGAAAATGGGCTTCATCGAAATCGCAGCCTTCCTGCAGAAAGATGTTCTCCGTTTCACCGTAAAGGACAGTGCCGGCTCCATCTCGGGGGAGAGAGCCTCAAGGATCTTTGAAAAGAATGGACACAGGGACGATTGGTTCAATTACTCCGACCGGATTGGCCTGGGCTACAGCCTGGCCAGAGGGTTGGCAGAAATGATGGGCGGTAGCGTCAGGGTGGATTCAAACCAGCAAAACGGTTGCACCATCGTGGCAGAAATACCGGTCTACGTTGCCGAAAGGGAGGACAGAACTAACGTCACAAGGATCAAGCTGAAATCAATCCTGATCTGACAGATCAGCAGATGAACCGAAGATGATCAACCCGCTCTTCTGTAATTAGGGTTTGTCGTTTTCAAAATTAAAAGGGAAGATCATCAAACCCGGTATCATCTGCAGGAACATCAGAAGGGAAAGGTACATCGGATCCAGGTGACGAAACCGGACCGGAAGCCATTGGGGGTTTAACTGTTTGTTGCGTTTTTTCAATTTTCCAGGCTTCCAGATTGGTGAAATAAGATACTGTTCCGTCTTTCTCCCACTTGCGGCCACGAAGATTGAAGGTGACCTTTAATTCCTCACCGGAAGTGATCGAATCAAGTAACAAGCATTTGTCCTGGGTTAACTGGAATTTAATATACTCGATGAATTCAAACCCGTTGTTACCTGTCTCCTTGATCTCGAGTATAAATTCACGCTTACGGAATTTATCCGATATTACCTGGGTTTCATATTTCTCATGCAAACGCCCTGTGATTTCAAAGTTCATGATGGAATAGTTTTTTTAAATGACTGTTACAAAAATAGGAACTTTACCTGCAAAAAATTTGCAGTAACGATAGTTAGTGGAAAAAAGCCTCGTTTTTTAGTATCTATGCAATGAAGGCGGTCTCTTTGAGGCCGCCTTTTCTTGTTTGCAGACACCCGGGAACAAGCCCTTTTTCTGTCCTTTATCCCCGGTTCCCCCTTCGCCCTTACAGTGCTCCAGCCTTCTTCAATTTTGGCTTCGCGATATGAAGCTGTTGTTCTTACGGCACCCTATATCCTTCCTTCAACAATGCACGAGACGTATATAGTATAGGAGGATATTCAATGATATTGATCTGTCTGAAGGTTCGGATACGGTATCCTGCCGGGCCAGCAAACAGTCCCTGAAATTCTGCAAAGAATGACTTCATCCGGTTCGCCGGTATACAAATCTCCGGCACCGGTCATACACCGGCGACTTTCGGTTCATCGTTTACAGGGACAGCATAATCAACTTCAGAAAATGGCCCGAAGGTGGAGCAGAACTGCTAAATAAAAAAGGCCGCCCTTTTGTGGCAGCCTTTTTAACATATTATGCTTATTATCAGTCGATAGACAGCAATTCAACTTCAAAGATAAGTACGGAATTGGCAGGGATCTCACCGGCATTTCTGTTGCCGTAGCCCAACGACGACGGGATATAGAATTTATATTTCGAGCCAACCGGCATCAGTTGCAGCCCTTCGGTCCATCCGCGGATCACGCGGTTGAGGGGGAAGGTGGCGGGTTCGCCGCGTTTGACGCTGGAATCAAATTCAGTTCCGTCGATCAGTGTTCCGGTGTAATGAACCGTAACGATCGAGGTATCGGCGGGCATGGGGCCTTCACCTTTGGTGATTACTTCGTACTGAAGTCCCGACCCGGTGGTGATCACTCCTTCACGTTCCTTGTTCTTTGCCAGGAACTCAATTCCTTCACGAAGCGTTTTTTCCTGCTCGCGCTGGGTCATCGTGTTACGGAGTTCAAAAAACATGGTCTGGGCGGTCTCCTGGTTGAAAGCAGAGCTGTCATTCATCACCTGGTTCATCCCGGAGGCGATCAGTCCGGCTTTAAGGTTCTTGTATTCCGGCATGGATTGGGTCGAATAACCAATGTTCAGACCAAGGAAATAACTGAGGGAATCCACATCACTTTTCAGTGCAACACGGCTCTCCGGTCTGATGGATCCAAGGCTGGTGCCGAGGAAGTAGCCACCGGCAAACATAACGGCTGCGACCAATACTAATGTGATAATCTGGTTTTTGTTCATAATAATTTCAATTAAGGTGGTAAAGAATAAGCTGCGAATTTAATACATAAATGAGTCTTTTCCATTTTCAGCCTCCTCTTTATCCGGCACAAATGTTAAGATTCGTTAATTCGTGCCCCTGAAGCTTCATTCTGATCTCACTGCCCTGATCATTTCCCGTTTTCCCGGAGGGCCGGGAAGCTTCTGCACGTGAAAACCGGCCGCCTGTAACGATCTTTTCACGGAACCCTTGGCCGAGTATGTGACAAGCACTGCCCCGGGTCTCATGCCTGCCGCAATGCGGACAAAGAGATCATCACTCCACAGAGCGGGCTGTACATCGGGAGCAAAGGCATCGAAATATACAAGATCGGTGGGAGGAAAGGCTTCGGGCTGCCTGAAATCGCATCTGAGCTTGCGGAGGGTAAAATATTCGCCAAGCGCGACCTCCTCCTCCCAGGGCGCTTCGTGAATAGCAGTAAACAGCTCCGAAGCACCCTCTCCGAGCAGACCGGGATAATTCAGACCCCGGACCTCGTCCGGGCCCAGCGGATATTTTTCCAGGGTCGTGTACCTGATATTGCATTTCCGCTTCGCTGCTTCAATAGCCGTGAGCAGGGCATTCAGGCCTGTTCCGAAGCCGAATTCCAGTATCGAAACCGGCCCCGGGTCCATAAAATCAAGGCCTCCCCGTATAAAAATATGCTTCGACTCAGTCAATGCCCCGTTCATGGAATGATAGGGCTCCTTCAGTCCGGGTATGAACAGGGTGTGCGAACCATCGGCCGTAATCCTGAATTCTCTTTCCATACCCGCAAAGGTAGTGAATGGAAGGAAGCCAGCTTTCGGCAACCAGGGGATTATCTCCGGACAATGAATAAAAAAACCACCATTTGTGCTTATTTTTATCTCCTCATGAGAGTCCGTTTTTTCATCGGCCACCGTAAGGATAAGGACCAGGAACTGATCCGAAGGAACTGTCCTGTCCTCATGTCAGTGACCTATGGCGGGCAGCGGCTTGTTTTCACCACAGGTATCACGTTGAATATGGAGGAATGGGATCCGGTGCACAGGAAGGTCGCCGGCAGACCCGACTCACCCGGCCTTAACAGCTGGCTCGACACCCTGTCCCACACGGCAGACATGGTCTGGCAGACCCTTTCCGACGGAGCCGTACCACCTGATCCCGCAAAATTCCGCAAACTATTCAAAGAGTCAAAACCTGTTTTTTCGGGGGGATTCTTTCCTCTGTATTATCGGTTTATGGAGGAGAAAAGCCGGGACTGGAACCGTAATACCTACCTGAAGGTCAGAAGGGTTTATGATCTGCTTCGGGAATACCAGGATACATCGGGCACTCGCCTGTCTTTTGCCGTACTCGACGCTGCTTTCCTGTCGGCCTTTGCCGATTTCCTCCATGCAAAAGGCTACCGGCCGGCGACGAAAAAGCGCATCGTCAATATCCTGGTCTGGTTCCTGAAATGGACCACCGACTCGGGTTTCAATGTTTATACGGCCTACCGGACCTTCTACCGCGAGCTGGAGGCGCAGTCGGCCAATGAACCTGTAAAGAAATTCTGGTACCTGACGCCGGAAGAACTGGAACGGATCTGTTCGTTTGATACGGGTTCAACAACCGGGAACCGGGTCCGTGATCTATTTTGCCTGACAGCCTTTACCGGGATCAGCTTTTCTGCACTGCAAAGGCTTAAAAAGGAAGAGCTTACCGAAGATTCGGCAAAAATTAAAGGTCCCGGTGCAAAACTTCGGGTCGTTCCCCTGAACAGTCGCGCCCGCTCACTGGCCAGGCACTATGCCAACCGCTATTACAGGGATGGCAGGGCCTTTCCCCCCGTATCCCCCGTAAGCTATAACCGATGGATAAGGAAAACCGGGGAAGCTGCAGGACTGAACCGGACTGTTGCCATTCAGGGCAGCGACGGATTGCCCGAGCCGGCTCCGCTCTGGTCGGTACTGGGTTCCGGAACAGCTATGAATACCTTTATTGCCCAGGCACTCGCATCAGGTATGTCTGAAGGATCCCTGACAAGGGTTACGGGCCTTGCTGCCGACAGCAGGCTCGCCCGGATCAGGGATGCCCTCCTGAAAGAGGAACTTGAAAAGCTGTAAACGCCTTACGGGGTTTTATTACGGCCCTTTTTCAGGGGCAGGTACTCGTCGTAAATATGGTCGGCCGACCTGAAGAGGTTATGGGTTGACTGCGGATAGATCTCCTCCATATTTTTCAGGATCCTGCGGACCTGCATCCTTCGGGTATTGTTTTCGTGCGGACAGTTTTTAAGCGGTCTGACAAGTCCGGAGAGCTCCGAATATTCACCGAGCAGGGCTTCGCTGATGTCCAGCAGCGGGCGGATCAGCGTGACCCTTCCTTCAAACATTTTCAGGGTGTAGGGTAAGGAGCTGATTGATCCGTGGAACATCATATTCATCAGGTAAGTTTCCAGGGCATCTTCACGATGATGCCCCAGCGCAAGCTTATTGCAGTTCAGTTCCCTGGTCAGGTCGAAGAGCAGTTTCCGGCGGTGCCACGAACAGACGAAACACGGAGTTTTGTTCGGATCACGCTCCAGGTCAACCTCTGTTTCCCTGATAATCAGCGGGATGTCGAGATCCCGGCAGAAATCTTCCAGGTAGCCCGTATCTGTTACATAGCCGGCAGCAGGCACGAGAATATGGGCCGCGGTGAGCCTGAAGCTAAAAGGCATTGCCCGACGGCGCTCTGCGAGGATCTTAAGCAGGATCATGGAATCCTTGCCACCGGAGAGTCCGGCAAGGACATGATCTCCTTCACCGATCATCTCGTGGTCCCTGAGGGTTACCCCGCACTTCCTTGCCAGCTTGGTGAATAGTTTTTCGTCTGCTCTGGAAGAGTTATGCTCCATATACCTGTTCTATCGAAGGGCAAATGTAAAGCATATTCGGTTCCGGTTCCGGGATATTGCTGATTTTCTGCTCGGGGTACAGTCGTTTTAAGTACATTTGTCAGTCGGAAAGAAATATTTGAAAACTGATCATATTAATTCTATGAAGCCAACACTTTTAATTCTTGCCGCCGGGATGGGCAGCCGGTATGGAAGCATGAAGCAGACCGAACAATTCGGGCCCTCGGGAGAAACCATCACCGATTATTCTATTTATGATGCGGTAAAAGCCGGCTTTGGCAAGGTGATCTTTGTGATCTCACCTAAAATGGAAGAAGAATTCGTCACTTCCTATATCCGGAAATTTCCGCCGGAGCTTGAGGTGGATTATGTGATCCAGGACATTAAAAACCTTCCGGAGGGCTATTCCGTCCCCGCCGACCGCGTAAAACCCTGGGGAACCGCCCACGCCGTGATGATGGCGGCAGGAAAGATCCGCGAGCCTTTTGCCGTAATCAATGCCGATGACTTCTATGGCCGGGAATCCTACCGGATTATGGCTGATTTCCTGACCTCACTTCCGGAGGGCACACGCAATGAATATGGCCTCGTAGGCTATCGTCTCGATAAAACCGTTTCGAAATACGGAACCGTATCAAGAGGGGTATGTATGGTGGATGAGAAAGGCTACCTGACCGAGATCGTTGAACGGACCAAAATTGCCGTTGACAACGATACCATTTATTTTCTTGAAGAAAACGGCAACCGGGTCGTATTGAATCCGGACGACAGTGTATCCATGAACCTCTTCGGATTCCTTCCTGATATTTTCATCCATCTCGACCGGCTTTTCCGTCGTTTCCTCGATGAAAGCGGCAGTAATCCGAAGTCGGAATTCTTTATTCCCTATGCCGTTGATATCCTGATCAAATCAGGGCAATCCAGGCTTTCGGTGCTGCAAACGCCCGAGACCTGGTTCGGGGTTACCTACAAGGAGGACCGTCCCCATGTTCTTGAAATGATTGGCAAACTGATTGGTGATAACGTTTATCCTTCATCACTTTGGAAGCAGGGGAGGTAAAGCCGGGCAGGGAAGTTCTGAAAGCTTTCGGACTCGAACCAGAGGGGTGGTCGGTGTCTCTTCTTACCCGGGGGCACATAAACCGTACGTTTACTTTGTGCGCTGCCGGGAAAACGGACCCGGAGTATCTTTTGCAGCAGATCAATACCTATGTTTTTGGTCCGCCGGAACGCCTGATGCACAACATGGAACTCGTGACCGCCACGATCCGCGAAGCCAATCTTCGTGAAGGTCTTGACCCCGACACGCACGGGATCAACCTGCTGAGAACGCTGAGCGGCGCTTCCGTCTTTACCGACAGCCAGGGCCTGGCCTGGAGAATGATGAAATATATTCCCGACCACAGGGTATACGATGTGGTGAGCAGCGATCATGTGGCAAGGGAAGGGGGAAGGGCCTACGGGATCTTCCTCAGGCAGCTCTCCGTGATCAATCCGGAGGAGCTTTTTGAGGTCATTCCCGGATTCCATGATCTGGGCCTGCGGCTTGAACAGTTCGACCGAGCCCTGGAGGCAGCATCTGCGGAAAGAAAAACAGATGCCGAACCCGAGATCAGGGAAACCAGGCTGCAGCGCGACAGGTTTGCCGGCACGGTTCTGTACGGGGAGGTGAACTCGCTGCCCCTCAGGGTGACGCACAACGACACCAAATCGAATAATGTCCTTTTTACCCGCGACGACCGGGCCCTCTGTGTGGTCGATCTGGATACGGTGATGAAGGGCAGGGTTCATTATGATTTCGGGGATGCCATACGGACAGCTGCGGCATCGGCCCGTGAGGATATCGAGGATCCCGCGGAAATGAAATTCGTATTTGAACGTTTCCGGGCCTTTTCCGAAGGTTACCTGGGTGTTGTGGCACCGATCCTGACAAAGGAAGAAGCAGGATCGCTCTACCTCGCGCCATCCTATTTTGCCTTTATTATGGGCCTGCGCTTTCTTACGGATTACCTTAACGGGGACAAATATTTTCAGATTCTGAGGAAAAACCATAATTTGCAAAGGACCAGAGCCCAGTATGCACTCATGAAAGAGATGCAAAAGGATGAAGGGAGGATGAGGGATACCCTTGCCGGGTTATATGAGAAGTACACAGGGCTGGCCACCGGCTGAGTGTTGCGTCATATCTCAACAAACCGACTAACAATTAACTACTTATACTGCTTCCATGAAGAAAATAGTTCTTTATCCGGCTTTACTGCTGCTTTTTGCAGCCGGAACCGCTGCTTTCGCCCAGACCCTGCCGGAATGGCAGGATCCCCAGATCGTTGAGGTAAACCGGGAAGCTCCGGCTGCATCCCGCTTTTCATTCGAGAACAGCGACCTGGCCCTGAAAGGGGACCGGAGCCGGTCCTCAAGGTTCATGAACCTGAATGGGACCTGGGACTTTCATTATTCTGCTTCACCGGCAGAAAGACCTGTCGATTTTTACCTGCCCGGTTACAGGATGAAGGGCTGGAACAAAATCAGGGTCCCCGCCAACTGGGAGCTTCAGGGCTTCGGTATCCCGATTTACGTAAATTCGGCTTTTGAATGGACCAATGATCCGCAGCCACCTGCCGTACCGGTCGATCACAACCCTGTTGGATCCTACCGCAGAACCTTTAAACTTCCGGAAGCCTGGAAAGATCAGCAGGTCTATATCCATTTCGGGGCTGTAAAATCCGCGTTCTATTTATGGATCAACGGGAAAAAAGTGGGCTACAGCCAGGGAAGCAAGACCCCTGCAGCTTTTAATATCACTTCCTTTCTTAAAAATGGAGAAAACCTGGTTGCCGTGGAGGTTTACCGTTGGTCCGACGGGTCATGGCTGGAATGCCAGGATTTCTGGCGGATCAGCGGGATTGAAAGGGACGTCTATCTTGAGGCAAGGCCCTCTCTCCAGATCGCCGATTTCTTCTGGAAATCCACCCTCATCAATGATTATACCGACGGACTGGTACGGATTGAGGCGGAGGTAAGGGAACTGCAGGCAGACAGGCCGGCCGAAGGCAGTCTCAGGGCAAGCCTGTACCGTCATCCCGGCGATCTCACGCCGGTGTGGGAGGAAACCCTGGACGTGGATCCTTCGGCAGGACCGGTCAACGGGGTCAGTTTTTCAGGGATCATCCCTTCGCCGGATCAGTGGAGCGCCGAAACCCCCGATTTATATACACTTCTGCTCGAACTGAAGGATAAGAACGGCACGGTCCGGGAGATCGTCTCCGCCAGGGTGGGTTTCAGGACCTCGGAGATCCGTAACGGACAGCTCCTGATCAATGGCAAGCCCGTCCTTTTCAAAGGCGTAAACAGGCATGAACACGATGAATATAACGGTCATGTAGTGAGTGAGGAAATGATGATCAGGGATATCCAACTGATGAAACAGAACAATATCAACGCGGTGCGGACCTGCCATTACCCGAACGATCCGAGGTGGTATGAACTCTGCGACCAGTACGGGATCTACCTGATCGATGAAGCCAACATCGAATCGCATGGTATGGGTTACGACCCGGCTTACACCCTCGGGAATAACCCGGTGTTCCTGAAGTCGCACCTCGACCGCACGAGAAAAATGCTGGAGAGGGATAAGAACCATCCTTCGGTAGTCATCTGGTCGCTGGGGAACGAAGCCGGCGACGGGGTTTGCTTCGATGCCACCTACGACTGGATCAAATCGAGGGACCTGAGCCGCCCTGTTCATTACGAAAGGGCCCTGGGAGGAAGAAATACCGATATCATGTGCCCGATGTACCCGTGGATATCCACCCTCCAGCGGTACGCCCAGGAGATCCAGAAGAAACCCTTTATCATGTGTGAATATGCCCATGCGATGGGAAACAGTACCGGCAATTTCAAGGATTACTGGGATGTGATCCGCCGTTACGATCAGTTGCAGGGTGGTTTTATCTGGGACTGGGTCGATCAGGGACTTGCAAAATATACCCCCGATGGACGAAAATACTGGGCCTATGGCGGCGATTTCGGACCTGCCGGCACGCCGAGCGACGGAACCTTTTGCCTGAATGGCCTGGTCTTCCCCGACAGAAGCCCGCACCCCGGTCTGGCAGAGGTCAGCAAAGTATATCAGTCCATCCTTTTCGATCCGGTGCCTTTCAGCTCTAACCGGGTGAAAATTACCAACGAGTATTTCTTTACCTCCCTGGAAGGCTTCGATATCCGCTGGGAACTGAAAGAAGAAGACAGGACCGTGGCCAGTGGCGTGATCAGCTCACCTGCTCTCGGACCTGGGAAAAGCGGGGTGTTTGACCTGGATCTGGGGCAGGACATCAGGAAACTCAATAAGGAATATTTCATCAATTTCTGTGCAGTTACACGGGAAGAGAGTCCGCTTATCCCGGCAGGGTTTATCCTGGCGTCGGAGCAGTTTGCACTTACACCCGTTGAAGCAGAAAGCAGCATTGTTGCTGCCTTTGAAAGTGAAGGGAAAACAGCCCCCCAGCTGCTTGATAAAGGTAAGGAAGTGACCGTTTCTGCCGCCTCGGTGACCTACCGTTTCAATAAGGAAACGGGTCTGCTTACCGGTATCAGCACCTCCGGAAAAGAATGGCTGGCTTCGGCCCTGGTTCCCGATTTCTGGAGAGCACCGATCGAAAATGATTTCGGTTCACGCATGCCGGAAAGACTGGCCATATGGCATTATTTCGGCAAAGAGCTGAAATGCAGTTCCCTGATACCTGTTGAAACAGACGGCATGCTGATCCTGCTTGCTGAATTTAACCACGATTCAACCTCCTCCACCTGCCAGGCTGTTTATACCGTTAATTCCGACGGTGAACTGCTGGTAAAATTCAGTCTGAATCCGGGAAAAGACCTGATGCCCGAAGTTCCCCGGTTCGGGATGACCACCTCCCTGGTTGCCGGCATGGATTCTGTAGCATGGTTTGGCCGGGGGCCGCATGAAAATTACCAGGACAGAAAAAACAGCGCTTTCACCGGTTTGTACCGTTCATCGGTCGACGGGATGTATGTTCCCTATATCGCACCGGAGGAGAACGGGAACCGCTGTGATACCCGCTGGATGACGATCCGCTCTGCCGAAGGCTACGGATTGCTTTTCAGGGGAGTGCCGCTGTTTGATTTCTCTGCGCTTCATTATTCCCCCGAAAACCTCGACCGGAAAGTCAGGGACGGTATGCATACCACCGACCTGATTAAAGTGCCCCAGACCTGGCTGCATATCGATGCCCGCCAGATGGGTGTCGGAGGAGATGACTCATGGCATACAAAAACACACGCTGAATATTGCATTCCTTCCCGCCCGATGAGCTACAGCTTTATCATAAAACCGCTGAAGCCGGGGGAGAGAATTGCCGAATAAACAAAGAACCATGGAAAGAAGAAATTTTATCAGGACAACTGCGATGGCCGGAGCACTGGCAGCCATGCCTTTCCGGAGTTTTGCCTATGGAAGCGGCGCTAAAGCCAGGATCGGATTTATCGGGGTTGGGCTCAGGGGAAGAAACCACCTGCATAACCTCCTCTCAAGGAACGATGTGGAGATCCCGGCCATCTGCGATATCGATCCGGATGCGCTTCAGGCTGCACGCGGGATGATTTCCGCTGCCGGCTTCAGGCTGCCTGTCGAGTATACGGGCAGTCCCGACGAATACCTCCGGATGCTCCAGAGGAAAGATCTCGACGGCGTAATCATTTCAACGCCCTGGTTATGGCATACCCGGATGGCCACTGCTGCAATGCGCGCCGGGGTCTATGCCGGTGTTGAGGTATCGGCGGCAAATACCCTGGAGGAATGCTGGGACCTGGTGAACACCTACGAGGAAACGGGGATCCCTGTTATGATCATGGAAAATGTCTGCTATCGTCAGGATGTGATGGCCGTACTGAATATGGTCCGGGAGGGACTTTTCGGGGAGCTGATCCATGCCCGGTGCGGTTATCAGCACGACCTGAGGAAAGTGAAATTCAACGACGGTAAACAGCCCTATGGCGGGGGCGTGGAGTTTGGCGAAAAAGGCTTTTTGGAAGCCCGGTGGCGCACCGAGCACTCCCTTCACAGGAACGGAGACCTCTACCCGACACATGGTGCCGGTCCGGTTGCGACTATGTTCAACATCAACAGGGGCAACCGTTTCTTATCCCTTACCTCATCCGCTACCAAGTCGCGCGGGCTTCACGATTATATTGTCAATCATCCGCAGGGCGGGGAGGACCATCCGAACGCCGCGCTGGAATGGAAACTGGGAGATGTGGTTACGACCACCATCACCACGACGAACGGCGAAACTATTATCGTTACGCACGACACCAATCTGCCGAGGCCCTATTCCCTTGGATTCAGGGTGCAGGGCACCAGGGGACTCACCGAGTTTGATTATCATACCCGCAGGATTTACATCGATGGGATCAGTCCGGATGACGAGTGGGAAGCAATGGAATCCTACCTTGAGAAATACGATCATCCCCTTTGGAAGAAATATGGAGTCATAGCGGAAGGATCCGGTCATGGCGGGATGGATTTCTTTGTCGACAATGCCTTTGTGGAAATCGTAAAACGTAAACTTGAGGCGCCTCTGGATGCTTATGATGCCGCTGCATGGAGTTCCATCACCCCGCTGAGTGAGGCTTCCATTGCCAACGGAGGGGCGGTTCAGATGGTACCCGACTTCACGAGGGGAAAATGGATAAACAGAAAAGCAACCTTTGCAACAGATGATTCGTATTAAGGATAGTATTCGCAAGAGATTGGGGGAGATTATATCATGAGAGACATTTTCAGATCTTTACTGGTTACCTGTTTTATTCTGGTAGCCGGGACACTCGTTGTTTTCAGTCAGGAACACTGGGAAGCCATACTTATTCCGGCAGATCCGGCAAGGTATATCATGCCCGATGGCAGCACGCCTTCCACATGGATCCAGCCGGGTTTCGACGATGCCGCATGGATCGCAGGCAGCGGAGGTGTAGGATATGGCGATGGTGATGATCTTATCGTCACCGATGACAGTATCGTATCGGTGTATATCCGGCAGACCTTCCAGGTTTCCGACCTTTCCATAATTTCCTCCCTGCTGATTGAAGCAGATGTCGACGATGGCTTTGTCGCCTACCTGAACGGAACTGAGGTGGCTCGCTATAACCTGGGAACAAGCGGAGTTCAGCCTGCCTGGGACCTCTGGGCCGATGTGGCGACCGAACCAAAACTGGCCAACAACCAGCAACCTCTCAGATACGATATTGCCAGCTGGGCGGAGTTGCTGGTCCAGGGCGACAATGTGCTGGCATTTGAAGTACACAATGCAGGAATTACCTCCTCCGACCTGTCATCGAATATTTACCTGATCGGGGAAGTAAACAGTCCGGAGATCACCTACCACGAAGCTCCTTCCTGGTTTGTGCAACCGGTAAACAGTTTTACCTCCTCTCTCCCCATTATTCATATTTATACCAGCGGACAAACAATCACCAGGGATTTCAGGATTACTGCCCGGATGGGAGTCACCGATAATGGTCTGGGAGAACTGAACCAGAGCAACGAAGAGCCCAACCAGTACGACGGACAGATATCCATTAAGATACGGGGAGAATCGTCGGCGTATTTCGATAAGAAATCCTATACGCTTGAAACCCAGACCGACAGCGGAACCAATAATAATGTCTCCCTGCTGGGGATGCCGGCCGAAAACGACTGGGTCCTGAACGGTCCCTACTCCGACAAATCGATGCTGCGGAATATCCTCCTTTACAGCCTGTCGAATGAAATGGGCCTGTATGCCCCGAGGACAAGACTCTGTGAGCTCATCCTCAACGATCAGTACGACGGAGTATATGTGCTCACCGAACTGATCAAACAGGATAAGAACCGGGTTGATATTGCGAAACTGAATCCGGAAGATGTGGAAGGCGATGAGCTTACCGGAGGCTATATATTCAGGGTCGATAAAACGACTGATATGAGTGCAAGTGAATACTGGACCTCTGCCGTCGCTCCGCCTTACACCGGTGCCTGGTCGAACGTATTTCAGTATTACGATCCCGGATACGAAGATCTGGCTTCGGCACAGCGTTCCTATCTCAGGGGCTGGCTCAACAAAGTGGAGGTTAACCTGAAGGATGCAGCCTTCGATGATCCGGTGGATAGCTATTACCAGTACCTGGATGTTGGTTCATTTGTGAATTCGCTAATCGTTTCGGAATTCGGCAAAGAAGTGGATTCCTACAGGTACAGCTGCTATTTCAATAAAGACAAGGATTCCAACGGAGGCAAGATCGTCGCCGGCCCTTTGTGGGACAGAAACCTGGCCTTCGGTAACGTGGATTATGGCGGCACCATCAACCAGACCATGTACTGGATGTACGATGACAACGACCGGGTGTGGTGGTGGCGGCGCCTGATGGAGGATCCTGTATTTGCCGACCGGGTTTACTGCCGCTGGGATAAGCTGTATGCCGGCTTATTGTCTTACGAAGAGGTAACCGCATTTATGGACAGCTGTATAAATTACATGGGTGATGCCGTTGGCAGGAATTATGTCAGATGGCCGATCCTGGGTGTTTACGTGTGGCCGAATCCCTACATCGGGCAGACCTATGAAGAGGAGGTCGCTCACCTCAAGCAGTGGATCTTTTCCCGGCTGAGCTATATGGATCAGCAATGGGGCGGAAGATGTGAAAACCTCGCGGCGACAGATGAGTTTATAGCCGAACCGGAGAACCTCAGGGTCTGGCCCAATCCGTCGGGCTTTGAACAGCTGACCTTCGAACGAAAACTTACGGAACCGCTTGAATGGATTAGCCTTGAGATTTACGATGTCAATGGCCGCCTGATCCATTCCCGGACCTTACATGAGCTCCAGCCCGGAACCTGTCAATTTACATGGCAGGAAGGAACCGACTGTGCCAAAGGTGTTTACCTGTATCGCTGGCGAGAAAGCTCCGGCACGGTCCTGACCGGTAAGCTGATCAAAACCCGGTAAGAGTCCTGATCAAATGGAAAAGGAGAGGTACCCGGGAACCATTCTGCTGGCCGTCATTGCCTGTTTGCTCTGGTCCTCGGCTTTTGCCGGGATCAAGCTGGGCCTGCCCTATACCACACCCCTGCATTTTGCCGGAGTCCGCTTTTTTATCTCCGGCCTGCTGGTATTGCCGCTGGCCCTGCTGCGTAACCCGGGCTTTCTTCGATCGATCGGAAAATATCTTCCTTTCATCCTGTTGCTATCATTTGTACAGACTTTTCTGCAGTACGCCCTTTTTTACACGGGTATATCCAGGGTGCCCGGGGCACTCGGGGCTATCGTGATCGGTTCAGGCCCCCTGTTTGTGGCGCTCGTGGCTCATTTCACCATGCCAGGTGACCGGCTCACAAAACAGAAAATTGCCGGCCTGAGCCTGGGTATTGCCGGCATTGTTCTGGTAAGTCTGGGCCGGAACAGCGGTATCACCTTTGGGAACGCAGCCATGTTTGGCGTGCTTATACTTCTGGCCAACAATTTATTATCGGGTATTTCCAATGTCATGATCGCGAGGGAGAAAAGAGCGGTTCCACCCCTCGTCCTCAGCTCCTTCTCCATGATGATCGGTGGGGCAACACTCTTCCTGGTGTCACTCCCCCTGGAAGGATGGACCCCCGGTCCTAAACCAACGGTCTATTACCTGTCACTGGGCTGGCTGAGCATCCTTTCTGCTGTGGCCATCTCCATCTGGACGATTTTGCTGAAGCGTCCCGGAGTAAAGGTTTCGGACCTTAATTTCTGGAAGTTTCTTATACCGGTTGCAGGGGCAATCCTGGCCTGGCTGCTGCTGGAAGGTGAATCGCCCGATCTGCTGACGGTATCGGGGATGCTGGTAACAGCCATGGCACTGATCCTGGTGAACAGGGGCAAAAAGGCCGGAAAATCAACTCCCTGATCCGGAGAACAATTTATCCGCTTTTATTTTCTATTTTTGTTGAGGGAGAGTGATCTGCCGAAACTAAACGACCCTTTCACCTGATGAAAATGAAAAGATTCCGCATCATCATCGTTTTCCTGCTTATCCTGCCCGAACTGTTCGCCGGAAATAAAAACAGGAATCCAGAAGTGGTCAACGGGGTGCTCGACCTCAGAAAAACCGACCTCACGAAGTCCGGGGTGATCAGGGCCGACGGAAACTGGACCTTCTACTGGAGGCAGTTCATTGAACCTCTCGGAAGTGAAGGCTCCAATCCAGCTTACATACCGGTTCCCGGTGTCTGGAAGAACGAGACCTCCAGGATAGAGGGACTGAATCAATTTGGTTTCGGCAGTTATGTACTCGATATTCTTCTTCCCCCGGGCATTCCGGAGCTGTCGTTAAGGGCTTCTGAGGTGTATTCCGGCTCTTCCTTTTATGCCAACGGGATAAATATCGGATTTATGGGTTTTCCGGGAGCCAACCGGTATCAGACTGTTCTGAATCCCAAGCCGGTGGTCATGACCTTTCCGGTCAGTGACACCCTTGTACGCCTGGTGATCCATATTTCCAATTTTGACTGCCGGAGAGGGGGGATCCGTTCTTCTGTTGAACTTGGGCTGCCCTATGAAATGAAGAAGCAGCAGCAACAAAGAACGAACTGGGATTTTATGCTGATCGGAGCATTCATGATCATCGGCATTTATTTCCTGGGAATGCAGTTTCTTGTCCGACAAACCTACGAACTATTCTTCGCGCTGATCTGCCTGGTAATGGCCTTCCGCCTGCTGGTTGTTTCCGACGGCAATATTTTTCCTTTCGGCAATATCGATGGGGTAAGCTGGCTGCGTCTGCAACTGCTGGGTTATTACCTGCTCGTACCACTGTTTGTGGAAATGATCCACTATCTTTTTCCGATCGAATATCCCAAATACTTTCTCCGCCTCTTCCTCTGGATCAGTGTGCCCTTCATTGCCTTAGTGATGGTGGCCCCTGCCAGCATGTTTGTCCTGAGTCTGACGCCTTTCAATGTTTTTGTCTCTATCGTCTTCCTCGTGAATCTTTACGTTCTCATCCTGGCCTGGATCAGGGGAAGGATTTATGCACCGGGCATCAGTATCGGCATGCTTTTCATTTTCATCGGGGCACTGAACGATATTCTGAATATGTCGGATATCCTTGAAACAGGCTTTATCTCCCAGTACACTTTCTTTATCTTCCTCCTGGTCTATTCCCTGATCTTTACGCACCGCCTGTACAGGAATATGGTCCGCTCCGAGCAACTGGCTGCCGAAGTGAAACAGGTGAACGAGAACCTGGAGGAGATTGTTGAAAGCCGTACAGGTGAGCTCAAGGAAAAAAGCCGGCAGATAGGTCTCCAGAAAGCGCAGCTGGAAAAAAGAAACGTGGAACTGAGAAAGGCTGTCAACACCCGGAACAGGATTTTTACCATTATCGGACACGATATCCGGGGCCCGATCGGCTACAGTCAGCAGGTGCTGGATATGATGCTGAAAAATAAGGATATGTCGGTGAGGGAGCGCTCCGAACTTCTGAAACTGCTGCACAGTACGGCCACCGCGACCTACAACCTGCTCGATAATCTACTGGTGTGGGGCAGGAGTGAGATGGGCAATCTCGAACATCACCCGTCGGCATTCAGGGTACAGCAGCTTGTAAAAGAAGTGGTAAGTATCATGGAACTGGGAACCCGGGAGAAATCGCAGGTGCTCAATGTCGATATATCGTCTGAGCTCATGGCCTACGCCGACCCCAACCAGGTCCAGGTGGTCCTGCGCAACCTGCTCAGTAATTCGATCAAATTTACCGAGGAGAAAGGAGAGATCTCCATTTCAGCTTCCTGGGACGATACCTATAAGATGGTGGTAATCAGGGTTACCGACAACGGGATCGGGATACCATCGGTGGTCAGGGATAAGCTTTTCGATCCCGATGAGATCATCACCACCAAGGGTACGGCCAATGAACAGGGCACGGGCCTCGGACTGAAACTGTCCAGGGAACTGATGGAACTGAACAAAGGATTCCTGAGCCTGGAGCAAACCAGCTTCAAAGGCTCAAGCTTTATTATGGGAATTCCTGCCGAAGGAGTATCCTGAAAGACTCACCTGTATTTTACCGCTGTCCCGAATACCAGGATCTCAGCAGCACCCTGCATAACAGCACTGGTGGTATAACGGATGTTGACAATGGCATCGGCACCTTTGGTCTCGGCCTCTTCCACCATCCTTTTTGTGGCAATCGCCCTGGCTTCGTTAATCATCTCGGAATAACCCACCAGTTCGCCACCTACGAGCGATTTCAGGGCATTCATAATGTCTTTGCCCACGTGTTTCGACTGGATCATGGTTCCCTTTACCATGCCAATGACCTCAAGCTCTTTTCCGGGTATGTTTTCAGTTGTGACTAAAAGCATGTTCTTATAGTTGAATTAATATTTATCCAGATCATCTTCCTGTCCCCTTTTCAGCTCTCTGACCCTTTCAATATATACGGCCAGAATCGCTGCAATAAGTGCCAGGGGAATGATGATGATGACTATTTTCAGCAGTATCGATGCATGTTCGGTTGTCAGCCCCCACCATATTGCAGCCGTTTGCCCGGCGATCCAGATGATGAAAAGTATGACCCAGATGAGCGGGGCAACTGCTTTACCGTTTAATTTTCGTGTTTTCATATCCCTGCAAAATAGAACTGAAAATTACAAAAAAACCATGACCGTTCTCATATCTCCTGATTTTCTGCTCCGGCACCCCGGCCGCTTTTCCCGCAGTCCTTCAATGTTCCTGCGCAGCACTGATCAGGATATCACAGGGCGAGGCACTGATCTGAAAGTACTTCTTGATCAGTATCGAGCTATAGGCCTGATAAAGACCTGCCTGAAGGTAATCCTGTTCCCTGCCGTCAGGGATGGCTGTTTCCTGGCTCCGGGCAGCAATTAATGATCCTGCCTCAGATTCCTCAGTGAGCTTTGTCCATCTCTCGCTCACGGGAGGAGCAGCCTTTCCATAGCCGGTGAGCTGGTAGATGACCACCCGCTCCGGCGTGATTTCATTCCTGCCACTGACATTCCCTGCGTCGAGAAGCAGGGAGCCGGAGAGGCTCAGAATGAAAACAATCAAAGTTACAACAAGTGTTTTCATAGGGGTTAGTTCGTGGTTTGTTCATAAAGCCTGATGAATTGTTCGACGGCATTCCATTGCGCCGCCTTCAGTCTCCGGTTAACTGCCGGCTGGGATATGCTCAGTATCCTGCTGATCTCGCTTTGCAGGCGGCCTTCAAGGCTCAGATAAAGAGCTTCGGCCTGTTCAACCGACCAGCTCTGGATCAGGTTGTCGAGAAAACTGCAGATAACACGGTAATAGGAGTTTAGTTTTTTGTCGGGGGTAACGATGATGAGCCGCTGAGTCTTCCCCATTTTTTCAAACGCTTCAAGCGCAAGTCGGATGCCTGTACCATCCGATTCCCTCAGGGTCTTTTGCCTGAATTCAACCGGTCCGACGGCAAGTGCTATCCGGAGGGAACAGGGATCGTCAATCTCATTTACACAGGGCACCCTGATGGCCGTCAGCAGCATCAGTGCCATCCTGAGCGCTGATCCCGCATCTTCTGTCTGGGCCAGGAAACGGTCCATCTGCAGTATCTCCAGTTCAATTCCTCTGCCTGCAGATAGAGAAGCGTTCACCTGAGCAACAGCCTTCCTGATCAGGTCGGGGACCCGGCTGAGCTTCTCCGCGGGTAAGCGGCGACTATCTGCCAGTCCGCCACTGAAAATGGCAGATACGGTGTTACTCTCCATAAATTGAATAATGCTAGAGGGCTATTAGGGGTAAATTATATTAAATTACGTTAATGTGTGCAATATAATAAATAAATATTATAATCAAAATATGCATTAGAAAAGTTTATATTTTGAAATATACCAGTAAAATGGCTGCGAACCACCTGGTGACAAGGGGATTTGTACTGAGGATCAGGCTGAAAAAGCCTAATGTTAAAATTGAGGATGAAGGAAAGAAATCAGGGGTTGTATTCAATGAAGTCGGTAAAAATGTTTATTTTTCTGCATTGATTTCTGCCGGAGTCTTGTTTCCGGTCCCGAAAATCAGATTCTCAGCGCAAAAAATGAGAAAAAAAGGATCAAAAGGGGATGGGGGAGTCAGTACCTTAAGTCCGGAATTGCGCTTTGAAGAGATTTTTAATCTCGACGAAGTTCAGCAAATGCAGGATGTATTTTCCTTTTCCACCGGTGTTTCTTCAGTCATCGTCACACCCGACGGTCGGCCGGTTACAAAGCCCAGCAATTTCTGCCGTTTATGCGATCAGCTGATCCGAACTAAGGTTCCCTTTGCCAATTGTTACGGATCAGTTCCGGACTCAGGGGACCCCGACAGAGCGGGACAGATCAGTATCTGTCCGATAAGTTGTCTGATGGACAGTTCAGCCAGCATAATCATTGAAGGATCTCACCTGGCGACCTGGTTCATCGGGCAGGTCAGGCCAGAAACGACGGATATCCAGGCGCTAAGGGAGAGTGCACGAAAGCTTGGGATCGACGAAGAAGAGTTTATCCTCGCCTTCAAGGAAATCCCGGCGATGAGTGAAGAGCGGTTCCGGCAGATCACCAGCTTGCATTACCTTCTTATCCGGCAGTTCACCGAGCAGGCCCGCCTGAGAATGATGATCAGCAGGGAATCTCCTGAGATGGAAAAACTGGATAATTACGGAGCGGCCAACTTCTACGATATTTTCCAGTCGGTTGTTGAAGGTCTGGCCTACACCACCCTTACCGGCAGGGTGCTGGCTGTAAACAGTAATGTGGAGAACATACTGGGATTACCCAAGGAAATGCTTGTGGGAAAAAATATCCTGTCACTGGCAGGTTCCCTGCTCAAAGGCGAACAGGTAAAAAAAGTGGTCCCTTATCTGAAAGGGCTCATTGAGGGAAAGAATATCAACGCACTTACTATTGAATACCGGGATAAGATACTGGAACTTACTACCCGCATCAGCCTGAAGACGAGAAGAATAACCGGTTCAATTATGGATGTTACCGAGCGCATCAGGTCGGAAGAAATGATCAGACAGAGCGAGGAACGTTTTCGGAAAGCCTTCGAGACCAGTCCGGATTCAATCAATATTAACCGTCTTTCCGACGGGCTTTATGTCTCAGTGAACAGGGGCTTTGAGGAGCTCACCGGGTACAGGGCCGAAGACGTGGTGGGTAAAACCTCCATTGACATTAATATCTGGGCTGATCCCGAAGAAAGGAAGATGCTGGTGAAGGGATTACGGGAGAAGGGCATGGTTGTCAACCAGGAATCAAAGTTCAGAATGAGTAATGGAGAGGTTCTAAAGGGACTGATCTCCGCCTCGATCATTGAACTCGAGGGGCAGCCACATATTATCAGCGTTGCACGGAATATCCATGATCGTTACCTGATGGAGGAGGACCTCCGCCGTGCCAAGGAGAAAGCGGAGGAAAGCGATCGTCTGAAATCGGCCTTCCTGGCCAATATGAGTCACGAGATCAGAACCCCGATGAACGGGATCCTGGACTTTGCCGATCTGCTGAAAAACCAGGAGATCTCAGGGGAAAAGCAACAGCAATACATCAGCATCATTGAAAAAAGCGGTTTGAGGATGCTGAATATCATTAACGACCTGATCGATATTTCCAGGATAGAAGCCGGTCAGATGGAAATACACCTGCGGGAGGTCAGCCTGAACGAACTGCTCAGGGACCTTGAGGGCTTTTTCCGGCCCGAAGCAGAGCGAAAGGGTCTGGCAATCCGCTTTAACACAGATCCGGGGATCGATGGTCTGACCCTTGTCACCGACAGGGAAAAGCTCTTTGCCATTCTGACAAACCTGGTAAAAAATGCAATAAAATTCACCAGCGAAGGGGAAATTGCCATCAATCTGTCAGGAGCGGAAAAAAAGGTGAGGTTTACGGTATCCGATACCGGACCGGGGATCTCCGAAGATAAACTGTCGTCGATCTTCGACCGCTTTGTACAGGCCGACCCGCTCGACTATGGTTCGCAGCAGGGTGCAGGACTGGGCCTTGCCATTACAAAAGCCTATGTGGATATGCTGGATGGTGAGATCCGGGTGAGCAGTAAAAAACACGCCGGATCGGTCTTTACCGTTGAACTTCCTGCGAAAGGGGCAAACGGACCGGAAATGGATGAAAATGTGATTGTTGATACAGGCGAAAGCAACTTGCCGTTCAGTGATCTCCATATTCTCATTGTAGAAGATGAGCCGATTTCCGATGCTTACCTGTCCATTCTGCTCGAAGGAGCCGGAAGGCTATACCATGCAACTGAAGGCAATGAGGCGATAAGGATCTGCAGGGAAAACAGCCAGATCAACCTTGTTCTTATGGATGTCGGCCTGCCGGGCATGAACGGACTGGAAGTCACACGCCGGATCAGGGAATTCAATAAGGATATTGTCATTATCGCCCAGACAGCTTTTAGTCTCAATGGCGACCGGGAGCGTGCCCTCGAAGCCGGTTGCACGGATTATCTCTCCAAACCGGTAAAAAGGGAGGAGCTCTATGTCAGGATCAGAAAGCACCTTGAAAAGGTCCGCTAGGGCGTCTTGTTTTGGTCGCTGACTGAATTTTCCTTTTTTTTTATGGTCAGGAATGTGGTTTTTGTAACTTGGAGGATAAACCAAGCCAAAACCATGAAACGATTTTCAATATTCCTGGCCTTTATGCTTCTTTTTCCTCTGGGATTAAGAGCACAGCAGGGCGATGATTTTATCAACGACCTGATATCCAAAACAAATAGTTACTTCCGCCAGAATGCCCGTGTGGTCACCTATCTCCATACCGACCGGGATACCTACTTCCCGGGTGAGCGGATTCTGGTATCTGCCTATATCACGGATGCTTCCAGCGGATTGCTCAGCGACAAGTGTGAACGACTGGCACTGAGTATAACCGACAGCAAGGGAAATAGCGTACTGGTTCATGAACTCCCTTTAAAAGATGGCAGGGGTGCCGCCGATATCCTGCTCCCCGGTAATACGGGAGCCTCTGCTTTCTACCTGGTTTCCTGGCCGCTCGATCAGTCGCGTTTCAGCGGTTCACTCCCTTTTGTAAAAAAGATCAGGCTGGAGGAACCGACGGGCCTCATCGCACTTTCGGCACAGAGCGACAGGGAGAGCTATCGGCCCGGTGAAATGATGAATATCAGGACCCGGCTCAGCCGGAATAATGGTCAGCCTCTGAAAGGCAGTAACCTGAAATACTGGTGGAGCGACGAAGGAAAAGAACAGCATATCGGCGAGACCAGGACCGGAAAAACAGGTGAGGCTGAGCTGAGCGTGGATCTTCCTGCCGATTTCCAGTCTTCTTCGCTGATCCTCAACCTGGAATCGGAATTCCGTAAGGCAAAAAAAGATCTTGTGCTCAGGATCCCGGTGAAATCCGCAGCCGATAAGATATCGTTTTTTCCGGAAGGAGGAACGCTTGTAGCCGGGCAGAAGGTCAGGGTGGCCTTCGAAGCACGCGACCGGAACGGCTGGCCGGTGCAGGTTGAAGGACGGGTCACCGATGATAAAGGCACGGAGCTGGCCCGTTTATCCTGCGATGAATCGGGTCTCGGTTCCTTCGTCTTTGTTCCGGAAATGAATGCCCGGTATTTATTCACGGATGCAGGTGGACGGAGCTTTCCCCTGCCTGCTGTCAGCGCTAATGGTCTGGCTGTAGCGGTCGGAGGTGTCAGCGACGACAAGCTGATGATCTCTACTTCGTATGCGGGACTTAGCCCCGATTCGAGGCTGTATATCGTCCTGCATCACAAAGGCCTTGTTTACTGGGCAAGCAGTGGCGAAGTGCAGCAGATCGCTTCATTCGGCATTCCCGTCAGGCGCGTTCCGGAGGGCGTTTGCGGTCTGACCTTCTTTGATGAACAGGGAAAGGTGCTCGCTGAACGGCTGGTGTACCTCGGCTCTGATAATCAGCCCGCGCTGCAGGCTGAACTCAGCAATCCGGTGCCAGGGAAGCGGAAAAGGCTGGATGTTACTGTAAAGTTGATCAATACAGGTCCCGGCCAACCCGAGCTCGTTCTGCTCTCAGCTGCTGTAAGTCCTTCGGTGCTGCTTTCACCCGCAGCGCCTGATATAATGGAATCTTTTCTGCTGCATTCAGGCCTCGACAGGCTGTCCTATCCCTGTGGAAACGGATCGGCAAGCCCCGCAGAAAGGGATCTGCTAATGCTGACCAGCCAGCGGTCGGGCTATACCTGGAGCGAACTTGGGATCGGCGCAGCGCCGGCTGCAGTGCCAAAGGGAAACGCTGATGCAGGGATGGATGCGCAGGTTTATTTCAGGGAACAGCTCCTGCCGGTATACGCCAACAGCCCGCTGACAGCAAGCGATCAGTCACTTTATCTCCACTTTGCCAGACAGATGGTGGATAAAAGGATGGCATCGTACGGGCAGGAACACTACCAGGAGATGCTGGCGAGCGGTACTCCGGTGCTGGATGTGATCAAATCCATGAAATCCTATACGATGAAGGGTAATCTGATCATTTTCCCCGGAGGACAGAATTCGATCCTTTACCAGTCGGGAGCCCTTATTGTTATCGATGAGCAAATGATGGGTCAGGATGCCAGTGTACTGAGCTCCCTCTCCCCCTATGAAGTAGAAACCATCAGGATCAGTACGGAACCCACGGATATTCAGAAATATACGGGTCTGAACACGATTGGTGTCATCGAAGTAACCCTGAAAGGCTCTTCTATGAAGGGGCGTTTAAAAGCGGAGGATCCCCGCGCAGCAATGGTCAGGTATGCCGATGGCTATCTGCCGGGTTATCCCGATTACACCTATTCCTCTGATGCGGATAATGTTGTCAGCGACCATCGTGCCACACTTTTCTGGGATCCGGCCCTGGTGCTGAATGAAAGCGGGGAAGTCACCTTCTCCTTTTATACTTCGGATGAGGAAGGTGAATATACCGGGCGCATCGTGGGTGTTTATAAAGGGATCCCCTTAAGTGCCAGCTTCACTTTCAACGTCAGGTAAGGCAGTTTTAAAGATCCGGCGGCCGTAGAAAAAGATGGTCACGGAAATGATCATGACCCCGGCAGCAAAAAGCAGCCAGGGAAAATGGTCCGGCACATAGCTGGCGGCAATAAGTTTTATCTCATCCAGGCCGGTTTTGCTGAGTTCGCCCGGAGAAAGCCGGCTGAGGATGAAACGGCTGTAATCGGTCACAAAGGCTACTATGGTCAGCAGTGAACCGGAGATCAGGAGCGACCATTCACCCCGGTTCAGCCTGACGGGATAACCCAGCGAATCGGCACGGAGGATCAGCAGCGTGAAGGCGATCATCAGGGCTGTAAGCAGAAGGGGTGTGAGCACGGGCCCGGTCCAGGTGAGGGGGATAAGGAACAATACATCCCAGGTAAACAGCGACTCCGGCCAGGCGATCAGGAGTTTCAGGAAGACATAATAGAAGATGTCCCAGACGGCAAAGCTGTAAAGAAACCAGGCAAAACGCGTAGCACTGTTCCTACCGGCCAGGTAACCGACGGAAACCAGCATGATCAGGGTGGCGGCTTCGCGAAGGACCTCGGTCAGGATCAGATCGGGGGTAATGGGTACCAGCGGGAAATCAAAGCCCTGCGGATAAAATATTTCCCGGAGGTAGATCACAACGGCCGATTCAAGGAAGCCCATGGCTATGCTGAACAAACTGACAACAAAAAGGATTTTGTATATCTTATTGGATTTGATATTCTGGTTCATGTCAAAAGGGTTTCACTGATCAAAACGGCATAGCAGAGAGGATATTATTTATAATGATTCTGAATTAAGTGGGTTTGCAACATTATCCTGTTAATAATAGTTAATGAATAATCCAAACATCTTGATATATCCATATAAAAAAACAAGCATTCCTTTCGTTATTTATCTGACAGTTGTTGATCCGTTTAGGTTTAAATGCCGTCTTAATACTAAATGTTGAGATATGAAGAAGCTAAAAAAAGGGTGTTTTAAGCATGCGGGACTATATCTTCCTGCCGCAGGATTGATACTGGCGCTGTTTACGGCATGCCAGCACGATACGGTGAATCCGTATGCCCTGTCTGAGGTTTGTTTCGAAACGCAGGTCCTGCCCGTGTTTCAGTCATCCTGTGGAACCACAGGATGTCACAGCGCCTCGGATCATCACGAATATATTTTTACGGACTACAGTCAGATCGTCAAGGCAGTAAAGGCCGGACAGCCTGACCGTAGTGCGGCATACATTGCCATAACTGCCTCCCATGGTGAAGGGATGATGCCACCTTCTGAGCCACTGTCGCAGAACAACCGGATGCTGATCAGGGCCTGGATTGAACAGGGCGCCCTGCAAACCACCTGCAATGGCTCCGACAGTATCATCGACACAACGAGTACCTGGTCTAATCCCTATGCCTGTTTTGGCCGCGACATACTGCCTGTTTTGCGTTCGAGCTGTGCCATGACCGGTTGTCATGATGCGGCTTCCCACCGTGAAGGCTATGTCTTCGATTCCTATACCTCGACCATGAAAGCCGTGGTGGCCGGTTACCCGGGATCCAGCAAACTTTACAAGGTAATTACTGCGAACGGGGAAGACGACCTCATGCCGCCCCCGCCGCATGAGCCCCTGACGAGTGCCCAGATCGATTCGATCTATAACTGGATCGCGCGCGGGGCCCTGGACGAAGATTGCGGAACGGCCTGCGATACCCTCTCAGAGATAAGCTTCAGCGCGGTAGTTTCTCCCATGATCAACACCAACTGCAAGGGTTGTCACAGCGGGACCGCTCCGTCGGGAGGTATTGCTCTTACCAATTATCAGCAGGTGGCGGCTATAGCAGCGAATGGCAAACTTACCGGGGTGCTGAAAAACGAGCAGGGTTATGTGCCCATGCCTCCCTCCGGACCTCTGGATGCCTGCATGATCAGGCAGGTTGAGTTATGGGTGGCTGCCGGATATCCTAATAACTGATACAGCAATGAAAAGAAGTTACCTGCTCTTTGCCATCCTGGCCATAGTGGCCGCGGCATGCTACTACGACAGCGAAGAGGTGCTTTACCCGCAGATCGGCGACAGTTGCGACACAACTTCCGTCACCTTCAGCGGAACCATCTCTCCCATGCTGGCCAACAACTGTTACACCTGCCATTCCAATGCTGCTGCTCCCTCATTCGGTAATGGCATCGCACTCCAGGATTACGCCGATGTGGTATCGCACAGTGCGGCTGTTCTGGGTTCCATTAAGCATGAATCGGCTTACTCACCGATGCCCAAGGGAGGCGGGACGCTCAATAACTGCCTGATACGCCAGATGGAGATCTGGGTAGCGGATGGCACACCCGATAATTAAGCGGGAAGTTTAACAAGCTAAAATCTGTTCTATGAAAAAGATCTTTTTTTTCCTGGCCGTATTGTGGGCCTGCAGCCCTGCGATAAATGCCCAGGACGACCTGCTCGACCTCCTCGGGGATGATGAGGACACAGAAGTGGTTTATACCTCAGCCACATTCAAATCGACCAGGGTTGTGAACAGTCATTCCATTGAAAGAATGCAGGCCGGACAGCTCGATTTCAGGATCCACCACCGTTTTGGCCGGCTCAATACGGGCTGGTACGAGCTCTGGGGCCTGGATCAGGCCAGCATGAAATTCAGTTTCGAATATGGGGTCACCGACTGGCTTATGCTGGGGGTGGGTCGGGCTACCTTTGAAAAAACCTATGACGGCTTTGCAAAGGTGAGCCTTCTGAGGCAGTCGACCGGTGCGCGAAACATGCCGGTTTCCCTGTCGCTGCTCTCCTCCGTGGTGCTTTCATCGCTGAAGTGGGAGGATCCCACCAGGGTGAATTATTTCTCTTCCCGGCTGTCGTACGGTTACCAGGTCCTGCTGGCCCGGAAATTCAACCAGCGGTTTTCCCTGCAGCTGATGCCCACCATGGTGCACCGTAACCTGGTGCCGACCGAACTGGACCCGAACGATCTCTATGCCCTGGGTATCGGGGGAAGGCTCAAGCTTACCAGCAGGATCAGTCTGAATGCAGAATACTTTTACGTACTGAAGCTCAGTCAGTTTTACTCGACCGAGTTTTATAATCCCCTTTCCATCGGTTTTGACATTGAAACCGGCGGCCATGTTTTCACCTTGCTCTTTACCAATTCGCTGCCGATGACCGAGCCCGGTTTTATCGGGCAGACCACCGGGAAGTGGGGAAGAGGGGATATCCATTTCGGATTTAACCTGTCGAGGGTGTTCACCCTGAAATAGCCCGGCTGTTTCAGCGAACATTTTATTGTCAGTCATTGTTTATTCTCTGACACTTACAGAGCATGAAACAAAATTTAATACGAAAACCATGAAAAAGCAGATCCTTGTTGTCCTACTGTTCCTGATGACCCTGTCACTCCAGGCGCAGAAATACTTCACAAAAACCGGCCATATCAATTTCTATTCCCATACGATCATTGAGGATATTACCGCCGACAACAACAGTGTTACCAGCGTAATGGACAGTGAAACCGGTCAGATCGAGTTTAAAATGAAGATGACCGATTTCGTTTTCGAGAAAAAACTGATGCAGGAGCATTTCAATGAAAACTACGTGGAATCGGAGAAATATCCCACTTCCACCTTTAAAGGAAAGATTGAGGATGTATCTGCCGTTGATTTCAAGAAACGGGGGGTATATAAGGTAAAGGTAAGCGGGGAAATGACCATTCATGGGGTTAGCAAGCCTTACAGTGCCGATGGCACCATCGAGGTGATGGCGGGCGGTTTGCTGGCAAAGAGCGAGTTTCTGCTGAATCCTGAAGATTTCGGGATTGAAATCCCTTCCCTGGTAAGGGAAAAAATTGCCAATGATTTATCCATCAAGGTAGATATGAAATACCTGCCGCTGGAAAACAAATAAGCCCTTGCGGGAACAAGCAAGCTGGAGGCTGTCATAAAAGGCAGCCTCTTTTATTTATGGATGTACAGGTATTCAAACAGCTGGGTTTAATACTCCGGCAACCCTGCTTCAGCCGGGGGAGGGACCGGAGGAAGGAGCCTGAATCCGGAAGTACGATCCTCACAGCTGCAAACAGCCTGCAGAGTTGATGTAACAGTCATCCTTCTCCATATGAAAGGTGCCTGTGAAAAAGGCAGTCACCCGTATCCGCAGATCATTATCCCTTTAACTGTTGATAAAGCAAATGAAATATTCGCTTATCTTTAGTTCCTGTTTTGAATTATCTATCACCTAACCTGAAATGAAATGGCACTGTTAAAAGTTATTTTCTGGCTGGTCTTTCTGTACGGACTGACCGGTATGTTGCTTGCAGCGATCCCCAATACCGATATGCACGGGAACAAGAAGAGGATTGTGTTACCTTACAGGCTTCCCGCAACAATTGGGGGTGGTCTGATCGTTCTGATTCTCATGCTGATTGTAAAAATCGGACCCCAGGACGTCGGGGTACTGGTTACACCCAAAGGAGTGAAGGATGAGGAACTCCATACGGGCTGGCATATCATTGCCCCCTGGAACGAGATCCACACCATGGACAAGACGGTATGGGTATATACCTGCGCCGATGCTTCCCAGGAAGGGGCCAAACCCAATTCGGATGCCATCTGGGCACCTACCCGCGACGGGATCAAGATGGGTCTGGATATCTCCATTTCGTGGAAAATTATTCCCAACGAGGCTGCCTGGATCTATCAGAACGTAACGGAAAACGATGGCGGAAACACCGGTCGTTATATCTGGCTGGAGGAGAACATCATCCGTACGAAGCTGAAATCGGCCCTGGCACTTACGGTGAGCAACTACACCCCGATTGAAGTGTATTCCACCAAAAGGGAGGAGATCCAGGAGAGTGTGTTGAACCGGATCAAGGATGAAGTTAAATCCTACATGCTGATCGTCGACCAGGTCGATATCCGCGAGGTGTATTATAACCAGAATTACGAAGAGGCCATCAACAACAAAAAGCTGGCCGAACAGGAGGCACTGCGGCTGATCGAGGTGACCAAGCAGAAACAGGAACAGCTGAAGCAGGCCGAGATCGACAAGAACATCGCCATTCAGCGGGCGGAAGGTGAGGCCAAAGCCCTGCAGATCAAAGGAAGCTCCATTGCCGCCAACCCGAAGATCATTCAACTGGAATGGATCGACAAATGGGACGGCAAACTTCCCACCTATATGATGGGGAACGGGCAGGGAGTGATCCTGAGCCTGCCATCGGACATGAAGTAGAAAGCACGGGATATTGCTGAAAGCCCTTCCCCATTAGCGGGAAGGGCTTTATTATTTCTGCACGGCCAGAAGAAATCTTTCTCACGGGACAAATGATGAAAAATTAAGAGAGAAAAATTAGGTTAATAAAATAAACTAGTTAATATTTGTATTTATATAACTTCAATAATTTGAAAACTATGGATAAAAATGAATTAACACCCGAAGAAAGCTTGACTATAATAAGTAAAGCCATCTCAGATGTCAGAACGAGTTTCAGGGAGACCTCAAAGGTTTTTCTCCTGTGGGGCTGGATCCTGACGCTCGCCAGTTTTTCCAATTTCATCATCTTAAAGATCCTGCATGCACGCGAAGCCTACCAGCTGATGGGTATTTACAGCTTTGGCACCTGGATTGTCTTCGCCATCGCCGGGTTTATCATCCTGTATTTTATGCAGCGAAGAGTGAAACGGGTTAAGAAGGTCTACAGCCACCTGGATGGCTATATCAAGAGCCTGTGGACAATAAGTGCGGTATCCTTTATTCTTGCAGCCCTGATCTGTACTAAAATGGAAGTATTACCGCCGCCGTTTATGCTGTTAATCGGAGGACTGGCCACCACCGCAACCGGACTTTTTATAAAATTCAGACCCTTAATTATCGGTGGTATAGTATTTTTTGCCGGCGCTATTGCGAGTACCTTTGTTTCCTTTGAATATATCGCCTTGCTGGTCGGTTTGACTGTCATCGGAGGTTATCTGGTACCGGGATATATATTAAGGTCCTCAAAAGAATAAGGATATGTATAAAGAGCTGGATCCCCTCTTGCACTCCCAGTTACGGCTGGCCATCATCTCCATGCTGATCAGCTCGGATAAAGTCGAGTTCGGGCATATCAAGGAGGAAACTCAGGCGGCTGCAGGTAATATCAGCATTCAGATCAAAAAACTGCAGGATGCAGGATACATCCGGGTGGAGAAGACCTTCAGGAATAATTACCCGAAAACCCTGCTGTCCATTACGGAAAAAGGGATGAAGGCTTTTGAAGCCTATGTGAACGATCTGAAGAAATATCTGAATCCCTGATCATTTGAAATTACCGGGCCCGGGCAGGTAAAAAGGTCATTGATCACTAATTTCACCGGCCTTTTACCGCCTGAGTCATAACCTATGTTTTTTTCAGTACCCGGCGGGGAGATTTACCCTACCCTGTACGGGTTTACTGTTAGACCCTGCTCCGTCTCTCAAAACAGAGGATCAGTTGCGGTACCTGAAAAGTGATAATGAAATGAGTATCAGCCAGGGAATAAAGCCCAGCAGGAAGAACAGGCCGATAAAGGGACCGATAACCGGGATGAACATCCCGAAGGCAATAGCATTCGTTATGATCCCCAGTACGGCTGCCGGCCTGGAAAAACTTCTGGTCCTGAGCATGAGGATGGCAAATAGAAGGAAGGAGATATCCCCGAACAAAAGATGGAATTTGTACATGGTCCCGTTAAATTGTTCCATCGTGATATCGCTCAGCGTCTGAAGGAATATTTTATCCGTATCGGATGCAGCCGCATGGTAGGATTCACTTATGGCGAGCATCCCGCTGTAGGGCCTTGCAGTCAGCAAAAGAACGGTGCCCGTAATGCCGAAGACAAGGGCCAAAAGGGATATGGAATGATCGTCTTTTTTCAGAAGCTCAAAAAGTGCGATGATAAGCGGCAGGGTGAATACGACGGCAACCGTGTATAAAATGTCGAGGCTCAGCAGTCCGGCCAGCCGGTTCGTGTAAATCAGCTGCAGAATGTTCTCAGGAAATAAGGGCCTGAAAACAAAGGAAATAATGGACAGGATAATGGCGGCTACGGTAAGGAGAGCAAAAAACCCACCGGTCCGGTAGACTGTTGTCGGACCGAAAACAGGATTGCTGCTGTGCTTTGTGCGTTCTTCTTTTTTCATATTTGTTTTCATTTTCTGGATGACCGGGGGCAAAAACAGATCTGAGACCCGGGAATGAATGTTATCAAGTACCTGTAATTTACGCTGATAAGCAAATAAAATTACAAATTTTCCGGCAGGAAGGGAAGATCTTTTTTTTTCGGGGGAGAAGAAAGGCAGGGCGGGTCCCCGGTCCGGCCCGGGCGTACCCGGGGAGCCAGGAGTGAGGTCAGGAAATGTAAAGTATCGTGGAACTGGTATTCGGTGTTTTTATTTATTCACTCCCTGCGGAGCGAAATTCTCTTCGCAGGCCCTGAGGAAGCTTTCGATCCAGAAACGCTTTGCTTCCCTCGCCGTGCGGGAGCGGGGAACCAGTACATCAAAGGCATGGTAGGCCCCGGCATAGGTGGCAAATTGAACGGGGATGCCCTGTTCCCGGAGTCGGGCCACATAGCTGCAGGTTTCGTCAAGAAAGGGATCGAGCTCCCCGATAAAGGATACGGCCGGCGGAAGGCCCCGGTAATCGCTTTCCCTGGCGGGGGCGGCATAGCTGGGGATGACCCTGTCTTCCAGTCCTGCGAGGTACAGTTTCCAGGCTTTTGCATTGCTGGCCTCGTTCCAGACCGGGGCCCGGTTCCCGGTCATCGACCCGGTGTTCATACGGTCATCCAGCATCGGGTACAGTGGCATCTGAAAGGCAATATTCACTTCCTTCCTGTCGCGGGCCAGCAGGCAGGTGGCAACGGCCAGCCCTCCGCCGGCACTTTCGCCCCCGATAAACAGCTGTTCTTCGCCGATCCCCAGGGCGGCGGCATTTTCCTTCATCCACAGCAGGGCCTGGTAGCAGTCGTCAAGCGCAGCCGGATAGGGCCTGTCGACCGATTTGATATAGGCCGGTGACACGATGACGCAACGCCCGGTTTCGGCCAGGTCCGGCGCCTTTGAGTATTCCGGTGCCCCGATGGCAAAGCCGCCCCCGTGGATCCAGAGCACTCCGGGAACGCTTCCCTTAACTCCTTTGGGCCGCATGATCCACAGCCGGAGGTAAGTCTGGTCATTGCGCCGGAGGTACACGCTGAAAGCCGGCCGCTTTTCCCGTGCAATGACTGTGGTCGCATCGGGGTAATTCTTTGCTTTCGACCGGAGGGTACGGTCTTTTTTGTTCTTTCGGAGGATTCTGCGGTAGAGTAAATTAAAAAACGGCCTGGCCAGGCTGCCGGCAAGTCGCAGATCAGGGGCCATTACCGCAGACCTGGTCTTTATGCTTTCTCCGGCCTGACGCTTTTCAGGGGGCATTGGACTGTCGTTTTTCATCGCTTTTCCGGAATCTGGCTGTTATTCTGGTATTTTCGTCAATCGAGTAGTGGAAGTTACCTCAGAAACATCGGAACCCCGTTTTTTCTCATATAGATTATTTGTCCTTAACACATCTGACACTTAAGGCATTTAAATTATAAATCTTTTTTAGATTTTATTTTGCCTGCAGCATTGTTTTATTTGTGTTTTAAAGTTCTTAAAAATGGTATTGTCTCCTGATTAAAGTACGGTTGCTCTGTTCCCCAAAAAATATAACTCAAGTGGAGCTCATTTTGAGCAAACAAATAAATATCGGATGCTCTAACCGGCCGGGCTGTAAGGGGATTGATATAATCATAGTTACCATCCTGCACAGCCAGAGCCGTGGGAACCCTGGTGTAACTTAACTTAATGAATTGATAACTATTTTGCATTTGTTCCTTTTTGTATGGAAACAAATCAGGTCCTCCAACGGCAATATTGTTTTTCCATGCTTCTATATAAACTGCTTTCAGTAATGTTGTATCCCCGTATGGAAGATATCCTCCAGGCATAAAATTCGCATAAACCATTACTGTAGACGTGGGGAATGATGTTTTAAGTGCTATAATATTCTCAATAAACGCGTCTTTGTATCTTTCATAATCGAAACCGGCCGGATGCAAAGGTCCGTTACCAAAAGTCACAGCAGTTTCCTCGGTGTTAAGCCCTTCGACTATCCCATCGAATTCTTTACCCAACGCAGCATAAAGTTTATGCAGCCTCTTCTGTACTTCTTTATCCCAGCGTCTGACAACCCAACCCAGGTCGGAATATTCTTTTTCTTCGTAAGTTGCAAATCTGTATTGTTTATTTGCACCTCCGTGATAAATAGTGTCATTTAATAAATAAAGCGGTGCAAAATTCCATTTCATTTGAAAACTGACATCCTGAATCTGAATAAAAAGTTTTTTCCCGTATTTCTCCAGAAGTGTCAGATCCTCTTTTATCAGGCTGAAGTCGTAATTGTCTTTTTCCGGTTCAAGTTGTCTCCATGAATAGGCAATCTGTACTCCTTCGAAGAGTCCGTTCGTTGCCCAGTTACTGGTGTCCTGCAGCAGTTCCCTGTCCATCCCGATAAACATGTAGTTTTTTATCTGTGCAGATGTCTTTATTGAGAAAAGTACCATGAATAGTAAAAGTGTCAGTTTCATATTGCAGTTTTTTCAGTGTTATATGATGTCTGTTTCGGATCCAAAAATACAGCTAAACGTTAAACATAACGATCAAGGTATATTTTTTAATGCCATTAACCCGCTCGTATTTCTCCGGCTCAACATGAACGTTTCCGTGAAGAGACCGATTGACAACAGGTTCTGCAGAGTGCGGAGATATCGGAATTCGGGGTTTATTTATTCAAGCACAGCGGAGGGAAATCCGCTTCGCAGTCCCTGAGGTAACTTTCGGCCCAGAAGCGCATTGCTTCCCACACAGGACGGGATCGGGTTGTTGTTCTGGTATTTTCGTCAATCGAGTAGTGGAAGTTTCCTGAGATACGTCGGAACCCCGTTTTTTCTCATATAGATTATTTGTCCTTAACACATCTGACACTTAAAGCATTTAAATAATAACAGGGTTCCATACCAACGGAATCAACATTGCAGTTCAGCCTTACTTTCCAGCCAACGGTACTATTTTTTGCAGTAGAGCTCCAAAAAAGGGCATCATTCCCTAAATGTTGAAATTCACCCTGAGGAGTTCTTTTCCCTGCAGGTAGAATGTTAATCCCATTATCTGATCTCTGAAGATGTGCATTCCAGTCAAGTGTGTCTTTATACTCTGGTCTTGCTAGATGCATATCTTTTAACTCTTCATTTTCAGGGTTATTCCAACCATAACTGGCTTTTAACTTTCTTCCTGCCAGTGTTTTATTACCATAAAAATTTATAAGATCATTCCATTCGTCATTATCAGGTAAATGCCAGCCTGAAGGACAGACTTTTTGTGCTGTGTTCCAATTGTATAACCTTCCAAATTTTTCTTCATTGCTTTTAATATTGTCATACGACCAGGAACTATCATTGACTGGATTGTATGCAAGATTACCGGCAAACCAGATTTGATCTCCTATCTTTATGGTCTTATAAATCTTTCCGTCCCGATTATCTGTATAAATATCTGTATCCTGAGATAAACAGGTGCTAACGCACAATATATGACCAAGAATTATAACCGGTATAGATATTTTAATGGAAGTTTTCATTTTCTACTTGACTACAAAGAAGTTTAATCTTTTATTTCATTGGTCCCGATTACGTGGCATACCACCAAAGATAGTCTGATTATTAATGTCAATTGGATTTCATTATTGTCATTATTACCATTGGTTGAAGCGGAAGGCTATATGCAGTATGGCGCAAGAATTGTGATAGCTTATTAGTGCCAGTATTTATTTATCATCTCAAATAAGATTTCCTTATTCAGTGGCTTTGAAATAAAGTCTACACATCCATGTTTTAGTGCCAATTCCCTGTCGGAATCCTTGGAATATGCAGTCTGGGCAATGATCGGTAAATCGGGAAACTGTGCTTTTATTCTTTCAGAGGCTTCATATCCGTTCATTACCGGCATTTTTATATCCATTAAAACTAGGTCAATATTCTTATTCTGAATGCATATGTCAACTGCCTCCTTTCCGTTTTTGGCATGTATCAGGTTATAATTGCCATAAACCTGATTTCTCAATAAAGCTTCCAGATACAAATAATTTATTTCTTCATCTTCAGCAATCAGAATTGTGTACTTCCGGTCAGCTTCTTCAGGGTCAATGAAACTCTCTGATGTTTTGTCAGCTTCAGTTTGGACAGGTTTATAAGGTATTGTTACATAAAAAGTTGAGCCTTTGTCCTTTTCCGATTCAAGAGTAATGTCTCCTCCCAAAAGCTGCGCATTTTCTTTTGATATGGATAATCCTAATCCTAAGCCTCCGTGTTTTCGGGAAATTTCCTTGTCTTCCTGTGAAAAACGTTCGAAAATAAGCTGGTGATTTTTTGGAGAAATTCCAATTCCGGTATCTTTAACAAATAGCTTTAATAGATCATTTTCAACAGAATAGCCTATTTCAATCATTCCTTCATTGGTGTACTTTAAAGCATTTTCCAACAGGTTGCTCAAAATCTTTACAAGTTTCGATCTGTCTGTGGTTATGTTGCTTCGTGCATCGGGTAATGCTTTTTTTACATAAATAGGGATATTCCTTTCTTTGGATTGTAAGTTAAATATTGAAAATAACTCCATTATTAAGTCGTTCAAACAAAATTCCGTCTCATTGATTTTTTCTTGTTTGGTTTCCAGTGTTGAGATCTCGAGAATATCGTCTATAATCCTCAAAAGCTGATGGCTGCTGTTTTGTACTATTTTTGAGTAATATCTTCTTTTTTCATCTGAAATGTCGGGTTGATCCAGCAATCCTGAAAACCCGAGAATGCCATTCATGGGTGTACGGATTTCATGTGACATATTATTTAGAAATTCCGTTTTAAGCTTATTGGCTTCTTCAGCTTTTTCTTTGGCGAGAATTAGTTCTGCTTCGGCTTCCTTGTTGGGACTTATATCATGGTAATTCAACAAAATCCCGTTTATTACGGGATTATCAAGTTGGTTTGTGGCAGTTAAAGCAACCCACTTGTATGTATTGTCTTTGCATCTGTATCGAAACTCAAAATTTATGGATGACTCGGAACTGGTTAACAGGTCACTAAAAAATTTCTGAGCAATCAACTGATCATCCGGATGTACTACCTCAAAGGTGCTTTTACCAATAAGTTCTTCAGCTTTCCAGCCAAATATTTTTTCAATATTTGGGCTTTTATAGGTATTGTTGCCATTTTTATCAATAATGGCAATCACATCAGAAATATTTGCGATCATCGACCGCTGCTTTTCTTCATTTGCTTTAATTGATTCCTGTATTTGCTTTATTTGTGTTATATCGGTTGTAATAGTGGCAAATTTATTTTTTGCCGGAGATACTACCGATATCATAAAGTATTTACCCATTGGGGCAAAATAGGACTCATATTCATAACTTTTCCCACTTATTGCAACGCCGGAAAATTCTTTTAAATAGGGTGCGTACTCAGTATGATATACCTCTGTACTTAACCTACCCAGGGCTTGCTCCTTAGGTATCCCGGTTATTTTGGTAAAAGCGTCATTGCAATCAATTATTCTGTAGTTAACGGGTTCATTGTTTTCATCAAAAACCAATTCATGCAATGCGACCATTTCAGTCATGGAGGTAAACAGAGCATTTAATTTTTGTTCATTTTCTTTTAATTTTTGTTCAGCAAGTACGCGTCCTGTAACATCTCTACTTGATGCGTGAATTTCAATAACCTAGTTGGTTACATCATCAAAAATCGCTTTACTTTTGGTTTCAAACCATTTATAGTTGCCATCTTTACATCTTATTCTGAAGGTGGTTGTGGAAATGAAGGATTCTTTAGTAATACTCTGAAGCGAATCTTCAACCATTTTAATATCATCAGGATGAATAAATTCGAAGGCAGAGTGGCCTGCCAGTTCTTCCGGTGAAAAACCAAGTAAAGTTCTACAGGAGGGAGAGGCGTAAATAAAATCTCCATTCTTATCATGACGGGCAATCATGTCGGTCGAATTTTCAGCCAGGAGTCTGAATAAGGCTTCACTTTCTTTAAGCTCCTGTTCCAGTTTTTTCTGTTCGGTAATTTTAATACCAAAACCCAGTAAATATTGCTGATTTGCTGTTCCAAACCGAATTCCTGTTAATAAAAATGGAATAATTTCACCACTCTTATGTACTAATGAAGCTTCTAAGGTATTTTGTCCGTATTCCATTACATAATCGACAGCTTCCTGTACAGCTGATTCTGCACCGGGTACATGCCAATCCATGATATAGCGGTTAACTATTTCATCATGTTCATAACCTAAAAGATGTTCGTGGTTTTTGTTCCATAACACCAATCTCAATTCCGGATAAGTGTATAAATAGAAAATACCAGGTAAGGATTCTATAACTTTACTTGAAAAATCAAGATCCGTTAAAAGTGAATTTCCGGTACCGGAACTGTGATTCTTAAGCTTGTCAATGAGTTCTTTGTTGACTCGTCTTAGCTTATTCAGTTCTTCAATAAGCTGATCTTTTGAACTTTCAGAATCATTCATAAGCTATGTTTTACAATCCAACTCCCAATTTAAAGCAATAAAAGCAGTTTTATTACCTTATTCCTCTACATGAAAAAATGTAAAATAAGCCTGTTCCACGCAACTATTTTATACTTTCTCAATTTCCAGTCATTCAGTTTCTTGTGAATAAATTCATATCCTTAAGTGAAAAGAAACCTGATCCATATATCAGATATCCAATAAAATAAGCCAAAGAAACGACTAAAACAATCAATAGTCCTGAGAACACAGTTGCGGATCCATATTTTTCAAAAAGTCAGTTAGAAAGTGGTATCCCATTGAATAGCAATAATATAACTGACATAAAAATCAAGATGTCTGAAGTGAAATATACAACAAAATTTCTAAATGTAAATAGCTCACTCATATTGCCGTATTTTTTTTGCCGCACAGCGTTGGGAACGGGATCGGAGGCGTTTGTCAGTGCCCTGTTTACAAAAATGGCCGGATGGTGGTGGTACGGGAACTTCTCTGGGGCAGGTCACCGGGCAGGATCACTTCCTCTGATGTTCTGCCCGCTTTTTAATCCCGGGCTACCGTGTCGTATGGTGGCCGGGAAAAGTACGCGCACGCGGAAGTAAAGACAGTGAAAATTCACCAAAAAAAAGCCGGAGACCGGAATAGCGTTTCCGCTCTATGTTTTTATAGCGTGTGCCTGTTGCACAACTCAAAATTTGTTCATAAGTGTGAAGTTAATTAAGTGCATAGCTCGTGGCCCGGCGGGTGCGGTGCATTGAGCTTGTCGAAATGTAGTTCAACACCGACTCCTCACTGGGCCTTGCAGGCCGCTCAGGGTCCTATTTATTGTGTGTAGTTTTTATTCTTCAATTCTGTTTTCAATGTCCATTTTCTGATGCAAAACTCTTATGATTTCAACAATATTACTTTTGGATTTCTTGTAGAATATTATGTGAGACTTCACTGTTGATGTTCTATATCCTTCTTTTATATAGTCCACTGATTTTCCACTCTCAAAGTTCTCAGCAATAAATTCGATTTCGTCCAAAATCAGATTGTAATACCTGTCTGCTTGCTCTAGTGACCAGTTTTCATATGTGTACAACCATATATTTTCGATGTCTTGATTTGCTTTCTTGCTAATTGTGTATCTCATTTCTTCAAATGTTTAGCATGAAGACTTTTAAGATTTTCTGTTCGATCAAAGTCTTTAACAAATCCACTATTCTCGCCTATTTCAAGTTCTTTAATTAGAGCCTTGTATCTATTCTCTTCATTTTCTAAAAGTCGAAGAGCAGTTCTAATCACTTCACTCACAGATGAAAACTTTCCAGATGAGATTTTTTCATTCACGAAGTTTTCAAAATATTCTCCAAGTAATATTGATGTATTTTTTGCCATAGTTTTTATTTTTCTTCAAAAATACCAATTCTTGGTATCGGTTCAAAATCTCGAAGCAATTTTTTGATAATAAAATACACACAATGTAATAGTGTTTTATTCATCGTTTCTACAAATTAGCAGAATGAAAGGAAATTCCGTTAACTCACTGAGGATAAATAAGGAGTACTTGAGCTCACGACCGAAGGGAGTAACAAGCGGGAACGGAAACGAAAGAACCTTATCCGGCTTGGAGTCAATCCCACCGATGCCTTCCGTTGGAGACGCAGCAGACTGGGTGGATGGGCTATTACTCCCTTCGGCTGTGAGATCGCTTCGTTAAGTTGCTCAAAGCCCCATTCTGAATACTACGATTACCGTTGAATTGCTCCGGGGAAAAAAAAAATGAGTACACTCAATATAATCCGGAATAAATTAATCGGAAGAGCTTTTGCTGTTGTTAAACGCCAGACCCCTTATGTCGATCTGACCAAATTTGCTGCATAATTTTTTTGAAAAAATTTGGTTTTGCCTTAGAATAGTGTTGGCATTTCGTTATTTTTATTTCTTTAAGTATTTGTCCAAATAGATTTGAAGAGTTTCGTCTCCACCATGAGGTCTTAATGCTTTTAGTCGTGTTTCATTCTTGCTTTGTCCTAAACTCTCATAATCAAATGGGACATCAGTATATCCCCTCGGAAATCCAACAAACTCCTCAACATCTTCAACTGTCCAATTAAGAGCATTTATTCCTCTTTCCGTAAATAAAACTCTTGGGTCAATATAAACATCAAAGTCAGTGTAGCATTCAGCAATAACCTCTAATACCTCAATCAAACATCTTTCTGAAAGCTCAACAACATTACCATTTGGTACAGATTTTATTTCAGAATTAGTTGGCACATAAAAACTATCTGACTCGTAAAAAACGCCTTCGAAAAAGCTTCTTTCTTTTGCAATCGGAATAATCCCAGTCTTTTGTGCATGATTCCGAAACTCCACAAAAGATTTAGCTAAAAAACTTTTTCTCAATCTTTCTTGTCTAATTGAATACCAACTATCAAAACCTGGGTACTTTTTCATTACAAATTGCAATGTAAAAGTTATACTCCTCAATGCACTAACATAAGCACTAAAAATGTAGTTATACTCTTCGTTCCAAGAGTGAGTGTTTTTAAGTTTAGTTAAAAAATAATCAGCTTCTCCAATTTTGTAGGAAACAATGTGAATACCTGCGTTTGGAAATATAAATTTCTCAGTCATTCAAGTTAGTTTAAAATGGTAGAACACCTGCGGCTGCAGCGGATGTTCCAATAGCCCAAATTGTTTCAAAAGTTGATTTCATTACAAATTTGAGTTTTTTGGTTTTATTTACTTGTTCCATATTTGTCTCCTTTCTTTTAATTGTTTTTTGATTCAATATGAATCGTAATAGTATTAAACAGGTTATTAAAAAGGCTACTGGAACAATACCGCTGCAGCATACAGGGCCTACCCCTAAGGATTTCTTTAATATCTATAGTCCATTGAAAATATCAATTATTTCTTTATAGGTTGTCGAATTATCAAAGGTATGCAAAACACCACCTTTATGGGTTCTTTCCTTTAATTCAATTTGTTCTGTTGAATGATTATAAGACATTGCGTATCTATTCTCATTTACCCAAAACCAAATCATATTTGCTGGACTACCATTATATTCTCTAACTTCAATCTCTTGGTCAGATTTCCATACGATAGCACCCAACAGTGCTAATGTTACTCCTTCAACATTACCAGCGTGATGGTCTGCTCTGTCTAATACTCCTAATAAGTATTTTTGTAATGTCTCTAATGAATTAATTGATATTGCCATATGTTCGTGTGTTTTTTATAATGAATGCCAACGGTTGAGTGTAGCAGCAGTAAGGGATTGCGGGCTTCGTCACTGGCAAGCTACACCGAAGTTTATGCGGGGCAGAATGCTTGAATTAACACGGAAACCCTTATTGACTGCTACACTTTGTTAGTAA
>JBMOLL010000077.1:0-8944 GCA_049325415.1 Bacteroidota bacterium | reverse complement strand
GCCATCAGCGGGCTTTTTATGGCAGTACCCTCGTGATAAAATGATCCTGCAGATTCCGCGGAAAAGCGCAGATGAAAACTATTCCGCGAAGATCAGCGCTATCAGCGGGCTTTTTAAAGCTTGTTTACCTTCCGGAATATAGATTTCCCAATATCATCCGTATTGAAATTCACCAGCAAACCCAGTTTTTTTCCGCTCAGTCGCAAATAGGTGAGTAATTGCAGATGATGCACTTCTGTTAGCACAGAGACAGATTTGATTTCTACGAATACTTTATCTTCCACAAGAAGATCAAGTCTGTAGGCAACATCAATTTTTTCCCCGCAATAGATTAATGGCACAGCCTGTTGGCTTATTACAGTAAGTCCCATATGAATAAGTTCATAGATCAGCACAGCTTCGTATGCCGACTCAAGCAGGCCCGGTCCAAGTGCATTATACACTTTGAAAATGGCCCCTCTGATCAGGTAGGAAATTTCGTTTTCTGTCATTTTCTATGAAAGGATTAATGATTGTAATAGCTACGAAACTAAGCATTTAGCATGCAATTAGTTTGCATTATTGCTTGAGTGATTGAAAAGGTCCTGTTATTTTGCAATTTTATTAAATGTCACAGCTATGCGCTCGGGATATGGATAACTGATTTGAGAGTTTGGATATTATCCGATAGTCTGTGCATACTATTCTGATTAACCTTGCTTGCAGAAGTGATACGAAGGCAAAAGAGGAAGACAGATAATCAAACTCTCTGTCAATCTGAACGCTCAGGATTCCATACTTATTTGCTCCATACCTGATCCGGAGTCTCTGCACATATGAGTATTTTGCAGTGCAGTGTTTCGGACATAAAAATAGGAATAGTGTTATTACTATACTTTTAACCCCATTTTAATTGTAAAACTTTGTTATTCAGATCACATACAGCTTTTTACATATTTTTCCCATATGATTATTGTTATTTCAAATAATTCATTTTATTTGTAATAGGGGAATAATCCACCGGAATAAAACTTAAAATCCTCACCAGATATGTCAAATTTAAAGGATAAACTTTACGAAAAGATCCAGGAATGGCGTCCGAGAACTCTGAAGCTTCTCAAGGAGTATGGCGATGTGGTCGTTGATCAGATTACAATAGAACAGGTTATAGGGGGAATGAGAGGAGTGAAAAGTCTTGTAACGGATATTTCCTACCTCGATCCCAATGAAGGTATCCGCTACCGAGGTTACACCCTGCCGGAAGTATTTGAAAAAGTACCCAAACCGAAAGGTGCAAAAATGCCGTACGTGGAAGGTGTTTTTTACCTGTTGCTTACAGGGGAAGTACCTTCGGATTCTGAAGTTAGTGATGTAGCCGATGAATTTAACAAGCGGAGGATCCTGCCACGATATGTATATGAAGTGATCGATTCCTTCCCCTGTTGTTCCCACCCGATGTCGATCTTCTCAAGTGCGATACTGGCCATGCACAGGGAATCCTTTTTTGCAAAGAAATACAACGCCGGGATTAACAAGATGGATTACTGGGATCCGACCTATGAGGATGCCCTGAACCTGCTCGCAAAACTTCCCGAGATCGGTGCCTATATCTACCGTAAACTGTATTTCGACGGGAAGCGGATTCAATCCAATCCCAACCTCGATCTGGGTGGTAACTTCGCCCATATGATGGGGATCGGCAAGCCCTATGACGAGGTTTCCAGAATGAACTTCATTATACATGCCGATCATGAAAGCGGTAACGTAAGCGCTCATACCGGTCACCTTGTGGCAAGCACCCTTGCCGATGTATACCTGTCGATCTCTTCAATGATCAACGGTCTTGCCGGCCCCTTGCACGGACTGGCCAACCAGGAAGTGCTCCGCTGGCTGCAGGACCTGGTTGAGAGGATGAACGGGAAACTCCCGACAGAGGATGAAATGAGACAGTATGTATGGGATACGCTGAATTCCGGTCAGGTAATCCCGGGTTACGGTCATGCCGTACTTCGCAAGACCGATCCGCGTTACAGCCTGCAGCGTGATTTTTGTATCGAGCATATGCCCGATGATCTGTTATTCCAGTACACCGACATGCTCTATAAAATTGTACCCGATATTTTAAGGGAGCAGGGTAAAGCCAAAAACCCCTGGCCGAATGTGGATGCACAGTCGGGGATCATTCACTGGCATTACGGAATACATGAGTATGATTTTTATACGGTTCTTTTCGGTATCGGCCGGGCAATTGGTATCTGCGCCAATATTGTATGGGACCGTGCCCTCGGGTATTCTCTGGAGCGTCCGAAATCCATTACAACGGAGATGCTGGAGAAGATAGCCATGGATCACAAGACTAAAAAATAACAAATAAGGCACGCTTCGAAGTTATTCCGCTACGGTGCCTGGAGTTGCCGGGCCTGCTTTTCTCCCCCCTCGGTATAAGCCGTCCTGATGATTGTTTCAGGCGCGGAGTTGATCATATTCCATCTCATAACGGGATGGAAAGGGGCATGATAAGCTGTGCAAGTTTTAACCTGAATTGCGTCAAAAAAAGCAGCGTTAAATATGTAAAAAGGTTATTACGGACTATATTTGTTTAAGAACGTGTTTTATCCTGAAACCTGCGCATGAAGCTTTTTCTTCATAGGTTTATTGCTGTTTTTATCGGTTTGGCCGGCACAATATTTTTGCAGGCTGTTGATCCGGTTGATATCGAATTGATTACAGTGGGTGAAGGACTATCCAACAACAGGGTGAATACCGTTTTCCAGGACAGGAATGGATTTCTCTGGATTGGCACCGATGACGGACTGAACCGCTATGACGGTTATCACTTCCTTGTTTTCAGGGAGGAGGCTTTCAGAGACTCAAGCCTGTCATCGAATACGATAACCTGCATTACCGAGGATAAGGAAGGAGAATTATGGATCGGTACAGCTGAAGGTATAAACCGTTACGACCGGAAAACGAATGCTTTTGTTCGTTATGCCGTTCCGGGCGACGTCAACACAGGCTTTCAGGTGGAATCAATGGTTGCTGATCCCTCCGGAGATATATGGGCAATTACCGAAGATCATTTCTTTAAGCTGAATCCCGCTTCACAAACCAATGAATCGATCAGGCTGTCGGGAACAGATGCCCAGCCTTTGCTTTTTCGTTCCGGAAGACTTTATCTCGACGGAGAGGGATCTATCTGGATTGGAACGAGGTCGGGTCTTTATGTGAAGAAAAAAGGGGATGACTTCCTGAGGGCAACAAGTTTTAGTGGTATCAGGGTGTTTTGTTTCATGGAGGGTACAGACAAACACCTTTGGCTCGGAACTTCCGAAGGGCTGGTCCGCTATAATATGGAAACCGGCAAATGGAATGTTTTTGCCCCGGCGCTTCCCGGTTATAAACAGGTTCGTGGTATCGTTGATCTTCAGGATGGCACCTTTCAGCTGATAGGTGATCAGGGTTTTATCCGGTTTAATCTTTCAGGGGAACGCTTTATGAAAACCGGTGACATGAGCCTGTATGGAAGGTTCTTTAACTTTCCGCAGGTCAGGAACAGCTGCCTCGACCGTTCCGGCATTCTCTGGATGGCCTCCGGTCAGGGTCTGATGAGGCATGATTTTAAGCCTCGCATTTTTGCAAAATACAGCGCGGATGAGACCTCCTTCCCCCGATTGCCGACCAATATGATCTATGCACTGTATAAGGATGAGTCTGGCAGAATCTGGATGGGAGCCAGGAACATGGGCCTTGTTATTATGGACAGGTCAAACGGTGTAATTCTGAATTATTCTTCTTCCGGGAAAGGGAAATTCCAACTACCCATTCGTAATGTTATGGAAATATTGCGCGACCGGCATAAACGGGTGTGGGTTTGTGGAGAGAAAATCTGTTTTTATCAGGAGAATAGCGGGAGCTTTGTACAAATGCACAGCTATTTCGATATACCCTCAGAACAGATACCGGATTTTGAGCGGGTATATGATGTCCTGGAAAGCAGCCCGGGCATTTACCTTATCGGTGCCAGGAATGGATTGTGGATATTCGATGAGTTTAACAGGAGTTTTCACTGCGATACCTTGATTAGAACCGATTCGCTGACAATCCCCCTGAAAGAAGTGGCTGCAGTGGAAATGGATACCCTGGGCAATATCTGGCTAGGTTGCAGTTCAGGTGTAATCAGAATGGATCAGAATCTCGTTTTCGAGAGATTCTATGAACAGGGAGAGAAAACGGGCCTGACCGGAAATCAGACCTACAGCATTCTCTGCGACAGGAATGGTGGAATCTGGGTAGGGACTTCAGGAGGAATGGGCAGGTACCTGGCTGCCGATGACCGGTTCAAACCATACACGGTCCAGGACGGACTGCCAAATGATTTTATTTATGCGATGCTGGAAGACAATAGGGGGAATATCTGGATCAGTACGAACCAGGGATTGTCCATGCTCGACCCGGTGAGCGGTAATTTTTTCAATTATGAGATGAAGGACGGCCTTCAAAGCATGGAGTTTAACCTTCATGCGGCTTACAGGGCAGACGATAATGAGCTTCTGTTCGGGGGAATCGGGGGAGTAAACTGCTTTTATCCCGACTCGATCACACACATGGGCAGCGTTCCGAATGTGGCTATAACCGGAGTTAAATTTCTGAGTTTCATCAGGGAAGGACAGGCATGGAATCCCGGACAAAACCGTATTCATATCAGCGACAGGCAATCGGTTCAGATCTCCTTTGCGGCACTGGATTTTACTTCTTCAAGGCACAACAGTTATCGTTACAGGCTCGCTGGTTATGGCGATCAGCATGGCTATATCTCCCTTGGGAGGGACAATTCCCTGATCCTCTCAGGATTAAAATACGGAAGCTACCGATTTGAGGTCCTTGGCTCGAACAGCGACGGGATATGGAGCGAGGAACCGGCCACACTTGAGATCCTGGTCTCAGCACCCTTTTACCGGCACCGGCTCTTTTATCTTCTGCTGATCAGCGTGTTTGTGATATTGGTTTATCTGACCTACCGGTTCCGGACCCGAACCCTGAGGCAGAGCAACCGGATCCTCCGGGAGAAGGAGATCGCTGCACTTGAAGTCCTCCGGCAGCGCAACCTTTTAATCCGCAGGAATAAAAATATCGAGGACAGCCTGATGTATGCCCAGCGAATTCAGCAGGCTATGTTCACCACGATAAAGGATGTTCAGCGACTATTTCCGGAATCCTTTGTTTTGCAGCGTCCCAAGGATATTGTCAGCGGCGACTTTTACTGGGCAAGAGGGATCGATCAGAAAATCTTTCTGGCTGCTGCCGACTGCACAGGGCATGGTGTCCCGGGCGCCTTTATGTCCCTGATCGGCCTGGAACTCTTCCGGCAGATCATTACTGGAAAACAGATCTTCAGACCAGCTGAGATACTGGATGAACTGAACAGGAATTTCAGCATCATCTTCGGGAACATGGAAGATATCTCCCTGAAAGACGGGATGGACCTTTCGTTCTGCACCTTTCACACAGATACCAACGTGATGGAATTTGCTGGAGCCTTTAATCCGGTCTATCTGATCAGGAACCGGGAGATTATTGAGATCAAAGGAGACAGGATTTCAGTCGGGCCGGATAACGGCTTCGTCAGACCGAACTTTACGAACCAGAGCATTCAGCTTGAAAAAGACGATATTATCTATATGTTTTCCGACGGATATGCCGACCAGTTCGGTGGGCCGGAAGGTAAGAAGTTCAAATTCAGGAGGTTTCGTCATCTATTATTGTCTATTCATCACCTGCCCATGGAACGTCAGCGCAAGGTTTTGGAAGACAGTATATTAGACTGGATAGGAGACTATGAACAGGTCGATGACATCATGGTTCTGGGAATCAGACCATATACCGAAAGAAACTAAAACTAATCCTTATTGATCAGTTCTTCCATTTTCCTTATCAGGGTGTCCACCTGGAAAGGCTTACTGATATAATCGGATACACCCGCTGCCAGGCAGTTATCCCTGTCACCGGCGAGGGCATTGGCTGTGATGGCAATGATGGGTACATGATTGCTGGTTGTCGATTCAATCTCGCGGATCTTCTTAGTGGCAGTAATGCCGTCCATAACGGGCATCTGAATGTCCATCAGAATGATATCGTAACGTTTCGTACCGAACATATCCAGTGCTTCCTTGCCATTGCCGGCCACATCGATCTTATTGACCACCTTGTTCAGGCTCAGGATCACGATCTTCTGATTAATAATGTTATCTTCCACGAGCAATACCTGGGCATCCCGAAGTGATTTTCTCTTTTTGGGTTCTATGCTTCCGTCTGCTGCCGGTGCCTCCCTGTAAATAACCTTCTTGGTGGGGTCCTTGGTGAAATTGAGGGAGAAGGAAATAGCGTGGTAATCGCCCGACTGTGTAATCCGGAGTTCACTTTCCGACTGGATAATCAGATGATAGGCATTGTACAGATGCTTGTTCTTTGATTCTTTGGTGCGGATCAACTGGCTGATCTGCGGGTCGATCAGGCTTGATTTATCGGTTTTCAGGCGAAAAACAAATTCAACCACTACCAGGTTCCGCGTTTCTTTAATCGATTCGGCCGACAAATACAGCGTTTCTCCATCGTCCATGAACTGGGTGAGGCCTTTCGACAGATTCACAAGCATGCTTCGAAGCAGGCTCACATCACCGATCAGGTAATGATTGACGGTTTCAGGGAGTTTTTTCTCAATGCCGGCGTTAAAGGAATCATCCGACTGGAGGATCTTTACCGCTTCGTCCATGCTCCGGTTCAGGTCAAAGCTAAGTATGCTCTGCTTGAAATCTGTCATCCCGGGTGTGACGATCTTGACGATGTTATTTACATCGTCGATCAGATCCAGTGTCGTTGCCCTGAGTGTCTCCATCAGTTCAATCTGCTCGCTGTTCAGCCTGGAGTCGTTCACCAGGTTGTTGATCAGATTGATATTGCTCAGAGAGGTTCTGAGTTTATGCGAAAGTCGCTTGATAAACTGGTCTTTTTCTTCAATCTCCTCTTCAAGATGGCCCTGTGTGTGCTTCAGACTGTTAACCAGTTTTTCCTGCCGAATTTCAGCATACAGGGAAAGCAGCAGAGCAACAAAATATCCGGCAAGAAACAGCGTGAGGTTTATCCAGTCAAGAGTAATTGAGCCTTCGAATAGGCGCAGGAAATTCAGGATGGTCATGCACAGGGCAACTATTACCGGAGGCAGGTACTGGTATTTATTCAGAAGCGAAACTGAAATGAATGGATAGAGGATGTAGAGGGAAATGACAATGATGGCTGATCCGCCTGAATTTAAAACAAAGCCGGTAAGCAGAAACAAACCCAGTAAAGCTGTCAGGATCCAGGCATTCAGCTCTGGATGTTTCTTAGGCGGATAGAGCAGATATAAGGCAACAGCAATTACCAGTAATATGGAAAAGGCGATTGCGGCATAAATGTTCGAAGCAGCAAGCGACCAGACAACTGCCGCGACAAGTAATGCAAAGTTGATCAGAAAACTGATTTTCTGAAGAGCAACCCTGCCTGCCAGAGCCTCATCGGCATCATTTTTGAGCCCGTATTTGAGCAGCTTCCTGAATTGCATCCCACTGAACCTGACCGGCTGTTAAAATTATTCTCTTCGTAAATATAAAGAATATTGGGACATGTGACTCTTTTTTTTTTGTCGGGCATGAATTTTGAGGATATTTTATTTTATTTGATGGAGTTCGTTTCACTGAAACGCTGAAGTTGGTAAATTTACCCCTAAAGCTGTGACAGATATATGAGATTCTTCATGATATTCGCCTTCCTTTTTCCACTTGTGATGGTAGCCGCACAGGATCAGCCTCCTCATGAGGGCTGGCTGAAATATGACCCGGATTTTTCTTTTAAGGAAGGGATCTATGCCAACTTTGAAATGGTGAAGGCCAACAGTCCGATCCCAAAAACAAGAATCGTCACGGATATCGACTTTTTTGACAGTGATTTCTATGACAAGCTCACCCAGCTGAAGAAGATCTCCTTTTATGATGATAACGGCGTTCTTCAGGAGATCGGCACCCAGAATCTCTGGGGATACGGCCGCAATGGAATTCTGTATATCCATATCGCACAGGGGTATCACCGCATCAGCTATTTTGGAAGCATCAGTCATCTCGTGGCAACCATAACCATCTATAATAATCCGAACTACGAGCCGTATTATTATTACAACAGTTACAATGCCTACAGGTATATGGGCTCTCCTTCCTCGTACACCACCACGGAAGTCAGGCAGTACCTGCTCGACTTTTCAACAGGAGATGTACTTGACTATACCGTCGAAAGTGTGGAAATCCTGCTTATGAAGGATCCGGAATTGCATGATGAGTTTGCTGCCCTGAGGAACAGGCAGAAAAAGCAGATGAAGTTTGTTTATATCCGCAAATTCAACGAGCGACATCCCCTTTGGTTTCCCCCTGCATAAGTGTTGTGCTTTAACCAATAATACGAAATATGAAAAAAGCTGCATTGTTTATTATGGCCGTTCTGTCGGGAATGAATCTTTTCTCACAGCGCGAATATCTCCCTACTCCTGAGGACCTGGAACATTTTTACAAGACCAAGACCTATATCGTTCTTCAGGATAATCCGATCTCCGAGTATAATTTTGAGATTACCGATGCGGTAAAGAAATTCTGGACCATTACGCCCTACGAATTCATCAATTTCGATGACTTTGAAAAGAAAGCTAACGATCCTAACGCATCCTTCCTGTATACGGCAGCTGTTTCGTTTGAAAAGGACAAGACTCAGACCCGCTACACTTTCCTTTGCCTTTCGCTTGGAGGCGATTATGAGGCCCTGGATCAGCTGAAGGATATTGCCAATATCCCGCTTGCTTATTTCGGAGTTGATGAAGACGCCTATAGTTATAAACTGGGGACGCTTGTTCACTTCATGCAGAACCACGTGAAACTGATCACCGAAC
>JBMOLL010000076.1:0-63176 GCA_049325415.1 Bacteroidota bacterium | reverse complement strand
GGGCGGGGGAAACGGATATTTTGGGGAATCGGGTATAGCGTATAGGGACGGGTCCTCCTTCGCCAGGGCTGCGGCGGACAGTGCAGGAATAGAGAGGAAATTTTACAGGAGGATATTTTTTTGAAAAAACCTTGTTTGGGTTACGATATTTTCATCAGAAAAGAAATTAACAGGTAGTAATAAAAAATATTCTGCTATGATTAAAACTTTTCAAGATTTAGATGTATGGAAACTGACAATGGATATTGTCGAATACACGTATAATGCTACAGCAGGTTTTCCCGAAGATGAAACATTTGGCCTTAGTCAACAAATGAGAAGAGCATCGGTTTCTGTCCCTTCAAATATTGCTGAGGGGCATGACAGATCAAGCACAAAAGAATTTATCAGATTCCTTAATATTGCGTCTGGTTCACTGGCAGAGCTTGAAACGCAATACATTATAGCATCAAGACTCAGATTTTTTTCATCAGTCGAAGAAATTCTTAATATGATTTTGAGATCAAAAGCTATGCTTCGAAAATTGAAAGCAAGATTGCGGGAAAGAATTAAATAAATACATATAATCTCGAAGCAGGAACAGGTTTAGTCGGGTCTACGACAGGCTCAAGAACCGTCTGCTTTTCCCGATCATCCCGATCATCCCGATCATCCCGACTCCCCCGTTTCCCCCGTTTCCCCCGACTCCCCCCTACTCAAAACGTCACATTCAGATAAAGTGTCGGGGTAAAGGGCACCGCTTCGGCATGGATATTTACCGAAGTGGTCTGGTCGGTGGGAATACTCACAAAATTCGTGTACTTCAGGTTTTCGGTATTGAGGATGTTCATAATGCTGAGACCCGTTTCGAGGGAGATGATCCGGGTTTTGAAGCGGTAGACCAGCGCTCCGTCGAGACGGCTGTAAGGCTGGGTTGTGGAGGGGGTGAGCAGGGTTTCCGGTACGGGGAAGCCTGAGCCGTAGACATAGTTTACCGAGAAATAAAAAGGAGAAAAATTCAGAAGGAGTGCGGTTTTTATTTCATGACGCTGGTCCTGGGGAGCAGGGAGGTAAACGCCGGTGGGATAATAGGGAAAGTGTTCTTCTACTTTGCCGGTGGACCAGGAGATCCAGGCGGAGTGTCGTCCGAAATCCCCTTTCAGGTAGATATCGGCACCATAACTCCGGGCATCGCCGGTGTACACGGTGTTTCCCATCGATGTGCCCTGGTATACATAGCGGGTAATGCCGTAGGTTGATTTATAATAAGTTTCGAGGTTGACCTGGATCTTCCCGTAGAGGAAGCGAATGCCCGATACATAGTGTACACCGGTGAGTACCGGAACCTGGTCGTTATCACAGACCGACCAGAAATAGGTGTAATTTCCAGATTCATCCAGGAGTGAGGTTTCCGAAATATACTGATTGTAAATACCCCAGGCTGCCGTCCATCGCCAGTGTTCGTTGAACCGGTAGACGGCCGACAGGCGGGGTTGAAAGTATGCCTTATTCAGGGAGAGCGGGTAATCGATCCTCAATCCCGGGGTTACGGAAAGGCGCGTTCCGGGGGATATCCGGTCCTGCAGATAGGCAAACAGGCGGGGTGCATGAAGATCCGTTTCAGTAAGGGTGGAGTCATAGCTTTTCTCATACAGGGTGATATGATGGAAGATAAATCCTGCTCCAAGATCTGCCTGCATGGAAGGGCTAAGGATCAGGTGGTGATCGAGGCGTGCAGCCGATTCCATGACCATATTGATCATCCGCTGGTTATTCTCTGTGGTTCTGTGCATTCCGAACAGCCGGGTCACCGACTGGGTGGAATTGAGATCCTTTTCCAGGCCCGAATGATTAAACAGCAGGCTGGTTGATCCACCCTTGCTCCAGCGGTGAATGTAGCGGGCCGACGCACCTGTCTGACTGCTGGTTTCCTCCTGGGTGCGGGTGATCTGAAAATTGTTGTTCTGCTGATCGACAGAATAAAAAAACCGGTCGTTCCCCCTGAAATAACTGAGGTGCCAGGCGTCGCCCGAGGCTGTTTTCCCCGCATATTTTATATTGAAATCCCGGAAGGTATAATCCGGATAGACAACAATGTCGGCAAGTTTTGAGCCCACCCCGGTCCGCGGGGTATAAAGGGAGACATTTTCCTGGTCGTACAGGTTGTAATAGGTGTGCCGGAAGCCCAGGATCAGTGAGGAGCAGTTAAAGACCGGAACAGAGGCAAAGCCGTTAAGGGTCATGTTGTTAACAGTGAGCCTGACATCCAGGTCTTCCGGGTCACCTGTAACGCCGGAAATATTGACGATCCCTCCTACACGTTCGCCGAAAGGTGCGGGGTATCCGGCTTTGAGAACCTCGAGGTCTTTCGCCATGTACGGATTCACAGCGCTGATATTGTCGTTGAAATTCTTCAGGCCGAATACGGTAAAACCATCGAACAGCACCTGGCTGTGGCCTTCGTATCCGCCCCAGATTATAAGGTCGGACGACTGTTCCCCGGCGGCAAGGATCCCCGGTTGCAGGCGGAGCAGGTTAAAGACCGAGTTATCACCGTTCCCGGGCAGATACCGGGCCACCTGGTGGTTCAGTTTCATAGTGCCCGGTTCCAGTCCGATCTGACCGGTGAGGGCGAGCTCTTTTTCCGTAATGATCACCTCCCTCAGATTTACCACGGAGGGAATGAGCAGGATCCGGTTATTATTGCCCGGACGAAGAAGCGTATCCCCGACATAATAGCCCAGGTACAGGACCTTCACCTCAAAGAGTGAATCGGTGTTGGAGATCAGAGAAAAATAGCCATCCCCGTTGCTCACCTGGCCTTTACCGTTTATAATCACATGGGAAAAGGGAAGCGGTTCGAGGGAGTTTATATCGAGTACCTGGCCGGCAAGCAGGAACTCCTTTTTTTCCGGAGGGCTTTGTACTGAATAGATAAGGAAAACATCCCCGGCTAATTCCAGTTCAAGCGGAAGGTCGCGGATGAGGAAGCGGATCGCTGCAGCGGGGGAGTCAAAGGTCCGGTCGAGGGTCACCTTATAGCGGCTGAGTTCCCGGTCATCGAAAGATAGGTGGATGCCATACTGATCCCGCACCCCGATAAGAACCTGGTTTAAAGGGGTATCTTCAACCCGAATCTCCACTTTCTGGCTCCAGATCCTGCCAGGGGAGAGGAGTTGAATCAGCAGCACCACATAAAGTATCCGACGCAATGAAGTTACTTTCCTATTCTATATTCTTCGTCAGAAATCCGGATCACCTTCAGGCCGAATGGCTTGCAGACCAGACGGAGTACATTATCAACGGGTATTTCCCCACCAAAATTACCTGTATAAACCAGATTTTCAACCGTATCAGCAACAATTTTGACCCCGTAGGCGCGGCTGATCTCCATCAGGACGGTGTTCAGTGGAGCGGAGGTAAAGGTAAAGGATTCCTTTTGTCCCGACTCATTTTTGGTCCGGTACTCCAGTGTGCCCTTGTCATTCATTTCGGCTTTTTCCCCCGGCAACAGGATTACTTCGCTGGCCGTGAGGTTTGAGACTACCCTGACCTTTCCCGATTCGCAGGATACCTGATAGTTATCTCCAATGGTATTCACGGTGAAAACCGTACCCAGGACAAGGGTTTTGCCTTTTTTTGATACTACGGCAAAGGTGGTTCCTTTTTCCACTTCAAACCGGCTCTCGCCTTCAAAATTTACCTCTCTTTTTAAGGGCCACCACCAGGGGTGCCAGGAGATTTCAGAACCCTCCAGCATGTATGCTTCAGAACCATCGGGAAGCTCAACAGCCATGTTTTCAGGGGCCGAAACCCGTACCGTGTAGAAACGCATCAGGGAGCCAAGCGCCAGGATCAGGGCAAGGGTGGCTGCTGCGGCCAGCAGCGGACGCAGGGAACGCACCTTTGGTTCCATCCTTGCCGTTCCCTCTCCGGTTTTTTCAGAGATCACCTTCCAGACCTCTTCTTTGGTCCGGCTCCAGGGGATCCTTCCTTCCGGTAACGGTGGGAGTTCCTTTTTGTCCCGATATTTTTTATTCTCGTCCATTTACTCTAACAAACAACTTTTTAAATACGACAGTGCCAGATTCATTCTCTTTTCCACTGCTTTGACACTTAGCTGCAGCCTTTCGGCAATCTCATGGTATTTAAGCTCTTCCATCCTGCTCATCAGGAATACGACCCGTTGCTTTTCCGGCATCAGGCCCAGCGCTTTTTCGTAGTTCTTCTTTAGTTCACGATACTCGACAGGATCATCCTGGCTTGCTTCAGTTATGCTGAATTTCAGGGTCTTTTCATACCGGCCTGCCACCTGCTTTTTCCGGTAGGTACTTACAAACAGGTCGTGGGCGATTTTGAAAAGCAGGCCTTTCTCCTTGCCCTTGTCAGGCAGCATGTTTTTCTCCCATAGTTTTAAAAAGGTTTCCTGTGCGATGTCCGTTGACAATTCAGGATCCCCCGACCGGTAATAAATGTAGCTCCTTACCGGGTCGAACCACTCATCAAACAACGATCTGAACTCCTCCTTTGTCAATTTCTGGCCAAATATTAGCTTTCGTGTAAAGATAAAAATACTTCGTCAATAGGAGGTGCAGGTTGTCGGTTATTCACAATGCAATGCACGCCTTTTGATCCTTAACCGAAGAACCTGTCGTTTACCCTACTTCCTGCAAGCGGAACCTTCCGTGCGGGAACGGACCGGATGTGAGGCGAAGGGCGAACAGGGTTCAAGGACTGATAATGAAGGAGAAGGAAGCATGATTCCGATACAATGTTCCCGGAATTCTTCCCCGGTCAACCTTCGCGCCTTCAGAACTTCTTTCTTAGCGATAAAAGGATTGGTTTTTGCCGCTTGCCTTGAAAATCTGACGTTCAAAAAACATAAAACACTGATATACAAAAAGATACAACACAAAGTTAATTTATTGTAAAAATCACGCTTGTAAAACACAATAAATCAACAAGATACAAAACGACGACGTTATGACGAAATGTTAAAAATAATGTTACGTTTTGTTCAAAAGAAACTTAAGAAAGAGCTCTTTTTGTGTCAAAGAGACAGAAAAGCGTGACGAATGTAAGAAATGTGAAGAGGAAAGAGAATCAAGTCAAAAACGGTAAAAAAGCATATTTTACAGACCTTGGTATAAGGAAAAGGCCACTTGGTTTTGTTGTTCCCTGAGGTGGTCAAATACAAATTAATATTAACGTTTTGTAAGGATTTTGCTTCGTTCAAAGAGGTAATTTTATGTTGACGAAAGATGAACAAAGAAGAGATGACACAGCTTTACAGCAAAATTAAATATTACAGGGACAACAACCGGGGAAATGCCAAACGGGTTCTTGACCTTATAGAACTTGGTATTGTGGCCGTATCCTTTCCCCTGGTCGCCTTTATTGCCAAGAGTACTTTCATGCCTCAGCTCAACATACGGGAGATTCACGGAATTATCTTTTTCCTGATGGTGATGATGTCCTGGTTTGTTTTGTCGAGGGTGACCGCCGTAGCGAAGGTACCCCGTACACAGCGCTACCTTACCCTGATTCTTCAGGTTGGCAGGATTACCTTTATTAATTTCCTGGGTCTGCTGGCAGTTAAAGTGATCTTCAGGCTTACGACCATACCGGTGGAACTAATCCTGCTTTACATTGCCCTGATGTTCTTCCTTGATGTTATTTTCAGGATCCTGGCGTTTAAAGCACTTAAGTCATACAGGATAGCCGGTCACAGCTTGCATCATGTGCTCGTGGTTGCCGATTCCTTTTCGGATGGGGTGATTGAGCGTCTGCAGGAACAAAAGGAATGGGGTTTTCAGATTCACGGGATCATGACCAATTCCAAGCTCATTATTGCAAAGTATGGTGAGAGTATACAGATCTATCCTGAAACCGAAAATCTCAAATCGATCCTTGATAAAGAGGTGATCGATGAAGTTCTTTATTGCAAGAAGAAAGTTGACAGCGCCGTTATTAAAGGTATAGCAAATATCTGCAGTGAAACCGGCGTGATCTTCAGGCTGCAGTCGACGGTTTCCCCGATCGACCCGGTACAGTTCCAGTTGCAGACGGTTGCCGAACCCGAAAGCCTGACGCTGATCGACGCACCTGCCAACAATCTTTCCCTTGTCCTCAAAAACATGGGAGATATTTACTTCTCCCTGATCGCACTGATTTTACTCCTTCCAGTGTTCCTGGTGATCGGCACACTGATCAAACTGGATTCACGCGGACCTGTATTTTTCCTGCAGGAAAGAATCGGGTTGAGGGGAAGGAAGTTCAAACTGTACAAATTCAGGACCATGGTCACCAATGCCGAGGCTCTCCTGGAAAAACTGGTGGAGAAAAATGAAGCCGACGGTCCGGTGTTCAAGATCAAGGAAGACCCCCGTATTACCAGGGTCGGGAAGTTCCTTCGCAAGACCGGTCTGGATGAACTGCCCCAGCTGATCAACGTGCTTAAAGGTGAAATGTCGCTGGTTGGCCCGAGACCTCCCCTGGAAAGAGAAGTCAAGAAGTATAAGCGCTGGCAGCTTCGCCGCCTGTCGGTGAAACCCGGAATCACCTGCACCTGGCAGATCGTTCCCGACCGGCACAATGTTTCCTTTGAAAAATGGATGGAGCTCGATATCCGCTATATCAACAACTGGAATATCTTCCGCGACCTTGGCCTGTTCTTCAAGACACTGCGCACCTTCTTTATGGCGGGAGGACACTAAAATACAGTCTGACATTCAGACAGATTGCCCGGTCTACAGAGCCGGGCATTTTTTTTAAAACAAATTTCCTTTACATACGTCCCGATATTAATTAAGGTAAAACTTATGCCGAAAAACATATTATGCCTAATTTTGTAACTTAACGCAAAATTTAACGTATTGTTAATCACATGTTAAAGCCCGCGTACTTCATTTGCATATCCTGATTTTTATGGAAATTGGGAGGATGTTAACTTAATTGAAGGAGAAAGAAAAGATGATGAGGAAGAAAGTTCTATTATTGATGTCTGTTCCGCTTCTGGCCTGTTTTTCAGGCCTGTCAGGGCAGGCAATTGTTGCCGATCATACCATTATTGATGATTATGATATTATCCCCCAGCAGTATATTGATTCGGTGAAAAAGATGTGGGTTACGGTTCCCGGGGAATCACATTCGTACGGGTATCGCAAAGGTCTTGCCCTGCTGGAGTCCATGGATGCACGTTTTCAGGTCAATGTAAGGGAATCGGGTACACCCGATCCCGCCACCGACCAGAACCTTCGTTTCAGTCGCGCCACCTGGGGAACCATGGAATATACAAGCGGCTGGATCTATAATTATGGTGAAGAAGACTGGTTTACCAGTCCGGCGGCTATTCAACGAACCAAAGACGGACTTCTCTATGCTGCCAGCGGGAGTTTTGACCTTGCAGCAACCGGGTTTGGCTGGTGCTGGGATATGAGCTGGACCAACAGTCCCTCGGGCACGGTAGATCCCGTTTATAATGTACGCTGGGCAGGCTCTACTTCAGGAGGTACCGACGGGAACAGGATCTGGGGCCTCGACAAGGGCGACAGCATTCTCACCGGGAACAGGGTGACCATGGACACCTATCTGAAGGCTACGGAGGATTATATTGCATTTTGTGAAGCCAATAATCTGAAAACAATCGTATTCTTCACCACCGGACCTGTCGATATTGTTTCGTACAACGCAGGAGAAGCCGGTTATCAGCGTTACCTGAAGACCAAGTATATCCGCGACTATATGGCAGCCAGGGGCAGCGGCTATCTTTTCGACTATGCAGATATTCTGAGCTGGAATAATGCCGGTCAGAAAAACACGGTTTCCTGGACCGACTACGGCAGCGTTGTGCAGAGTTTTGAGTTCATCCATCCGGATAACATGATCGATCTGAGCGGATCCTATTCCGAAGACGGCGATCATATCGGTGAAGTGGGTACCGTTCGCCTGGCCAAGGCTATGTGGTGGTTACTTGCACGAATGGCCGGCTGGGATGGCAAGGCTGAAGTTGTGGATGTTACACCGCCTTCCGTACCAACAGGTGTTTCAGCCGTGGCCACGGGTGAATCAACCGTTACGCTGAGCTGGAATGCTTCCACTGACGACGTTGGGGTTACTGCCTATGGGGTTTACAGGGATAATGTCCTGGTTTCGACAACAGCTGAAACAGGTTTTTCGGATCAGGGACTGAGTCCCTCCACCACCTACACCTATGTTATTACAGCCAGGGACGCAAAAGGCAATGAAAGCGCTTTCAGTGCTGAAGCAAGCGTTACCACGCAGGCGCACGTATCGACTGTGGATTTCAGCACCGCTTTTGAAACCGGCTTCAACTGGTTCTCCCTGAACGTGATGCCCGACGACCTTTCGCTTGGCAGTTGCTTCGGAGCAAACAATATCGCAGGGGATTACATAAAAAATCAGGTATACTCTTCGAGCTATTATGACGGTTATGGCTGGTTTGGAAAACTGCTTGAACTCGATCCGAGGGATCTATATCTATTCAGGGCGGGACAGGCTTTCAACATGAGCTTGACCGGTCTGCCTGTGGATCCGGACACAGCGGGTATTGATATCAGTGCAGGCTGGAACTGGATCGGCTATCTTCCGCAGACAGCCATGCCCCTTGGAGAAGCTCTTGCTTCTCTCACTCTGGCCGACCAGGATTATATTAAAGACCAGGTCAGTTCCTCGACTTATTATGCAGGGACAGGTTGGTTCGGAACTCTTTCAGAACTATCCCCCGGGAACGGATATATGATTCGTATGGCAAATTCAGGCACTCTCACTTATCCGGCGACAGCCCCGGTGAAGAAGTTAGCCGTTGCCAGGGAAAATTCTCCGGTGGATGCCTACCTCAATATTCACGATTTTGAATTTAATGGCACGGTAACGGCCCGGGTACTTCTGGACGGTACGGTCAGCGGATCGGAAGAAGATCTCCTTCTGGCCTACGCCGGGGACGAGTGCCGGGGGGTTACCGACGGTCTTTATTTCTCTCCCACCGGAACTTACCTGTATCCGATCATGATCTACAGTAACAGTGCAGAAGGGGAAGAAATTCATTTCAGTTTCCTTGATGTCTCGGAAAACCAGAGTTATGAGCTGGAGGGAACAATTACTTTCGAAAAGGATATGGTGGCAGGCGATGCCTTCAATCCGCTGGATTTTCAGAATACCGGGAACCTTTCCGGGGTGAATCCTGCCCCGGGTGTAGGGGATCTCAGGATCTATCCCAATCCCTTCAGCGACAGGATAACTATCGAGATCACCGGAAGGGAGATCAGTTCTGTTAATGTAGCTGTCTATGATTTATACGGCCGGCTGGTGGAGGACCTGGGCAATGAGGGTATGGATTCCGGTTCTTTTGTCTGGAATGCAGAAGGTTTTGCCCCCGGGACCTATTTAGTAAAAGTTACGGGAGAGCAGTTCAACCTTGTTAAGAGGGTGGTTTATTTGCCCTGATGCAACATAAGCCGGGCGGTTTCCGGAACCCTTAAAAAAGATGCAAGAAAATGCGGGCATTTAGCTCATTATGACAAATGTCCGTTTTTCTTTAGGGAAACTATAGTATCTGTGGGTAAAACGATTTTATTAATAGCTTTTAATAAATTTTAAAAAGAGGCTGCTCGACACGCCGGAGGAGATGCCTGTGGAACTTAGGATCAAGGCTGTCGAATAATGTGATTTTGCAGGGGCCATCCGTCGGAAAAATACTAATTTAGAGTTCTTTTTGGTGAATAAAATAACGATTATAAATTTATCAGATTAGCAGAGTATGAATATTGAAGAAATTAAAAAAGGAGTGTTTCAGTATGTTTATGACAACACATTTTCCAGTAAGGATAAGATAACGGAAGATGTATTACTGTTCAAAAACGGATTTCTGGATTCGATGGGGCTGGTCATGCTGATCACTTACCTTGAGGATACTTTCAAGATCAAAGCCACAGACGTGGATATGGTAGAGGAGAATTTCGAATCGATCAAAGCCATTTCAGAATTCGTATTACGTAAATCAGCCTAAAGGAACATGTGCGGGATTGCAGGAGTTGTCAATTCGCCCGACCGGAATGAACGCCGGGCTGTTGTTGAGCGTATGCTCTCCAGGATATACTACCGCGGTCCTGATGAGAGCGGGATTTATCATTCCGCAAAAGCCACCATCGGTAATGTACGGCTGAGCATCATCGACCTTTCCGGGGGCCAGCAGCCCATTTCCGATCTGTCGGGTAGATATTGGATCGTTTTTAACGGCGAAATATTTAATTATGTCGAGTTGAAAGCCGATCTGGAGAAAAGGGGTTATCACCTGAAAACCACCTCCGATACCGAAGTACTGGTACAGTTGTATGCCCTTTATGGAAAGCAGTGCCTGGGCATGCTTAACGGCCAGTTTGCCTTCGCCATCTGGGATAACGTGAAGGATGAGCTGTTTATGGCCCGCGACCGCGTTGGGATCCGGCCACTGTTCTTTCATTATCAGGATGGTATATTCACTTTTGCTTCTGAAATCAAGAGCATATTTGAAAACGAACAGGTACGAAGGAAGATCTCCGGAGAGCGTTTACTGCAGATGATGACTTACTGGACGACGATCACCCCCGCTTCGGTTTTTGAGGGGATTGATGAGTTGTCGCCGGGACATTGTCTGACACTCAACAGTCAGGGTCTGAAAATCGAAAGATTCTGGCAGCTCACCTTCAGTAACGACCTGGAGAAGCTCTCGCTCAATGAGTACCTTGAAAAATTCGACGAACTGTTTTCCAATGCCATCCGCATCCGCCTCCGTGCCGATGTGGAGGTGGCAGCCTACCTCAGCGGAGGAATCGATTCCAGTGCAACCGTTGCCTATATCAAGGAAATTGAGCCGGATGTACTGAATACCTTTTCGATCACTTTCGGGGAAAAGGCCTATGATGAAAGTTCGTATCAGAATGAAGCGGTAAAGTACTTCAATACCAACCACAAATCCATCAATTGCACCGCGAAGGATATTGCCGAGAATTTCCCGAAGGTGGTCTGGCATTCAGAAATTCCCATGATCAGGACGGCCCCGACCCCCATGATGCTGCTTTCCGGCCTGGTCCGGGAAAACGGGATCAAGGTCGTGATCACCGGGGAAGGAGCCGATGAAATGCTGGCGGGATATAACATCTTCAAGGAAAGTGAGATCCGGAGATTCTGGGCCCGTGAGCCCCGTTCGGCTATACGGCCCTTGCTGTTGACAAAGCTTTATCCCTACCTGCCCCAGATGCAGAATGCCAATCCGAATGTTCTCAAGATGTTCTTTGGCTTCCGCCTGGAGGATACCGATAATCCCCTGTACTCTCATTTATTAAGGTGGAATAATTCCGGGCATATCAGTAAGTACGTGGGAGAAGCCGTTCGCAGCAACACTGCGGAGTATGATCCCCGTCAGGAAATTCACCGGATCCTTCCGGAAGGATTCTCCACCTGGGGCTCGCTGGAAAAGGCCCAGTGGCTGGAGTCTACTGTATTTATGTCGGGATACCTGCTCTCAACACAGGGCGACCGCATGGGAATGGCCAACTCCATCGAAGGACGTTATCCCTTCCTCGATTACCGGGTGATTGAGTTCCTTGCTTCAGTACCGGCGAACCTGAAATTGAAAGGGCTTCAGGAGAAATACCTCTTGAAGAAGCTGGTTAAGGACAAGATTCCTCCATCTATTTTAAATCGTTCAAAACAGGCCTACAGGGCGCCTATAGCTTCCGTTTTCCTCTCGGACAGCCTGCCGGAATATTCTCGTCAGATGATCTCTGATGAGTATCTGGCTGCAACCGGAATCTTTAATCCGGCCGGAGTAAAAACCCTGCTTAATAAGATCAGGACCAGCGGTCAGGCTTCTGAAACGGAAAGCATGGCACTTGTCACCATTCTCTCCACGCAGATGCTTCATTATCAATACATTGAAGGTAAAAATGAAGGGCTCAGCATAAACAGGTTAGTTAATTTAAAACTGATTGAAGAATAATTTTGAATCATGAATAAGAAAGAACCATTTTCAAAAGACATTATACTCCTTAAGGATGTAGCGGGAGTAGTTGACGCCATCACCAGTAAACTCAGGGAAGATGTACATACCCAGATGCGGCGCTATGGCGGCGTGGTGGGTGTGAGCGGAGGGATCGATTCTTCGGTCTGCCTCGGCCTTGCTGCAAAAGCCTTCGGTCCCGATAAAGTGACCGCCATTATGATGCCGGAACAGGATTCAAGTCCGGAAAGTGAAATGCTGGCCAGGGAACTTGCGGCGACTTTTGGTGTAAAGGACCTCCATCTGGAGAACCTGACCCCTACATTGAAAGGATTTAAATGCTATGAAAGAAGGGATGAAGCGGTAAAAAGAGCTTTCCCTGAATACGATCCCGCAAGCTATAAAATGAAGATTGGGGTTAAGCAAAGCGGTTTATTCAACAACCTTCCCCCGCTCTTCTCCCTTACCATCATCGGACCAGATGGCCGCGAGCAGGAGAAAATCCTGCATGCCCGTGATTATCTGCAGATCGTTGCTTCCTCCAACTTTAAGCAGCGTTCCAGGATGTCGATGCTTTATTATTATGCGGAGGCCCTGCATTATGCCGTGATCGGAACCCCGAACAAACATGAGCAGGAACAGGGATTCTTTGTAAAATACGGCGATGGCGGAGCCGATGTTATGCCGATCGGAAACCTCTACAAAACACAGGTCTACCAGGTGGCTGAATACCTGGGCGTGCCCCGTGGGATCATTGAAAGGACACCGACCACCGATACCTATACTGCCGAACAGACCCAGGAAGAGTTCTTCTACCAGCTTCCTTTTGACCAGATGGACCGTTACTGGTATGGCTATGAAAACGGGTATTCACCGGAAGAAGTGGCTGCCGTAATGGGAGAAACACCGGAAAGGGTTGCTGCCTTGTTCCTCAATTTTGAAAGAAAGCGGAAGACTACGGAGTATCTGAGGATGTCGCCTGTAAGGGACTATTTGGTATAGCTGTTTAGCTTGGTAGCTGTTTAGCTTGGTAGCGGTTTAGCTTGGTAGCGGTTTAGCGTGATACAATTTTGTGTTTATCTAAATAGTGACATTAAAATGAGGGATCACAAAAAACTACGGGCGTTCGAATTAGCCGATGAATTAGTAATTATGGTTTATCGGTTTACCAGGGGATTTCCGAAAGAGGAAGTATATGGATTGTCATCTCAAATGAGAAGAGCGGCCATTTCAGTACCCTCTAACATTGTTGAAGGTTGTTCAAGAACATCAACTGCTGAATACAAAAGGTTCCTGGAGATTGCTTTTGGCTCGCTTCGCGAATTGTATTATCAATATTCCATTGCTATTCGATTAGGATATATCGAAAAGGATAAAAATGAAGTCTATAATGTAAAGTTTGTTGAAACAGAAAAAGTACTTGCAAATCTTCTTAGAAAAACCAATTAGCCTTCCATATCCTTTAACCCGCTAACCCGCTAAACTGCTAAACTGCTAACCCGCTAAACTGCTAACCCGCTAACCCGCTATACCGCTAAACTGCTAAACTGCTAAACCGCTAACCCGCTAACCCGCTAACCCGCTAAACTGCTAACCCCATGAACGCATTCGACTTCTTTTTCGAAAACACCTCCGGGCTCAAAAAGAATTTCCTGGTCGGGAAAGAGGAATTGAGCTATGAGCAGCTTTATAAAAGGGCCTGCGCTGTATCAGGGATGATCAGGAGCAGGGTTGGTGAAGGGAAGAATATTATCCTCCTTTCCCCCAATAACTCTTTTTTCCTGGTCACCTATTTGGCCATCCTTAAATCGGGTAATACGGTGGTACCGCTGGATCCGATGATTGAACCGGAAAGTTTCAGATATATCCGTGATCTGACAGAGACTCCACTTATTTTTGCCGTTCCCCAGGTTAAACAAAGGCTGGGCCTTTCAGAAGAAAACTGCCTCCTGCCCGATCACCTGGCTGATACCGGAGAAATGGCCTGTGCCCCGCAGGCTGGTTTTGATAAGGAGCGCTGTGCAGAGATCATCTTTACCTCGGGTTCCACAGGGAAACCCAAAGGCGTTATGCTATCCCACAAAAACCTGATTGCCAATACTTCTTCGATTGTCGACTACCTGGGTCTTGGTGCCGATGACAGGATGCTGGTAGTTCTGCCTTTCTATTACTGCTACGGGCTCTCGCTTTTGCACACCCACCTGCGGGTCGGGGGGTCCATCGTCTTCAATAATGCGTTTATCTTCCTTGGTGCGGTGATCAATGACCTGAAAAACAATGAATGTACAGGTTTTGCAGGAGTTCCCACACATTTTCAGATCCTGTTACGCAAATCCGACTCCTTTAAAAGCACGGAATTTCCTCACCTGAAATATGTTACCCAGGCCGGAGGGAAGCTGGCCCCGGTATTTATTGATGAGTTCAGACAGGCTCATCCGGAGGTGAAGTTTATCGTAATGTATGGGCAGACCGAAGCCACGGCGCGACTTTCCTATTTACCCGAGAAGGATTACGAGACAAGAAAGGGATCGATCGGGAAAGGAATACCCGGAGTCACCCTTCGTGTTATCGGCGAATCAGGTGAACCGGTAAAGCCGGGAGAAACAGGAGAGGTAATGGCCCGCGGCGACAATGTCATGATCGGATATTACATGGATCCGGAAGGAAGCGCTGCAGCGCTGAAAGATGGCTGGCTGTTCACCGGCGACCTGGGTACGGTGGATGATGACGGATATATTTACCTGACAGCCAGGAAGAAAGAAATAATTAAAGTGGGAGGTAAGCGGATCAGTCCCAAAGAAATTGAAGCGGTTATACTTGCGCTTCCCGAGGTGATCGACTGTACCGTGGAAGGAATAGAAGATGAAATCCTGGGGGAAGCCCTGAAAGCGACCGTCGTTGTGAATGACAGTAAAAAGCTGAACGAGGAATTTTTAAAGGAACATTGCGCTAAACACCTTGCTCTTTTCAAGATCCCGCAGGTCTTTGATATAAAGGAACAGCTCAGCATGAGCGCAACCGGGAAAAAGATCAAGGGTTGAGAAATAACCAAAACAGAAGAAACATGAAAACCATAACAGGAATAATTTTTTTAACAGCCGTATTTATGTTTTCTGCATGTAAACCGGTTCAAAAGGAGCTCACCTATGAGAGTCCTGATATGAAGATCATCTTCCTGCATCACAGTACCGGGCAGAACGTCTGGTACGGAGATGTTAAACAGGGACAGCGGTTTTCTTTCAAAGAGCAAACCTGCATGGTTCCCCGTCTGCTGAAGGAGTATAATGATCAGTCAGGAAGGAAGATCAGCATTGAAGAGAGGGCTTTTCCTTCGGGAGATCCCTATAAATGGAAGAACTACCCCTTCGATTATTATAACATCTGGGTGAAGAACGCCGGGCCGAAACCCTTCATGGAGGAGCCCACCCTTGAGATGTTAACGCCTGATTATGACGTGATTGTTTTCAAGTTCTGTTTTCCATACAGTAATATTCTTGCGGATGACGGGCAGGCAGATATAAATTCAGAAAAGAAAACTCTGGCTAATTATCAGCTGCAGTATGAAGCGCTGAAGGAAAAAATGCATAGTTTTCCGGAGACCCGTTTTATCGTATGGACGGGTGCGGCCCTGGTTGAGAACCAGACCAATGAGGAGAATGCCGGAAGAGCCGTTGAAATGGCCGACTGGGTTAAAAACACCTGGGATGAAGAAGGCGACAATATCACGATCTTTGATTTCAGATCCATTGAAACGGAAGGTGGCCTTTATCTCAAGCCGGAATATGCCGTCGGTCCGGACGACTCTCATCCGAACATGACTCTTTCAGCCAGGGCAGCGGAATTGTTTGTTGCAGAGTTAATTAACATAACAGAAAAAGAATTTAAGAATCTCTAAGCGAGTTCCCGATGATTATCAGTACGCTATGGATGTGGTTGCTGCTCCTGCTGGCAACAGTGTTATATTTCGTTTTACCCGCTAAGTATCGATGGAGTATTTTGCTGATCGGCAGCATGTTCTATCTGGGCTATTATTCCGTTTCCTTTCTTGTTTATGCAACGGTCTTCGCCCTGGCAAATTACTTTTTCGGAAGGATCATTAAGAAAGTTGACCAACCGGTCAGGAAGAAGAGACTTTACCTGCTTTTCCTGATTCTGAACATCGGTCAGCTCGTATTTTACAAGTATATCGATTTCCTGATCCAGAATGTTAACTGGATCGCTCACTCCTTCAGCGACAAGGAACTGCCTTACCTTGATCTCCTGGTTCCGATCGGGATCTCCTATTTCACTTTTCAGAGCATTGGCTATGTTATCAACGTATATCGTGGTCTGGAGCAACCCGAAAAGCACCTGGGGTATTTCCTGATATATAACCTGTTTTTTCCCAAGATCCTCAGCGGACCCATTGAAAGATCGGAACGCTTCCTGCCCCAGCTGAGGAATCCCCGGCCATTCAGTTACGAGGATCTCTTTGCCGGTTTCAGGCTCATTCTTTTCGGGATGTTCAAGAAACTTGTGATTGCCGAGCGACTGGGTGTCATGGTCAATAAGGTATACGGGGATGTGGGGGAGTATTCGGGCTGGACCCTGTTGTTTGTTTTGCTGATCCAGGCCATCTATATCTATTCCGATTTTTCGGGCTACACCGATATGGCCCTGGGTATCGCAAGGCTCTTTGGCATTAACCTGACCGACAACTTTAACCGTCCCTTCCTGTCGCGGAATGTGTCGGAGTTCTGGCGGAGATGGCATATATCCCTCTCCAACTGGTGTAACGATTACATTTTTAAGACGGTTATTTTCAAGCGTCGCCGGTGGGGGAAATGGGCTTCGGTCTATGCTATTTTCCTGACCTTTCTAGTTATCGGGATCTGGCACGGACCGATGTGGACCTTCCTGATCCTGGGCTTGTTGCAGGGGATTGCCATCAACTATGAGTTCTTTACCAAAAGAACCCGACTTCGGATCGGGGAAAAGGCAGGACTCCCCCTGAACAATACCCTTAGCAGGATTTTCACCTATCTGTTTTTCAGTTTTTCCCTGATATTTTTCTTTGCCCACAGCCTGGGTGACGCGCTTTATTTTACCGGTCACCTTTTCGATTTCAGCAGGAGTAAGCCGGTAACAGATCTGGGACTGAAGACCACAGAACTCCTGATCGGGGGATTTTTTGCATTGATCCTCATCATTACCGATATTCTGAAGGAAAAAGGACACGACCTTTTGAACATAGTGCACAGCAAACCCTTCTGGCTTCAGATGCTGGTTTACTATCTTATCCTGGTCATCGTTTTGTTTTTGGGAAAATTTAATACAACGAATTTTATTTATTTCCAGTTCTGACAGAAAAGCATTTTAACTTCCTGAAATTCTGCGGAACATAAGGAAAATGATTAAAAGGAAAAAAGCCGATTCAATGAATAGAAATATTAAAAGGATACTGATCTTCATTCTCCCGCTGATGGTCCTGGCTTACCCGGTCGATTATATCATTTCAGTCAATTTAAAAAAATCCAACTGGTTTGCCTGCGGTGAATACCCCGTCTGGAACGATATTTACTCCGGCCAGGTGAATTCTAAAATTGTTATCTACGGATCGTCAAAAGCCTGGACCGGCATCAATCCGCAGGTTATTGAAGACAGCCTGGGTCTGAGCTGTTACAATCTCGGGATTGACGGGCATAATTTCAGGATGGAATACCTTCGTCATCTCGAATACCTTGAAAACAATCCACAGCCTGAGATCATACTTATGTCGGTGGATGTGCTGAGCCTCTACACCCGGGTCGATCTTTATAATTACGAACAGTTTCTGCCCTACATCTACAGGAAGAATGTGCGGGAATATACTACCGGTTACCAGGGATTCTCAAAGTTCGACTATATTCTTCCGCTTGTAAGATATATCGGCGAATCGGAAGCGGTTACCGTAGCCTTCGAGAACATGCTTTCACTCGGTAATACAAGTACGGAAAGAGTAAAAGGATTCAAAGCCAACGACTATGAGTGGACCGATGAATTTGCCAAAGCCAAGGCCATGATGGACAAGTATTATGTAAAGCTGGACCCCGAGTCGATACGCCTGTTTGATGTGTTTCTTGCCGATTGCCAGACGAGGGGAATCGATGTGGTCCTTGTTCTTACTCCTGATTATATTGAGGGACAGGAATTTATCGACAACAGGGCCGAGGTGATCCGTTATTACCAGGATTTCTCTGCTAAATACGGCATCCCATTCCTGGATTATTCTTCCGATCCGATCTGTCTTGAAAAAGGCTACTTCTACAACTCTTCCCATATGAATAAAAAGGGAACCGAGGTATTTGAGGAAATGTTCATTGCCGATCTGAAGAAGTTAAATACGGTCATTAGACATACGGGAGGTACGCAGGTCCCGGTAAACGGGGATTAAGAATCCCGGAAAAAGAAACGAAATGGAGTTAAAAAAGGAAAGAGATGTTAGTCTGGATCTGATGAGGTTCCTGGGGATCCTTGTAATCATGGTTGCCCATGCCGATCCCCCCGGTTGGCTGTATCAGCTGCGAAATTTCGGGACCCCGCTGCTCATTATCACCTCTGCACTTACGCACTCCCTTATCTATCAGCGAAAGAAACTGGAGGTAAAACCTTTTCTAAGGAAAAGGCTCAGCCGGATTGTCTTTCCAGCATGGATATTCCTGACTTTCTTTTATCCATTCCTGTATTTCGTTACCCGGGTGCTTCATGTCGACTATCCCTTTAAGTTTATCGACATCCTGCTGTCCTATCCGCTTTATTCCGGATTTGTATGGATCTTCAAGGTTTATTTCATCCTGGCCCTGATCACCCCGTTCTCGCTTGCCTACAGGAAAAAGGTGACCCATACGGGAGTTTACATGCTGATCCTCATTCTGGCCTGGGCCTTCCACGAAGCGTCGTTCTATTTTACCGAAGGCATCATTGGAAAGAATTACAGGGATTTTTTCGATAACGTAATATTCGTAATTATTCCTTATTCGGTGCTTTATCTGTACGGATTCAAGCTGGGAGAATTATCCAAAAGAACGGTCCTGCTGATATCCATCGTATCAGGCCTTGTCTTTGCAGGAATTGCTTTCTACCTGATTAAAACAGAAGGTTCCTTTGTCCAGACTCAGGTTTATAAATATCCGCCAAGGCTATATTACATAGCCTATTCCTTTATTGCCATTCATATTATTTATCTTTTCCGGCATCAACTGACCTCTCTGTTTAACAGGAAGGCCATTGTATGGCTGTCTTCCAAATCGCTGTGGATCTACCTGTGGCATATCCTTGCCTACTATCTCTGGGATGTGATCACCGGAGGCAGGACATACGGATTGGGGATCAGTATAGTCGGTTCGGTTTTCCTGCTATTTTTCAGTGTATTGCTTACTTACATCCAGACCTACCTGGCTGAAAGATACTTGTTGACGAAAGACTCCCGTTTTTATCAGAAGCTGGGAGGCTATCTCACCTGAACGGGGACCTGCAGGACAGGAGGTTGTTTGATTGTTGATTTTAAACATTGGTAAAAAAATAAGTCATGAAATACATTACAGCGCTCCTGATTTTCCTTCACATCTTTATTTCCACGGGATGTCAGAGTAAAACCCAGGGACATTATTATGTCAGTAACAACGGCAATGACAATGCAAATGGACGGTCGCCCCAAACAGCCTGGAAAAGCATTGACAAAGTCAATTCGGCCAGGTTTCTTCCCGGTGATACCGTGTATTTTGAAGCTGGGAGTACCTGGAGGGGTACACTTCAGGTTGATCCCGGAGCCATAGGTAAGCCGGTGGTCTACACCCGGTATGGCACCGGAAAAAACCCTAGATTCATCGGGTCCGAGAAGGCCGGGAACTGGCAGTCAGTAAAGCCCGGAGCTGTTTGGAAAGCATCGGGAACCTTTGAGGATATGAGAAAATACTATGGCGGGGAGATCTGGTTTCTGGTGAAGGATTCGGTGATCTGGGGAGATTTTCAGGAATATACTTCTGATTTTTCCAATCTAAAAAAAGAGTACGACTGGACCTGGAGTAACGGCGCTGTCTATGTCTGGTCGCCAGATAATCCGGGAACTCGTTATGACGGGGTTGAAGTGCCCCAGAGAGAACGCTGTGTTACAGCCAGCAGCGAGGCGTCGAGTTATATTGTGATCGACGGGATCGACATGGCCTTTTCCAAAAGGAGCGGCTATTACAGCGGGTATCCCGAGGTGTATAAGCAGACCGATCTGACCATCAGGAATTGCCACATTGCCTATATCGGCCTGAAAGGGGCCTCTTCCGCATATGGCATTGTTGCTTTCCATTCCAACTTCTTGGTCGAAAACTGTGTCATCAACGACTGTGGCCGGCGGGCAATTTCTATAAACATGTACACAAAACGACCCGCCGGAGAGGAGATCAATATCCGTAATCTCGTAATCCGGAATAATGTGTTTAAAAGGGGCTATCATACTACTTCGCTTGATCTTGCCATGATGGAGGAATGCAAGGGAGATACGATCAGGGAAGTCTATTTCTATAATAATTACATAGATGATCATGAAGTCCTGATGGAAGGAGAGGATAAGCTTTCGAACCAGATCTTTACCCAGGAAGGTGCCGGCTATATTTCCAATGTTTACATCTACAACAACATCTTTAACCGTTCAACCGGCCGGAATATTCTGATCGAAGGCGGAGATTCCGTTTTCATCTGGAACAATACTATTTTCGGTCACAACGAAAATATAAGCAAAAGCCCCTACAGTAATGTGGGCCTGAATCATGCGCGCAATGTTGATTACCGGAACAACATCCTTTATGATAATCTTGGTAATATAAGCCTGAACAACCATGGCGTGATGATGTACTATGTTCCGGGCCGTTTTATCCGGAAGGATTACAATCTTTATTACAGCCTTTTTCCCGGTACGGAGCGACATTTTTCCACGCACCGGGTAAATAATGCTCAGGACGGGAGCGTGGGTTACTGGAACACCCAGCAATGGGGGACATACTTAAGCCGGAACCCGCTTTTTGAGCAGCATTCTCCTGTTCCGGCCGACCCTCAGTTTGTCGATAACAGGAATGACTTTCATCTCAGGCCGGGCTCTCCAGCGATAGGTGCCGGAGTACCGATCAGTATGATCACAACGGATTTCTATGGTGATCCGGTTAATAATCCGCCTGATCTGGGCGCTATACGGTTTAGCCCGGAAGAAACAAAATAATCTGGCTCCGGATGCTGTTGCCCAGTGCCGTGAGAATGCTGGCTGCCTTTTCGGTGCTTATTTTGCTGACGGCCTGTCAACAAAGGAGTGAACCCCATGCCTTTTATGTGAGCAACAGCGGGAATGACCATGCTGATGGTCTTTCCCGGGAGTCGGCATGGCGCACGCTGGAAAGGCTCAATCGTTGTGACTTGATTCCGGGAGATTCCATCCTTCTTGAAGCAGGGGGCACCTGGAGGGAAACCCTGTATATCAGGCATTCAGGAAATGCAGGGCGCCCGTTGGTGTTTTCGCGTTACGGGCAGGGATCAAATCCCCGGATCCTGGGATCGGAGGTCTGTTTGGAGTGGAAGCCTTCAGGGATTCCGGGAGTCTGGAAAAGTACTGAAAGAGTGAAGGATCCCTTCCGGGGAAGGTATGACGCAGAGCTGTTTTTTGTCGACAGGCAGGGGGAGATATTCTGGGGTTTCAGGAAAAGAGACGGTGATAATCCGGAAGAATTGAAAGAAGAGTTCGAATGGACCCACCGAAGGGGACATCTTTATATTTATTCCGGTTCCGATCCCGGAAAGCGCTTTAGTGCGATTGAAAATCCTGAAAGAAAGAGCTGTATCAGGACCAGGAAGTGGCGTCCGGCAGGGGATATTGAAATATCAGGGATAGATCTTTTCTTTTCACGAAGCATGGGCTTTGATGGTGGATGGTCGGGTACACGTGCGGAGAACCTGGTTTTCCGTCATATGCACGTGGGATGGATTGGCGTGAAAGGGGGAGATGCCTCCTACGGGCTTTCCGTTGCACATTCGGGTCTGCTTGTCGAAAACTGTGAGATAAATGACTGTGGACGCAGAGGAATCTCCTATAACCTTTATTCACCGAAAATACTGGATATTACCCCGGCAGGATGGTTGCTGGAAAAGCTTGCTGAACTTAATATACTGCCCCGGAATCGCATACATAGGAATATTGTTGTCAGGAACTGCCGGTTCAGGAACGGACAGCATACCACTTCCCTGGATCTTGCGGCAATGCCCGGATGCAGGCGATCGGTTATAACCGACGTATGGTTTTACAACAATCTTGTAGAAGAAGACAGCAACCTGGTGGTTGGTGTAAGAAACAATCACACTTCCAACCAGCTTTTTATCCAGGCCGGAGGCGCACAGATCAACAACATATATATTTACAATAATCTCTTCAAAGGCGCTACAGGCAGGCATATCCTGACGGAAGGCGGGGATACGGTATATGTCTGGAACAATACCATTTACGGCTTCAATCAGAACGGGATCCCCCCTCCCTATGCCTCGGCTTCCTTTAATTTTACCCGGTGGGTTGATCTCCGGAACAATATCTTCTATCTCGATCTGCCGCCAGAAATTGAGGATCACGGAGTGCTGATGTTCTTCCGGGAATCTTCCTACCTCCGTAAGGACTATAACCTTTATTATCAGAAATTTCCTGAAAAGAATTTCACAGGAGGATATCATGGCTATTTCAATGCTTCCGAGTGGAAGAATTATCTGCAAACATGTCCGGATTTCGATCAACACTCACCCGAACCCTGTGATCCGCTCTTCGAAATGCACGATTTTCAGTTTGCTTTGTCAAAATTTTCAGTGGCAAGAGGTGCAGGAGAGCGCATTGAACAAATTGATCGTGATCTGTATAACAATCCTGTCACTTTTCCACCTAGCCTGGGAGCCGTTCAGTATAAAGGAGAATGACTGGAGAATGAAATCTTCATTTCCACAACCCTTATAATAAACACATAATCAAATACATAACCTGTATTTTTCGAATGCTGGTCGAAAAACAAGCTACATACACCTGCGTTTTGAAGGTTTTTAAAGGGAGGCTTGAACACCAGAAATTCCGTGCGGAAAGTCGGAATTGGATATAATTAAGTCACAAGAATTGAAGGTCCGGTCCCTGAAAAGGGGCAATTGATCTCCGGGAGATGATATTGACAGAAGGTCAAATTATTGCAATAAAAAGCGATAAATCGATGATAGAAACGTCATATCCTTATATTTTCGACCTGCAACGCCTAAAATATTGTCATCATGTAATTCCGTAATTTGGAATTACCCTTTTCCAATCTGATCAGAACGCAGTTTAATCATCTGAAAAACAAGACTTGAATGGTTTATCTTTACCGTGTCGTTCTGTGTAATAAAGCGAACAAATAATTTAAATCAAAAGAGATGAAAACGATTATCAGATTTGGAGCTGGCCTGGCAGTAGTATTTGCCCTGTTGCTTACTACTTCCTGTGAAAAGGAGAATAACGGTCTTTCTCCGGAAAGCGGATTAAAAGCCCTGGTTGTTAATCCGGTTTTTGTAGATGAACTGCCCGCCGATGTTTGTGTGACCAAATCATTTGACCTGATCGCCGGTCAGAGTATTAACGTCGGTAAAGTTGTGGTAGCCAACAATGCAACTAACGTGTATGTTAAGTACGTGGCTGCTGAAGGTTACCTTATTTCTGAAACCCATCTTTTCCTGGGTGATGTTGCTGAGCTGCCTGTAAATAAAAAGGGTAATCCGGTTATTGGTCATTTCCCCTACAGCTACAGTGGTGAAGGTCTTGCAACGGTTATTCACGAAATTCCCATCGGTGAACTTAATGCAGATGGTGGTTATCTGGATATTTTTGCACATGCTGTTGTGATCAGTGAAGACGGTACTTTCAACGAGACTGCCTGGGGTAAAAGCGGAGAAAAGGAAGGATCTGTCATCTTCGCCTTGAAATCCTATTTCCAGTCTTTCGGAACCACCACGGGTACTCTTTTTGCCCAGGGTTGTGACTGGGGAGCTTACTTTGGCTACAATGAGATCGATCTGGCCAGTTTTACCAGCGAGACCTACAGTATCGTATCTCCCTACGGAGGCTATCCGATCGGTTCGGTTTATGTTGAACTTGTCGATGACCAGCTGACCTTTACCGCGAAGGCATTATATTCGAATATCATTAATAAGTCGTATCTGTTTGTCGGAAGCAAAGATGAGCTCAATACCTATTTAAGTTCCAGCTGCCCCGATTATCTGTCATTCCCCTACCAGGATCTGGAAACCAGTTCCTATCATTTCTTCTCGGTTCCCATCGGAGATTATCTGTCGACCGGAGGAGAAGGCGGAATCTATGATGCCACCAGGTGGACCTATTTTATTGAGAACTACAAACTTTGCCAGTAATTTCTGTAATTTTGGGATATTGTCAGGGTGCCGATTCTGGCACCCTTTTTTTTAATTCCCGGTTCTTCAGGGCTTATAATCGTGCTAAAAGAGGAATAATAATCGAATTCTGTTAATTTTGAACGATAAGCCACTTCTGTTATTTAGAAATGGCAGTATCGGATCACCCAATAGTAATAATTATTTAATTGAGAATGGATAAAGTATATGTAAAGTGTAACAATTGCGGCGCAGATGACTATACGGTCCTGTTTCCGGAGAATAAGGCTCAGATCCACCGGGTTGTAAAGTGTAAGCATTGCGGTCTGATCTATGCAAATCCCCAGACCACTCATACAGTCGACGGAAAGGTTTCAGCTGATGAAGAGATCGAGTTTGACAAGGAAGAAATGGAACAGAAGCTGGTCGGTTTTATTCCTGAGAAAAACCAGTATCTGAAAAAACAATACGTTCAGCAGAAGGACTATGCCCGGGTACTCGATTACCTTGAAAAGTTTGAGAAAGGCACCCTTCTTGATGTGGGATCCTACACCGGGGTTTTTCTGCACGGAGCCAAGGAGAGAGGATGGAATGTCATCGGTATTGAACCGCTGCCCTTACCCCGGCTTTATTCGGAGCGGGAATTCGGTCTGACGGTTTTATCAACGCCTTTTGAGGTTTCACCCATCGATAACGGAAGCATTGATGTGGTCGTATCCTTTCATGTAATTGAACATGTTTACGATCCGAAAGCCTTTGTTCAGAAATGTCATGATGTTCTCCGGAAAGGAGGTATCATGGTCCTCGAAACCCCGACCTATGATTCTCTCACTTTTAAACTCTTAAAGCACAGGGAAAGAAGTATGCGCTGCAACGGCCATATCTTTTTCTTCACGAAAAAGAGCCTCAGGGACCTGGCTGAAAGCAAGGGTTTTGAGGTGATCAGGCACGATAAAGTGGGGAGGACACTTACAGTTGACCGCCTTTTCCACAATATCGGTATTATGCTGGGGAAAAAAGAGTTTTTCAATAAGCTCGCTCTGAAACTCGGGCTGAACAAACTCTACGTTCACCTGAACATGCATGATATGCAGCGGATCTATTGCAGGAAACTCTGATATTGCATATTGATAAAATAAAGCAGTCTGGCTAATCCGGCCAGACTGCTTTGTTATATATCACGCGGAGTGTACTATCGGGATACGCAGAGTTTGGCGGTAAGCCTTTCTGAATTGTCCAGCACAACTTCCACGATATAGATCCCGTTGACCATATGATCCGGAAGCATGATCACGCCATCGTTGCTCCCGATCTGGGGACTCACATGCACCAGGGCACCGGTGATGGAATAGATATTGGCGTGGTACGTATTTACCGGGTTTTTACCGGTGATCTCGCACACCACATAGTCCCTTGCCGGATTTTGTTTGAGGAGCAGTTCGGTCCTGTTCCCGGGAGCTTTGATTTCTTCTGTCCCGACAACACCGAAAAACTCATAGGCACCGATCGACGGGTGGAGCGGGTCGCGGGTACGGCCCCCCAGGTCGCTGCCCACCATCGGAATGGGTGTTCCTGCTCCCAAAGCCGCAGAACCTTCCTGTACATGGAAATTATTGAAGACAAAGTCCACGAAGTTGGGATCCTGCGGAACAGGTGAATTGTGTTCAAAATTCGGATTATCGGAAAGATAATCAGCCCAGTTTAACGTGTTCCAGTAGCTCACCCCGACATCCATATTGTTGTTGGCACGATGGGCATTGAAATTCCTTTCTATTGCAGGATAGCAGCTGTAATAGAGGTTATAGTCTTTTTTTGAAAAAATGGTTGGCGTATAATACACGAGCACACCGTGCGACTGCAGATTATTATTCCCCAGGTTGTCGTAGAGGATGTTGTTCCTGTAATCGATCACATTCGGGTGGTTCAGACTCACATTGCTGTAGGGGCTGGAAACGATATTCTCGTTATGACCGACAATGGTGTTGTACCAGATGAAAATGGAGTCTCCGTCCTCTATCAGGATATTCCGTCCCGGGGTACGGATAAAGACATTGTTGTAAATGTATACCCTGTTAATATATCCGCCACCCTCCTGGGTAAAGATCTGGTTGGCCATATTGTTGATAATCTGAGCTTTTGTATCGTCAACAATATTATTGTAGAAGTAGATCTCTTCCATCCTGTAGCCTACACAATTTGGGGTTGGCATCATGGCAAGGTCAAGGGATGAGGTGTGATATCCCTCGTAAAACCTGGAATTCCTGACGATCACGTTTTTGATCAGCACATTTCCACCTGCATAGTCGGCGTCTTCATAGAGGTTGTAGGAGATCGCACGGCGCCCGACGCTGATGAAGGTACAGCTGTCGACAAGGAAATTGGAATGGAAGGCTTCTATGCCATAGGCAGCCGATCCGTTTCGTTCGCCGATGTAGGAAACGGTCAGGTTCCGGAAAGTCAGGTCAGTCTGATTCGGGACCTCGGCATAGCTTAGACCGAAACCCTGCACCCGGCCAAATGCCATGTCAATTCCGTCGAATTCCATATAACTCGATTCGGTATTTTTAGCATAGATGCAGAGATCTCTCTGGGGAATCTCCACCGAGTCATAACGAGTAGTCGGATCCTCACTGGAATAGACATAAATGTAGTTCCCTTCCCAGGTCCAGTCATATTCTTTGGTCAGGGCTGCAAAACCGGCATCGTAATTCTGAAAATCCCCCCATTTGGTATTGGTATTGTAGAGGAAGGAAATCTCAGCGGGCATACCCATGGGTCCGCTTCTCGGGTTTTCAAAGGTGGATGCTGATTTCCAGATATTGGCAGTACCGGCGGCTGTCCAGCTGGTTTCTTTTTCAGAACCCAGAAGTTTAGGATTGGCTCCGGAGCCATAGCGCCCGTAGTAAACCCTGTTGCCCTCACCACTGCTCCCCGGATCCGCTTCCAGCCTTTCTCTCCAGACCCCTCCGGCTTCAAACAACACATGGTCACCCGGATTCATCTTAACAGAATTAACCTTTGCAACGGTTTTCCATGCCGCCTCCTTTGAGGTTCCGGCAGCAGCATCGTTTCCGGAATTGCTCACATAATACGTTGTCGCATAAACACCCACCACCCATAAGTTAAAAGCAAGCAGAAAGATTCCTTTTAACAATTTAATCGTTAGTCGTCCCATCTTTTTACAGTTTAGTTACTTCATAGTGATACGTTTGTACTTGAAATTAAGCTGGTCAGAGTGCTGCTCTATATTTCCGGAGTTGCTGCCTGCAACAGACAGGCTCCGGGAACAGGGAGCAGGAAGGTAAATTGGGGAACGGACCGGTTAACAGCCAGAAGCTGATGAAATAAAAAACAACTATAATACCTATGCTTCTTCATTTCACTTCATTTCTGAACTTCTGCATCTGCCGGCCGGATTGTCCTGCCGGCAAATACGCGGCTTTATCAGTCGTAACGAAATTTAAACCATTTTTAAAAGATTAAAAAGACCTTTTTGATTAGCCCGGGCCAATCGTGTCATTTTAACACTTTTAAGAACCAATAAATTTTAAAGTATTAACAGGTCGAATTCCAATCATTTAAACGGGAGGAGCCAGAAAATGGTTGCAGTGAACAATCGAAAAATGTGTTAAAAATCAAGGACTTCGGGCATGTATATTTTAACATATACACACAAGTCGCTAACAGTTAATTGTTTATGTGAATATTTCATGAAGGCTTTTTTTCAGGTCCGGAAGCATTTTATCCAATTTGATTAACGATGTATTCCTGTTGGCAGACACCTGTCTTTAATAGATATTATATTGTGATACCCTTGTTATGGCTATTGACATACTGTTGTAGAGTTCCTGCCATACCGTGATTGGAGCCGGGCGGGCGGGCTCACTAGCGGGATAAACAGCCTGGGTGAAATCTTGAGCGGGGCATTTTTATTGATGAATGATTATCCGGGCAGAACCCGTTTTTTTGTCTGTTGATCGGTGCAGAAACAGCGTCTGTCCTTGGGAAGCAGACTTTGGGAAAATCCTGCAAATTTAAAGGGATTAAGACAAACCAATGTATTATATTCGTCGAATTATTCCGGGAGGGAGTAGCGTATTCCGGGTGTATAATGAACTCATATTATTAAGAATGCAGTCGTCGAAGCGGGTATTGATGAATACCGGATTTCTTTACGGGAAGATGTTGATTACAATGTTCATCTCGTTGTATTCCACCCGTTTAATTCTTTCTGCACTCGGGGTTGATGATTTCGGTGTTTTTAACCTGGTATCCGGTGTCATCGGTATGCTGACCTTCCTGAACGGTGCCATGGCCGTTTCCACCCAGCGTTATCTTTCCTACCACCTTGGTGCCGGAGAAATGAGCCGGCTTAAATCGGTATTCAACACCAGCGTTCTGATCCACCTGATAATCGGAACCGTGGTCGTTCTGGCCCTTGAGATTGCCGGATTTTTCCTTTTCCGGGGCGGACTGAACATTCCCGAAGACCGCATATTTGCGGCGAAATGGATTTACCAGTTCATGATCATCAGTACCTTTTTCACCATCAATGCGGTTCCTTACGATGCCACGATCAACGCCCATGAGAACATGTTGTTCGATGCCATTACCGGGATTTTTGAAGCCGTGGTAAAACTGGGGATAGCCTTCCTGATCCTTTATACCCTGGTGGATAAGCTGATCCTTTACGGGGTGCTGATCGCATCGCTCACCATCCTGATCCGGGTTATAAAGAGCATTTATTGCATCCGCAAGTACGAGGAGTGTAAGATCCGTCAAAAGCCTGACCGGGATAAGGTACTTTTCAGGGAGATGTTTTCCTTCGGTGGCTGGAATCTGTTCGGAGCCTTCTGTAACGTGGCTAAAAACCAGGGACTGGCCATTATTCTTAATCTTTTCATCGGCGTGGTTGCCAATGCGGCCTTTGGTATTGCCAACCAGGTAAACAGCCAGCTTGCGGCTTTTTCGGCAAACATCATCAAGGCGATGAATCCCCAGATCGTCAAAAGCGAGGGAGCGGGCGACAGGAGCCGGATGCTCTGGCTGGCGATGCTTGCCTGTAAGTTTTCCTTCTTCCTGCTGGCCTTCTTCGCCGTACCGCTGATCATTGAGATGCATTACATACTGAACATCTGGCTCGAATCGGTCCCTGAATATGCAGTGATCTTTTGCCAGCTGATTCTTATCATGAGCCTTTTCCAGCAAATCACCTGGGGGCTCATGGTGGCGGTTCAATCGGTTGGCCGGATTAAACTGTACCAGTTTGTGGTAGGTTCACTCCTGATCCTGAACCTGCCCCTTTCGGTAGCCGCGCTTAAAATGGGATTTCCCGCCTATTCGGTGCTGATCGTATCGATTCTGCTCGAACTGACCGCCGGAGGTGCCAGGGTGTTTTTTGCCCGCCGGCTAACCGGACTTGATCCCCGGGTTTTCCTGGGCAATATTGTGTTCAAGTCATTTCTGACCATCGGTCTTGCCGCTGCTTTTGCGCTGATCCCGGGCTTCTTCATGAAAGAGGGCTTTTTGCGACTGGTGGTGACTGTACTGGTATCGTCCGGCTTTATTTTGTTAATAGCCAGGTATATAGGAATGACAAAGGATGAAGTGGAGAGGATCAGGGATATGGCTCTTTCACTGCTTCGGGGACTGCTGAACAGGGTGTCAAAGAAAGCCCGGGTCAGGGCCTGAGGTTCGCCGATTATCAATCTTTTAACAGGAACGGATTTTAAAGAGTGATAATAATTGAATAACTTACAAACTGAGAAACAGGAGATAAATATGAGCAACAAATCAGAATCCAGGGAACTTCTCGATAAGGTGATCAGTCAGGATTATTGCATCGGCTGCGGGGCATGTGCAGCAGTTAAGGATTCTCCGTTCCGTATAAAGATGAATGAATACGGAAACATTGTTGCCTATGCAGCAGGAGATGTCGACAGCAGTCCGGCAAAAGTTCTCTCCGTTTGTCCCTTTTCTGGAGTATCGATGAATGAGGATGAAATCGGCGATCTTATTTTCGCTGATGTACAGGAAAAAAGCAGCAAAATAGGTCGTTACCTGGATAACTATGCCGGACATGTCAACGACGATGCATTTCGGTCGCGTGGAAGCTCGGGTGGAGTCGGGAAATGGCTGGGCTATACCTTGCTGAAGGAAAAAATGGTGGACTATTTCATCCAGGTAGTTCCCAATTCGAGCAAAGACCCGTCGAAGCCGCTGTTCGATTATGCGGTGATTTCGGATGTAAATGAAGTGTTGAAAGGCTCGAAGTCGTCTTACTACCCGGTTTCCCTTGTCAACATGATTGAAGTTATCAGGAAGCAGGAGGGTCGCTATGCCATTACAGGTGTTCCCTGTTTTATTAAGACGCTCCGACTGCTGGCTTCTGAAGATGAAGTCTTCAGGTCGAGGGTGAAATATACAATCGGTATTGTTTGTGGGGGAATGAAGAGTGCCAATCACGCCAAAATGGTGGGCTGGCAGATGAAGGTCAATCCGAGGAATCTTGTTGCCATCGACTTCAGGAGGAAATACCCTGATAAGCCGGCAAAATACAAGATTTACCAGGTGTGGTCCGATCAGGATGACAGGGAGCGCTATCTCGATTCCTATGATATTTACGGCACGGATTTCGGAGCCGGTTATTTCAAGCCCAATGCCTGTGATTACTGTGATGATGTGGTAAATGAAACGGCAGATATCAGCATCGGGGATGCCTGGCTTCCGAGCTTTGAAGCAGATCCTAAAGGGACGACAATACTCACTGTCCGAAACCGGGAGATCGGGGAACTGATCGCGAGGAAAATATCGGAAGGGGAGCTCACGCTTGAAGTTCTTTCAGCGGATGATGTTGCCCGCTCCCAGGCAGGAGGCTTCCGTCACCGTCGCGACGCGCTGTCGTACAGGATTGCCAAAAAGGACGCCAGAAAGGAATGGTATCCGGTGAAACGGGTAAAAGCAAACGAGATCCCGATCGATCGTAAAAGGAAGAGAATTTACAATCTGAGGGAAAAAATCGCCCGGCAAAGCCATATCTCCTTTTATCATGCCTTACAAAAGGATGATCTTGAGGTATTTTTCAGGGAGATGAAACCGCTGTTCAAGAGTTATGTGAGTGCCAATTATGGTGTACTGCCAGTCAGGGTATTTAATAAGCTTAAGAAAAAAGTACTGAATAAAATCAAGGGCCGCTGATTCAAATTGACAGGATAGCCAGTCCGGAAGCGGATCCGCGCAGCGAAAACCTGAAAAACAAAATATATCCCCATGAAAACCGGCATTATTACCTATCATTCCGTTTATAATTTCGGAGCAAATCTTCAGGCATACTCCACCGTATGTTACCTGAGGAATCAGGGGCATGAACCGGTAATTATCAACTGGGTTCCGCTCGAACTGGAAAAAGGATACAACAAAGGCAATCCCTCGCAACAGGCAGAAGCTCACCGCCGCTTTATCGAGCAGCGCCTGCCGCTGACCGCGATCTGCCGGAATACCGAAGATGTGGTACGTATCATCAGGGAGGAGGGTATTGAAGCCATACTCACAGGCAGTGATGCGGTATTGCAGCATAAGACTTTTTTATCGAGGGTACGCCTGTCGCGTAAGGGTATCACGATCAAGGAAAAGAGATCCAATGTAATTTTCCCGAATCCTTTCTGGGGCAGCTACATCCCCATGATTGATAAGGGAATTCCTGTTTCTCTGATGTCGGCCTCTTCCCAGAACATGAATTTCAGGGTGATCAGGGGTACGATGCGCCGGGAGATCGGGAAAGCACTTCTTCGTTTCAGAAGGGTTACGGTACGTGATGACTGGACCCGGGATATGGTGAGTTATTTTACCCGCGGCCGGGTGGTTCCGGACATTACACCCGATCCTGTATTTGCTTACAACCAGAATGTTAGGGATCAGCTCAGCAGGGAAGAAATCACGCAGAAATTTGGCTTGCCGGATAACTATGTCCTGTTCAGCTTTAAGAACAAAGGTATTGTGACAGGAGAGTGGCTACGACGCTGCCAGGAGATCCTGGAAAAAGAAGGGAAGACCGGAGTCCTGCTGACAATGCCCGGAGGGGTGATCATCAGCGAGCCGCCCATGAAGGTGATCCCGCCACCCCTGAATCCCGAGGAGTGGTATGCCCTGATCAAATACTCATCGGGTTATATCGGCGAAAATATGCACCCTATTGTTGTATCCCTGCACAATGCTGTTCCCTTCTTTTCCTTTGACGATTACGGGATTGTGAAATTCAGGTATTTTACCAACGAAGAATCCAGCAAAATTTATAACATCCTCAGTTATGCAGGATTTCTGGCAAACCGGACCGGAACCATCGGAAGAAATTACCGCTGTCCCGAACCTGAAAAAGTACTTGCCCTTGTCAGGGATTTCGACCAGGAATGGTGCCGTCGTTTTTCAGAAAAGCAACTGGAGAATTACAATAAAATGATGCAGCAAATTTTCAGTTAATCAAGTGCCCTGAATGAAGCGATTTTCTCTCATACTTCTGATCCTTTGTTCCATTCACTTCTGGAGGTATTATATGATCCCTCCGGTTTTTCATAACCTGACCGACCTTATCTCTCTTCTTGTCATGGGCCTGAGTTTTGTTAAGGTGGTTCAGGAAAAGGGGCAGTATTTCAAGGTGGCGATCATTATTTTTATTATCGGGGTCTTTGCCAATATTTTGTCGGCCAAGTTTAATAACGGACAGGCCTTCAGAGACACTTTTCTTTCCTTTGGCCCATACTACTTCATCCTTTTCTATTTTTATCTCCACGAGCAGAAGATCGAGAGAAAGGAACTGGAAAATATCATCATTGCCTTTGCACTGATCTACTCTGTGTTTTACTGGTACCAGTTGCTTGTTTTTCCCAATCGGATTTTCGTGGGTGCTATGTTTGCCGACCGGGGTACGATCCGCATCAAAATAGAAGGGAGCGGATTCCTGATGCTGGCCTTCTTCATGGTACTGAACAGGTATCTGGTTAACCAGAAACTGATCAATGTGTTTTTTGCCCTGGTTTTTTTCGTCATTCTGCTGAAAGGAGGTTTCCGTTCCCTTACATTGGGAGCCGTGCTGATGTCGGGGATCCTTTTCCTGAGGATGCTGAAACACAATCCGGCCAACTTTGCCCTGGTAGGCCTGGCCGTGGTTATGTTTATCGGACTGCTTCAAACCGATAGTGCGAAGCAAATCATAGATAATATGATGCATGCTTCAGAGAAGCAGAAGGAAATGGGCGATCAGTATATCCGTAAACTGGAGTATAATTACTTCTTTCACGAGTATCCCGCGAACTGGACCTATTACGTGGTAGGAGGAGGCTTGCCGGGTGGATACAGTGAGTACTCCCGCAAAAACGGGTATATGGTCAGGGAGTTCGGGTTTTTCTGGGTCGACCTCGGAATGCTTGGGTTTTTTATTGTGATCGGAGCTATTGCCACCCTCGGGATTCTCCTGTATGCCCTGAGGGCTTTTTTCATAAAAGTACCCCCGGATAGTTTTTATTTAAACGCTTTCTTCGGTTATCTGTTAATAGTATCGTACTATAATATGGAGATTTACAGGAACGGGATGTTTGTAGTTGAAGCCATTGCCCTGTACCTGATCGACCTGGCCCGAAAGGAGTATAATGAAGGCCTGGCCAGGGCATAAAGGGAAGCGGTAAAGTATTAAACCTGAAACTAAACTGAAGTATGAGGCTATTGTTTATTAGTTCCAAAGATGTTAAGAGAAAATCAAACGGGGGGGAGTTATGTACAAACAGGAATTACCTGTCTTTTTGTTCTTTGCTGGGCGAGGAGAACGTAAAGGTGATCAACCTGCTTGATAATTTAACACCGGGAGCCGTACATGCCCTGAAGAAAAGGCTCAACTACCTGAGGGGATTATTCTGGGGCCTTTCCGGAAAGGTGGTACGCGACCTTTTACACCAGGCTAAAGACTATGACCTGGTTTTTATAGATTCCTCCATACACGGCGTCCTTGCTTCAGCACTGAAAAAGTCGGGCTACGGGGGGCGGATCATATCCTTCTTTCACAATGTGGAATACCGGATCCAGTCACAGAAACTCCGGATCAAACCCTGGAAACTGGCGGAGGTTCTGGTGGTACAATATAACGAAAGAATGGCCTGTCGGCATGCCGACCAGATAATAGCGCTGAACAGCAGGGACAGTAAGGAACTGGAGAGGATCTACGGCGCAAGGAATGTGGATATCATTCCCATCAGTCTCACTGATCAGTTCGAAGGTGATCCGGAAGGTGAACAGACCACCATCCCTCCCACTTTTATCTTTACCGGAAACAACTGGTATGCAAACCTGCACGGTCTGGACTGGTTTATCAGCAATGTGTTGAATGAGGTCGACATCACCCTGCAGATCACCGGATATAAGATGGATGAGTTGCGCGACCGGTACATCCATCCCAAAATTGACTTTCTTGGATTTGTAAAGGATCTTCCGGCTGCGATCCGGGCAGCCGATTATGTGCTTGCTCCTGTTTTTATCGGCAGCGGGATGAAGGTAAAAACCTGTGAAGCACTGATGTATGGAAAAAATATCGTTGGCACGACCGAATCCTTTGAGGGCTATGATGTCGATTTTAACAGAGTGGGTGCCAGGTGCGACACAAAGGAGGAATTCATTGAAGCCATCAGGAGATTAAGCTCCGAGAAGAGGGATAAGTTTAACCATTACAGCCGGAGCCGGTTCCTGGATTTCTATTCTTTTGATGCCACGCTGAAGTTATTCCGGAAGTATACTGACGTTTCCGGTGTTGTGTACGAATAATGACATAAACCAGATGACCAGAAAACAAATAAATATAGCCGTGCTTTGCGGACCGGAGAACGGCAGTCCCCGCGTGCTGGCCGAGACCCTGAATGCTTTTCTGCTGGACGAAGGCCATGCTTCTGAAATCAATTTCAGGGTAAAGGCCCTGACACGGCTATTACCTGCCCGGATGCTGAATTACAACCGTTGGCTAACCTTTTTCTACAAGGCTTATCATTATATCGGCGACCGGAGGATGTTTTCCCTTATGCGGAAAAAGGATGCCGTGATCCTCTGTGGTTGCACGCCGTATGCGTTTTACAGCGATTCTTACCATGTGGAGCGATTCAGAAAGATCATCAAGAAACCTGTTTTGTATTATGCTGTTCAGTACCTCGAAAATGCCCCGACCATAGTTGAGCGGCTGAAAGCCGGGAAACATGCCGGTCTGGAACGATACGACTGGCACCTGACCGTTTCTCCCGTTACGGAAGTAAGGCACACCCCGGCCCCGCCCTGGAGCAGGTTAGGCCTTTACCTGAAGAGCACGGGACTGGAACCGGTGGCAAAGGAGGAATTTTTTGCCGTGGTGGACTTCAGCCATCCCGGCTATGAGGCATACCGCGAGGAACAGATCAGTGCGCTGAAAGAACTCGGGATCCCCTATATCTCACTTGAAAAAAGGTATACGCTGGCGGAGATCAGGGAACTCTATAAAAAGGCTGCCGTTTACTTCATGCAGTCAACGGAAGCATATGGCATGCCGATCGCGGAGTGTCTTGCCTGCGGCAGTTATATCTTTACCCCCGACACCTCCTGGCCCATGTCGTGGCGGCTCGACGAACATCCTGAGGTGCACGGACCGGGTACTCTTCCCGGTTGTTTCGTGGTTTACAATGACCCGGCAGATCTGCGCAAAAAACTTTTGGAGCTCAGAGATAATTACGATACAGAAAAAACACCACGGGAAGTTTTTGATATTTTCCATAGTTATTATCCTTCCTTTTACGAGGGCGACCGGGAATCGCTGGAGGAGCTTATGGGAAAAATCAGGGAAGGAAAGCTGGTGCGGGAATGATGCAGAACAGGACAGTGAAAGATAAAGTGGAAAAAAGGTTATGAAAAGAATCTACATGTATCCCAAAAACGATTACGAGACCCTGGAGTCCCCGAATCCTTATGTACAGCATGTGGAGGCCGTTCTGCAGGAAAAACACCGGATTATCAATGAAAGGCCGAACAGTATTGGAGTAATGGAGTTTTTCCTGTACCTGTTCAGGGCCGACATCTTTTTCTTTAACTGGATTGAGGATGTTTCTGTAAAGCGTTTTGGCAAGATCCAGGCAGTTCTACTGCCGGTATTTCTCTTTTTTGCCCGTATCAGTGGAAAGAAAATCATCTGGGTCCTGCATAATCTTTACTCCCACGAAGAAAGCAACCGGGCCTGGACCCGTTATGCCTTTGATCTGATGATCAGGCGGTCGGATCTGATCCTCACTCATTCGCAGGAGGGTCTTCGTTTTCTCGACGAGAAGTTTCCTGTTTACCGGGCCAAAGCCATTTATCTTGTACATCCGGTGGAGGAGATGATAAAAAGGGAACCCGCGGGAGATAAGTCCTATGATCTGTTCATCTGGGGCACCATCCATCCCTACAAAGGAGTTATCGAGTTCCTGGAATTTATCACCCGATCGGAAGAATATTCAGGGATCCGGATCCTTGTTTCCGGCATCTGTCCGCATCCGGCGCTCAAGGAGAAATTACAGGCCTTGCTCACAGACAACATAGAGTACCGTGACGGGTTTTTCAGCATGGAGGATATTGCAGCAATGGCCGCGAAATCGGAGTTTGTGCTGTTTACCTACAATTCAGAATCGGTTTTAAGCTCCGGTTCCCTGATGGATTCCATCCGGATGGGCTCCAGGGTGATCGGACCGGAAAAGGGTGCGTTCAGGGATCTCAGCAACTGTTCCTTTATCGAAACCTACCGGAACTTTGAGGAAATTCCGGGTATCATCAAAAAGGAGAAACAGGAAAAGAAAGATATTTCAGGCGAGATTGAAGCCTTCTGTACCGAAAACAGCTGGCAGAATTTTGCTGATAAACTATTCACGAATTCGAGGGGAATTCTTTAGGCAGAGCTAATAAATTTAACAGATCAGGTTATGACAAAAATTGTACTCATTACTCCTATCCTGCAGCACTACAGGCTGACATTTTACGAAAAACTCTCAAAAGCCAGGGAGGATTATGATCTTCATGTTCTGTACGGGTATAAAAAAGTCGATGACGGCAGGCCCAGCTACATGGGGGAAACCCGGTTTAAGAGTCAGGGATTCAGGGAATACAAGTACCGGATCATGCCTTTTGATGTGGTTTATAACTGGGGGATGTTCACGGAGGTAAAACGGATCGATCCGGATATTGTCATTATGCAGGGTATTGCCGGCGATCTTACCAACCGCCGGATCAATGCCTGGGCCAAGCGCAATAAGAAAAAGATCATTATCTGGGCCTGTGCCTGGGAACCCGGTCGTGCCGGAGGCCTCCTGCTCCGCTTCAAGAATGCCCTGGTCCGCACCTTCTTCAGCAAGGCCAGTTATTTTCTTACTTACAGTACAACAGCCAGCCGTTACGTGGAGCGCATGAAAATCACCCCCTCGATCATCGAAACCTGCTATAACGGGATTGAGATTGATGATATGGTTAAGGAAAGCGATCAGGTTTATGCAAAAGCAGCAGAACTGCGGCAGAAGTATTCCCTCGACGGGCATGTTACTTTCCTGTATGTCGGCGGACTGATCAAAGAGAAAAAGATCAACTTCCTGGTCGACATCTATGCTTCCCTGAAAAAGGAACATCCGGGTATCAAACTGATTATTATCGGGGATGGTCCGATGCGTAAGGAGCTGGAAGATCAGATGGCCTTGCTGCAGGATGACAGCATTCATTACCTGGGCCGAATTGTAGACGGAGTGGACCCGTATTTTGCTGCTGCCGACTGTTTCGTTCTGCCGGGAATTGGCGGGCTGGCCCTTAACCAGGCCATGTTCTGGAAAAAAACCTGTATCGTCAGCGCGGCAGACGGTACCGAAGATGATCTGGTTATTGAGGGATATTCAGGCTACCGTTTTACAGATAATGACCCGGGGAGCCTGAGATCGGCCATGGAAAGACGGATCCTTGAAACACCTGAAAAGGTGAAAGAGATGTCGGAGAATGCCCATCGGATCATCGTCGAAAAAAGTAATGTAAACAACATGGTACATCACTTCGTCAACGGAATTGAAAAGGTTAAATAATTAAGATAACTTTTGTTACTTTTAAGCGTAGGAAGAACCTGAGGCTAATCAGCAGAGAAATATGAAGTTTGTAGAGGTTTTAAATTATAGGGTCTTTTCTGACAATCTTTCCTTAATTGATATTAAAGGCGAAGCCTGCCGGCTGATCAATACCATCAGTCCCAATTCCTATGGAATTGCCGTAAAGGATCCGGATTTTGAAAAGGCTCTTAAAGGAGCTGATTTTCTTGTTCTTGACGGGGTGTATTTTGCCGTAGCCTCCCTTATACTGAAGGGTAAAAACATCAAGGCCAATCAGGGTCCGGATGTCTTTTATCATTTTATCGACCGTTTAAACCGGGAAAAGGGAAAGGCATTTTTCCTCGGATCAACCGAAAACACTCTGGGAAAAATCCGGGAGAGAGCCGGAAGAGATTATCCCGCCATCACCGTTGACACGTATTCTCCCCCCTTCAAACCCGAATTTTCTGAGGAAGACAACAGGGACATGGTGGACAGCATTAACCGGTTCAGGCCGGATATACTCTTTGTCGGCATGACCTGTCCGAAACAGGAGAAATGGGCCTATCGTCACAGGGAACAAATAAACGCGGGGCTTATAATCTGTATCGGGAACGTATTCGACTGGTTTGCCGGGACACAGAAACCTATACATCCCTTCTGGTTCAAAATAAAGCTGGGATGGTTTGTCCGGATCTTTATGAGGCCGGAGATCTTCAAAAGGAACATCAGGAACCAGATGAGGTTCTTCTGGCATGTGATATTAATATTCTTAAAACTTAAGAAAGTATGATAAAAGGTGCAATTATTGGTTTAGGTAAAATGGGTCTGTCCCATGCCGCAATTCTCGGAGCCCATCCCGGGGTAGACCTGGTGGCCGTATGCGACACATCAACCCTTGTATTGAACGGGATTAAAAAGTTCAGTAAGATCCAGACCTATTCCGATTATGTAAAAATGCTTGATGCGGAGAAGCTGGACTTCGTCCTTATAGCCACACCGACAAAGATGCACTACCCGATGGTAAAAGATGCCCTGGAAAGAGGTCTGCACGTGTTCTGTGAAAAGCCTTTTATGCTCAGTTCGGAGCAGGGGAGGGAAATGACCGACCTTGCGCGGAAGAAGGGTCTTGTTAACCAGGTAGGTTTTCATAATCACTTCATTGGGACCTTCAGGGAACTGAAGCGTCTGTTGAACAATAATATTCTCGGCGAGTTGTTTCACTTCAGCGGCGAGGCCTATGGTCCGGTGGTGACCAAGGAGAAAGGCGGGACCTGGAGGTCGAATGCTTCCGAGGGAGGTGGCTGTCTGTACGACTATGCCTCGCATGTGATCAATCTGATCCAGGAAGTAATCGACCGGCCGGTCAAAGCCCGGGGGACCCTCCTGAAGAGTATCTATTCGAACGGGGTTGAAGATGCGGTTTATTCCCTCCTGGAGCTGCAAGGCGGTCTGACCGGCACACTGCTGGTGAACTGGAGCGATGAGACCTATCGAAAAATGTCCACCTCCATTACTGTCCAGGGTAAAAAGGGCAAGATTATCTGTGATGCCACCGAGATCAAGATCTATCTGAAGGAAGCCGTTCCGTCGGAAAAGCTGGATAAGGGATGGACGATCAAATATATAACTGACTTTTTCATACCTGTGGATTTTTATCTCAGGGGAGAAGAATACAGCGCACAGATCGACCACTTTGTCAGGTCCGTGGAACAGAAAAGCCAGGCCAGCCTCAATACTTTCGAGCAGGCTGCCTATACAGACAGGGTCATTGAAATGATAACAGAAAATGCAAAATAAGATGATGATGGAAAAAGTAATATTCGGAGATAACCAGTTCTTTGCCGTGAACCATCTTTCCGATGAAAAATCGCGGGCTCAGTCAATAAGGTTCAAAGACGATGCTTCCATCATCAGGGTGCTCGACCAGTCGATTGAAGTGGGTATTAATACCTTTATGTGCACAACGCACGACAGGATAGCCAATATCTGCAAACACATCATCGCTAATCCCGGCTCCTACCAGGGATACAAGATCTATCCCTGTATGCCCTATGCCCACAAATATGCCAATGCAGTCACGGAACTGGGGATCATGGGGACCATCAAGCAATATGTGCCCGGAAACATTTTCGGGACTTTTGCCAAAGGTGGGGTAGCCTTCCTGAGCAAGGACTTCATCAAGCTGATGCAGATCCTGGTTGACGCAGAAATGAAGATGTTCAAAGGGATTTCCACCCCGGTGATTTTTATTCAGAATGTGGTGGTGGATATGATCCTGGGCTTGAAGATGTATGAGGTTTTTTATGAGTATGATGCCTATATCCGGAAGAAGTACGATGCCGAGCCCGGCTACATTACCATGAACATGCCGGCTTTATTTGATGTGCTTGAGGCAGGAGGGATTAAAAACCCGGTCATTTGCTCCTCGATCAATAAGATCGGATTCAGGATGTCGGGTGGGAAGGAGATCTATGAAAAATACCTTGAAGAAAAAGAGTTCAGGCCCATCGCGATGCAGGTACTTGCAGCCGGAGCGCTGAGACCCAAGGAAGCCATCGAGTATCTTGGACAATTCAAGCGGATTGAATCCGTTCTCTTCGGAGCATCCTCGAAGGAACATATCCGGGAGACCAAGGAACTCGTGGAAAAATATTTCTGAGGGCTTAATTTTTCACGGAGCCCTTCAGCATCAGGGCATCGGCAAAAAATTTTGCCGCCCAGTTGGGATAGCCGAAGTTGACATATTTCCCCCAGATGGGATAGGATCCGGCTATTCCTCCCCGGATGCCCTTATTGCGGCTTTTCAGGTTATGAACGGTTTTCAGGTCATCGAGAATCCGTTCTGCGGCTTTGAAATAATCTTCATCTCCCGTAAGCCTGTATAGTTTCAGCCAGATAATGGCCATTTGTGCATCTCCGGTAAGGCAGGAATAGCTGAAGTCGGATTTCCAGTTTTCATCCAGGTTCCCGGGAAGGGAGAACAGGCGATTTTCTTTCTTTACCTGGTCATAATAGCCAATAATATGCCGGGAAGCCTTGATCACCGTGGCCTGGATGGTGTCTTTCAATTCCCCTTCAAGCAGGAAGGAGCTTTCCAGCAATCCCCTCAGGGTATAAGCAATGGTGTGGGTAAGCGGAACCTCATCCGCTTTAAATCCCATCCAGCGGAACCATCCGTTTTCCTGTCCGTTTTCAAGTACCCACTGAATATTTTTAACTGCTGCATCCAGGAATTTTCGATCACCTGTCAGATGATATACTTTAAGAACAGACCAGGTCACCCTGACATTGTAAGCATGGGGCGTATTATTGAAGGTATGCTTCAGCCATTTGCCATCCTCATCCTGTATGGAAACCAGCCAGGAAGCAGCTTTCACAGAAGCATCGAGGTATTTTTGTTCCCCCGTGTTTTTGTAAATGGAGGTCCAGCCCAAAATGACCTGTCCGGTATTGAAAACGATCGGATATTCATTGACACCTACCCCGCCCCGGACCGCCCCGGATGCCAACTGGATGGACAATTCCCAGTCGGCCATCCTTTTTGCCCTTTCAATATAGGAATGATCGCCGGTGAGTTCGGCGTAATTCAGGAAGGTGGGGATGATATATCCTGTGGTTTCCGGGTAGGGTTCGGTCCACCTTTCGGCAAAGGTATAGACACCGGCAACACCACCTCCTGCAGCGTGATCCTGGGCATTAACAAGCCAGTTCATGGTTTCATCCAGGTGGATACGGTCATCCTGTTTTTTATATTTGATTTTCAGAAGATCCCTGATAATTATCCCGGAATGGGAGGGATAGGCAAGCAGGTTAAACAATCCGGAAAACAGTTTTTTCATAACAAACACATTTCAATCACACATTCATTGATGGACCACCGGAGCATTTTTTATCTCCCGGCATCCGATTTACATGCTAAATAACCGGTAACCGCAGAATTGGTTTATAAGCGGCCGTTTTTTACTGTAACGCCGTTCCTCTTTTCGGGAAGAGCAGCGGCAAAAGGTATACTATCTACAGCTCAAGGTGCCGGGGTCAGGACTTTTTCTTTTTGCCACCCTTTTTCCTGGAACCAAACCTTCTTTTCTTTGTCACTCCGTAAGAGTATTTTTCAGAATAGGGCTTGTCTATTTTTGCCACATCATTGAACAGATGGTACACCCTGCTGAGGTTTTTGGATTCGAGATCCTCGAGCGTCTGCTTAAGCGGCTTCTTCTTTACCACTCCCAGTCTGGAGACAAAGATCGTAAGATCCATATGGGTCATCAGAAGGAAGGTGTCGGCCACGAGGCTGTATGGAGGACTGTCGACAATGATGTAATCGTAGTTCTTTTTAAGGAGCTCGAACAGTTCGCGGGTCCTGTCGGTGGAAATCAGCGCAACGGGATCCGGTGGGATATCCTTGTTCAGGATAATATCCAGGTTGGGATTCTCGGTTTTCACGGTGATTTCTTCCAGGGTGGCCTGTTTGATCAGGAAAGAACTCAGGCCAGTAAATTCCTTGTCTTTCAATTCCTTAAAAACCTGACTGTTTTTCCTGAGGTCAAATTCAATAAGAACCGTTTTACTGTGTGTTGAGGCGAAGCTGGCCGCAAGGTTGAGCGCACAGAATGATTTGCCTTCATTGGGCATGGAAGAGGTTACGAGTATGTTCCTGTGTTTTTCTCCCAGGAGGTAATAGACGATACTGCTCTTCAGTTTATGGAAGGTTTCGGTAATCTGTGACTGTGAATGGTTAAAGATGACATTGCTGAAGTTCGAGTCATTGTGAACGATGCTTCCGATATTCGGCAGCCGGCTGAGTCGTTTGATCTCATCAACCGTTTTAACCTTGCTGGTCAGGAAGTTGGTAAGGATAATATAGATCCCCGGGAAGAACAGCCCCAGGAAGATGGCGATCAGGCCAACCTTTTTGATGTTTGGGGAGGAGATTTCCACATAGCGGACGGGCTCAACAATTTCGCAGTCGGAAACGTTGGAGGCTTTAATAATCTCAGCCTGGATGCGGCGTTCCAGAAGGCTTGTATACACGGCGTCGTTAATATTGAACTGTCGTTCAAGCCCCATCAGCTGACGCTGGGTCTGGGGAAGTTTGGCATACTCTTTTTCAAGGTCGGCAATTTTTCTTTTCGCCTCGTTCAGTTCCGTCTGGGTCGTGGTGAGGTTAAAGCTGATGTTATCCGAGATTACCTTCTTGATGGTGGCAATGTTGGCATCCAGGGTTTTGATCCTTGGGTTAAGTAACTGGTTGGTGCTGATCAGGTTTTGTCTTTCGGTACTCAGGGTGGTTAATTCCTGGATCAGTGTGGCCAGTGTGGCATCCGACATCCCCATGTAGGAGGGAGCGATAAAGGTGGAGGAGTCTTTATGGGACTCGAAGTATTCGTTCAGCCGGGTCAGGTTCATTAAACGGGTCTGGATCTCATCACGGGAATACTCCAGGGAGCTGATCTGGCCTGTAATATTGCTTGTTTTTTCATTGATGTTCATGACATCCCTGGACGACTTGAAATTCTGGAGCTGCATCTCCGATTGTCCCAGGGAACCAGAAATATTTGCCAGCTGCTGATCAATGTAATCGATCGTGTTATTGGCGTCGTAATTCTTTTTCTCAAGGTTCTTTTCGATGTATTTCTCGATCAGGTTGCTGAGAAAATCTTTGGCAAGCTGAAGGTTATCGGTTTCAAAGGTAAGGTCGGCGATGGTTGATTCATAAAAGGCGGAAGCAATTGTCAACGACTCCTGAAAGCCATAGGCCATGTAGGTGGGGTTGTTGAACCGGAAGAACAGATCTTTCCCCTGGTATTCCTCAGAATTATAATTGGAATTCAGAAGGACCTTGAAGGAGCAGTAGTTGTTTTTAATGGTATCTCCGAAAAAGAAGGTGCCGTCGAGATAGAAGAAGGCAAGTTCGTTTCCGGAGTTTTCCTGTTCATCAAAGTGATAGATCGGTGCCTGAGGTTCAAAGGAATTGATCATGAAACGTTCATCATCAATGACCTTTAGGTAGAACAGGGTGTTTATCGGCTGAGGACTTTTTTCATCCACAATCACCAGGAAGGGCGCGTTTTTGTAAATATTGATAAAACTGAAGGGAAGTTCTTTTGGGATCCCTTCTTCCTGGATGTAATAGGTGGTGAAAAGGTTCATGTCGGTGATCACTTCCCGGATCAGGGGTGTTGACCGCAGGAAGGCGATCTTGCTTCTGAAGTCCTTTTCCTGGTTCATCAGGTCGCTGACATTCACATAGGTATCAGCTCCCCTGGCCCTGTTGACCTGTTCGGTGTCAAGGGAGATCCGGGCAAATACACTGTAGGTCCTGGAAGAATACCGCATATATACCATCCCCAGAACGAGGAAAAAAAATACGGAAATGCCCAGGAGCAGCCAGTGGTGAAGGAAGACCCTGATTATGTTGAGTATTACCGCACTTTGTGCGTTGGTTTTATTGTCCATGTTTTACGGGAACTAGTTGTACAACGAAATTGAAAAGGTAATGACCATCATTGTAGTTGAAAGGAGGGAGAAAACAAGGCCATAGGGGAAGGTTTCCATACCCCAGATTTTCCGTCCCAGCGACTCTACATAGATGATATCATTGGCCTGAATACTATACCAGTCGGAATTGATGATCTCACTGTTGGTGATATCGATATATTTTTTAAGCACGGTATCTCCTTCCTGCCGCACGATCATAATGTTTTTCCTGTTGCCATAGGAGGTAATATCCCCGGCATAGGCGATGGCCTGGTAAATATTTATGGATTTCCGGTTGAAGACATATACGCCAGGCGAATTAACTTCTCCCAGAATTGAAACGCGGCCATTGATAAAGCGGATATTTACGGAAGGCATATAAAGATATTGTGACAGCTCAGCCTGCAGGGTATCCACCGCTTCGTTGAGGGTCAGTCCGGCAAGTTTCATCTGCTGGATGTAGGGCATTTTAATTCTTCCTTCGCTATCGACAACATAACTCAGCAGTTCCATATCTGTCACGGGCATCCTGCCAGTCTGGTTGAAACTGTTTGGTTCATCATTACCGCTGGATACCGAAATAAACAGTTCATCACCAACTTCTATCCTCTGGTTTTGCTCTTCATCAATATAGTAGACCTTATCGGGGATGTTGATCTGTTCAACCACCTTGTCATGCTTGAGAATAGCCGCCTCTTTGGTCGGTGCACACGATGATGCCAGGACTCCGGAAAGGAGGATGAGTATATATTTTAAAAACCGGCCAGACATAAAGAAATACCTGATTAAAAGGTTTTAACTGAGATCAAAGATATAATAAATGCGCTTTATAGCGAATATGTTTACGTTTATCAACCCTAAAAAAACAAAACCCCGGTCCTTACTCCTTCCTGCTTTTACTGAAGAAGAGCTTTCTTTCTGAAAATCTTTCAAACCAGAGGATCCACATCAGGAATACAATAATATATATTGCAGCAGTATAAATGTCATGAATGTCAATCGAAAACAGGTATTTACCGTGTTTAAAGAGGTAGATATACAGCAGTATAAATCGAAGGACATTGACCATATTCAGCAAAAGGATCCCGGTGAGAATATAGGTCCATTTTACCCAGTTGTTTTTGCCTGTCAGGAAAACGATGGAGGCGAAGATGGCCATCATGCCAAATCCGAGACAGGATTTATTCATGAAGATCAGCACATTATCGCCATACAGGTAAAAAGGAACGGTTTCGGCCTGGTATCCGAGTGCCTGCAGAGCTGATACGGAGAGCCTGAAAATTAGGCTTACCCAGCCCTCAAATGCATATAAACCGGTAATATAGGTTTTCAGGATAAGGAAAAAGTAGAGGATCACCACGATCTGAACAGGTTTTGCTTCTATCAGATCACGTACTGCCGGCAATCTTCCCAGGAGTTTACGGAACTTTTTCCAGTTTCTCCTGATCCAGACCAGCAGCAGACTTACTATGGCCAGCAAGGGGAAGGTCATGCCGATCCTGAACGGGGCCAGCAATTCACTTTCGAAGGTATTGTAATAGGCATTAACGGCAAACCCCAGGGGAAGAAGGATCAGCAGGGCGCATGCCAGGATCAGGCTGAACACAGCCTTGTGCAAGGTCCTGGCCGGCGTGGCCCAGAAGATCAGTAAAAGAACAACGGTCCACCGCTTCAACAGCATACCGTTTTCAATGGGTTCAAAAACCTTGTCGTTTAGATACACCTGGTGGCCGGAAATATAAATCCCGTTTCCGTCCAGTTTCAGGTAAAGGTTGGCCAGCCTTTCGATCAACAACTGATAACCATCAAAAAGCCCCGAAAAAAACCTTGCTACCGGATCATCCGACAGAAAAAAGAAATGCAGAACAGCATAAATCCCGATAACCAGCACAAGGATGGCTAAAGGGATCCTGATACTTTTCTGCGTACTGAAGAAATTTTTTAAAAGCTTATTCTTCAACAGAGTTCTTCTTGTTTTTCTTTACCCCATAATAAGCCACACCGGCAGCACCCAGAATGGCAAGTAATCCGCCATCGATCGGTGCACCGACCGGCGTACCTGCAGGAGGACACTGTCCCTGGTGGTGCCTGTGCTGATAACGCTGTACCTGTCTCTGCTGCCTGCTGCTCCTCCAGTCCTGGAACCAGCCTGCGCCGAAAGTATCAACCGACATAAAGATCAGGACAGCAAATAATGCGAGAATTTTGAATTTTTTCATATCTGTTTGTTTTTGTGTAATCAGTACTTAAACTCTTACCAAAATTACGCAACAAGCCCAAGACGAAAGAATTACTAATCAAGAATTCTTCTAAATATGTCAAACAATCCGCGCCCCCTTTTCAAAGGGGTACTTCTGAAAGCCTGTCTGGTCAATGGAGATTATCAGCTGGGCCGGATTTTATGCTTTTCCGTCAAGAAACCCTTGTCAATATTGAGCTGCAGGCGATGGAGAGGTCTGTTTTGGACAGTGCACAGGGGTTAATCAACAAGAAAAGAACAGTTTAGCCGGCAAAAAGAGGAAAAACAGCGTCAGCTATTACGTTTCAGAAAAACCACCGGGAACGGATCGGACGTTCAAGACACACTCAAATAAATAAGGTGAACTATTTTTTGAGTTAATTATACGAAAAAGGAATGTTCCGTGAGGACAATGCCGGTGGCTGAAAAAAGAAAAGTAGTGGTAAAGTTTTGGCAAGTGAAGGAGCGGGTCGACCGATATGGCTCCTTTGATTTCCCTGAAATGAGCCTTTCCGTAGCCGGCAGTATACAAAATTCCCTTTTCAGCAGTTGCCTTAACCCCTTGATGGCAAAAACTTCACCCTTCTGCTCCGGACCCGGAAGAGAGAAAAGAGTCCTATGAAACAGAAAATAAATGAAGCCTGAGTCCAGTAGGTATATCGGACGGCAATATTTGTATTATTAAGATTTACAGCTGTTCACGGGACTAATTCCGCAGCCGGGAGGAGCTGTCGGGTCTTGGTGAACTCAAACAACGGTATATCACGAAGATTGCTGCCTCCTTAAAGCAGCCCTGGTCCTTCGGACTGCCTGTATTCCTGTATTCCTGAATTCTGAGATATTATTAAAGCCATTTTTTCCTCTTTAAACACAACTTATATCTTGATTAATCCTTATTTTTTTTCAACGAAGGGAATGCCTTGTTTTTTTATTTGACAAAGCAGTGGTATTCTTTGATAACAACTGGCAGGGATTTGTGAAATCCGATATAATTTTATTATCGAAAATTACCATTACTCTATTTTAAAGGAATATGAAAAAGTACATGTATGCCGTTCTTTTCTTCCTTTTTGCAGTAGCTACATCCGATGTCTTCGCAGGATCATGGTGCAATCCCGGTGGTCCCGGAAGCGGAAGTGGCGGTGGTGCTACGGGTGCTCCCCTTGATGGTGGCCTGCTGGCCATCCTTGGTGCAGCCGGAGTTACCTATCTGGTTTCAAGAAGGAAGAAAAACAAAGAGTAAAAGCGTGGAAATCTGGTGTTTTTACCAGGTTACGCGGGTTTACGGAAAGAAATCATGGTCTCAGAGATCATGATTTTTTTGTTTCTGCCGGTTTGCAAATTCTTTTTTTCTGCTGATGAAAGCCGTGAGCTGATCTGTCGCAAGTGGTTTCAGGATGCTGATCCATCAGTTTGAACTGATTTTGAACCTGTGGCAAAACCGTAGATCAGCAGGAACAGGCACACCATCAGCAAAGTACCATAAATAATCCTGTGATACCGGGTGAAGAAGGTCTCCCTGTCGATTAACAGAATAGAGGAGTTGATAACAGCTGCACCGCTTCCGGTTTTTTCTTTTACGATCTTCCCCCTGTTATCCATAAAGCCGGAAATCCCTTCATTGGACGACTTGACGGTAAAACGATTATTCTCTATGGCCCGGCAGATCGTGAACCAGTTGAAGTGCATATAGGCTTTGTTTCGTTTCATCCACCCTTCATTCAGGATCACGGAGAGGTAATTTGACCTGCTTCTCCTTACCTGTTCGGCCGTATAGGAACTGAAAGCTATTCCGTAGCAGATGACCGGGTTGGTCCGGATCAGGCTGTCGGTATCTGTGAATATTGCATCATGATTGTCTTTCGAAGAGAAATTCAGGTTTGCCAGGTTTGGAAAGAGCTTTACCAGGGGAATGAAGAGTTTTGACTCCGGCACCTTTTCCCCGAAAGGTACCAGCCTGCCTTTTGTCTTGTATATAGCCGGGCGATCGATTGAAACCTGGATGGCAACATTGTAATGTTTATAATAACGGTCCGAAACAGAGTCATATAATACATTGGGATTATAGCTTCCCTTTACCGGTTTGTCTGTTTGTTCGTCGGCAATAGCTCCGGCGATCAGGCTTATCCCCGGATCCGTGCATAGTTCACTGCGCAGTTTCACCAGGGCCTGACTCCTGTCGGGATCCGCCAGATCCAGCCTGCCGGTAATGGCATTTTCAGGCCAGAAAATTATTTTTTTACCCGGATTGCTGTCCAGCGCCTCTTTCGTCTGCTGTATATAAAGATCAAGCAGGTCATCCGGATCCATCTTGTATTTTTGTGTAAAAACATCCACGCTGGTGTGCACGGCATAAAATTCCGCCTTCGGATCTACGGGTAAATCACGTCGATGAGGATTGATAATTCTGATAAGTAAAGGAGGAAGGGCAACGAATAACAGCAGAAGGAACACCGGTTGCAAAGTCCGGAGCGTGTATCTTTGATGCAATACCAGGGAGATGATTTTATAAATCAGCAGATTGACAAGGAAGATCCAGAGTGTTCCCCCTGTTGAACCACCAATGGCATACCACTGTATCCACCCGGGATGGGTGGCAAGCACATGACCCAGATTAAGATAGGGGAAACCCAGGATGTTGAAATCGTGGAGGATTTCCAGGATCAGCCATAAGGAAACAAAAACCATGACCGGGCGTGCGGGATCTTTTTTCAGCTTAAAGCGGGTAAGAAGCGCCGCAGCAAAGGGAAGGAACAGGATCAGCGAGCTTAAAAGGGTCGTGAACAGATGGGAGAAGGAGTTGATCGGTTTGATCCACCAGAGGGTGACATAGATCCAGAAAAAAACAGACAGAAAATAGATTATATACAGTCCGGACAGGTCGGTCTTCGTTCCGGGATCCCTATCCAGCATAAAAAACCAGGGAACAAAGGCTAGCAGGACCAGGAGCGTTGTTGCTTCCGAATGCCAGGCAAGAATCAATAACAGGCTTACCACCGGTGCAGAGAACAGGTAGATTCTCCGGGAAAGAAGGATTAAAATGTTTTTATTCATGAGCACTTTTTTTCAACATGGTGCATATGGAAGCAGTCATCCGACCGTCAAACGTGTCAGATCTGTATCAAAGATCAGCATTTGTATTCAGATTCCGAACAGGGAGAAAGTTTCTTTCAGCCAATATTCATTACTATTTACAGTCATTGGTTCTGTATCTTTTTGGAAAAGCGAAAAGTGGAACTCTCAGTTGTTATAACTTTTGTGCGTGAATTTCAGGATAGCAAAGGAAATTTTTAAAGGCGGATAAACTGGCGGTATTCTAACAAAAACTGTTCTATTTTTGTTACTGTGTGAGTCCGGCAAGGAACACATATGGGAAGTTAAGTAGGCCTAATACAGGATTATTATTTCAACATGCAAATAATCAGTAAATTATCGCGAAGAAGTTTGAGGATCCTTATTGGATTGCTTGTAGCAGCTGTCGGATCTGCCGTATTCATCCTGTTGTCCGGTCTGACCAAGGAAACGCTCCTGGATGTGGCATATGAAATCCTGAAGCCGTATTTTGTCGCAGCCGAATATCTTGCCAATGCCGTTGTCGGGCTGATTACCGACGGAGTGCATATAACGCAGCATAAAATAGTCTTTGAAAACTATCTGCCCTATTACGAGGAGAACCGGTTGATCATTGATAACTGGCCATCCTATCTTCTTTACCTAAAATGGACAATTTTTATCCTGTTCAGTGTCTGGGTATTCGGCCGAAAAATAAAACGGAAACTTTACTTCACCCTGTTGCTGGTTCTGACGCATTTTTTCGCTGTCTTCAGCGGGCTTGTTCTCATAGCCGGGATCGGTCCCTATCTTGTCGACCCCGATTCGCTCACGGAGTTAAGGCCACATTCCCTGGGGGCCCTTGCCATGTACGGACTTTTTGTTCTCTGGCTGAATACCGGCTGGCAGGAGGTAAAGGATGTTCTTTCAGATTTTGGGGTGAAAGTCAGGCTCACCGAACGGAAAAAGAACGAGATTCTATGGCTGGTGCTGATCTTCATCCTGCTGAAGAGTATTTTTGTGCCCTATTTTAATTATTACAGTTATATTCATTTTCTTCTGTCGGCCACCAGGGGGCTCGTTGGCCTGATGGGCTATGAGGCGCAGATTTCGGGACCCTATCTGCATGGTACATTTGGAGGCTCTTTATTCATGGCCAAGTGGTGCCTCGGGTTCATTACCATGTTTATTTTTGCGTCTTTTGTCTGGTTAACGCGGGATAGGAACCGGACAGCCCTCTGGTATATCCTTTCAGGAATCCTGTTCCTGCACGTGGTCAATATTGTGCGGCTGGCAGTCTTGTTCTCATATGTCCAGCACCACAGCGATACAAAAGCGATTTCAAATCACCATGGCATATATAATATCGTGGTCTATTCCCTTATTTTTCTGATGTGGGTACTCTGGTATGAACGTTTTGTGGCAGGGAAGAAGAAAGCGGGGCTATGACCTATCCAATCTGAATCCTCGTTCATTTAAGCATATTCATTATAAAGGAAGACAGAATCTTTTGCTTGAGGGGGATATTTCAGGGTAGAAATGGAAGTGCTTTTCAGAAGGAGTAAATGCGGACAGCGATGGGATCAAAACAAAAAACCCCATAGCTACCGAAATAGCTACAGGGTTTATCGTTATCGTACAGAATAAACCTTAGGGATTATTCTTCAGTAGAGTTCTTTTTGTTTTTCTTAACACCATAGTAAGCTACACCGGCTGCTCCAAGGATAGCCAGTAAGCCACCGTCGATCGGTGCACCAACAGGTGTTCCTGAAGGCGGACGCTGACCATGATGATGTTTGTGCTGATAGCGCTGAACCTGTCTCTGCTGCCTGCTGCTTCTCCATTCCTGGAACCAGCCAGCACCAAGAGCATCGGATGATAGGAGGGCGAGTACACCAACCAGCGCTACAATTTTTAACTGTTTCATTTTAACACGTATTAAGTATAATTTTTTTCCTTTCCAAATACTAACAACAAAATTGCAACATATTTTCGATTCCTAACTAATAATTTATCAACTCTTTAAAATGGTTAGTCAAATGTTTTCAAGCCTGACAAGGGTTTCAGGGGGAGGGGGTGGTTTTTGGCGTAACCCAGAGATGCGTTCGGCACACATTTTTGACATTTGGTCCAAAACAGGCAGAAAAAGCCATTCTTCCTGAAAACACCCCCGGGGGAAGTTTTTATGATGTTTTTAACAAGGCAGGGTTTCAGAAAATGAGACTTTTGGCCTGAAAGATACCCGAACGGTCGAATTTTTGTTGCTCATGAACTCATCCATAACTAAAGAACCTGTAACGAACCTCAGGAACATAGAAAGTATTTCCACAGTTTTCAGAGTTTAGCAGGGTATATTATGCAAACCTGGAACAAGGTCTTTTTTGATTGGCTTGATGGGGCTTGTCAAAACTTTACGGGACGGAACTTTCTAAATAAAATCTTTCTAGTAGTTTTATGTTCTTAAAATCATAAATATGAAAATTATATCAGTCGTAGGAGCCAGACCGAATTTTATGAAGATCGCACCTTTTATAAGGGCCATTGAAGCACACAATAATACACACGAAGAAAAGGTAGAACATATACTGGTACATACCGGTCAGCACTATGACGACCGTATGTCCAACAGTTTTTTCGAAGAGCTCAACATTCCCAATGCCGACGTATCCCTGGGAATCGGATCGGGCTCGCATGCCGAGCAGGTAGGTAAGACCATGATCGAATTTGAAAAGGTCCTGGTAGCCGAAAAACCCGACTGGGTGGTGGTCGTGGGGGATGTCAACGCCACCCTCGCCTGTTCGGTAACTGCCAAGAAGGAACATATTCTTTGCTGTCATATTGAAGCCGGGCTCCGCTCGGGGGATATCACCATGCCGGAGGAAGTCAACCGGCTCGTTACCGATCGCTTATCCGATCTGCTTCTTACCCCCGACCTCCTTTCCAACAAAAACCTTGAAGCAGAAGGCGTTCCTGCTGAACGCATCAAGTTTGTCGGGAATATTATGATTGATACCCTGGAAGCACAACGGGGCAAGGTAGAGGCGCTTTCGCTGATGGACATTGTTAAAGCCAACCTGCTCGTTGAGCGTGACAATCTTCCGGAAATTGAACCGGAACAATTCGGCGTGATTACCCTGCACCGGCCTTCCAATGTCGATTATAAAGAGGTGCTTGAACCCATTATTGATTTCCTGACCACTGAAGTCGTAAGAGACCTGAAACTTATCTGGCCCATTCACCCCCGAACCGTCAAGCAGTTAAAGAGTTTCGGTCTTTTTGAAAAAGTCAGCCAGACCCCGAACCTCATCCTTCTTGAACCCGTTGGTTATCATGAGATGCTGCGGCTAAACATGTCGACCAGGGTCATGTTGACAGATAGCGGCGGACTGCAGGAGGAATGTACCGTTCTCGGTACGCCCTGCCTCACGCTGAGGTGGAACACCGAAAGGCCGGTAACTTTGAGGGAACATGGAGGAGCCAGTGTGCTAGTCGGGAATAACATCAACAGGATCAGAAAGGAATACCTTGATACCTTGAAGCTTACCAGAAAGCCGGTACGTCCTGAACTCTGGGACGGAAATACAGCTCCGAGGTGCCTGGAGGCAATACTGGAATATGGGAAAAGCTAGCATCGGACATCCGGTATTTCAGCTGGTCTGACAGGTTATCAGGTTGAGGCCTGATATCCTGAAAATCTTTATTTTGCTCGTGTAAACTATATTGTGTAAAAGATTTCGAATTATTACTTTTACTTTTTTAAGATACGGATGAAACAGCTAAACTATATACTTCTCCTGTTACTGGTATTTCAGGGCTGCATCAGGATTGAAAACGACCCGCTCGTTACCGTGACGCCCTCCATTGAATTCCAGGGTCATATCAGGAATGATGAAGTTCATGTTACGGCCACGATCAGGGCGAACCCCACTTTTGTTGATCCGGGGAACATCCCGGTTATTATTTATTATGAAGGAACAATCGATCTTTATAATACGGTTTCAGGTGAATTGCTGACATCTGAGCCCATCACCGGTAAGGGCCTTACCAGCATTGTTGTGGCCATCGCCAGCGCAAAGGATTTCGAAGATATTATTATTATTGCTTCCGGAACGGTTTCGGCCTATGCCGACAAGGAATCCGACGGAGATCCTTCCAATGATCTTTTCCTTCATTCATCCGATTTCTACCAGGAGCTCAGCGTAGCCGATATAATCAGTATTGTTCCTTACCCAGTTGTTACCATGCAGCCTGCGGTAGAGTTTCAGACTTATATCAGAAGCAGTGAGTTATATACCACGGCAACGGTTACCGTTAATCCCGATTATGTGTTGACCGGAGAGTCTTCCATACTCTTTAAGCATGAAGGAGTTCTGCAGATCTATGATGTGGTTTCCGGAGCCCTCCTGAAATCCTCTTCGATGGCTGGAAACGGGCTTAGCAATGCGGTAACGATCCTTGCTGATACAAGCTCCTTCGATGGCTTTATTATTATTGCCTCCGGTGTGATCACCTGTTCAGAGGATGTTGAAAATGACAGCAACACTTCCAATGACCGGTTTATTTCATCGGCCGATTTCTATGAGGTGCTTGAAGTCGACCTGAGAGAATAAACTCAGATTGTTTACCTGTTCCATTTGCGTTTTTTGGAAGTTTTTTATACCGGAAGGAAAAACCGCGGCCAGGAGGCACGGATGTGACCGGAATTATATATTTTTATCCGAACGTTCAAATTCCTTTGATTAAAACTATTTTTTTTAAGGTGTGGTTGGCGCAGGGAAAATTGTTTCTTTTGGCCGGGAAGGACAGGTTTTATCTCAGCGATATTTGAACTGGTCAAACTCCCGCCTGGCCACGAAATTTAAGCTCTGCTAATCCATGATTATGGCGTTTTTTGTCTTAATTTGGTATGGTCAGAATAGTTTCTTTGAGATGAGGAGCAACCAGAAGATATAAGTTAAGGGTCCTTCTGGAGATATTCAGTACTAATAAAAGCCCCATGATAACTCGACCAGAATACAACAGAAAAATCAGGGCCGGTTTGAGCATACTGCTTCTTTCCGGGTTACTGGTATGCAGCATGAATGCTCAGCAGGTCATGACAACTGTCAAGAGTCCGGGCATGCCGTCCTATCCTTTCCCTGTCAGAATTGAGCAGGCTGATGGCTCTGCAATCACCGTGTCAGGGCGGGGCAACCGGATGATCCACTGGTATGAAACGGCAGATCAGTATACTGTACTGAAAGACAAGGACGGGAATTTTGTTTACGGCAAGAGAGATGCGGAGGGGAACCTGGTACCAACTCAGATAAAGGTTACGGAATATGCGGACAACGTTCCGTCCGGAACAGAAAAGAATCTTCGCTTCAGCAAGTCCCAGGTTGAAATGCTGAAACAGGTTTATAATCAGGACGAGGATGTAAAGGCAAATCCCAATCCCTTTCCTTCAACCGGGATAAACAGGGTACTGGTGATCCTGGTAGATTTTCCCGACAGGCCTTCCACACATGAAGCAACCGAACTTGAAGCACTTTTAAATGAACCCGGTTATAACGGCATTGGTAGTTTTCGCGATTATTACCTGGATGTTTCCTACAATCAACTTGAGATAAACGCTACAGTTATTCCGTGGGTTCATGCCACTCAGAACATGAGTTACTATGGCGAAAATGATGAGTATGGCTATGATCTGCGCCCGCAGGAACTTGTCAGAGATGCGGTCGACCAGGCAGAGGCTGCCGGTGTGGACTTTTCCCAGTTTGATAATAATGGTGACGGTTACATCGACGATCTGATTCTTTTCCATGCCGGTTTCGGAGAACAGTACCCGGGAGCCGGGGATACCTGTATCTGGTCACACGCTTTTCATTTGGGAGACCTGAGTGTTGAGTATGATGGGGTAAGGATTGATAATTACCTGATCTGTCCGGAATTGTACGGTAACTCCGGCAGTAATCTCACCTCGATAGGTACAGTTGTTCATGAATTTGCACACAGCCTGGCTATTCCCGATTTGAATGATGAGGACTTTGATGAGTCAGGAGGTTATGCTTTTGACCTGAATTTCTGGGATCTGATGGCTGTCGGTTCATGGAATAATGAGGGGGCAACACCGGCCGGGATCAATGCCTGGCTGAAAAGGTACATGGGCTGGATGTCTATTCCTGAAATTGACGCCACCGGGGTTTATACCCTTCAAAGTGCAATCAGTCATCAGGAAGCCTATCAGATCAACACACCGGTATACAATGAATACTACATTCTGGAAAACCGGCAGTGGGATGGATTTGATGATTATCTTCCAGGACACGGATTACTTATCTATCATGTCGACATGAATTATCCCGGCTGGTTAACCGGTGAGGTAAATGTTGATCCGTCGCACCAGGGCTTTGACATTGAAGAAGCAGATGATATCCGGGATACCATCACCCTGCCGGGCGATCCTTTCCCGGGAACAGACGGGGTTACCGCTTTTGATGCCGCCACCCAGCCCGGCTCCAACACCTGGAACGGGGAAGCATCCAATGTGTCGATACAGAATATTTCAGAAAATGATGGGATTATCTCTTTTGAGGTGGTTGGCACCAACTATGATGCCCTGCCGGATGAGTGGACCATTGATCCCCTTACCTTCACACAATTCGGGCTGATCACTGCGCAGGTCATTATTGGTACCGATACCATGAACTCGGGTTATCTTTCAGCATTTGTCAACGGAGAATGCCGGGGAATTGCGCCCGTCACCTATCACACGGAAACAAACGACTACCTGTTTGAATTACAGGTATACAGCAATGCCGTCAGCGGCGAGCAGATCAGCTTCAATTACTATGATCCGGTGGCCGACAGTATCTATGCCCTTTATGAGACCATTAGTTTTACGACAGGTACAATTGCCGGAAGCACCCTGAGCCCATACCGAATTCACACACCTGTTAAGTATACCCGGTCATTTATTACCGGCTGGAACTGGTTTTCAATGAATATCACACTTAATAATATGGCTCCCGGAAACCTCCTGCCTGCGTGTACGGCAGCGGGAGATTATATTAAGAACCAGACCCGGTCGACCACCTATTACGCCGGTTATGGCTGGTTCGGGACACTTTCGGTCCTGAACAACACCAGTCTCTTTTTCCTGAATGCAAAAAGCGCCTGTACAATGAACCTGACAGGACTGGCCGTGCAGCCGGAAGCCAATCCCATTTCCCTGGTTGCCGGCTGGAACTGGGTGGCTTATTCTCCCCAGGTATCCCTTGCTCCTGGTACAGCACTGGCTTCCATGACACCGGCCAATCTTGATTATGTCAAGAATCAGACACGGTCCACAACCTATTATACCGGTTATGGCTGGTTTGGAACCCTCAGCCTGATGAATCCCGGTGAAGGCTATATGATGAGACTCGCTCACAGCGATGTACTGACCTATCCTGCCGCTTCGGCTTCGGGAAAGAAAACAGCTTCCGCGGAAACAGAGGTATCCAATCCACGGCTGAATCCCTATTTATACCAGTACAATGGAACTATCTCTGCCAGAATCCTGTCGGATGGTGCAACTGCAGGAGAAGAAGGAGATATTCTGTATGCCTGGGTTGGGGATGAATGCAGGGGAGCGTCGGCCGGCTTGTATTTTCCGCCGACAGGGGAAGTGATTTTTCCCCTTATGGTATACAGCAACACGGAGGAAGGTGAGGAGATGAGCTTTACTTGCTATGACCGGTCGGAAGATATGGAATACCGCATTGGCGAAAGTATAGGTTTTGAAAAGGATATCGTGCTGGCCGATGCCATGCAGCCCTTTGATATGAATATCTATGGCCGGATTTCCGGCACTCTTGATCCTGCTGCCGAAGGGCCGGCTCTGAGCATCTGGCCGAATCCCTTCAAAGAGTCCCTGCACATCTCTTTTACTGTTAAAGAAAAGAGTAGTGTCACGATAGAGATCTATGATCTTTACGGAAAACTGATAGATCGGATATCCGAGGGGACCTACGATCCCGGGAGCTATTCGCTGAAATGGAATAAGCCCGGGACATTCTCCGGTGCCTGCCTGCTGAAAATGAATTGCGGCAACACCGTGCTTACCCAAAGAATTATTCACCTTGACTAGCCGGACAGAACGATGAAAAGAATAGCTTTAAATCCCGGGGTACCCAGACGGATGTTCCTCTTCGTCCTGGGAAGCCTTTTTTCTGTTATCACCCTCAGCGGACAGGGCTGGAGTGTTGATCCAACCAAATATGCCAACAGCGGTGAGATTAACGCTGTGGTTATGTTGAATGCCGCAGAAGTCAGCTCCGGTGTGCTCGGGGCATTTGTTGGCAATGAATGCCGGGGATACACGGCCAGTACCTATTATCCTCCCACCGGGAAGAATATCTTTATTCTCCTGATCTACAGCAACACATCGGGAGAGACCCTGACTTTCAAATACTACGATCTGGCCACCACTACCCTGTATACTATTTCAGAAACCGAGGTTTTTGTTCCCGATATGACACTTGGGAATGCCATCTCGCCCAGGGTATACCATGCCCTGAGCAATTCGGCACCCCAGGCTTCCTGCCCGGCAAAATCGTCTCTCCCTGCCGCACCGGGTCCCATGACCTTCAACCTGTGCAATATTTTCACCGATCCCGACGGAGATAACCTGGTCTTTGCCGAGGATCACTCGGCAGGATCCACTGTGAAGTGGAATTCTGCCTGTGAGCTCGAATTTACCACAGCGGCAACCGGAACTTCAACGCTCTCCCTGAGTGCAAGCGACGGAGAATTTACAGCATACTGTGATTATAGCTTTACGATCAACCCGGTGAATAATCCCCCGGTGGTTTCAAATCCGGTTGGCATGCTCCGGCTTCTCGAAGACTTTGGGACAAAAAGCATCGACCTGGATACGGTTTTCAGTGATCCGGATTTGAACAACCTTAGCTATACGGCTAGTTCTTCCGACGGAACTGTGGTTTCCTGTTCCGTATCGGGATCTCTGCTTACCATTACCGAAGGTGTCCCGGGTAACGCAACCCTTACCCTTACTGCTTCCGATGCTTCGGAAAGCGTTCAGGATAAAGCCTCTGTTGTTCTGATTGCTTCCGGACCGGCTTTGCCCTGGCAGCTTGATGCGTCGAAATTCACCTACAACGGACAGATCGATGCGGTCGTACTTATCAATGGGGACAAGGTGAGTTCCGGCACACTGGGGGCCTTTGTCGGCGACGAGTGCAGGGGGATGGTGAACGGGATTTATTTCCCGGTAACCAATCAGACGGTTTTTTCACTGTTATGCTACAGCAATCAGGCGGATGGTGAACTGCTTACCTTCAGGTATTATAACTCGGTGACAAGCACGGTTTATCTTGTGGAGGAAGTGATTGAATTCGTTTCGGATATGCAGCTGGGAGATGCCGTAACCCCCCGGGAACTGAATATAAACCTGTCCAATCACCTGCCTGAAATACTGACCCCGGTTCCTGATCAGACACTCAATGAACATTTCGGTACCAGCACCATCAGTCTGGCCGGCAGGTATTCGGATCCGGATCTTACCGCGCTTACACTTACCGCAAAAAGCAATAATACGGGAATTGTGACAGTTTCTATTTCGGGCACAACCCTGACTCTTACCGAAAAGGGGACAGGCTCTACGGATGTGGTTGTCAGCGCCAGCGATGGAACGCTTGTTATTGACGACCTTTTCAAGGTAACAGTCAATAATGTCAATGATCCTCCAGTTATTGTCAACCCGATCCCTGATCAGAGCCTTCTTGAAGGTTTTGGATCTAAAAACATTCCTGTTTCAGGTGTCTTCAGTGACCCCGACGGGAATACCCTGTCCTATTCCGTTTCCAGCAATAACACGGCCGTTGTTACAGCGTCCATTTTAGGAGGAAACCTGGTTATAATTGAAAAAGGTAACGGTATTGCAACCCTTTCGCTTTGTGTGACGGATGGAGTGAACCCGGTTTGCGATGATATTCAGGTAACCGTAACGAATGTCAATGATCCTCCTGAAAGCAACTGTGACGGACTCAGGGATCAGAACTATGTTCAGGGCTTCGGAACAAGGACCGTGGAAGATATCTGCACACTTTTCACTGATCCTGATAATGATCAGCTCACGATAACCGTCACCAGCAATGCTCCGGATGTCGTAACAGCCAGTATCAGTAATTGTATTGTTACCATCACGGAACAGGGCTCCGGTGATGCGATCATAGAGCTCTGTGCTTCCGACGGACAGTATTCCGCCTGTTGTGAGTTTAATGTCTCCGTAGTCGATAAGAATATCATCGATATTTATCTCGATGATCTGCAATTATATGATGACGACTCGATTAAGCTTTGTCAGAACGACACCTCACTGATCCTGATCATATATTCCGATCTGGAATGGAGTATTGAATCGGGTGCCAGTTGGATCACCACATCAAAAATTAATAAATTCAATGCTACAGTGTCCTGTTCCAGGAACACGTCGGGTGCAGACCGTCTGGGCTACCTTACTTTATCCGACACCCAGGAAAACCAGGTAAAAATCAATGTTTTTCAGAAAAACAGCTGCATCCCCGATCTGGTGCCGGATTACAGTAACCATCTGCTGAAAGTATATCCCAATCCGGTTCACGATCAGCTTCAGGTTGTTTTTAATCCGAATTCAGGAAGCGGACAATACCTGCTGGAACTTCTTGATAGCAGAGGCGCTGTTCATTATCAGAAGATCATTTCTCCCGCCGGGGAAACACCGCTTTCAATTGATATGTCGGATAAGGTTCCTGGCACCTGGTATCTGAGAATTTCGGATATGACCTCCGGAGTATTGTTCAGGATCCCGGTATTGCGCCTGTAAGGAATTCAAAGGCAGACATTTCTTTAGATTGTGTCGACTCTGCGCCGAAGATTGCTGTCCGGAAAGATATGAACTGGACCTGCAAGCTCAGGCGGACATTTCCTGCCTGGTTTGACTAAAACCTTAAATGTTTTGCCAGATTGAAGAAATGTATTGGTTAACGCTTAAATAGGGCTGGTAAAAGGAATTCTTTCGGGCAGGTTCTAAAATCAATTTTTCTATGCTTTTTGTCTTTTTGGGGGAGAGAAAAGCCGGGTTGTTCATAACTTTCGACCAGGCATATAAAGCACAGAATATCAACAGCATACGCCATTAACAAATTTTTTACATTAATGGATTGTAATTGAAATAACGCTGTAAACGACACTAAATCAACGACATAAACTCCAAAATTCCTTTCGTGTAAATTTTCGCGCTGTTCACCAACATTTTTTTATTCATCCATTAAAAGGCGGAATTCATAAATACGATCTGTCCGCAAGCTCCCCGATCCTCAATATGTAGGTTATATCTCCTTATTTTTATACGAACCCAAGTACCGGCCGAAATGTCTGATTTCAAAACTATTGGATGCAGCCGGATTTCTGGGGATCATTGAAAAGCTGTGAATGTAAAAAATGCTGACCTACCCGTCGGCCAAAAGAATACATACCATGAAAACAGGAGCAACAATTATCCGTCAGTCTGTTAAGTTTATCTTAATGGTATTTCTTGCCTTGAATGCCCAACAGGTAAAGGCACAGCCAACATGGGCCGTTTATCCGGAAAACTGGGCATATAACGGTGAAGTGGACGCCGTAGTAATACTCAACAGTACTGATCTGACCTCAGGAATTCTGGGTGCCTTTGTCGGTGAGGAATGCAGAGGTTTAGCAACTGAGCCGCTTTACCCGACCCCGTCAGGGAGATATGTCTATTCGATATTCGTATACAGTAACCTGACCCCCGGAGAAACTATGACCTTCAGGTTTTATAACAATCTGGATGGTCAGACCTATGATATTCAGGAAACCGTTGACTTTGTCAGCAATATGGTCCTGGGGGATCTGTTTGCACCTCTGGAGTTTCATGCCCTGGGAAATAATGCTCCGGTTGTTGATCTTCCAATTTCTGACCAGTCTTTTAATGCAGGCTTTGGGAGTAGCACCCTCGATATTTCGTCGGTTTTCAGCGATCCCGACAGTGACCCCCTTTCCTTCTCTGCAAGCAGCAGTGATGAAGGAGTGGTGACAGTCAGTATTTCGGGTACAACACTCACCATAACGGAAGTCAGCCATGGCACTTCTACCATTACAGTAACCGCTGATGATGGCTCACTCAACGTGAGCGATGATTTTGTTGTCGATGTAAATGGTGCTCCTTCCGTCATCTCACCCCTGTCGGATCTGAGCCTGAATGAAGGATACGGAACCTCCACGGTTGAACTGGCCGGTGTTTTCAGTGACCCTGAAAGTGATCCGCTGAGCTACTCGGCAAGCAGCAGCAATGAAGGGATACTAACCGTAAGCATATCCGGTACAACTCTAACCATAACGGAAGTCAGTTACGGTACAGCCTCTGTTACCATTACAGCAAGCGATGGAGCCCTTTCTGCCGATGATATTTTTTCTGTCTTTGTAAATGGTGCTCCCACAGTAACAAGCCCTCTGGGAGATCTGACTTTTAATGTTGGATTTACCACGACTACCGTAGAGCTGGCCGGAGTTTTCTCCGACCCCGACAGTGATCCGATGACCTATACGGCAGGTAGCAGCGACGAGGGAGTGGTTACGGTAAGCGTATCGGGAACAACCCTGACAATCAATGAAATAGGAGCAGGCTCTGCAACAATTACCGTTACGGCTGATGATGGATCTTTAAGTGTCAGCGACCAGTTTGCTGTTCTGGTAAACAGCATTCCGGTGGTTGCCACCCCGCTCTCTGACCTCACCCTTGATGAGCATTTTGCAACTACAACGGTTGATCTTACAGGAGTCTTTACCGATATTGATGCGGGTGATGTGCTTACACTCACCGCCACCTCCAGTGATGAAGGTGTGGTTTCGGTATCCGTCAGCGGAACTACTTTAACGATTACGGAAGTTGGTCTTGGCACTG
>JBMOLL010000075.1:0-9566 GCA_049325415.1 Bacteroidota bacterium | reverse complement strand
CATTTTTCAAGGCATCGTTATCCGGGTCATCGGCCAGGCGATTAACCAGTTGCTCCATGGCCTGGTTGTCAAGGGGATCATATAGTTCGAGGTGGAGGTAATTCAGCAGCAGAAGCAGGGAGAGGATCACAATGAAGCCCCCTGAAACCAACATTATCTGCCTGGTAATCTTTCGTTTTAGTACCAGTCCTTCCGGTCCGTTATCTTTTAGTCTTTCCACCATAATCACTAAAGATTTATATCGTCGGGAAGCGCCTCCCTGCCGACAGGGCAATAGTCCATGCACCGTCCACAACTGAAACACTCACCCCTGTTAGGTTCATAATCCTTCCTTGTTCTGAATATCAATAAATTAACCAGCATCAAACCCAGTACCAATCCCAGAAAACCACCGGCATACCAGCCTCCCTTTTTGAAACTGTTCCTTACCTGCCCGGCCTCTGCATAAAGCTGTTCGAACGACTTGCCCGACTGCAGGAAGGTCTGCACATCAATATTATCCGGATCGGCTTTTAGTTCGGGATGGTCGATCAGCAGTTCAGTCAGCGCCACCGTCTGGTTTGCCTTAGACAGGTAGATGTAGGCTTTTGAACCGGCAAAGGCGCCGGCAGCGATCCAAACAGGCACAAGCACAATGGCTGTCAGCAGTTTTCTTCTCATCGCCCTGCTGCTTTTCCCGGCTCTTTCTTTAGGATCTGTAGGGCGTTCGATGGCATCAAAAGGACAGGAACCCGAACAAAGGTGGCACTGTACGCATTCTGCAGGGGTGATCGAAAGGTGCTTTACCGAAAACCGCGACATCAGATTAAGCAGCACGCCATAAGGGCAGAATACCCTGCAGTAGGGCCGTGCAAAAAACATCCCCAGTACCAGGAAGAGGATACCCAGGAAGATGACCAGGAAGGGGCCGTCCATCCTGAAAAAACTCACGAAGGGATCGTATCGGCAAATGATAAAATCGGTGCCTGTTGCCGCAAACAGCACAGCCAGTGAAAGGTAAATGTAGGGAATGAAGCCCAGGGTCTTTCTCAGCCACAGGGGAAGGGAAACCGGACGAACGATGACCAGATCCTGCACCGCGCCAAGTGGACAAACGGAAGAGCAGAATGTTCTTCCAAAAAACAGGGCAAAGATCAGCGGTGCCAGGAAAAAGAGCAAAACTGTGAGCGATATCTTGTAAGTACTGTCAAATAAAGCCAGAGTAATATTTTGTATGGCTCCGATCGGGCAGATACATCCTTCCCTGATGAAACCGAACCAGACCAGGGAGAATACCGAGAGCCACAATAATCCTTTCCGTGAGCGCTTTTTGAGTGCCAGCCAGCTTGCCAGCGACAGAGCGGCAATCAGGATGGCCAGGTCGAGGTACTCGGAAGCCAGGCTGTCGGGTTCGGGTGTTGAAGGTGAGGGAGTCTGGTAAGCACTTTCAAATTCCGGTCGGGGAAAGCGCTGCTGGGCTGATACAACCAGGGCCGAGATCAGAAGGAGCAACAAGCCGGTAAAAAAGATGCGTTTTTTCATGGTATTCATCCTGCGGGTTGTTGAAAATCGCCTTTAATCAGGTAAGGAGCCGATGCGGGCACCCTCTTTATGGCATCCGACGGACAGACCCTGGCAATGGAACATTCATTGCAGTTGGAGCACAGGTCGTGCCTGATCTGCAGGTGGAGCGAACCATTTCCGAATGAGGTGCAGCCCTTTACACACTTGGCACAGCCGATACACAATTCTTCATCAATGGTATATTCGAAATATGGGTTCTCGACATAGTTTCTTTTTATGGCCGAAGTCGGACAGAGCTGATATTCAGCACCCGTCTCCAGAGCCTTCGAGTTTGGCTTGAAATAGCCCCCGCAGAGGTCACAGTAACCGCACAGTGCATAGGCATGAACACATTTGACAGCCGATGGGCTCAACACACAGTCGGTAGCACAGCGACCACACTGCGTGCATTTGAACGGATCGATCTGCCAGACCCATCTTTCGTTCACTGAATTCCGCAGGGCCAGTGCGCCAACGGCACCGGCTGCCAGCCCGAGCGAGACCTGCATTCCGCCCCGGATAAAGCTTCTACGGTTAATTTTCCTGTTACTTTCCATTATTCCTCACTTTTAGCGCAACCGGCTCAGCGCAAGCTCCAAAACGGCTGCACTTCCGGCAAAACCTTCCGTCGCTGCACTTTTCCTTCTCCAGGGAGATCCTGTTTCCCCTCACAAGCGTTATGGTCAGCAGAGCTGCAGCACCCAGCAGCAGCGATCTGCCTCCCAGCCGTATAAAATCCTTCCTGTTCATTCTAATTGCTTTTCTTCATGAAGATCCTGATCCGGTTAATATTGAAATCCAGGGCAAAGATGAGACCTGCAGGCGTAACTGCAAGATCCGGCGCAATGGTCGAAGATCCAAAAGCTGAAGGAGGAGCAACCACCGATAGCAATTCGCCTGATGGCTTATAGGTTTTAATCCTTACCAGCCCTTTTTCGCTGGTTACAAAAGTACCGTCGTCCATGATCACCATGTGAGCCGGATTGCAACAGCCCGTGAATCCTTCCAGGTCGTAGGACGGGTTGGTCCAGAAACCCCTGAAGGAACCGTCTGTCCCGTAATTCTCAAGGGCATGCATACCGGTATTGGCAATCCATAACTCGCCCGACTGATTGATATCGAGGTCGAAATACGGACTCGGCACAATAAAGCCATGGAGTGACTCGGCATCATTTTTTCCGGCAATTTTCAGCAGGAGCTTTCCATCGGTGCTGTACCTGAGTACTTCCCTGTTCCCGGCATCAGCAGCAAACAACTGTTTTCCAGAAACTTTCAGCGAGGTGATATAGGAAAGGCCGTTTACCGGTTCCCACTCCTGCAACCGTTGGCCGTCGAGGCTGTATAACGCAATGTACCTCGTAAACGCAACATAGGCTGTATCTCCGCTGACGGTCATTGCTGTTGGGGTTCCATCGAGAGTAATAGTCCTGAGCTGCCGGCCCTCACCGGTAATTTCGGTGAGAAATCCGGTTCCGGTGATAAAGATCCGTTCGCCCAGCGCAGCAATTGCCGAAAGGGTATCCTGCTCCAGCCGGATCTGACGGATTTCCTTCCACTGAAGCCATGAGCTGTCGACATCGGCCAGGGTGCCGATCCGGTAGGCATAGGGATTCTCCCCCCTTTTACCAGGCCGGTTACCAGCGTATTCAATGGCAATGAGGCCGATAATGGCCGCCACCATCAATAACACTGCTGCAATAATAAGGCCTTTTTTCATTTCAGTCTTCATTGAGTTTAAACAGCCAGTCTTTAGCTGTCAGTTCCTTTTCCGAAGATCGAGGCATACCATCTTTTTGGAATCCCTCAGCACCATGTAACCGTCAGCCAGTGCAAGCGGTGCCCAGGCATCCTGGCCATGGATAATGGTATCCTGATCGAGCTGAATGTAGCCTTTCACCGATGGTCTGGCAATGGTTAACACACCTTCGTCGTTCAGGATAAAGAGTTTATTGTCGGCAATCATATACGGACCAAGTCCGAACCTGACGGTCTGACCGCTCGACCAGAGCACCTTGTTCACATCGTCGGGATGAACACAGATCAGCTGGTTTCGGAGGGCACCGGCATCCTTCGGTTCAATCCCGAACAGATGTCCTTCATAATACAAAGGAGTTTGCTGCTCGCAGGCCAGTCCGTCCTTGGGCGGGTATTCCTTTGTTACTTTTACTGTGTACCGGTCTCCTTCCCGGTTTACCCGGAGCATCATACTTCCGGCCCCATAGCCGGCTGTGAGAAATACCTGGCCATCGGGCATACACACCGGTGAAGGCGCCACAACCTGGTGATTCCAGGCCTCTGTCTGCCAGAGAATCGTTCCGGCATCCTCGCCGTCGGCAGCAATGCCAGCTACGCCGCCGAAGGCACTGTAAACATACATCTGCCGGCCTTCATAATCCCATTTCATCACTGAAGAATGTGACATTTTCCAGCCGGCCGGATTGGGTGTCTTCCAGAGGATCTCCCCGGTTTCACAATCCACAGCTACAAGCAGGGCATCTCCCCCCGTGGCGATAATCGCCCTGTCGCCGTCGATCATCGGACACTGTCCCGTGTACCAGAGAGGGATCTCCGAATGATATTCCTTCTCGATATCAATGCCCCAGAGGAAGGCGCCGTCGGTACGACGGACACACATCACGTGCCCTCTCGGACCAATGGTAAGGACATAGCTGTCGGTGACAGCCGGAACGGTCCGCGACATCCCGTGATTTCTTTTTACATTGACACGGTACCATCGCCTCCAGAGTTCCTGCCCGCTGAGAAGATCGAAACTCCTGAGCATGTCGGTTCTGGTTTCCTCGTCATAATCGAGAAGATAAACCACCCCCGCATAGATCGCAGCTCCTGCATGTCCTTCTCCCAGATCAACACTCCAGCGGATTCCCGGCCCGTCGGGCCCGAACTGATCTATAAGCTTCACCGGGGAACGGGAAATATTATCAAGACCCGCACCTCTGAACCGGGGCCAGGTTTCTGTGAGACTGTTGCTTTTTTCAGCAAATTTCTCAAAGTCGCTACCGATATTGACCTGCATTTCAGCCGAATCAAGTCCCTTTCCGCGGTGATCCATACCCGGCAGGCTCTGGGTAAATTCATGGGTTGGGTCTTTCACCTGCCACCAGGTCAGTGCTGCAATACCTATAACTACCAGGATCAGACTCACCAGGTATGATTCCCTGTTCTTCACTTGCTCAGTTTTATCTCAGATCGAAAATTTTGAGTGTTCCCGCATGCCTCAGGTATAACTGTCCGTCAAAGATTGCCGGATGCGCCCAGTAAGGTCCCTTGTCGGTAAAGGGAAAGAACGAACTGACCACTTTGAAGCTTTCATGATCAGCCTTCACCAGTGCCATCTCCCCGTTTTTCTCTTCCATGAGGTACAGGAAGCCGTCGGCTGCAATCACGGGACCCTTGTTGTGCCATTCAGTATCGTACATGACCTTACCGGTTTTCCAGTCGAGACAGATCCAGTTACCCCTGGAATTACTGAGCCAGTTCGATCCATAGATATATCCGTTGAGCGCAACCGTTCCCCCGAAGTGATTGTCGAGGACCGTACTGGTCCATGCCTTGCTCACCGACAGGCCATCGGCTGAAAGTGAGAGCATAACTGCAGTGGCGTTATAACCGGCAGTCAGAAAGATCATGCCATCGCGATAGGTCGGAGTATTCGTACTGTTGCGTCTACCTCCGTCTTCCACCAGGTCTTTGAGCAGGTCAAAAGACCAGTAGAACTGCCCGTTTTCCGGGTTAATCCCGTAAACGTGTGAAGAAAGCTCGGCTACAATGATCTTCCTTCCGTTCCTGTCAATCAGCAACGGAGAAGAATAGGACCTGCGATCGTCGGTTATCTCAGACTTCCACACTTCGTGTCCGTCGTTCATGTCCAGGGCTACAAAGGAGGCTTTATCTCCCCCGACCGACACCAGAATTGCCCCGATATCCAACGGAAGCAGGGATTCGGCGAAACCCCAGTTTCCGAAGCGACCCTGATAGGTTTCCTGCGGATTCTTTCTCCATAATTCCTTTCCTGACAAAGGTTCAAAACAGACTACCTCACCCATTCCGGAGGCAATATACAGCCTGTCATTGATGATGGTCGGAGTATTCCTGCTGTCGGGAAAAGAGGAAGACCACGATTTGCCGATTGTTTTTTTCCAGAGCAAATCCCCATTCATATTAAAGCAGGAAAGAACATCCAGGGTATCGAACATGCCGCTCACATAGATCCTGTCTTTCCATTTCACCGGGGAGGAGTGGCCATCGCCGATCCCGGTCAGTGTAAGCGCCAGATGTGGTCCTTCGGCCGGCCAGGATGTCAGAAGCCCGCGATCGGGGTAAATGCCCGTGCGGTCGGCCCCTCTCCACTGCACAATCTGTGCTGAAAGGAATTCAGGTAAAAAGAAAAGCAAAAGAGTAAATACGAATATTCTTGTCATCGTCATGTTTGCTACTATTTGATCTCATAGGCCATGAGTGAAGAACCGTGATGGATATACAGCACACCATTGTGGATCACGGGGATGGCCCAGTGTTGTTCGGACCCTTTGGTGATTTTGATTTTGCTTACCACTTTAAACCCGGAAGGTGTAGCCGGAACCAGGGCCAGTTCGCCTCTTTCACTGTAACAGTATAGCATGCCGTCGGCATAGATCACATCGCCCTTGGCAATGTCGGTGGCCGAATATTTCTCTTCCCCGGTATTCCAGTCGAGGCATTGCCATGCCCTGTTGTAATCTCCTGATCCGTAAATATATCCATTAACGGCTACAGCCCCGCCAACACGCGGATCAAGGTTTTTCGTACTCCACACCTTTGTAACGGAGGTACCGCCATTTTCAAGTTTGAGCATCACGCCTCCCTGTCCGTATCCGCTATAGCAAAAAACCATGCCGTTGTTGTAAAGCGGGGTGTTGGGATGTACCGACCACTCATTCGGATGAGGATAGGACCAGAGCAGTTTGCCATCTTTGATATCAATACCAAGAATGCTTGACTGCGTATGTGTAACAAGGATCCTGCATTCCGGCAGAGTGATGAGCAGCGGGGTGCAGTATGCCGACAATTCGCCCTTGCCCTTAGAACTCCAGATCAGTTTACCGGTATGACGGTTCAGGGCAATGACATTGTTCACCTTACCACCGGGAGTGCAATAAAGGACATCTCCATCAACAACAACGGTTTCAGTGAAACCCCAGGTGATGGTATCCCCGTCATAATCGCTGACAAGGGATGCGGTCCATATTTGTTTACCATCTGCCTTCGACATACAAACAAGTTTTCCATAACCCGACAGCATATAGAGCTGATCCCCTGCAATGGTAACCGAGGACCTGGATCCTGGAAAACTTTCCGTAAATTCATTTCCATAGGGAACTTTCCATACCAGTTTCCCGTCAAGAGTGAGTTTGCAGATATAACCAGTTCCGTCCTTCATGGTGGGAATAAATACTGCGTCGCCGGCAACCGTTACGGAGGAATGGCCCTGACCGAGCTCATCATAGCTCCACAAAAGTGCGGGACCACTTTCCGGCCATTGCTTGAGAAGGCCCTTATCAGGATAGCAACCATTGGCTGATGGTCCTCTCCAGTGAGTAATTTCCTGTGAATACAGGGATAGACCGGCTGAGAGAATGATCAGTAAAAAAAGTGCTTTGGTTTTCATAGTCACATGCATTTTGTTCGGCCATAAATATAGCATATAATCATTTCCCGCTTTGCCTGTTCCTGCCAAATAGTTCAGGCTTCCGGCTTATCCTTAATGATTCTAAGTAAGCAGTAGCCAGCATGTAAACATCTGATCTGCTGTTAATTATATATCTTATTAACTCTCAATGGTTTAACTTTAAAAAAATATTGTATATTTGGTAGGGAATGTTTCTGCCATGGTAGTGAAATACAAAATACTAGAAAAGCACCATCTGCTTGTAATGAAGTGGTCGGGAGACTGGTCAATGAAAGCCTATACAGACAGTATGGAGCCTTTCATGAAACTGGTTTCGGAAAACGGAATAAAGTACATTATTTCGGACCTTAATGATTTGATTGTCAATATAAAGCTGGAGGATATCAGGGAATTGATGGCCAATCGTCCGCCAGTTGAAGGAAAGAGGTATAAAACCGTTTACCTGATCGACAACCCGGAGGTCACGGCGATCATGCATCTCTATTCTGAGCGTTTCAACAAGGGCGAGTTGCTTTACCAGTACTGCATCACGCCGGAGAAGGCCATATCGCTGCTGTCGCTTCAAATGAGCAGTCAGGAACTCAGCGAAGCCATTGAATCAGCCGACCTTCTTCTCACAGGGGAGGCAATTTACTGAACCGGCCCTTGCATTTCCAGTATGGTTGGTTAATATCCTGCGAAGCTTTACCTTTGCGTGCAATAATCCACCGGAATTGAAAAAGGAGTATGATGTGATCGTCATCGGGGCAGGTGCCTCTGGGCTGCTGGCTGCTGGAAGTGCAGCACAGGCCGGAGCAGATGTGCTTGTCCTGGAAAAAAAGGAACGTGCCGGACGGAAGGTGCTCATCACCGGAAAAGGGCGTTGTAACCTGACCAATACCGCAACAGCCACTGAATATTTCGGGAAAATTCATCCCAACGGACGCTTTCTGAAACATGCCTTTTCGACATTTTTTTCTGCCGATATCATCCGTATCATGAACGAGCACGGAACTGAAACCGTTACTGAAAGGGGTGGAAGGGTATTTCCATCAAGTTCTTCATCAGCCGATGTGGTTAAAGCCCTGCTTGACTGGCTCCGTCCGATGCCGGCAGAGATCCGATATAACACAAGGGTTTCGCGGATTGTGGTCCGTGATGGCTATGTGGAAGGAGTAGAGTCAAAACAAGGTTCGGAAACACAGTTCTACCATGCAAAAAAAGTAATCCTGTGTGCCGGAGGCAGTTCCTATCCTGCCACCGGTTCCGATGGCGACGGGATCCGGCTGGCCGAAGCCTGCGGTCATACCGTCAAAACGGTCCATCCTGCCCTGGTTCCCCTGGAGAGCAAGCACCCGGCCATTCCTCATCTGCAGGGATTGAGCCTTAAAAACGTGAAAGCGGCATTATGGATCGGCAACAGGAAAAAGTATGAAGAATTCGGGGAAATGCTGTTCACCCACTTTGGCCTTTCAGGCCCTATCATACTTACGCTCAGCAGATATGCGGTTGAAGCATTGAATGCGGGTTCCCCGGTTCATCTTACACTTGATCTGAAACCGGCACTGACGGAACAGCAACTGGATGCACGTCTGCTGCGTGATCTGGACCAGAACGGTAAGAAGCACCTGGCCAACCTGCTGAGATTATGGTTGCCTTCCACTATGGCCGACTGGTTCCTGACAGCTACCGCACTTGATCCATCCCTGGAAGGTCACCAGCTGGGTTCGCGTGACCGGAGAAAGATCCTGTTGCTAATGAAGGAAATGCGCTTTGAAATTGACGGTTACCGGCCATTCCGTGAAGCCATTATCACCGCGGGAGGGGTATCGTGTGAGGAAATTGATCCACGGACCATGGCTTCCAGGAAAGCAGAGGGTCTGTATCTGGCAGGTGAGGTGCTGGACCTTGACGCCGATACCGGGGGATATAATCTGCAGATAGCCTGGTCGACAGGATGGCTTGCCGGACAGTCTGCAGGGTCTGTGCTTCAGGAATCGCGCTGAATAATGTCCATTGCCACTTTTACCCCATCGGCACCGCTTGAAATAATCCCGCCTGTATAGCCACTGGCTTCACCGGCCATATACAGGTTCTCAAAACCGGTGCACAGCCCTCCCTGTTCCCGGAGAACCTGAACCGGTGATGAGGTCTTGCTTTCCAGCCCAAGCAGGATCCCCTCTTCATAGCCCCTTAGTTTTGCATTAAAATCCGAAAGCCCCTTTCGCAATGCCCTCACCACTGCTTCAGGAAGCATTTCCCAGAGGGGTGCCTCAACAAGGCCCAGAGGATAACTGGAACCGACACGCCGGCTATCCGGTTTTCCTTTCAGAAAACCGCCGATCGTACAATAAGGTGC
>JBMOLL010000074.1:0-67224 GCA_049325415.1 Bacteroidota bacterium | reverse complement strand
CCTCTTCACCCTTTCTCCTCTTCACCCTTTCACCTCTTCCCCATTCACTTCCTCCCCGCAAATTCTCTGAATCCCCTATTGATCAGGTCTTTCTCCGACAATATTGGATCAGTCACTGGCCATTTTATGCCAAGATCCGGATCGTTCCAGATGATTCCGCATTCATGTTCCCGGGAGTAAAAATTATCTACTTTATAAACCACCTCGCTGAATTCTGAAAGGGTACAGAATCCGTGTGCAAATCCCCTGGGGATCAGGATCATCTTATTGTTTTCTTCACTTAGTTCCAGGCTGTCCCACTGTCCGAAGGTCGCCGAGTCATTCCGCAGATCCACGAAAACATCTAGCACCGCTCCCCGGATACAGCGCACAAGCTTGGTTTCGGCGAAGGGTGGAAGCTGGAAATGCAGGCCCCTTATGATCCCTTTCCGTTCCGAGCGGCTGTGATTCTCCTGGACCCAGCTGAATTCCAGTCCGTTTTGCCGGAACAGGTCCCGGTCCCAGGTACGCATAAAGAAACCCCGTTCATCTCTGCGGGGGGCGGGTGTGATCTCAAAGGTTCCTTTCAGTCTTCTCTCTCTGAATTCCATTGTTCAAGATATTTATCCAGCTGACTTTCGGTCAGTTCACTTGCATGGCCTTTCATATAATGAAGATACCAGTCGGCCGTCATGCTGATGGTCTCTCTGAAAGACAGCAGGGGTTTCCAATTCAGGAGGTGCCGTGCCTTTTCGGTATCCAGGGTGAGCAGGCCAGCCTCGTGCGCCTGTCCGGGTTCAGCAGCTGAAAGCCAGTGTCCGGTACCGGCCTGTTCAATCAGAGCGGAAACCACCTCGGCAACCGTGTGGATATCCTCCTCTTCAGGACCGAAGTTCCATGCACCGGCAAACTTTTCAGGCTCTCTCACCAGGGCTTCTCCCAGCATCAGGTAAGCGCGGAGAGGTTCCAGCACATGCTGCCAGGGCCTGACGGCATGAGGATTACGGAGCCGGATCACCTCGCCTTTTTCCAGGGCCCTGAAGGTATCGGGGATCAGACGGTTTTCCGACCAGTCGCCGCCGCCGATCACGTTGCCCGCCCTTGCCGATGCAATAGCGGCTGTGCCGGGTGCGGAAAAGAATGATCTGCGAAAGGAAGAAACCACCAGCTCGGCAGCTCCCTTGCTGGCGCTGTACGGATCGTGTCCTCCCATGGGGTCATCTTCCCGGTATCCCCTGATCCTTTCCTGGTTTTCATAGCACTTATCGGAAGTAATGATCACTGCGGCTTTTACGGTTGGGCAATGGCGTATGGCGTCAAGGAGGTTCACCGTTCCCATGACATTGGTGTCGAAGGTCGTTCGCGGATCGCGGTAGCTTTCCAGCACGAGCGGCTGTGCAGCCAGGTGAAATACCAGTTCAGGGGAGCAGGAAAGCAGGTAGTTTCCGAATTTTTCCGAATCCCGGACATCTCCCCTGAAATCCTTCATTTTCCTTTCCAGGCCGCACAGGTCGAAAACCCCGTTTTGCTGAAGCGGATCAAGGGCATAGCCATAGACTTCGGCCCCCATCTTTGTGAGCCAGAGGCTCAGCCAGGCACCCTTGAAACCGGTATGGCCCGTTACAAGAACCCTTTTTCCCCGATAGAACTGTTGCAGCTTCATATTACCAGATTTTCCATTCAGGATGATCGTTCCACATTTTGTTCAGCATCTGGTTATCGCGATAGGTATCCATGGAATGCCAGAAACCCCTGTGATGATAGACGGAAAGCTGGTTCTGTTCGACCAGGGTGTCCATGGGAAGCTTTTCGAGGTCGGTGCCCGGATCATCGGGGATCAGGCCGAGGAATTCCTTTTTAAACACAAAATAGCCGCCATTCACGGGAGCCTGGTTCTCCACATCCTTCAACTGTTGCTTGAATTGCACCACCATGCGGTCCTTTACTACCAGGTCGCCGAAGCGGGACGGAGGGTAAACCCCGGTTACCGTACCTGTGGTACCGGCTTCCATGCTGAATTTTACCAGGGCATGCAGGTCGACATTGCTGACGGCATCGCCGTAGGTCAGCATAAACCGGTCGTCATCGATGTATTTTCCGGCCAGTCTTGTGCGGTAACCTGTCATCGAGTCATCGCCGGTTTCCACCAGGGTGACCTTCCAGTCGTCGCGTGATCCCTCATTCTCAATGCGGATGTCGCCGGTTGACAGATCGACGGTGAAATCGCGGTTGTACTTGTAGTAATTCAGGAAGTAATCGCGGATAATATCTCCCTTGTAACCGAGGGCAAGGATGAATTCGTTATGCCCGTAAAAGGCATAGTGTTTCATGATATGCCAGAGAATGGGCCGGCCACCGATTTCCACCATGGGTTTGGGCTTGTACTCGGTTTCCTCCCGCAAACGGGTACCCATGCCTCCGCAAAGAATAATTGTTTTCATGATTAAATCAGTTAAGATAGATCTCCCTGAGGATTTCCCTGGCTACTTTAGGCCGGAAGTGACTGGGATCGTAAAAATTATCAATTTCAGAACTGAATCTGCTTTTCCCTGAGAAATCATATACGTTTTCTTTTCCAAAAATTTCCTCCAGGACTTGTTTCTGCTCAGCACATAAAGGAAACTCACTGATAAAGGGATTGCTGATGATCCTGTACTGTGTTCCGTGTTTTTCGAAAACCGTCTTAATCTCCTGCAAAAGTTCTCTCTCTTTTTCCGTAACAGGCAGTACTTCCGGTTTAACCGTGTTTTTCATGTCTGCCATAAAAGCCAGCCGTTTAAAATATGCGGCAGAATCTGAGGCTATTTCTTTTTCAAAACCCAGGTAAAGATCTGAGCTTATGGGGTCCCACCGGTCAGGATAAGTATTGTTCAGGATTTTACTGCCCATGAAGGATCTGTATGTACCAGTCAATCGATAAACGAAATAACCTGAGAAAAATCTCGGGTTAATAAAGGCTTTCAGGTATTGCAGCTCAAAACCAAGCCAGCCGTCTCCGCTTACTGCAGGATGATCGGCGTACAGGATGCCCTCATTCTTGTCGACCTGCGCCAGCAACATCTGATCCACAAAGATCAGGGCATATTTTATGGTATCCATATGTGAATCAATAAACCTGATTTTCCGGTTAATTCCGTAAAGTCCCTCGGCGTTGGCATCGAAGTGAAAAGGGTGGGCGGAGGCCGGAAGGTACTTTACCCAGTCGCTGCATTTTACGGCCAGGGTGCGTGAACTTCCGAATATGAAGGCATTGTAATGCTCCTTTTCCCTGTTGCGCAGATAGGTTTTTGTGTTGATCACAGAACGGTTCAGGCTGACAAAATTGTTACCTGAATAATAATCGGCATAGCTATAGAGTTGTTTGAAAGGATCGGTGAGGATATACAGCAAAACAAAAAAATAAACGGGGATAAAGTATAAAAGTAACTTCCTGATAAACAACTTCATATATCCAGAAACTTTTTCAGTTTTATATGGTAAACTTCTTTTTTAGCGTCAGTTTTCCATCCAGGTGGAATAATGAATATTCGTTCAGGATGGATGCCGGTTTTATTTCCCTGCCTGGCTTTCGGGAAAAGGTTTTTATGATAAGATAGAGAGCGATCAGAGAATACATGAAATACCAGGGGAGCCAGGGTAGCATCCGCCGGGCTTCATCGGCCATTACCGGGATCATCACCAGGTGAAAGGTAAAGACAGGGAACAGGAACCAGGTCCTGAGACCATAAAGCAGCAATCCGGACAGAAATAAAAGCGCAACCAGAATAGCGGGAAGCAGAGCAGCCATCAGGGAGGCTTTCCCTTCCTGTCCGAGAGTTGACAGGTTTTTACGGTAGTCGCTTTTCCAGAGGGGCCAGATCAGTGCTTTCCTTACATTGTTCTTTAGCTGGAGGCGGGTAAAGGAACTGATTCTTTCGGTTAGAGAGCCGGTGGCCAGCTGTGCAGTTATATTATTCAGTGAATCGGCAGAGGCAATATAGGAGCCATCAAATGATTTTTCAAACATCGTTTTTCCCGGTTCCTGGTAAGAGGCAACAATCCGTTCTTTATATTTTTCGCCTTCGCCGTCCAGGTTCAGCCGGTAAGCCCTGGCGTTGGCTTCGTGAAATTTCCGGTATTCATAGGTGTACGAAGTGCCGAAGGATTTAAATACCCTGAGATCATGTGCCGTGTTATAGGCCCTGAGGCCCCAGGGAAGTATGCCGAGGATAAATACCGTGGCGATGGTCAGGGTAGAGATCAGTGTTTTTCTGATGCTTCCCGAAAGGAGGAAATGGGAAAGCAGGAAGAATGGCAGAATGTACACATAGGCCTGCAGGGTGAGGATGAGTGCTGCTGCCAGCAGGGCAAACAGCAGGTCGTATAGCAGACTCTTTTTTTCCAGTGCCGATTTCAGGAAGAGCCAGCTCATCAGGGTCATAAGGGTTGTTTCCAGGATTTCCCGCTGGGGGAAGGTGACATATACGGCAAAGGGAAAGTACAGGATAAAGGCCAGGGGGATCAGAAAGGCGGGGCGGGGCTTCATCAGGAGCAGGAGGATCCGGTAGAAGAACAGTACGGTGAGGGCAGCGAGTACGGCCTGGAGAAGCCGAAGGATCAGGATCTCGGAATGCCCGGAGCCATAGTATCCGGGTGTGGGATCGGCATAGGGAAGGGGTAGGTTGGTGTTTCCTGCCAGTTTATTAATGCGGCAGGCCAGGGAGAAGAAAAAAGGATAGCCCGGTTCCCGGAAGAACATTTTTTCATAGGGAGCTTCAAGGCTGTTGGAGAAGCCGTTTCCTTCGGCCATATTTACGGCCATGCGCTGGTACGACCTGCCGTCGGAACCGATGAACTGCCGGTTGACAAGCAGAGCAATCAGCAGATAAACCGCCAGTGAACTAAAAAAGAGGAGGGTCCCTCTTTTCCTGTTATTCTTATGTTGTTCCTGAAATTCCATATTTAAGCGAGGGCTGGCCCGACAGCGGGTCCGGTCCGTTAGCGCTCCGTTTCGTTTTGCTCTTCCCGTTTTTTAATAATGTAACCCGGCCGGTTCTTCACTTCCTCATAAATCCTCCAGATGTACTCGGCGATAATCCCCAGGGAAAACAGGATCAGTCCGGAGAACAGGGAGATGATGACCACCGTGGAGGTCCAGCCCGGAAGGTAATCGCCCCAGAAGCCCGGGTTGCCGAAAAGCCTGATATAAGTGTAAAACACAATCATAGCCAGGGCAAACAGGGAAAAGAAAATCCCGAGCGTGGTTATAAATCTTACGGGCCAGGTGGAGGAGGAGAAAAAGGTATCCTTTGCCTGCCTGAATTTTTTTCTAAAGGTCCAGCGGGATTTCTTATTGAGGCTTTTAACTCTTTCGTACGGATAATATTTTGTATCAAAACCAAGGCGCAGAACCTCCGACATAATCGAGGTGTTGATAGGATGTATTCTTGAATTGATGATTTGGATGAGTTCCCGGTCGATGAAGAACGTATCAGCACCTCCTTCAGGATATTTTATATCTGAAAATGCATTTATTACCCTGTAAAATGTTTTAGCATAGAGATTTGTCAGGAATCCGTCATTTCTTTTTATCCTGTGGGGGATGATGAGTTGCTCTCCATTCTCCCACATCCTGTACATTTCAACAAGCGTGTGATATGGCTGTTGTTCATCGTCAGGGATGGGGATGGCACAATCGCCATTGCAAAGGAACAGGCCGGCAAAAATGGCATAATTTGATGTATAGTTCCTGCTTAACTGATACGCCCTGACATTTTTATGCCTTTTTTCAAGTTCTGAAGCGAGGAGAAATGAGTTATCCTTTGATCCATCATCTACAATAATGAATTCAAAATCAATTTCTTCCTTTTTCAAAATATCCGAAAGACTTTCAAAGGTGGTGATAATCCTGTTCCCGCTATAATAGGAGAGAAGGATCACACTGAGTAAACCTTTCCTTTTAATCTGATGAGGTTCTTCCATAATTAAGGAGAGAGTTTGAACCGGATTAAAGTGAATTAATAACCCTTACAATTTCTTCAACTTCCTGATCAGCCAGGGTTGGTCCCATGGGAAGACTTAGCACCTGACTGTGAATCAGTTCGGTTACCGGCAAGTCCAGCGAGTGGAATTCCGGATAGGCTTGTTGTTTATGAGGGGGGACCGGATAATGGATCTGGGTCATTATACCGCGTTGAGCTAATTCTTCCCTTAATTTGTCACGATCAGGATGGCGGATTACAAACAGATGCCAGACATGGGATGCTGTCCTGGAAGAATTAAAAAAATCATTTTCGTTATGATCAGGAAGTATAACATCCGGATTTGTGATATTCTTACAATAGTGCTCTGCAATTTTTCTCCTCCGTTGGTTTTCTTCGTCAAGAAAACGAAGTTTGACCCTGAGAAAAGCCGCCTGGATCTCATCCAGCCTGCTGTTCAAGCCCTTGTATTCATTGATGTATTTCTTACGGCTACCGTAGTTTGCCAGGGCCCTGATTATATCTGCAAGTTCTCTGTCTTTAACGGCGACAGCACCGGCATCACCCAGTGCTCCCATATTCTTGGCCGGATAAAAACTGAATCCCGCAGCATCACCCAATGAGCCTGTTTTAACAGGTCCAGGGGCACCGTCCATCCAGTCGGCACCTATTGCCTGGGCATTATCTTCAATAAGTTTAAGATTGTACTTTTGGGCCAGGTTCTCTAATTCTTTGTCCCAACATGCCCTTCCGTACAGATGAACAACAATTATTGCCCGTGTGCGGGCTGTAATTTTTCCCTCAATCCCTGAAATATCAATGTTATAAGTTGCGAGGTCGGGTTCAACCAGAACGGGTTTAAGACGGTTGTCTGTTATGGCAAGAATGGTGGCTATAAAGGTGTTTGCCGGGACGATTATTTCATCACCTTCCATCATCACTCCAGTCTCGATATACGCTTTCAGGATTAAGCGCAGTGCATCCAGGCCATTTGCAACACCTACAATATGCGGAACGCCGATGTAGGAAGCCAGTTCATTTTCAAATAATTCCAGGTATTTCCCCTGCAGGTACCATCCGCTGTCAATTACTTCTGCAGCCGCCTGTTTAAGAGCCGCAGCATATCTGGCATTAACGTCCTTTAGCTCCAGAAAACTAATCATAATTCTTCCATCAGTTTTATTTCCTCCCTGGTGAATTTTCTGATAAGCCTGGCCGGAGTTCCTCCGATAATGGAATAATCCGGAAAAGACTTATTCACAAAACTGTTTGCACCTACCACACAAAACCTGCCCAGTTCCACTCCGGGCATTATTATTGCTCCGGTACCGATCCAGGAATGATCACCTATGGTTACTTCAGCCTTTGATATGGGAAATACTTTCTGCATTCTTTCTGAAGCATTTGGTCCGGATCCCGACATCAGATTTATATTCTGAGCAAAGCTGACAAATGAACCTATTCTAACGGCAGCATTGTATCCTTCAAGCAGACAGCCTGGTCCGATGTAACATGAATCACCTATTTCGAGAATGTTTTCTGATGAACCAAATACATTTGAGTGTCCGGCAATTCTGGTATTATCCCCAATCCTCACATTATTCACCGATGAACTTTTATCAATGGATACATTTTCACCTAAAAAAATGTTGGATGTAATCATATACCTTTATTTTTTATCAATGAAGCTTTTCACTACAAAAACAAAATAGTCAATATCCTCTTTCTCAAGATTCTGATGGACAGGTAAGAAAAAAGCATCCTCACCGTAAAAAATGCTGGTCTGAATGCCGTGGTCCCAGAAAAAAACCTTCAGGGCACCAAGATCCGGAATAATCCCATGATTATTCAACATCAGAACTGACGGTACTGTACCTTTTTTTCTTTTAAATCGTTCAGTGAAACCCAGGGTCATGAATTGTTGCAGTGAATAGGAGTAGATCTCTTCCCTTTTCTTCAGCAGTTCATTTATATTCAGAATATTATGAGATACGGTCTTTTTAATATATCGCTGGAAGTTGCTGTCGAGCTGAGAGCTTTTATGCACTTTCTTTCCTGAATTGTTTACAAGCAGGCCCCCTGCTTGTATCGGAAAAAACTTTGAAAAACTATAAAGGGCAAAATCCCCGTATTTGCCAACTTCCATTCTTTCATTGTTGGAAAAGAAGGTAGTGCAGCAATCTTCAATAATCGGCAGGCCGGTTTTTACCAGGGAGTCCATATCCTCATAAATCTGACCAAATTCATGATTTACAAAAATCAAAGTAGTTTCTCTGGTAATTTCCCGGTTCCAGTGGCAGTATTTTTCAATTTCATTTGTCACACAGCCACTTATGTATAGATTCTGACTGGTAGTAAGAATACTCACCACATCCGTCCTTTGAAGGTTGTAGGCACTTAATGCCAGATGAATTGCCTCTCTTCCATTCAGAGTATACCGGTAGTTTTTTCCAAAATTGTCAATGATATATTCATCGACGACATTTTCTGGTTCAGAGTCATTCTCAAAAATACGGTGATTGTTGGCAAGATCTGCAGTCCTGAAAGGTCCAATTCTGTAGGCCGGCAGACTGTATTTGTCAGGGTTTATAATGAACATTCAGATAAATTGATTCAAATGTTCCAGGAAAGCCTGAATCGTAATTCCGAAACAGCTTCGTGTGTTTCCTTGAACCTCAAAAGACCTTCGTTTGGTATACCTCCATTCTCTGTTGAAATTCCAAGGTCGATCCACTTTTTACCCGATTCTTTATACAGGTTCCAAAGATTAAAACTCAGAAAATCCATTGCGCGTTTAGGTCTTCCGAGTTCATTATCTCCCCAGAAAAGCGCATAAACAATATCCATACTGAACCGATAGAAAATTCCGCCTGCAAGCAATTCCCCGTTCAGGTCAAAAACGCCATAGTAATCTACGGGCCAGAGTTTACCTGTATTTTCGATGTCCTCAAAGGACATGAATATCGGCCGGTTAAATCTTTTTCTGTTTTCAACAATAAGATTATATACCTGCAGTCTTGACTTATTTTCTTTTAGTTCCGAAAATCTGAGTCCGGATCTGATCGCTTGCTGTAAATATTCCCTGCTGTTTCTTTGGCTGAATTTGCCTGAAAAAGCATTTAAATCTATGTAATTGGTAATATCCGGAATCTCAGTTTTAAACCCGTTCCTGATCATTGAGCTGATCATCTTTGAATTTGCTGTGGTGCCGTATATGGATGGAGGAAAGGTTATATGGATCTTTTCATGATTATTCAAACTCATGTACTCCTTAAGATACATAACAAACTTTTCTGTTTCGCTGATATATACCTGTTCGTTCCTGTAGTGAAATCCACCGAACGGAGCCGAAAAAGGTGCCAGCAAGGCATGTTCCTTAATTCCTGCAATAAGTCCGACAGAGGGCTTATCAATATCCTCTGTTAAATAAACAACATCCTCAGCTTTATGCCTGTTTAATGAAATGAATTCCTTTGAAATAAAGGGATGCTGGTTTTTCCCAAAGAAATGGAAGTACTTTGTTTCTGTAATTTCCCTGAGCATCAAATAGTGACGATTTCCTTAAAATTATTATAGTCCCTCAGGTAATCCCCTTCATCATAGATTTCTGATGCCAGCACCAGGCAAATGGCCCCCGACGAAAACTCTTTCAGCTCCCTCCAGATCCCCGGAACAATAAGCAGTCCGTAGTCGGGGCGATTGAGGGTGACGGTCTTGTTTTCACTGCCATTATCCAGGATCACGGAGAAGGAGCCGCTGGCAGCAACCACGAGTTGATACAATTGCCGGTGGGCGTGGCCTCCCCGTTCCTCTCCGCCGGGAATATCGTACAGGTAATACACTCTTTTTATGGCAAAGGGGATTTCCTTTTCTCCTTCCACAATGGTAATATTTCCTGCCCGGTTATGGATCTTTCCCAGGGGCAGCACACGGCAGTCTTCGAGATTGGCTTTCATCTTCCTGCAAACTGAAGGTACTCCTCGTAGGAGTAGATGTAATCATCGGGATTATAGCGGGTGGAACTCAGCACCAGGGCGACCGAATTGGTCGAGAAATCGGTCATCTGACGCCAGTAGCCCGCCGGAATGTAAAGCCCGTAGAAGGAACGGTTCAGCCGGAAAAGTTCCTTCTCTTTTCCATTGTCTGTCAGCACGTCGAAGCTGCCCGAAAGGGCGACGATCACTTCCTGCTGTTCCCTGAATGCATGACCGCCCCTTACCTGGCCGCCGGGAACGTCATAGATCCAGTAGGCCCTTTCCATCTTAAAAGGGAGGTGTTTCTGTTCCTCAATGAACGACAGGTTTCCCCTCAGGTCCTCGATCCGGGGCAGCTGAATTATAGCGGGTCGTAGCAGAGCTTCCATATCGGGATTTACTCCGGTTTCCTATTCATCTTCCTGGTCGTATTTACCGTAGGTATAATAATAACCGTAGCGGTAACCGTATTCATAGTTATAGTAGCGGTAGCCGTAGCCGTAGTAACCTTTATGCGAGATATCGTTCAGTATGATCCCCATTCCGTGGATATCTCTTTTCTGCCTGATCTCCTCAAAAAACTCAAGAACGGCCCGGTTGGAATAGTTCTGTCTGACCAGGAACAGACTGGCATCCGAACGGCGGGCCAGGAGGAGTGCATCGGTTACCATACCAAAAGGAGGGGTATCCAGAATAATGTAATCGAATTCCTTGCGTGCCTCATCCAGGAGCCGGTCCATGTCCTGCTGTTCGAGGAGCTCTGCCGGGTTGGGCGGGATGGGGCCTGCCGGAGCGATATACAGATTGGTGATCTTGGTTTCAAAGATCACGTCGCGGAACTGTGTTTTTCCGATCAGGCAGGTGCTCACGCCAACATCGTTTTTCAGATTAAAGAGCCTGTGTATCTTCGGCTTGCGCAGGTCGAGACCAACCAGCAGGGTCTTCTTTCCGGCCAGGGCAAAGATCGCTGCCAGGTTAACGGAGCAGAAGGTCTTTCCTTCCCCACTGATGGTAGAAGTGATCGTGATCACTTTTTGTTCCTTATCCCTTAACAGGTATTGCAGGTTGGTACGCAGGCCCCTGAACGATTCCGAAAGGGCGGACTTTGGATTGTCGATCACCGGGATATCGCCCGACACGGCGCTGTGGCCGATGGAACCGACGATAGGTACCAGGGTTCTTTTTTCAATGTCGTTCCTTCCGGAGATTTTATTATTGAAAAGGTCAAGCAGGATCAGGATGCCGAAAGGAGTAAACAGACCAAGGAGTAAGCCGATCATGTAGTTCATCTTCTTTTTCGGGGAGATCAGTTCGGCGTTCTCTCCCCGGGCATAATCCAGGATCTTGTTGTCGGCTACGTTGGATGCCCGGGCAATAGCTGCTTCAGCTCGTTTCTGAAGAAGGTAGGTGTAAATCTGGTCGTTCACCTTGTATTGCCGCTGGATACTGATATACTGCCGCTGGGTAACCGGTAGCCGGCTCAATTGATTTTCTGCTTCCGAAAGTTGTTTGTTCAGTTCATTGATGGCAATTGTATTGTTGTGAATCAGGTTGTTGATATTGTCGAGCAGGGCTTTCCGGGCACCGTCAATTTTAAAGTCGATCATCGTAAGACTGGGATTTCCTTCCTGAACTGAAAAATAAACCTCATTCTTCTCGGCAATAAGTTCATTCAAATTGGTAATCATACTGTTGAGCAGAGGATCCACAATATTTACGGTGGATGGGCCCACCACTTCATTCAGGTTATTCCTGTTATTTACATATTCTTTCAGGTAACTGAAATATCTGGCCTGAAGGTTGAGCATCGCAGCCTCTTCCTGCAGCTTTTCAAGTTTTTCAAATATCAGCGTTGATTCCTGGGTAAGGTCCATGACCTGGTTCTTCAGACGGAAATTTTGCAGATCGATTTCAGCCACTTTCAGTGAATCGTTCAGGATACCCAGCTGGGAATCAATAAAATTCACTGTATTTACCGCAGTAAGGTTCTTCTCCTCCAGGCCCTGCCGGATATAAACTTCCATCAGTTTATTCAGATAGGCGACCTCCTGATCGGGGCTGAAGCCGTTCACCGAAAGAAAGAGTACCGAACCTCTTTTTTCATCGTTGGTTTCAATCGAAATCTTTGCTTTATACTGGTTTGTCAGCGCGTGTTTATTATTGATTATAAAGTAGTACTTATTGTACGTCGCCTTGGAATCAAAACTTTCGGGATTTAATAAGTGAACCGTAAAATGAAAGCCCATGGTATCCACTTTTTGTCCAAAGGCAACTTTCTTCCGGATATCGAAGGTCTCGTCAATCGTCAGCATGTAGTACTGATGGTCCAGCGGATTTACGTAGACCGGATGGCCGGTTACGTTAGGAAGGGTATCCAGTTCGACATAAAACGGACTGGCCTTATACAGATATGCCTCCTTTATCCCGCTTCTTCCCACGCCGACATAGGTGATCCCGAAATCAAGTTCATCCAGGGTCTTTGAGGCGAGGGAATAAGATCTCAGGATCTCCAGTTCGTTGAGCACTTTTTTCTGGTTCCGGAAAATCTCCATCCCGGGGATGAGGTTCTCATAACTCGACAGTCCGCGTCCGCGCTCATCTTCCTGGATCATCAGCGAGGAACTCACCCGGTAAACAGGCTTGGTGTAACGCGTGACCATATACGCAATGGAAAGCGACAGGGTGAGGGAGATGAGGAACCAGTACCAGTTCGCCATCATCATGTACAGGTACTTCTTCAGATCGAGGGAGTCGTCCTGCTGAAAGGATGAAGGCTGTTGGTTATAACTTGTATCCTGGGCTTGCATAGTGGATGTATTTTTTTGATGGGATCAGGCGACAGTGAGAACAGGTAAAAGCCTGAAGGTTTGTATTGTTATTGTAATATCTGAAATACCGGCTGACATTTTTTGCAGATCACCTCTTTACTCCTTCACCCTGTCACATTTTTATTTTAAATAATTCAGGATCAGCAAGGTCATGCTCACCGTGCTGAAAAATGCAGTGACCATCAGGGAGATGGTCGGCAGGTTCAGCTGAAGGATCTTCTGATCGACAGGTTCCACAATCACCAGGTCATTGGGGAGCAGGAAAAATGCTTCCGAGCTGAGCAGATCCTTCGATTTCAGGTCGATCCGGTAGGTGCGGGTACCATTATCGGCCGGCCGGAGAACCAGCACCCTGCTCCGGTCGCCATAGTCGGTGATATCTCCGGCCATACTGATCGCCTCCAGCACGGTCAGCTGGTTGTTAAGGTTACGGTAAGTTCCCGGACGGTTGACCTCGCCAATGACTGAAAATTTAAAACTCAGAAGCTTGACAATTACAGTGGCATCCTTTAAATAGACTGCGGCCTTTTTTTGAATTTCTTTTCGCGCCTCGTCGAGCGTCATTCCCGTTACCTGTATGTCCCCGATAATCGGTACGGTGACATATCCGGAGTCATTTACGTTGTATCCGTTGATATAGTAACCAGCCTCGTTGTTGAATAACTGAGTTGTCGAAACCTGGTTTGAGCCATTCAGCATCTCATTAATCTCCGCATTCAGCGTATAGAACCGGATATAGAGGATATCCTGGTACTGGATCCTGTAGTCGGGCCGGTCGAGGGGGAAGAAGTTCTCGGTGCCGGATTCGTCGATGTCCTGGAGGTAGGTGAGTTGCTGGTGGGTAGCGCAGGACGTGAAGAATACTGTAAGGGTTGAGATTATTAGTAATAGACGGAGTTTCATGGTGGTTACGGGTTACGGGTTACGGGTTACGGGTGTGCAGCGTTGCAAGTTAAGAGAATCATTGCATAGTTCTTGGTTTTAAGAGTTACGGGTTACGGGTTACGGGTTACGGGTGTGCAGCGTTGCAAGTTAAGAGAATCATTGCATAGTTCCTGGTTTTAAGAGTTATGGGTTACGGGTTATGGGTTACGAGTGGAGGAAGAGATTGCTGAGATTAAAGCTCCGGTTTTTTTTAAAATAATTTGGGCATCCGAGCGAAAGGATTCTGCTTTTGATTTTTCTGTATAACCGAAATCCTCAGCCAGATATAGCATACTTCTTAATTCTCCGCAGGATCCCTTCGAGATTTTTAGAAAGCGGACAAATTCCTTATTTGAATTCCTCTCAAAACCTTCTGCAATATTATTCATTATTGATAAGCTACATCCTAAAATCTGGTCACGATAATAAAAGTCTTTTATTTTACCAAATTCCTCAAAGATACTGAAACACAGTTTGCTGGAAAGTTGCCAGATCTCAGGTTCTTCAAAGCAATTTGCCTTAGCCATAAAAGATGTTTATCATTTACTCTATCAAAATGGATCTGTTTTTTTTACCCGTAACCCGTAACCCGTAACCCGTAACCCGTCTCGCGTCTCGTGTCACGCCTTACGATACTCCCCGTAAACCCCCTCAATCCCCTCTCTCAGTCCAATCTTATGCTCGAACCCGAGTTCCCTGAGCCTCGTCACATCCGTCAGTTTCCTCGGTGTGCCATCCGGTTTGGAGCTGTTGAATACCAATTCTCCCCTGAATCCCACGATGTCTTTGACCAGGAAGGCAAGGTCCCTGATGGAGATTTCCTCCCCGGTACCCAGGTTGGTCCAGGCACTGGTGGGGTAGTCGCGGATAAATTGCTCCACCTTCGGATCCTCCATGAGGTAGACACAGGCGGCGGCCATGTCGGTGGAATGCATGAACTCGCGGAGGGGGGAGCCGGTGCCCCAGATCTCGACGGTGACTTTTCCACTAAATGTATTTGCGCCTTCGGCGTTGGTCACCTGCGGTGACGGGTTATCATTCCCCGAATTTGCAACGGAGTTATCCTCCCCTCCCTCCTGGGGGAGGGGTGAGGGGGTGGGGTTAACCCCGTACTTCCCCAATATCCCCAATATCTCCTCATCTGTTGCCTTACCATTCACTCCCTCTACAGGCCTGAGCTCCAGATCGCGGCGTATAGCCTGCCAGTCGGAGTTCTCCAGACATTTTCCCAGGTGGATCTTCCGGATCAGGGCCGGCAGCACATGTGACTTCTCCAGGTCGAAATTGTCGTTCTGCCCGTAAAGGTTGGTCGGCATCACCGACAGGTAACGGGTGCCGTACTGTCGGTTGTAGGATTCGCACATCTTAAGCCCGGCAATCTTGGCGATGGCATAGGGCTCGTTCGTTTCTTCAAGGACCCCGGTGAGCAGGTACTCCTCCTTCATGGGCTGGGGAGCCATACGCGGGTAGATACAGGTGGAGCCGAGGAACAACAGCTTCTTCACACCGTGCAGGTACGACTGATGGATCACGTTCGACTGGATCATCAGGTTCTCGTAGATGAACTGGGCACGGTAGGTGTTGTTGGCAACGATACCACCGACTTTTGCTGCAGCGAGGAAGACATATTCGGGCTTTTCCTTTGCGAAGAAAGCTGCCACAGCCGACTGATCGGTGAGATCGATTTCGGAATGGGTTCTTGTAACCACATTTTTGTAGCCTTTGTCGTTCAGGGCCTTCATGATGGCGGAGCCGACGAGGCCGCGGTGGCCGGCGATGTATATCTTCGAATTTTTATTCATATGGTCTGATGGTTCTTATCAGGTGAATTATTTTTGCCACTAAGACACTACGACACAAAGGTTCACAAAGACGAGGGATTAAGATGTGAACTTTGTGCCACTTTGTGTCACTTTGTGTCGTAGTGCCTTGGTGGCTATTTTTTTAATCACTCAAAATAATTAAGCGTCCTGTACCCACCGTCCCTTAACAGCACTTCCCGTTTCATGAGCTTGAGGTCGGAAGTGATCATATCCGCAATCAGGCCCTGGAGATCATATTTAGGCTGCCAGCCCAGTTTCGTCATGGCCTTGGTAGGATCGCCGATAAGGAGCTCCACTTCGGTGGGGCGGTAATAAGCCGGGTCGACCCTGACAATTACCGGTGACGATTTTATACGTTCCTTGATACCGGCCAGGTGGTTCTCTCCGACTTTCTCACAGAAGACTTTTTCATCGACAGCAACCATCGAACCGGTCTCTGCTTCCTTATCCCCCTTAAACACGACCTCAATACCCAGTTCACCAAAGGTTTTGAAGATGAAATCGCGGATCTGGGTCGTTACGCCGGTGGCAATGACATAATCGTCGGGTTCGTCCTGCTGGAGAATAAGGTACATGGCCCTGATATAGTCTTTGGCATGTCCCCAGTCGCGTTTGGCCGAGAGGTTCCCCATAAAGGTGGCTTCCTGCAGGCCGAGCACGATTCGGGCAGCAGCCCGGGTGATCTTCCTCGAAACGAAGGTCTCCCCGCGGATCGGCGATTCGTGGTTAAAGAGAATCCCGTTGCTGGCATGCATCTTATAGGCTTCCCGGTAATTCACAGTTATCCAGTAAGCATACAGCTTGGCCACACCATATGGGCTCCTCGGGTAGAAGGGCGTGGTTTCCTTTTGCGGAACTTCCTGAACCAGGCCGTACAGTTCGGAGGTGGAAGCCTGGTAAATGCGTGTTTTCTCCGTCAGCCCCAGCAGTCTTACCGCTTCAAGTATACGCAGGGTACCCAACCCGTCGGCGTTGGCAGTATATTCCGGAGTATCAAAACTGACCTTTACATGGCTCATGGCGCCAAGGTTGTAAATCTCATCGGGTTGCGATTCCTGGATGATCCGGGTGATATTCATCGAATCGGTCAGATCGCCGTAATGAAGAATGAAATTGCGGTTCTCGACGTGCGGATCCTGGTACAGGTGATCGATCCTGTCGGTGTTGAAGAGGGAGGAACGGCGTTTGATACCATGAACAATATATCCTTTTTTCAGAAGGTATTCTGCGAGATAGGCGCCATCCTGACCGGTGATGCCGGTGATGAGGGCGGATTTTTGATTTTGGTTTTGCATATGTGATTGATTTATTTACATGTTTTCTGGAGCCACAAAGTCACGAAGCCACAAAGGGTCACAAAGAATTGATTTGAAAAACTTTGTGATTCTTTGTGTCCTGGTGCCTTTGTGGCATTGATTTTTGAGACTTATATCCCAAGGTCCTTCCTCCGTACCCTTATCCCGAAACTGTTCCTTACCGGTTTTTCCGCAACAAGGATCAGGTAGCCCCCTCCGCCTGCGCCCGACAGCTTCCAGGCCAGGGCCTCGTTTTTATATCCGGAGATTACTTCTTCGATGCGTGGTGTCAGCATACGGGGAAACATGGTGGTCTGGGCTTTGAAGGATGCCAGGAAGCCGGTGGCAAAACGCTTCAGATCCCTGGAGATCAATCCCCGCCAGGCTTCTTCTGAGGCATCGGTAAGCGCCCTGACATTTGGCGGGGAGAGATGGGTTTCCCCTAAAACATCAAAGCCATCCGGCCGCGGCCAGAGTGTGACCATAAACAGGTGTTCCTCGAGCCACCGGTACACAATAGGATCCTGTATGCTTTCGAAAGCAGTGGGCCAGTATTGTCCTTTGTCGTAAAAGAAGCGGTTGATCCCCGGCATAGTGATCCCGATGGCATCCTGCGATCCGCTGATCTCTCTGGCACCAGGTTCATTGTCATAACGGAACAGCATCCGGGCCAGTTTCTCAGGTTTTTCGGGAGGGAGGTGACTGTTCCAGAGCTCAATGGCTTTTTTTCGGGTGGAGGTGGCCATGCCGGACCGTTCGTTGAACTCTATCGTGGGTTCGATGGATACGGTGATGGCCCATCCCGGGTGATGCTCCGACACATAGGGCTGATCGATCCAGGTACCGGCCAGATCGATGCGGTAGGGCATGGGCCTGATCCGGCGTATGCTGGTGGTGGAACGGACCGGCAGATTGGCGTGCGGAATACGTTTCAGAACGCGGTATTCAATACCCTTTTCCCTGCAAATCCTTTCTTTTTCGGGGGAATGACCGTCTTCATTGACAACGAAAACATCGGGAAGGATCTCATCGAGTTCCTGCAGGAAATCAAGCGTTCCGCTGCCGCGGTTTATAACGACACCGTGAACGGCTTTCATCGACTCCAGCATATACTTCCTTTCCTCTTCGGAGTTTATCGTATCCCGTCCTTTCAGACTGCTGATGGTGCTATCGCTTCCCAGACCGATATACAGGTCGCCGTAGCTGGCTGCTTCATTCAGAAAGGCGACGTGCCCGGAATGAAGCATGTCGAAACAGCCGGTTACAAATACCTTCGTTTTTTTCATAGCTTCGCCACGTCACTCCCGGAGGTGACTGGCCTGATGTTGTTTGTAAGAATTCCTTAACGGATAATAATCAAGGAATTACTATCCGATATATAACTGCTGTAAACACAATTTGTTCAGGCTTGAAATTAGAGAATTTTTCAGCGTTTTCGATGGAAACAGGAAAGTTTTTTCCCGGGGAAGGGCACAAGGGGCAGCTATTTCTTTCAGCAACACAGGGTTCAATGTGAAGAGGGGAAGGCGCAAAGGTTAACGAAGGCGCGAGGGTTTCAAAGGTGGTGGCACCCGCGGTGCGGGGTTTATAACAACTCATTTCACCAATTAAGCCAATTACACGAATATTTGTTTACTGCGTAAAAGTTAATAACTCCTCATACCTCACCCTCTCCTCCCTCTCCACATGGAGAGGGATGTTTGTTGATTGTTAGAACAGGCTAAAAAATAAATAAATAGCAATTATATTTTTTAAAATCAATGTTATAAAAATCGCTGATTATTTGCAATTCAGCCTCCCCCTTCTCCATGTGGAGAGGGGGATGAAGGGCGTGAGGGATTGTGATCTGAGGGTTGTGAAAAAAATATAGATCTATGGTTAACCGGTTAAGATCTTCAGGAAAGGTATTTGGAGTAGATCGGAAGTGACCGGATAATATGACTACTGCCTTGCCCTTTCCAGCAGTCCCGGCGGTACTTCCACCACCAGGTTCTGGTCGATCCGGTCGATCCTCACCAGCACTCTTTTCCGGTTGCCCTGGGAAATCAGTTCTCCACTAAGGCCTTTCAGGGCTCCGGCAGTGACGACCACCTGTTCGCCTTTTTCAAAGCGCTCCCAGGTCGTTTCCACGTCGGCATTGCTGTCTACCAGTATCCGCAGGTTATCAATCTCGCGCTGACGGATGACCGCTGCCCTGCCTTCAAAAAAGATATACTTGACCACGCCCGGCACCTGCAGGACCCGATCGTAATCCGACCTGTCGATCTTTACAAAAACATAGGAGGTGAACAGCGGGATCTCCACCAGTTTCTTCCGATCCGACCATTGTCTCAGCGTTTTCCTGAGCGGCAGAAAGGCCTCGATGCCCTGGTCGTTCAATCGCTGCCACACCTGTTTTTCTGCTCTGGGACGGGTGTAAACGGCGTGCCAGTGCAGGTCATTTGCTTCGGGAGAAGAGGGTTTTGCTGGTGACATGTTTCCGGTTTGAGGGCAAAGATAGGGAAAATGGGGAATGCAAGGTGGGAATGCAAAATGGGGAATGCAAAATGGGGAATGCAAGGTGGGAATGTAAAATGGGAAATGCAAAGTGGGAATGCAAAATGGGGAATGCAAAAGGGAGAATGCATAGAGGGGAATGCAAAGTGGGAAATGCAAAAGGGGAAATGCAAGGTGGGGAATGCAAAAGGGGAATGCAAAATGGGAAATGCAAAATGGAAATGCAAAATGGGGAAAGCAAAATGGAAAATGCCGAAGGATGAAAAGGAGATCAATTCGGGGATCCCGCGGTTTAGTGTCACCCGGTATATGCGGTTTTAATACCTTTCTGCTGAACCTGGAGTTTATGGATTGCGGAAATGTTAATTTCAAAATATCCGAGTATTTAACATCCGTCCAGCCATACTTTCCGTTGATCATGGAATACTTTAAAGTCGTCAGATATTTTGTACATTTGAGTCGCTAAGAGCATTTTCTCTGAACATTTGAGTGAAAACTGCAGTTATTCAGTTGGATATGCAAATGGAGGGCTGAAATTCCGGCTTGGTCCAATGGGACTGAGGAGGCGAAGCTGTGAGATGAAATGGAAAGTTCTGTGACTGGGAGTTTGTGTGACTTTGTGAATAAATTTGAGTCAGATGAACTGTAAGTAATTCAGTTTTTTAAGATATTATTCAGGAAAGAAAAATATTTTCTATGACTAAAAGGATGAAGCGGGTAGTTTCCCTGAAAATGAGCATGATGGCGGCATTAGCCCTGCTGCTCGTTTCCTGTGTCCCCAACAGGAAGATCGCCTATCTGCAGTATGGGGATGAGCTCAATAATGCAGCCAGTCTGCCCATTGACAGCCTTGTCAGGATGTATGAAACCGGCTATTTCCAGTACCGTCTGCAGCCCGATGACCAGGTGGATATTAAGATATCGACAACCACACCGGATGAATTCAATCCTTTTCTGCTGGCCGACAGGACCATGTCGACAGGGGAGAATACGAATTTCAGCCAGTCGGCACTCGTTGGCTTCAGGATTGATCCCTTTGGTTATCTCCATCTTCCCGTAATCGGGAAACTGCAGGCTGGCGGGATGACCCTCTTTGAACTTCAGGATACACTGGACCATATGGTATCAGCAGAACTTGAGGATCCGGTCACCAAGGTGAACCTGATCAACTTCAGGTTTTCTGTTCTGGGAGAAGTTGAGGGAGAAGGGATGTACAGATCAACTGATTATTCACTGAGCCTGTTGCAGGCAATGTCGATGGCTGGCGGAATTTCAGAATTCGGCGACCTTTCCAGAGTAAAGGTCATCCGAAAATCCGGAGATATGAACCTTGTGTTTTATGTCAACCTGCTTGATGAATCTTTCCTGTCCAGCAGTTTTTATTTTGTGCAGCCGAACGATGTCATTATCGTCAGTCCTATGAAAAACAGGCTTTTGGTTAAGAATGTGCCACAGACCCTGGGGCTGATCACTTCGACCTTATCCCTGGTCCTGATGGTTATCACCCTGATATCTGTTAATGGAAAATAGCACTTTAGCAATCACTTTACTCCAAGTACCGGAAATATGAATCGTCCCAATCCCGCTACACCATCCCCCAGCATCTTCCAGAAATGGCTAATTCAGAAGTTGCTGTTAAAGCTGATGCACAACTGGCAGTGGATCACACTTTTTGCCATTACCAGTCTGGCTGTGGCCTTTCTGACTAACAGGTATGCCAATAAGATCTACATGAGCCAGATTAAAGTGGTCAAGGGGAACGAGGATGTGGCCGGCGACGGCGCCTCATTTGTTCTGGGCGCCAACATTTACAAGAATATACTGAATACGGAGTATGAAAGGGCATTTTTTACCTCCACGCCCTTGCTTGAGGAGGTCGTGCAAGACCTTAACCTGCTGGTCACCTATTATTCGAAAGGCTATGTCCGTACCTATGAACGTTTTGGTGATCTGCCGATTACCGTTGTTTACGACAGGAATAACATGGTACCCTATGATGTGATCTTCCGTATAGCCACCATCAGCGGAGATGATTTTACCATGACCTCCACCGATCAGGTATGGAAAGACCAGTTGCAGGGTAAAAAATTCACCTTTGGAAGGGAGGGGGAAGTAGCAGGGTTCAGGTTCACCGTGAAAAGAAATTACCCCATTGAAAACCGCGGCGACTGGATGTTTAAAATAAACCGCTTGTCCGATCTTACCAATTATTACAAGCGAAGCATCCGGGTCGATGTTTCCTCCCAGTACGGACAGGTGGCCATGCTCCGGCTTTCCATTCAGAGTCCTGTTCCCGAAAAGGATATCGTTGTGCTCAACCGAATCGTCGAGGAAATCCGCGACCGTGATGTGCAAAGGAAAGTGGAAAGCAGTGGCCGTACCCTTTCATTTATCGATGAGCAACTGGCCAGTGTTACGGATACCATGGAAATGCTGGCTGGCAAACTGCGCGATCTGAAGATGGGAAACAGGGAGCTTTCAGCCGGTTCTTCCTCTGTTTTTGAACGGATATCAAACCTGGAAGAAAAAAAGGCCCATTACCTGCTCTCAAACCGTTATTGTCAGTACCTGAGCGATTACATACGTTCAAGCAGTCAGGATGAGATCATTGTACCCTCGGTTCTTGGAATCGAAAACGAAGTACTCAATAATCTGGTAAGTGCCTACATTAACCTCCGGCTGGAAGAGCGGAGCCTGGCACAGTTAAACCTGAACTCCAGGGTTTACCAGAAGGAACTTGAACAAAAAGAGCTGGAGATCAAAGCTTTTGAGGATGTGATGATGGAAAGCATTGCCAGCACCGTTAAATCAAATAACCTGCAGGTTGATGAAGCCGACATGCAGATTGGTGAATATTTCCGATCAGCCAGATCAACCCTGAGTGAAGAAATCGTTTATAACGATAACGAAAGGCTGTATTCTCTCAACGAAAAGGTTTTCACATTGCTCATGGACAAGAAGGCAGTTGCGGGGATCACCCGGGCAGCCCTGATTTCCGATTACCGCAGCCTTGAACCGGCCTGGTTCAGTGCCACACCGCTACAACCGAGAACTTCGAGAAATTATCTGATCGCCCTGCTTACCGGTTTGCTGATACCGGTAGCTTTCTTTTTCCAGCGTACACTGGCCCGGAATAATCTGCTTTCCCTGGCTGAGCTGGAAGAACTGATCAATCTTCCTATCGTGGGTATGATCGGTAATAATCCCAATCCGACGGTTGTCAGAGATGAACCGCGGAGCCTGGTGGCAGAGAACTTCAGGAGCCTCAGGTCGAATCTTCGTTACCTGAAGGAAGGCAGCGACCGCCTCGTTCTTCTCATTACTTCGTCCATCACCGAAGAAGGCAAAAGTTTTGTAACCTCCAACCTGGGTTATGCCCTGGCATTGCAGGGCAAAAAGACCATTGTGATCGGTGCCGACCTCAGAAAACCGACTTTGCAGACTTATTTTGGGAGGTCAAACGGAGCCGGATTAAGCGAATATCTCTCCGATCAGGCAGATATCACTTCCATCATCAACAAGAGCGACGATGATAGTTTGTTTTACATTCATTCCGGTCCGGTTCCTCCAAATCCGGCAGAATTGATCAGCGGGAAGAAGATGTCGGATCTGATTCAAAAACTCCGGGAAGAATTTGAATACGTCCTTATCGATACACCGCCCGTAGGCACGATCAGCGATGCGGTGGAGATTTACGGAGTCTGTGACGCGATTATCCTGGTTACACGACAGGGGAAAACCCCGGTGGTTGCTCTTCAGCAACTCGGCCATTTCTTCGACAGGAACAGCCTGGCAAAAACCGTGGTACTTTTCAACGGGGTAAAAGTCGGTGGCGGATCGGGCTACTATGGTTTCCAGTTCGGCTATGGCTACGGATACGGCGATTATTACAGGAGTTAGCTTCTTTACTTCATCATTCGAAATTCGGCGTTCGTTATTCGGTATTATGATCGGAAAAAATGAGGGGGGAGAATTATGAATGCAGAATGCAGAATGTAGAATGAAGAAGGAGGGGTAAGGAGTACATTAGAGCACTTCATCATTCGAAATTCGGCGTTCGATATTCGATGTTATGATCGGGAAAAATGAGAGGGGAGAATTATGAATGTAGAATGTAGAATGTAGAATGGAGAAGGAGGGGTAAGGAGAGAAAGTTATGGACAGAAGGAAATATGATCTTGAAGAAAGGCTGATCAGATTTTCAGTCCAAATAATAAAATTGGTAGATATTTTACCAAATACAAAAGCCGGGAATTCAATTGGAAGTCAGATCGTAAGATCAGGTACTTCGCCAGCACTGAATTATGGGGAAGCACAAGGAGCGGAATCCAGAAAGGATTTTATTCATAAACTGAAGATAGTTTTGAAAGAATTGAGGGAAACAAATGTTTGTTTGAGAATTATTGAGGGAGCAGAACTATGCATTGATACTGAATTATTGTCGAGTCTGAAATCAGAGTCAGTAGAATTGATTTCCATTATAGTTAAAAGTATTAAGACCACTGAACAGAAATGAGATTTCGGGAAATAGGGGGAAGGAAGAAGGGAGGGAGAATTATGAATGTAGAATGCAGAATGTAGAATGAAGAAGGAGGGGTAAGGAGTACAGTAGAGCACTTCATCATTCGAAATTCGGCGTTCGGTATTCGATATTATGATCGGAAAAAATGAGAGGGGAGAATTATGAATGTAGAATATAGAATGTAGAATGAAGAAGGAGGAAGAAGTACAGTAGAACACTTCATCATTCGAAATTCGGCGTTCGAAATTCGATATTATGATCGGAAAAAATGAGGGGGGAGAATTATAAATGTAGAATGTAGAATGTAGAATGAAGAAGGAGGAAGAAGTACAGGAGAGCACTTTATCATTCGAAATTCGGCGTTCGTTATTCGGTATTATGATCGGAAAAAATGAGAGGGGAGAATTATGAATGCAGAATGTAGAATGTAAAATGTAAAGTGTAAAATGATGAAAGTGAGGAAAAGGGAAAGTATAATTGAAGAATGTGAAATGAAGAATGTAGAAAAATGAAGGAAGAAGAAATCCCTGTAGCAGGTGACAATAGTGTATCATGGGACCAGGTGATCAGTCCCAGAAGAAGCCTTTTCGATCTTCACCTGAAAGAAATATGGAGATACCGCGACCTTCTGAAAATGCTTGTGAGGAGGGATTTTGTAACCATCTACAAGCAAACGATCCTTGGGCCTCTTTGGCTGTTTATCCAGCCTGTTTTCACAGCCATCATCTACATGGTTATCTTTGCCCGGGTTGCCAATATTTCCACCGAAGGAATCCCTCCCGTGCTTTTTTACCTGGGAGGGATCAGTATCTGGAATTATTTTGGCATTTGTTTCAGCAGGACCAGCGGGACCTTTGATGCCAACAAACATATTTTTGGGAAAGTGTATTTCCCCCGACTGGTCAGTCCTTTATCCGTTGTTATTGTGGAACTTTTCAAGTTCCTGATCCAGTTCCTCCTTTTCATCGCGGTCCTTGTTTTCTACCTGGTAAAGGGAGCGGAGATCCATGTCAATGCCTATGCCTTGCTCACTCCTCTTCTGCTGGTGCTGATGGCCGGAATAGGTATGGGCTTCGGCATGATCGTTTCTTCCCTGACCACAAAGTACCGTGATCTGCAGTTCCTGATGGGCTTTATCATCCAGCTCTGGATGTACGCCACTCCGATTATCTATCCCATCTCCTTTGTCCCTGAACCATACCGCGACTACCTGAAATGGAATCCGATTGCACCGATAGTGGAAACATACAAATACGGTTTTTTCGGCACCGGAACCTTTAGTTGGGACGGACTGTTGTACAGTGCCGTTTTTATGATCCTTCTTCTTTTCCTGGGTGTGCTGGTTTTTAACAGGACAGAGAAGAGTTTTATGGATACGATTTAGAGTAGAAAGAGGATCCTCCCTTAGAAAAAGTTGAAAAGCGAATTGGGAAGCCTGGAAAAAAGTCAGAATATAATAGGGAATTTAAAGGAAGAAGTATAAAATGTCTCAGCCTGTAATAAAAGTTGAAAACCTCAGTAAACTCTACCGGCTCGGCCTGGTGGGCACAGGAACGATGGTCCATGACCTGAACCGCTGGTGGCAGGTGTATGTCAGGGGGAAGGAAGATCCCTATACCAGGGTGGGGGAGGTGAACGATCGTTCCCATAAAGGCAGCAGCGAATATGTCTGGGCCCTGAAAGATGTCAGTTTCAGCGTGAACCAGGGCGAGGTGCTGGGGATCATCGGGAGGAATGGTGCCGGGAAAAGTACCCTGCTGAAATTGTTATCGAGAATAACTTCCCCGACCTCGGGGAGCGTTCACCTGAAAGGACGGGTCGCGTCCCTGCTTGAAGTAGGAACGGGTTTTCATCCGGAACTCACCGGACGGGAAAATGTTTATATGAACGGAACCATCATGGGAATGAAGCGCTGGGAAATCGACGGGAAATTTGATGAGATTGTCGAATTCTCAGGAGTGGAACGCTATATCGATACACCGGTGAAAAGGTATTCCAGCGGGATGATGGTCAGACTGGGCTTTGCCGTTGCAGCCTTTCTGGAGCCGGAGATACTGATCGTCGATGAGGTACTGGCCGTGGGCGATGCGGAGTTCCAGAAAAAATGCCTCGGCAAAATGGAACAGGTGTCGAAAGGCGACGGACGCACCGTACTTTTTGTAAGTCATAACATGACTGCCGTCAGAAACCTCTGCAACGAAAGCATCCTGCTGAAGAATGGATCAATTGAGGCATACGGGTCAACCGAGGAAATTGTAGAGGATTACCTCAGGAACGAGATCATACTTCGGAATAATGCGCCGATTACAGAGCGGACAGACCGTCGCGGTGACGGAAAACTGCGCTTCACCGATGTTGAGGTCCTTCCCGGCAAGGGAACGATCATCACCGGGAAAAGCGCAACAATCAGGGTACATTTTAAAACCGACCCGCAATACGGGGTGCTGCGGAATGTAGCATTTTCCATCTCGGTCAATACCCTTGATGGCAATCATGCGCTCGTTTTCTTTACCGATGAACTGGGTCGTAATTTCGATCAGATAAGCGGTGATGGTTTCGTCGACTGCCTGATTGAGGATTTTCCGCTGCGCGGGGGGAACTATCTTCTCAATCTATACAGTACGGTCAATAACATCATCGCCGATTATATAATTTCTGCCGCTACTGTTGTAGTCGATGATTCGGGCTATTATCAGGAAGGACGTTCAAGGCATCCCAACCACCCGGTTTACCTGGTAAGGCATAACTGGCAGATCAACCGCAACTGACAAACCAAGGGAGGATATTTAAACCAAAAAGATTATGAGGCCATTAAAGCGAATTCATGACTGGCGTAGAAAAAGACTTGAACTAAAATATCTGGTTGATTTTGGTATAAAATACGTGAATTTCGTCACACGGAATGAATTTGAAAACCAGTCGTACTCTACTTTTAATGAACGGCCGGCCGAATATGCTTTTGTGTTTTCCCGGCTTGCAAAGTATAGCCCTGTGAGTATTCTTGACGTGGGAACAGGAAAGACAGCCCTGCCGCACCTGATGCGAAACTGTGGCTTCCTGGTAACGGCAATTGACAATATTGTCGATTACTGGCCGGAGGGCATGATCAACCGTCATTACCATGTGATAAACGACGATATCACAAACACTTCCCTTCAGGGGTCTTTCGATATGATCACCTGCATCAGCACCCTTGAGCATATCAGTGATTACGACAGGGCGGTTGCCAATATGACAGGTCTTCTGAAACCGGGCGGAAGGCTCGTTCTTACCTTTCCCTTTAACCAGAATAACTATTGCGAAAATGTTTATGACCTCCCGGGCTCCACGGCACCGCGTAACATGCCTTTTACGACCCGTGCCTTCTCGGCCGGCCAGGTGGAGAAATGGTGTACGGATAACAGGCTGACAATGAAAGATCAGGAATTCTGGCGGTATTTTACCGGAGATTTCTGGACCGTGGGTGAACGACTGGGAGTACCTGAAAGAACAGGAGCAGACCAGCCCCACCAGATCAGTTGCCTGGTACTTGAAAAGCAGCCCGGATGACGAAGGTCCTCATCGTCATGAATGCCATGACGCACTATTTTAACCTGATCGCCAGCCGGATCAACGAGAGGGAGGGGGTAGAGATTAAAATGGTGGTTCCGGGCAACGACAGTCCGGGTATTGGCGAAGGTGTATTCCAGACCAGCAATGGGGCTAATTTCGAAATTATTCAGCTGGAGGAGAGGACCGAAGAAAAGGAAGCCTACCTCTGGTTCCCTGAACTTGATAAAGTTATTCTGTCTTTCCGGCCGGATATTGTTCTGGTCGGACCCGGTCATTTACGCTGTATCTGGGAGAGGCGTGAGCTGATCAGGAAAACCGGGGCAAAAATTATTCTTAAATCAATTCCCTTCAGGGTCCCCGACCTGGCAGAAGCGCGTAAGCGATTCAAGGAAGAGCTGGATAAAAACCCGCTACCCGGTTTTTCCTCCCTTCCCCGCTCCTTTGGAAAAGTGTTCAATATTTTGGGCATCAGCCGTTTGTATAAAAAAGCTGTGGTAGACCGCAGATCGGTGAGGGAGTTTGAAAGCCGCTTTGAGTTCCCGGCTAAGCTCTATAATTTCCCGGATGCCCACGTCAATTATATCGACGATGCGATCGGGATCTATGGCGGATACGGGGTGCCGGCAAGGAAGATCTTTATTACCAGGAACTCACCCGATACCGACCTGATGTTCAGCATACGGGAGGAGATAAGTGGGATGGAGCCGGTACTGCCGCCCAATCCCTACCGGATCGTTCATCTGAGCCGGCTTGTTGAGTGGAAAAGGGTGGATATGCTGATTACAGCTTTGGCAGATCTCAGCGATGATTATCCCGGGGCCGAATTGCTGATTCTTGGCGATGGCCCCGAAAAAGACCGGCTTCATGAACAGGCCCGGAAACTTGGAGTGGAATCACGGGTGAGAATTGAAGGGGGTGTGTATGACCCTGTATTGCTGGGACGCTACCTGGCCACATGCTCCCTGTATATTCTGGCCGGAATGGGAGGACTCTCCATCAACGATGCGATGATCTTCGGTCTGCCGGTTATCTGTTCGGTTTGCGACGGAACGGAAAAGTTCCTCGTCCGCGAAGGTTATAACGGAACCTACTTCGAAAGCGGAAATCAAAACAGCCTGGAGGAACGGATACGCTATCTTTTCAATCATCCCGATCTAATGAAAAAGATGGGCGAAAATTCAGCAGCTATAATCAGGAACGAAGTGAATATTCATACCGTGGTGGATGGATACATGAAGGCTTTTCGTTTTGTAACAGGAAACCACTGAACCCGGAAAATGGTAAAAATGAACCCCGAAAGAAAGGAGCTTTGGCTTAATCTCGGCTGCGGATCGGTGATCCATCCGGATTTTGTGAACATCGATTTTGCTTCCTCCCTCGAGGGAGTGATCAGCCATAACCTGCTCGAAGGAATACCCTTTGAATCAGAGTCGGCGGATCTTGTTTATCACAGTCACCTGCTTGAACACTTTACCGAAGAACAGGGCCTTGCTTTTCTGCATGAATGCTACAGGGTGCTTAAACCGGGAGGAGTGATCAGGATCGCGGTTCCCGACCTGGAAACAATTGCCAGGGAATACCTGAAATGGATGGAAGCTGCCGATAACGGAGATGAGGTTGCCGCACAGAATTACGACTGGATCATGCTGGAATTTTTTGATCAGGTAGTGAGGACGGAGAGTGGTGGACGTATGAAAGATTACCTGGCGAAAGAGCATCTTCCAAACGAACAATACCTTCTTTCCCGCTGGGGAGGAGAATTCACCGGCCTCAGAAAGGCCCTGCTGGCCGCCCGTAAGAGTGACCATGGAGCACAGTCAGGGGAAGGGAAAGTTGAAACCGGACGGAGAAAAGGATCTGTCAGGGCTGCTCTTGGAAAACTGCTGTTTAGCGGGGAAAAGGAATACCGGCCTTCCGACAGCGAACTGATCCGGGAAGCAGAGTTCAGGAAAAAAGGGGAGATCCATCGCTGGATGTACGACAGATATTCTCTTGCACGGATACTGGTCAGTGCAGGTTTTACCGGGCCGGTAAAAATGGAAGCCGGGCATAGCCAGATCCCCGGCTGGAGTTCGTTCGGTCTTGATACACGACCCGATGGTTCCGTGAGGAAGCCGGATTCACTTTTTATGGAAGCAAGAAAATGAAAATACTTCATTTGTTGTCGTCTGTGAAGGGCGGTGCTGCCAATTCTGCAGTCCGGCTGCACCTCGGACTGCTCGGCTCAGGTATCGACTCGAAAATCCTTACACTGGATCCTGGCGATGGTTCCATTCCGGGGTGCCACCGGTATTTTCCATCGTATCTTGAACCGGCTGCTGCGCCTCTGGGTACAAGGATCAGGGCCAAGACAGACCGCCTGGCCCGGGAGTTCGGGATCCATGCTTTTACTCCCCCGCAAGCTCTCTCCCATAACGATTATCTGCTCAACCGACCCGCCGGGCTTGAGATGTTCTCCAACCCGCTGAGCGGATTGGATATAGTCTCCCATCCCCTGTGCAGGGAGGCTGATCTGATCAACCTCCACTGGGTGGCGGGTTTCCTGGATTACACGGATTTTTTTTCACGGATCGGCAAGCCGGTTGTCTGGACCCTCCATGATATGAATGCCTTTACCGGTGGTTGTCACTACCACCAGGCTTGTCCGGGCTTCACAGATAGCTGTCAGCTCTGCCCGCAACTTGATGGGACCATCGATCCGGCATATTCCTCACGATTGTTTGACATCAAAAAAGAAGCTCTCTCCAGGTTCAGGAACCTCACCATTGTTACACCATCCGCCTGGCTGGGCAAACAATCGGAAAGCAGTCTGCTTTTCTCCGGACGACCGCATTTTCTTATTCCCTACGGACTGGATACCGATCATTTCCAGCCACGGGAACGTTCCTATTCAGCTAAACTGCTTGGACTTCCGGAAGGGAAAAAGGTACTCCTGTTTGTCGCCGATTCGGTACATAACAGCCGGAAAGGTTACCGTATTCTGCTGGAGGCGATCCGCGAACTTCCCGGCAGCAGGGATTTCATTATTGCAGCTATCGGCAAAACGGAAGCGGGGGCCAAACCCGACGGAGTTTTTGAACTGGGCCGGATCGATAATGAACTGATGATGAGTGTGGCCTACTCCGCTGCAGATCTTTTCGTTATCCCATCCCTTGAGGATAACCTGCCGAATACCGTACTGGAGTCGCTTTGCTGCGGTACGCCGGTTGCAGGTTTCCGGATAGGGGGGATCCCCGATATGGTCAGCGACGGGGTGAACGGCCTGCTTTGCGGCAAAACAGATGCCACATCGCTTGCAGCAACAATCACGCGCTGTTTTCATGAGCTGTCTTTCAACAGGGAAGAGATCAGCAGAGATGCCAGGAAAAAATATACCCTGAAGAGACAGGCCGAAGCGTATGTCGAACTCTATAAAAATTTAATCGGCTGAATGGGGCTGCTGGAGAAATTGCCACCTCCGCCAAACGGGAAAACCGGCTGGCCATGGACGGTGGAGACAGACGAAGGGGAGCGGGGCAGCAGGACCTATCCCCGGATCACTATCATCACCCCGAGTTTCAACCAGGGTGAATTTATAGAGGAGACTATCCGCTCCGTGCTGCTACAGAATTATCCCGATCTGGAATATATTATTATCGATGGGGCCAGTACCGATCCGACTCCGGAAATGATCAGAAAATATGAACCCTGGATCAGTTACTGGATCAGCGAGCCCGACAGTGGACAGAGTTCAGCGATTAATAAGGGTCTGGTCAGGGTTTCGGGGGAGATTGTGAACTGGATCAATTCAGACGACCTGTATGAGCCCGGTGCGCTTTTCTCGGTTGCCCGGTTCTTTATGGATCATCCTGACCTGGATATCTGTGCCGGAAAAGAGACCGTATTTGAAAATGATCATCCCGACCGGACCATCCCGAAAGAAGGAACCACCGTCTGTCCTTCAGTGGTCGACACCATCCTTACCGCACATATCGATCAGCCACCTACTTTCTGGAGAACATCTGCTTTTCTCGCTAACGGCCCCGTCAATGAAGAATACCACTACCTCATGGATTCCGAATTCTGGGTCCGCTATCTCCTGGCAAACGGCCAGAAAAAGGTAGGCAAATGCGGGCAATTCCTGACACGTTTCCGTTTGCACGGCGACTCCAAAACGGTAAAGGCAAATCCCCGCTTCGAACTGGAACGGAAGATCCTGGAGCTTTCCCTGGCAGAGATATGCGGGACCCCGGGCTGTGTAACGGAGTATATGAAGGAGGAGGCAGGGATCGACCGGGTCATTCCGATACTTATCCGAAAGGAAAACTGTTCCCCGCTGGCAAAGCCGGGAAGGGTCGCTGCGCACTTCTCCTACATTAATTACGGGCATTTTTATTTCAATCACGAATTTGACAAGTGCCGGATTGCTCTCCGGCATTACCTGGCCCGGGGCCATGTTATAATTAACCTGAATCTCTTAAAGACATTAATAGGGGTGTTCCTTTTACCGCAGCACCTTTTGAAAAAGATACTTAGTTGATATGAGCGAACTTCCACTGATTTCCGTAGTCATTGCAACCTTTAACAGGCAGGAACTGCTGGTAAAGGCAATCGACAGTGTTCTGGCCTCTGAGGATGTTGACGGGATCTATGAACTTATCGTTGTGGATAACTGTTCTACCGACGAAACTCCCGGGATCCTCGCAAATTACACCGCGCAGGGTGTTCTTCTTGCCTGCTCGGAAGATCGTCCGGGTGCCTCTTTTGCCAGAAACCTGGGGATACAGAGGGCCAGGGGGGAGTATATTGCCTTTATCGACGATGATGCCATGGCAGAACCGGGCTGGATCCGGACTGCTGCCAGGCTGATCCGCGAATTTTCTCCGGATGCCCTGGGCGGACCGATCTTTCCCTATTACCTCAGTCCCAAACCCGAATGGTTCAGGGACGAATATGAGATCCGGCACCATCATACGGAAACGGGCTGGTACCCGGGCGACACAGGTAGCTATCTTTCCGGCTCGAACATGATCTTCAGGGCATCGGTCCTGAAGGAACTGGGTGGTTTCGACACAACTATCGGGCCCATGGGAAACAAATTCGGTTATGGAGAAGACAGCGACCTGATGATGAGGGCCCACAGTGCAGGGAAACGGATCTATTATTCTTACGATCTGAGGGTGAGACATTATGTCCCTCCGGTTAAAATGACAGTGAGTTATATTTTCTCAAGGTATTACGAACACGGAAAGGCACTCTACCGGCTCGACCGTCAGCATCATCCCGGACGCCTGAGGAACCTGAGCCGTGAAAGTGTTTACACCGAGATCCTGGGGAAACAGGAATGGATCTTCGGGCAGTTGAAGAACAAGCGTGAACCCGGTACGGAACACGATCTGATCAGGGAGCTCATTCCTGCCGTAAGGATTATGGGATATTCGGCAGAATACCTGGATACCGTGAAGAAAAAAAGAAAAAGCCTGGGTTCGTTTCTTCTGGATCTGAACCTCCGGAGAATCCTCTTCTATTTCCGCTATTACCTGCTCCGAACGGGAAGAAAATGAAAGTCCTGCATATCAATACCAGGGATATCTCGGGAGGTGCGGCCCTGTCGCTCTACGAGATCCATCGCCAGATCTCCTCCATGGGGATCAGTTCCGATTTGCTTGTGCAGGACAGGCGCAGCAACGATCCCTCGGTCGTGGGTTTTCGCTACAGCAGGAAGCTTACTGTGCGCGCCCGGCGATTTTTATACGGATTAAGGATCCGCTTCGAAAAAGCGGGGATCAGCAGGCGGTTTATGCGAAAAAACGAGCTTTTCTCGGGTCACCGGGCGCCTTATACCACCGAGCTTACGGCCCAGTTAGACGGTTACGATCTGATCGTACTGAACTGGGTCAGCGATATGATCGATTACCGGGCATTTTTTAGCTATGTAAAAGCCCGCAGGATCCCGGTGATCTGGAGGCTGGCCGATCTGAACCCCCTTACCGGTGGCTGCCACTATACCTACGAGTGTCGCAGGTACGAGACGGGCTGCGGTTCCTGTCCCATGCTTTCGGGAAAAAGGGCGAAGGACCAATCCTACCGGATCTGGAAGGAAAAGGAGCGGATTCTGGCCGGAGTTCCGACCGGTTTGCTGCATCTCGTGACCCTGAGCAGCTGGGAATCTGGCATGGCCAGTCGCAGCGGATTATTTGGCCGTTTCCCGTTAACCCAGATCAGCAATGGGGTCGATCTGTCGGTGTTTTCACGGAAAGATAAAGCCGGGGCAAAACGTCTGCTCGGAATCCCCGAAAACCGCTTTACGCTTCTGCTGGTGGCCGAGTTTCTCGAAACGGAATACAAAGGCACGGGCCTTGCTTTTGAGGCTCTGAAACAACTCGGGAATCCCGGAAATTATTTCCTGCTGATCGTGGGCAATATATCCGCCGTTCCATTTACCGGGATGGATTATCACAGTTTCGGCAAGGTATCCGACAGGAAAAGCCTTTCGGTGATCTATAACGCCGCTGATGTTTTTATTTTTCCCTCCCTGTATGAAACTTTTGGCCGGACCTTTCTGGAAGCCATGGCCTGCGGTGCGGCTTTTGCCGGTTTTGCCTCCGGTGGGGCTGCCGATATCGTGGAAAACGGCGTGGATGGGTATATCACCGAAGTGAAAGACAGTGAGCATCTCCGGCTATCGATCGGATCCTGCTGCAGTTCGGCTGAAATCCTGGCAAAATTGCAGAATAGTGCCGCTCAGAAAGCCGCACAATACGAAATCGGAAAGGTAGCCGGCAAGTACCTTGACCTGTACCGCGAAGTCGCCTCCACCTGCCTGAATTACTGATCCTTGAAGCCATTCTTTTCCATAATTACGGTAAACAAGAACAACAACGCCGGTCTGGTGAAAACGATTAACAGCATTCGCAGTCAGACCGGCTGCGATTTTGAATTTATTGTCATTGACGGGGGTTCTGTTGACGGAAGCAGGGAGACCATACGTGAGAATGAAGCAATTATCAGCAACTTTGTGAGCGAAGAGGACGGGGGGATCTACGAAGCCATGAATAAGGGAATTGGACTGGCCAGCGGCGAGTACTGTCTTTTTATGAATTCGGGGGATATTTTTCCCACGGCTACAACCCTGGAAGAGGTGCGTGGCGAGATCAGCGGAGAGGATCTGATCTATGGGGATATTTACCTTGACACGAAGGAAGGCTGGAAGGAATACCGTTATACCGATCGACTCGACACCCGCTATATCCTCAAATATGTGATCCCGCACCAGGCCAGTTACATCAGAAAAGAACTCTTCAGCAGGGTGGGGTTGTACAATACCGGTTTCCGGATCGTTTCCGACTGGGAATGGACCGTCAGGCTGGTCGCTTTCCATCCCTTCTCCTACCGCCATATCGACCGCTTCATTGCCGTTTACGACACAGGCGGGCTGTCATTTAACGGGAAGAATGAAGCACTGATCCGTGAGGAAAGGGAAAGGGCCCTGAAAGCACTGTTTACCCCGGAGCAACTGGCCGCATTCGATAGTGAAGAGAGCGGGGCTTTGGGACTCAGGCACTGGCTGAAACGCAAAATCATGAACAGATGATCCGCCTGCTCAAAAATATTTACCGTTATTTCTACCGCCGTCTGCTGAAATGGCGCTTTGATCACTCCGGGCTTACAAATTCTGATTTCACCATTCTCTGCAACAACTGTGTTGCCGGAGTAATCTACCACGACCTGGGGATGAAATTCCTCAGCCCGACGATCAACCTGTATATTCCATATCCCGACTATATCCGCTTTCTTGAAGATCCGGATCAGTATTTTGCCGGGGAAATGACTTTCAGCAGGAAATCAAGGCTTTTTCCGGATGAAGTGGATTATCCCCTGGGAATTATTGGAGATATGGAGATCCACTTCATTCATTATCACAGTTCAGCCGAGGCGAAGGATAAATGGGATGAACGGAAAGCCAGGTTCAATCCGGATAATCTTTTAATCATCGGGTCGGAGCGTGACGGGTGCACAGCTGAAGATATGGAACGTTTCGACAGGCTGCCGTATTCGCGAAAGGTCTTTTTCTCCTCGAAAAAAAGGAAGGATCTCAGCAGTGTTGTATATTTCAGAAAATACAGGAACGACGGGCAGTTGGGCGATATCATCGAAGGGGAGGAATGGCTGAACAGATTTGACCTGATCGGCTGGCTGAATACCGGTAAAATTAAACGATACCACCTGAAAAGGTGGATCTTTACAACAATTTTCGAATGAAAAACGGGAAAATTCCCCGTATCCTCATGATTTCACACGACGCTTCCAGGACCGGGGCACCGCTCGTGCTGCTACACCTGGCCCGCTGGCTCGTGGAAAATGCCCGGGTCTCGCCTTCATTTTTGCTGAAGGAAGACGGCGAGCTGGCCGATGATTTCAGGGCCCTCGGTCCGGTGTGGATCTGGCAGGGAAGCAGTGGCGGGAAAGGAATAGGCAGCCGCATTATACGACGGCTTGGCAGGACAAACATTGTAAAGTCTATTCGGGAAACTCTGTTACGCGCCAGAATCCGGCCTCTGCAATTCGAACTGGTGTATTCCAATACCATTGCCAACGGAGAGGTTCTGACCTTTCTCCGTCATCCCCGGGTGATCACACATGTCCATGAACTGGGGAACACGATTCGAAACCTTGGCGAGCGCAACCTGCTTCAGGTAAGCAGGCATAGTTCCTTCTTCATTGCTGTTTCAGAAGGGGTCAAAAAGGCAGTTATGGAAGCGGCGGGAATTGAAGAAGCAAGGATCCGGGTGATCCCGCCCTTTGTAATTCCAGGGATGCAACAGGGAATAAACCCTGAAGAGATGCAACGGCAACTGGGCATCGGTAAGGATACGGTCGTGATCGGCGGATCCGGGAATACCGACTGGCGCAAGGGGGCCGATCTTTTCGTGGCACTGGCCGGGAAACTTTCTGCACGCTACCCCGGAAGGAAATTTCTTTTTGTGTGGGTTGGACAAAACGGGCTGGGTGTTGAAGCATTTTACCAGGGCCTTTTGTATGATATCAAGTTGCTCGGACTGGAAGACAGGTTCCGTTTTACAGGGATGGTAACCAATCCGTATGATTATTACCGGCTGTTCGACTTTTTCATTTTAAGTTCCAGGGAGGACCCCTTTCCGCTGGTTGCCCTCGAGAACTGCTTACTGGAGAAAGTGGTCGTCTGCTTTAGAGGAACGGGAGGCATTCCCGAATTTCTGCAGGAGGGGGAAGGAATCATTGTACCCTATATGGATCTTGATGAAGCGGCCGACAGGATCGGGCACTGCCTTGCCGATCCGGGTCTGGCCACAGAGATGGGACGTGCCGCAGCATCCCGCGTAAAAGAAGTAAATGATTATGACCGGATATGCCGGCAAATCTGCGATACCATCTATGTACAGTCAGGATTCGGGGATTGATATCTCCATCATTATCGTCAACTATAATACCCAGGAGCTTACTGCAGCCTGCATCCGTTCGGTATACCGCGAGGAAAAAGAAAACAGGTTCGAAGTAATTCTTGTCGATAACTGCTCGGACTCCTTCGACAGCAACTTTTTCGAAACCGCTTTCCCGGGGATTAAACTTATTCTGAACACCGTCAATGCCGGGTTCTCCAGGGCAGTCAACCAGGGTCTCGAACTGTCTGTGGGCAGGTATATCCTCCTGCTAAACAGCGACACCGAGTTTGTAAATGACGCGGCCAGTCGGGCCATGAAAAGAATGGAAGCCGGAACCAATATCGGTGTGCTGTCGTCGATGCTGCTTAATCCTGACGGCAGCCTGCAGCATCCTGCAGGACGGTTTCCAGCGCTCAGAGCAGAATTTATGGAACTTTTCCGGATCACCCGAAAATTCTCAAAGGAGGAAAGAGCCCTGTTCTACCTCGGGAATGAGTTCGATCACCTCGGAGAGGTGTTCTGCGACTGGGTGTGGGGCACCTTTTTCTTTTTCAGTCGGCGGGTACTCGAAGAACTGGGCAACACCCTGCCCGACAGGTTTTTTATGTATGGCGAGGATATCGACTGGTGCTGGAAGATCGGCAGGGCCGGGTACAGGATCCTTTATTATCCGGAGGCTAAAGTGATCCACAAAGAAGGAAGCAGCCTTCATTTTAACGACGAGTCGGTAAAATATTTCACCCGGAAATTCCCCAATACCTACCTGGCTGTGCAAATGAACAAAGGTGCAGTATATACCTGGTCCCTCTACTTCGTGAAGGCCCTTCACCTCATGACCCTGCGACGCAAAGCCGATCACAGGAAAGCCTGGCAAATGCTTCGCTTTCTGTTCGGACGAAAAAACTACTGGCTGAATACCCGCTAAGCTGATGTCGGTCTCTGTAATCATCCCGACCTTGAACCGTCTCGACCTGTTGAAGGTGACGCTGGAGAATATCCTGAAGCAGACTACCCGTGCTTCGGAGATCATCGTCGTCGACAGCGGTTCAACCGATGGTACACAGCAGTATCTCCGGGAGCATTACAGTGACTCGGTGATCCTTGTTCCCAATCCGGGCAGAACCCCCGGTGCTGCACGGAACGCCGGATTCAGGATCTCGACCGGGAAATACATCCAGTTCATGGATTCCGATGATGTGGTGACCAACAATAAGTTCAGGGTTCAGATGAAGGTGCTCAGAGACCGGAGTGCTGGCGCGGTTTACGGTCCCTATGTACATGCCTCATGGGACGGACAGACCTGGATACAGCAGGATGTGATCCTGCAGTACCGGCCCTTACCTTCGAGATGGACACTGCACCGGGCCATGGTCAGGGGCTTTTTCACCATAATACCCGGTTTTCTCTTCGACAGGCATTTCCTGAAGGAACTGGGTCCGTGGAGAGAGGACCAGGTTGCCTATGAAGACTGGGACTACCTCTGGCGGATGGGTCAGCTTTGCCCTGCCATACCCCATACCAGCGAGTGCTGTTATTTTTACAGGATTCACGGGAATCAGACCACGGGTGCCGCTTTCAGCAATTCCCAGCGCGACAGGCAAAAACTTGAAGTCTTTGGAGAACTGTGGAATAACTTTATCAGCGACAGTGATGAGCTGAGCAGAGCTGAAAAGCTGTTCTTTAAAGCCCAGATCTACCATACCATGATCCAGGGAAAAAACCGGGAACTCGATCCCGAAATGTTCGATTCGGTTTCCTCGCCCGATGTGATTCTGGCGGATCTTTACCTCCGTCTGGTTTCTAAGGTCAACCGCCTCAGGACCGGCAGCGGGTGGCAGCTGATGCACGGCGTTAACACCGACCCGGAGCAGTTCCGTAAATATCTCGGCATGATTTAAAGATGGAGAAATTCACACTGGTTTCGACCGTATACAATGAAGCGCGCCGGCTTAAAAACACCCTGGCCGATCTGGATGCACAGACCGTAAAACCGGCCGAGGTGATAATAACCGATGCGGGCTCTGCTGATGGTACCTGGGAGATCCTCATGGACTGGAAGGCAGCCAGCGAAATTCCCGTCAGGCTTTTAAGGGAAAAAGGCTGTAACGTAGCCCGGGGCAGGAATCTGGCCATTGCGGAAGCCTCTTTTGACCTGATCGTATCGACCGACTTCGGTTGCCGCTTCAAACCCGACTGGCTGAAAAACCTGATTGCACCGCTGAGCGATCTGTCCATCGATGTGGCCGGTGGCGCCTTTACTGTCATGGCCGGAGAAACGGATACCCTCGCCGCGAGGTCGGATCACATCCTTCAAAAGGGATACCCGGTGGTCATGGATGATGGTTTTTCAGTATCCAGTCGTTCCATTGCCTACCGGAAAAAGGTCTGGGTAACTGTGGGCGGATATCCCGAATGGCTTACCCTGGCTGCCGACGACACGATCTTCTGGAAACTGGTCAAAAAACATGGTTTCGCGTACCGCTTTGTCGCTTCACCTGATGTATACTGGGGGAGACATAAGACCAACCGGGCCTTTGCCAGGGAGGCATACCGTTACGGGCTCGGTGACGGGGAGAGCCGCATCAATTACAGGAATTTCTGGAGCAACCTGGTTGAAACGGGGATGAGGTACCTTCTTTTCCTGTCACTTCTTTTACTGATATTGCTGGCAATTCTGTCTTCATCGCCCGGAGGCTTGCCTGTCTTTATATGGTTTATTCCCATACTGTTCCTTCCCGGGCTCCGGTCGTGGATCAACGCATGGAAGAGCTGGAAAACCGTCCGCTCTGAAAAGTATGGTTTAAAGGCTTTTCTGAATGCACTTGTCCAGCTGGAGATGAGCAGGATAGCTTATCTCAGGGGATATTTGCATGGTCTGTCCGACAGGGACCCCGTAAAAAAGGAAGGAAGGAAAAAACTCTGGTCGGTACTAGGTCGATGAATATTATTATCTATGAATCGAGTTCTTTCGGGGGCTGCTATGAATATGCCCTGCAGCTCTTCAGGGCCTACAGTGAGTCGCGGCACACAGATTCAGTAGCCCTGCTTTTGCCTGTCAATGCCTCGACCGGCGGGCAGGGGATACAGAAGATCCTGATGGACGACAGCAAAGCCGGTAAGTTGTATTTTCTCCGGAGACAGTGGCGTAATCCCCTGATCCTTTTACGCTATCTGAAGAAGGCTGAACCCTCTTTTGTTCTTCTCAATGATTTCGAACAGATAACAGCTCCCTTCTGGTCTCCTCTTTATCGCCTTTTCCTCAGAAAGCACGTATTCGGTGTTTTCCTGCACGATGCCGACAGGGATGCCTATCCGCCTTCCCGTGCATTTTCGGCCTTTTGTATGAAAAAGATGATGAGAACAGTATCCCTGGCCCTTTTTCATGCACCCTTACCTGAACGGAGTTATTACCGTGAAAGACCTGATCTTACCTATTTGCCCGTTCAGCATGGACTGTATCCGCTTCCGGATCCGGATCCGGCATTTTTAAAGGAGCTTAGACAGGAAACGAAGAATTTTAGCCGTGTTTTTTCGATTCCCGGAAATATAAGGGCCGAAAAAAATTATCTCCTGGTCTTCCGGGCACTAAGCAAACTGCCCGGCCCCGGCCTGGTGATTGCCGGAAAGCCATCGAGTGGCTCGGTAAGCGTTGAGGCCTTGATGGAAGCGGCCAGAGAGGCAGGGGTCTTTGACCGGATTGTCTGGAAATTAAAGTACCTGAGCGACGCAGAGCTTTCCGCAGTGCTGAATGTGAGCGATCTGGTTGTACTGTATTATTCAGCCTCTTTTCATTCCCAGAGCGGGATCCTGCACCAGGTCATTCCTTCAGGAAAGCCTGTTCTGGTTTCTGATCTGCCTTCAGCAATGACCTCCACGGTAAAGATGTTTAACCTGGGATACACCTGTAAACCAGATGATCCTGAAGCCCTGACCTCCACCCTGGGTGAGTTTCTTGCACAACCGCTTTTGCCGGATTTTACAGAAGCAAAAAAAGCGATGGACTGGAAAGTACAGGTTGAGCAGGTTCTGGAAATCCTTCGTAGTAAACCCCATTCGATTACTGACTGAGAAGATGCCGGTATATTTTTATCAGATAGCTGCTTTTATCCTGTTGATCCTTGCCGTCTGGCACTACTTCAAATACAATGACGAATTTCTCTTCCTGCCGGTCCTTTTCTTCATGCTTACCGGGATCTCGCGGTATAAAGCGGTATTGTCCGGAAAAGCCAACTGGGTAAGTGTCGCCTATACAAGGAATATTTTCACGGAAATGACCTTTGATAAAGCGCTCTGGGCGCTCGGACTGTTTTTTCTGGGCACCTTTATTCTTTCCGTTACCTACAGCCTTGTCAACAGCAGGCGGCGCTATCCCCCGGTCATTGATAATGATGATCTGTTTACGAGCTTCATGAGGGAGAAGAGGATCCTGATCTTGATCCTGTTCTTCTTTTTCGTGGTCCTGAATTCGGTTTTCAAGGGAATGATCAGCGGAAACCTTGCCCTGGGAAACAGTTACTTCCTGCTTTTCGGGATGGCTATTGCCGGTTTGATCCTGCTGGCTTACCTGGTCTACAAATCTTACAACTTCAGGGAAAATTTCTTTGTCAAACTGCTCTTCCTCCTTTTAATGATCTGGGGCATGTTTGTTTCCTACAGTCCTTCCATGCGCTTCCAGTTTATCTCCTGGATGGTGGCTCTCGGAATACTTGTGACGCGCTACAATACTCCCTGGCAGAAAACTAAATACTACGCGGCCGGAGGGGCAGCACTGCTCCTTTTCTTTGCCCTCGCAGGGGTTGCTCGTACCTACGACGTCAAATCCCTGACCTGGAAACAGCGCTTTGAGCTTGCGGCACAGCGCAATGAAAAGAAACTCGACCAGAACATGCTCGACGGCTTCATGATGGTGCTCGATGTGTATCCCGAACATCTGAATTATTCATACGGAATGGAACACTTTGAGATCCTGCTCAGGCCCATTCCCAGGCGCTGGTGGCCCGGAAAGCCCCTGGGTGGTTATCACAATAAGCTGGGATTGAATAATATGCAATACGGAACCGTGGGGATATCCCAGACCATTTACGGAAGCTTCTATGGCGAGGGAGGATGGATCGGAATAATATTGTTTTCCGTGTTGTATGGCTGGCTGTTTGTGGCTCTATTCCGCTATGCCCTGCGTTATGAAAGCGACCTGAAGTGGCTTCTCAAAGGAGTAATCCTGGCTTCCTTCATTCCTATCCTTCGTGGAGGTGACCTTCCCGGCATTGTTGCCTTTATCGGTATGAGCTACTGGCCGGTATTTCTGATTGTGATTATGTATAACCGCTGGCTCAGGACCCACGGAAGGAATGAGGATAAGGTTGAGGATAAGGTTGAGGATGAGGTTGAGGATGAGGGAAAGCCGATCTATACGGGACCCGGGTTCAGATAAGAATGAGGATGAGGATAAGGATGAGGAACAGCATGAATGATCAATACAGCAACGGTCCCTCTCAACCTTAACCTCAACCTAAAAGGAAAAGGATAAGGATAAGGATGAGGATGAGGATGTGAAGTTGCAATTACCTTTGAAACAGCAACTATCCCTCTCAACCTTACCCTTAACCCTAATCTGAACGAGATTGAGGAGTAGAATGAATTATCAAAACAGCAACAGCCCCTCTCAACCTCAACCTCAACCTCAACCTCAACTTTAACCTATATTAAAAAGGCAAATCATTATATGAGTATGGTCTCTGTTGATACCGCATCTCCCTCCCGCTACCTCCTTCTCTGGGACCGTATGGGCGACTACCACCGTGCCCGGGTGCGCGAGGTGGCAAAACTGGCCGGGGAGGAGAATGTATGGGCCGGCGATCTGGGTAGTTCCGACGGGATGTACGGCTGGGAAAGCGGTTCGGGATATGGAAACTATTTCCGTTTATCGGATAAGAATGTGGAGAAAGTTGGTGCCCTTGAAGGCTGGAACGCTTTCAGAAAACTGGTGAGAAAGGAAAGGATCACCCATGTCTGTATCCCCGGCTATGGCAGGGCTTCCTACATCTTAATGCTGGTATGGTCAGGACTGAGCGGCAGGAAGGTGCTGATGTTCGCTGAGTCCTGGTATCCCGGAAGAAAGTTCACGGACCGGCTGAAAGGATGGTTCGTTCGGAAGTTCACCCATCGCCTGCTTGTTTCAGGGGAGCGCGCAAAAGAATTTTTCAGTCAGCGCTTAAACTACCCTGCCGATCGTATAGTCACAGGCTACAGTGTGGTCGATAATGAGCATTTTGCATCCTGGCAGGGAGATAAAGCCTCACCTCCCCAGTTATTATGTGTGGCAAGGTTTTCGGGGGAGAAACGCCCGCTCATGCTGATCAGGGCCTTCAAACGGTCAAAACTGTCGGAAAGATGGCGACTGATAATGGTAGGCGGTGGACCGCTGAAAAGCAAAATGGCAAAAGAGTCGGAAGGGGCAAATATCGCCCTGGTCGACTGGCTTCCTTATAGTGAACTGCCCGGTCTTTATGGCCGTGCCTCCTGCTTTATCCTCCCCAGCAGCTTCGAGCCCTGGGGACTGGTTGTCAATGAAGGCATGGCTGCCGGATTACCGCTTATCCTCTCCGACCAGGTCGGAGCGTTACCCGACCTGCTGAGGGAAGGGGAAAACGGCTGGGTGTTCAAAAGTGGGAAAGAAGATGATTTGGTGAGGGTGCTGGATCTTTTGGCCGAGTCAGTACCGGGAGTACTGGACGATATGGGAAGACGTTCAACGGAATTAATCAAAGACTTTTCTGTACAGAATTGGGCAGCGAAAATATGTAATGAAAAAGATTAAGGTTAAGAATGATAAGATTGTATCATAGTATAGAAATGATTTTATTTGGGCGGTCCCTGAGCTTGTCGAAGGGCCTGCCATTGATATTTCAAGTAAGCGGAGGCACCCTTCAACAAGCTCAGGGACCGCTCAATCTCAATCTCAATCTTAATCTTAACCTTAACCTGATCCTCTGATGCATTTTTATAAAACTATAATAATCGGAGCCGGCATCTCCGGCCTTTCCGCAGCGAAGCTACTCGCTGAGCGGGGTGAGGAGTATGTGTTGCTCGAAGGTGCTTCTAAGCCCGGCGGACTGGTCAAATGCGATGTCGTCGACGGGCACCTCTACCATCGTGTGGGAGGTCATGTATTTAATACCAGAGTACAAAAGGTCGCCGGTTGGTTCTGGGAAAAATTCAATCGTGATGAGGAATTCCTGAAAGCTCAGAGGAATGCCGTCATACTGATGAATAACCGGGAAATCGGATATCCGCTTGAAAATCATCTTTATATGCTTGATGATCACCTGCAGGAAAAAATCCTGGGTGAGATCAGGGAACTGGAAAGGGCAGGAACCCGGGATCCGTTCAGCTATGATAACTTCAGAGACTTTTTGAAAGGTAATTTCGGAGAAGAACTTTACCGGCTGTATTTTGAACCCTATAATAACAAGATCTGGCAGACCGACCTCTCCATGGTCGCTCTTCCATGGCTTGAAGGCAAGCTGCCTATGCCGGATTACGGGGAGATCATCCGGAGCAATAAGGAGCGGAAAACTGAAACCGGGATGGTACACAGCACATTCTTCTATCCTGTTCGCGGAGGATCCCAGTTTATTGCCGACCGGCTGGCGGAAGGATTGGATATCAGCTATGAGTATGGGGTAGTGAGTATGGAGAGGAGAAAAGATAGTTGGATAATTAACGATGAGCTGACAGCTGAAACGGTGATCTACACCGGTGATATAAGGAAACTTGCGGCCATGATCAAGGGAGCGGGCCCAGGGCTCTCCCCGGCACTGGAAAGCCTCACCGGGCTCAGGTCGAACGGTACCAGCAACCTGCTCTGCAAAACCGATGATACGCCCCTTTCCTGGCTTTACCTTCCTGATAAAAATATCCCGGCTCACAGGATCATCTTTACCGGCAATTTTAGTCAGGGAAACGACCCGAAGGGCGGCAAACGATCCTGCACTGTCGAGTTTTCAGGTCAGACAGACCTTAAAATAATGAAAAAGACACTTCTTACCCTTCCTTTCAACCTTGAATATATTGCAGATAATTACGAGCCAAACTCCTATGTGATACAGTATCATGGCGATCGTGAACGTATCGGAAAAGCAAGACAACTCCTTCAGGACCAGGGCTTCTACCTTTCCGGTCGCTTCGCCGAATGGGAATATTACAACATGGATAAGGCGATGGAACGGGCGATGAAAGTTGTTGAAAGTATAAAGTGAAAGGTTAGAAATGCAAAGTGCAAAATGGAAAGTGCAAATAATAGTAATTTTAATCTTTCCCGTTTCCATGAGCCACAGCGCAGCGGACGGATAAGCTAGAAGGGTGAAGAGGTCCTTCGGCTTGTGGTTCGGCAGGCTCACCACTGCGCTCTCCGCGTGCCGCCGTAGCTTTCGCCGACGGCCGAAGCCTTTGGCGAAGGACTTAGCGGAGGGGCAGGAACCGACTTTAACATAGTCAGGGGAAGGATCTCGACAGTGGTTCGACTAAGCTCACCAACCAGCTCGATCCGGCGGTGATAAACCGAGCCTGTCGAGGTTTATCACCCCTTATCTTAAGATATCGGTTCCTGAGCGAAGTAACGAGTTTATCGAGTTACGAGTCGAAGGACTACTCGACTAGTTCATGGTTCATGAATTCATTGAGTAACTGTTTCTGATCTGCAAGCTGATCCCTCGGGGTACCCGACACTAGATGTTTGATATGAGAAAAACTGCAATTATTGAAAAACCCAAATTATAAGGCTGAGGATAAGGATAAGAAAAAGAAAATCACTGAAACAGGAATAAATCCCCTTCTTAACCTCAACCAGATAAGGATAAGGCTGAGGATAAGGATAAGAAAAAGAAAATCACTGAAACAGGAATAAATCCCCTTCTTAACCTCAACCAGATAAGGATAAGGCTGAGGATAAGGATAAGAAAAGAAAATCACTGAAACTGGAATAAATCCCCTTCTTAACCTCAACCAGATAAGGATAAGGCTGAGAATAAGGATAAGAAAAAGAAAATCTCTTAAACAAGAATAAATCCCCTTCTTAAACTCAACCTCAACCTTAACCTTAACATTGATCCTCCTTTCTCACAGCGGAAAACAACACAGTTACCAGCTTGCCCTGGCTCTTCATAAACTGGGTCGTCTGGAACGTTTCTATACCAGCAGTTATATCACTTCTGAAGCTTGGCAGAAAAAGCTTGAGGCACAGGGTGACACTTTCTGGTCGAGAAGGTTTATCAGCGGACTGCCTGCCGCCAGGGTAAATGCAAACTGGCGTTTTGAGATCCCGGAGCTTGTATTGCGGAGATTCCAGGGTAAAAGCCCCGCTGTACAGGAAGCTGTTTATCGTCGTGATGTGAATTTCGACCGGTACATGGCGCGCAGGATCAGCAGGGGCTATGGAAACAGACCTGCCTCAGAACTGCTTTTCTGGGGATTCCAGGGCAGCTGTCATTCATCTCTTCAAGCGGCAAATCAACTGGGCTGGATATCGATGTGTGAACTGGCAACGGCTCACGTGACGGCGGCAAAGCGCATCCTGGGAGAAGAGGCCGCGTTGCACCCGGAATGGGCCGGAAGTATCGATAACCTTGTTTTCCCTGCAGCCTATGAGAAAAGGCTGGTGGAAGAACCTCACCTTGCTGCGAAGGTGATTGCTGCATCTGAATTTACACGGCAAACACTGCTTGAAGACGGGGTGTCGGAAGAAAAGATCTCCGTCCTCCCGCTGGGGGCAGATATCGGCTATATCAGGTATACGGAGAGAGAGGATGACCGGCTGTCGCAAAGGCCCCTCAGGCTTATATATGCCGGTACGGTGACCCAGCGAAAGGGCATATTTTATCTGCTGGAGGCGATGAAAGGGCTCGACAGGAATGATGTGGAACTGCATCTTATCGGGGGCGTGCAGGGTAGTGAGGAGCCTCTGAAAAAATATGCCGGACATTTTATCCGGCATGGCGCTGTAAGTCAGAAGGAATTGTTTGAAAGGTATACGGATTTTGATGCACTGGTGCTGCCAACGGTCTTTGAGGGCTTCGGACTGGTAATAGTGGAGGCGATGGCTGCCGGGCTGCCGGTTATAACTACTCCTCATTCGATTGGTCCGGAGCTGATCACCGAAGGGAAGAATGGCTACATCGTGCCCGTAAGGGATATCCCTACCCTGAAAAATGCAATCCTGAAACTCAGAACTCTTCCCGATGAGGACTTTCTTGAAATGAGGAAAGCTGCAAGGGATGGGGCGCTGGCATATTCATGGGGGAATTATATGTTAAGATTGGAGGACTTTTTAAAAAGAATAAGTTGAAAACACCTTTTCGCCACCAGGACACCAGGTCACAAAGGTTTCACAAAGTTCTGATTTCTAATTGTGTGTATGTTTGCTTAGTGAAATTTAGTGTCTTTGAGCCTTTGTGGCAAAATAATACCGATTTTATCACCTGAAAACACATTAACCATTAAGTGAAACTTAAATCTTAATGGTTATGAAAAATTTTCCTGCACTTACAGAAAAAGAAGAACGGATTGGTAAAATAGTTGTCAACGCCGCATTTCAACTGCATCATGAACTTGGTCCGGGATTACTTGAAAAGGTCTATGAAGTTTGTTTTTGTCATTTGCTGAATGAGAAGGGATTGATGGTTAAACGGCAGGTAGAAGTTCCGATTCATTTTAGAGGTTTGGTATTTGATGAAGCATTACGATTGGACGTGCTGATAGAAGATTTAGTAATATGTGAACTTAAGGCTGTTGAGACGGTCAATCCTGTCTGGGAAGCTCAGGTGCTAAGCCATCTGAAACTGACAGGAAAAAGGCTGGGCTATTTACTTAACTTTAATGTTCCTAGAATAAAAGAGGGTATCAGAAGAATAATCTTATAAAGTTTTGCCAATTGCCTGAATATAACAGGATCATAAATATTGTCGATAGCCTCCTCCCCCTGAATTACGGCATATGGAACGCGGCGGCGGGGCCCTGGCGGGAGCTGGAAGCCAGAGGAATCGCATCGGAGATCTGGTACCCTGCCGATGAAAGAAATGCCGCCTTGCCCGAAGGTCTCCCGGGATTTGAACTGCCCTCCCTTCAGTTGCCTGAAGTACAGAAATGGATTAACCGGCGGCAACTTTCTCCCGAATCAACCCTGATCGTGACCCATGGCGCCTGGCAATATCCCACCCGCTGGGGCCGTGAGTTTGCCCGCCTCGGCTTTCAGTGGTGGTATGTTCCTCATGGTATGCTGGAAGCCTGGAGCATGAACCAGAAAAAATTTAAGAAACTGCTCTATTTTCAGCTTGCCGAACGACCTGCAGTAAAGCATGCATCCCTGATCCGTGCAGTGGGCAGCCCCGAACAGGCCCGGCTCCGGCGCATGTTCTCACGCGATATAACGCTGATCCCGAACGGAATAAACAAGGCCGAAGCACTATGCGAAAAGTCCTTCGATGGTCCCGTCCGTTTCCTCTTTCTATCCCGTATGCATCATAAAAAGGGACTTGTTCCCCTTGTCGGGGCCTGGCTGAGCTCCTCCCTGGCCGGGGATCCCGGTTTTGAACTCCTGCTTGCCGGACCCGATCAGGGTGAAGGAGAAAAGGTCCGCCAGATGCTCGATGGAAGCGAAGTCCGCAATGTCACGCTGTCCGGGGCTGTTTACGGGGAAGACAAAGATCGTTTGCTTGCCGCCTCACACTGGTTTGTTCTTCCTTCTCAGAGTGAGGGCTTTCCCACTTCCGTCCTGGAAGCCATGCAATATGGTGTGATACCTGTAATATCGGAAGGCTGCAATTTCCCGGAGGCTATTGAAGCCGGGATGGCCATCCGCACCGGGATTTCTGCTGAGGAGATCCGTCCTGTCCTCGAAGAATGCAGCAGGATGAATCGGGAGGAAATACTTGAAAGAAGCAGGAAGGTGCAGTCCTTCGTCACTGAGCATTATTCCCTGGAGGTCATTGCCCGGCGAATAGCAGAAGAACTGGAAAGACTCCGCAAAAAAACTTCTTAACTTGCAGATGGCTTTTTAAATCTGAACATGGAAAAAACCGATCTTTCGCGCTACGATAACCATGATTATCTTCCCGGAAAGAATGCCCTGGTAAGGATTTTATGGTATTTCAGCAACCTACTGATTATGGTGAACCACTTTCTTCCCCTTTCCTTCCCAAGGGTATTCATACTTCGCCTCTTCGGTGCCAGGATCGGAAAAGGAGTGGTGATTAAGCCTGGTGTAAGCGTCAAATACCCCTGGAGACTGAGGATCGGGGATCACTGCTGGATTGGAGAGGGGGTATGGATCGATAATCTCGATAACGTGGTCATTGGAGATAATGTATGTATCTCCCAGGGAGCCTTGCTTTTGTGCGGCAATCATAACTACCGCAAACCCACCTTTGATCTCATCACCGGACCGATCTTCCTTGAAGAAGGCTCCTGGATCGGCGCCAGGTCGGTTGTTGGCCCAGGGGTAAAAGTCGGTTCGCATGCCATTCTTGCCCTGGGATCGGTGACCTCCGGCGATCTGGAAAGCTGGAAGATCTACCGAGGAAACCCGGCAGTACCTGTCAGGGACCGTATGCCGGAATCTGCCTCAGAATGAAAAAGATCAGTATTATCACAGCGACCTATAATTGTGAGGATTCCATCGAAAGAACCCTGACATCCTACGCCTCCCAGGACTATCCCCTTAAAGAACTGATCGTTATTGACGGGGGATCTGCCGACGGCACCACCGGACTGGTCAGGGATTTCGGGATCAGTCACAGGATGGTCTCGGAACCCGATTCGGGGATCTATGATGCACTGAATAAAGGAATCCGTATGGCGGATGGGGATATAATCGGTTTCCTTCACGCCGGTGACAGGTATTATCATTGCGGAATCCTGACCCGCATTGCGGAAACCTTTAATAATTGCGATCCGGATGGTGTTTATGGCGACCTGCGTTACATGGATACGAATGCCGGCAAGATCATCCGCTACTGGAAATCGGGAGAGTTTGGCGGCCGGAAAAGTCTTTACCGGGGATGGATGCCCCCTCATCCCACCTTATACCTGAAAAAAGAGGTTTACCGTGATCATGGTCTTTTCGATCACCGGCTGAAGATCTCGGCCGACTATGACTTTATGCTCAGGATCCTCCTGGATCCTGCGTTTCGGCTGGCCTATATTCCCGATGTACTGGTTGATATGGAAGTGGGAGGGAAAAGCAACGGCAGCTTATCGGGCATTCTTCAAAAAAGCAGGGAGGACCTTGGCGCACTTCGAAAAAACGGGATGAAGCCTGCCTTGCCGATCCTGCTAGTGAAGAATTTTCGAAAATTTGACCAGTTCTTCAAAAGGCAGAATTAAACTTAAGTTACATATCTGAATAATCCGGGAGCCAGGGGCTCCTTTTTTATTGTGGAATACGGGTCTGTCCGGGAGGGAGCATCGTTTGCAGGCTAACGGAGCCGGAAATACTATGCCAGGTGAAAAAAATCTTTCTTGCAGCTTGACAAATAGTCATTTGGCTTGTTATACTATCTCAGGCAGCCGTATTCTTTAAGTCGGATTATTGTTCCTGATATTTTTTGCCGGAATTTGATCAGCGTTTCACTTTTATTGACGAGAGGCTGATATTCTGAAAAATAGTTTAAATTTGTTATGGAATTGAAGAAAAGTCATTATTCATTAGGTTAATTGTTGGGCCAGATGTTACGTTCCTTTGGAGACAGAATCATTGAGTTTCCGCTCTGGATGATTATTGCCGGTGCTTTTTTCACGGCTTTTGTGATATCCTGGGTTGCCATCCCCTCGATTGTCAAGGTTTCTGAACTGAAAGGTCTATTCGATGAGCCCAACCACCGGACTTCCCATACCCGAAAGGTGCCCACACTCGGTGGTTCGGCGATCTTTATGGGATTGATCATCACCATCAGCGTTTTTAGTGGTCCCGGTATCGATCATGAACTGAAATATATCATTGCTTCGATGCTGATCCTGTTTTTTATCGGGATCAAGGACGATGTGCTGATCATCGATCCGAAGAAAAAGTTGTTATCCCAGTTTATCGCCGCTGCCATAGTGGCCATCCTGGGAAATATCCGGATAACGAGTTTTCAGGGCTTTTTGGGGATCGGGGAGATTTCCTACCTGGCCAGTATCCTTTTTACCATTTTTGTGGTCATCGTAGTGATCAACGGGGTAAACCTGATTGACGGGATCGATGGCCTGGCTTCCGGAGTGGGGATCGTGGTCGGTTTATTCTATGCCACCTGGTTTATTTTTTCCCGCTATACTTCCTACGGGGTGCTGAGTATAGCACTGGTCGGTTCCCTTCTTGCCTTCTTTTATTTTAATGTTTTCGGTAAAGCGAATAAAATCTTCCTGGGCGATACAGGTTCCCTGATTATTGGCCTGATCCTGGCTATTCTTACTGTCAGGTTCCTGGAGTACAACATTACCGCCACGGGAAAACTGCATATCAATTCAGCCCCGGTAGTGGCCTTCGGTATCCTTATCGTTCCCCTTTTCGATACGCTCCGGGTTATTCTCATCCGGCTTTTCCAGGGAAAGTCTCCTTTCAAAGCCGATAAACAACATGTACATCACCGCCTGTTGCAACTGGGGAACTCCCATCTGAAAGCCACTACGATCATCCTTGTCACGAACCTTCTTTTTATTATGTTCGGGCTTGTCTTTCAGGGGATAAGGAGCGTCAGCCTGATCTTTATCGAGATCTTCCTTGCAACAATACTTTCTTTTCTTCCGGTCATCATCCTTAACCGGAAATCGAGGGAGAGATCGGATTTTTCCTAGTGCAGGTCTTTTCGAATCCCTGAAAGGTGCATTTTGTACCAGTCCCTGTCTTTTAGTTTCCTGAGAGCTGCTTTGCGTTTCTTCCCGTCGAAGAGCATGACTGGCAGATTCAGAAGGTAGCGTACAAAAATCAGTTTGAAGATGGTCCGCAGAAACCGGAAAATCCGGTAATACCACCGGTAACGGTTATTGCTACTGAAATGGAAGAGATAGATCCTCTGCCGCAGACCACCTCTAGCCGGAAGATGCACAGGATCTTCGAAGATCTCTGCTGTGGCAAGCAGGTAACTTTCCGCTTTTGAACGATATGGGATGGAAGGCAGGATGGACCCGATATCCGTCCGGAGTGACAGTTTCCACAGGTCGTAGAGATCCCTTAACTGGAGAAGGCCGGTTCCGGCGCCTTCATTACTGAGCTGACTGTGAATGAAATTGTGGATGAGCTTATGCGGATCGGAGGGAACAAAGCAGCCGGGTTGATTGGAAGCTTCTCTTTTATCCCGCAGCAGTAACTCCGCAGGAAACCTGCGGTTATAGGGAGGTGGAACGGGGGAGATGTGTACTTCAACACCGGCCTGGTAAGCAGGATGGAACAGTGGGGGAGAATGCAGTTCCTTCACGGGATTGCCCCATTTATGTTCTGCTGCAACATAACCTGCTCCGGTGAGAATATTCACAGCCGTATCCAGTTGCGAAGCTTCCAGCAAGAGGTCGATGTCCGACATGATCCTTTCCCCGCTGTCGGCGTATAAACCATCCAGCAGGTTCCCCGTACCTTTCAGAAAGACCGGAACGATCCCCGCTTCCCCAAGAAGTTGACTGAGTTCAACAGCCTGGGAGATGATTTCTTCGTTCCGGCGCTGGTTCATTCGGTGGATCAGCTTCAGGTGTTCCATCAGGGAAGGCCCGGTCAGGCCTTCCGGCCCATGATCTCTCAAACGGCAGTAAAGCGTTTGAAGAACCAGGTGGTCGCTGCATGTCCTGATGAATTCATCGGGACTGAAATCCGGTAAGGACACTTTCTTCCGTACCCTTTCCATTCTGTCCGGGTACTGATCAAGCGACAGGAACAGGCCTGCCAGTCTAATCATGTCCAGTTTGTTCATTCGTCAAAGATTGAAGCGACCATAGTGGCCAGCCGACCGATATCGGAATACCGTACACGGCTCACTCCGGTCCGGTTGAACCAGTTCAGGAACTGTATAATGTTTTCCCTGAAGGGATTAACCCATACCTCGGGCAGCAACTCAGCGATCGCTTCTTCAGGTTCGGGTATTTCAACATGGAAGGGAATATCCGGGTCGTAGCTGATCAGGATAATCCGTTTTACAGGAAAGGCCGTGCTTAAAATGGTACTCGCCCGGGGCGGAAGGTAACGGACATCTTGTTTTCTTGATCCCGGCACCTTATTGAGTTGTCCGATACCGGGATGTACTTCCGATAATGCGTTCATTGAACCCTCCTTGACCGAAATGGCCAGGGGGAGTTTCCATGCTTTCTCATGGTTGCTGTCAAGCAATACAAAGTCATCGGTAAGCAGGGCATAGCCCTTTGCCTGAAGAAGTGCGGCTACCGTGCTCTTTCCCCTGCCCGGGGCACCCAGAAAAAGGATGGAAGATTTTCCGTCGGTCACGGCAGAAGCATGAAAAGTTGCCATCCACCTGTCATCAGGGACCTGGTATACCAGTGAAGCCATGGTTTTCAGAACGGCTCCCTTCAGAAAACTGAGTTCTTCTCTGCGGAAACGTTCGGTGATCTGTCCGTCGGTCCGGATATGCCAGATGTTCTCATGGCAAAAGATCTCGATACTATGGTCATAAAAGTCGTGGTGCTCCGGTTTCAGGTGTTCCATCATCGGGAACAGACTGTCGGACACAGAGCTGTCATCCGCGCTGATCTTCAGGGTCGTATGATTGATCTCCAGGATGCGTGTGTAAGGCATGCCCTCTATCGGGATGGTGCAGGGAGTATTTGCCCTGACCTGAGTATACAAACTGTTTTTAGGATCTTTCAGGACGTCGGTCTCCGTTCTCAAAGCAATAAGGAATGCACTGACCTCCTCTTCAGAATACCTGCTGAGAAAATCTGTTTTTACTGCAATTTCATCATCGGCCAGTCCTTCTTCCATGAGCAGGAAAATATCCCATGCCACCCCTTTCATCAGGGTGAAACGCCGGGTTTGCGGAAACCAGACTGTATAGCTGTTACCCGTTCTGACAGAAACCGTGGATGAGTTTTTCCTTTCTTTATCCATGCCTTGCTGTTCTCGCTTCTGAACAGGAAAGATAAGCAAAAGCGCCGGAATGAAAAACCCGTTTGCGGTCAACAAACGGGTTTAAATATGCATTTCAGATTGGCGTTTAATCGAAACCTCCGCCACCGGGAGGAGAAGCCGGAGAAGCCTGTGCTCTGGCCTGGGTTTTCATAAGGATAAGGAGCGTGGATGTAGTCAGGGCATAATAACCGGCTTTTTTCAAGGCCTCTCGACGACCCAACAGCGTCTCAGATGGTTTAACTTCTTTCCTTGTGCGTTTCATATATATTCGAATATACTTTCATTTAATTGTTAATTAGCCTCCCGGGGACTTATTCTGTCAACAGCAGTTTATAGGAACCACACTGTTCCCTGTCGGAGATCAGCAGAATATATACTCCGTTCTCTACGCTTTCTGCGTTCGTCGAACCGGAACCATCCCAGATCCATTCACTGACCTTTCTGCCGTCGGTTGCGTAAAGAGAAAGTAGTGCGCCGCGATTTAGATGACCTTCCAGGTATACGGTTTTTCTCCAGCTCCAGACCTTCAATTGTTTGCTGAAGAGATCCTGCGATCCGGTAGTGGTCGTGTCGGTCTGGTCAATAATACCCGTATAAAGATAGAACCTTCCGCTTCCGTAGGTTCCTTCCGGTACAACAACGCTATAGGTTTCGTTCTCTGTCTGAAGCAGGGTAAGTACCCCGGTTTCACGATCTTCCAGCTTTATATATGCATTAGCCGGCAGGTCGTAATTTTCCATTCTGAAGGTCACCGGTCCGCCTGCCGGGATATCGAGACCAATGGGAATGATGAGACTGTCGAATCCGTCGTACGGAAGGGCCTGAATACCCAGATCCCTGCCTGAATTATCAGGCAAACGGGAATATAGTGCCAGTTCAGGATTGCCCTTCAGGACTCCGGCATCATAGGTCGGATCGAGCCCGGTGGTCATGTTCTCATGAAATGCCAGGATCGTACTTCCGGTGAAGGTTTCGGTAGAGGCTGAGAGTTCAAGTCCGTACCACGGAGTTGTCGATTTCTTCAGGTAGCTTTCAGCCGGACGGTATATCTGCATATCGTAGGTGAAATCCAGAGCCGTTGATGCGGATTCCATTTTAATGAGAAAACCCTGGCCCGACTGGATATAATCCTTAGACAACTCTGGATTATAACCCACATTGCTGATCAGTTTGTAATCGCTCCGGCTGGGACCTGTGTAGTTGGGTTGTTCGTCCCAGATATACAGTGCGGCATAGGAAGGATCGAGGCTGGCTGCGTTCACATCGAGAAAATTGTCAGTGGTCGATGCCGCACTTGTCACGCCGATGGATGAGGTATAGGGATTTCCGATCGCGTTCCACTTGCCGGCAGTCAGCCCGCTGATGTTCAGATCACCGGTCTGGATCGCACCGGTCGAGGTAACCGCTCCGTCGGTGCCACTGCTTTTACGGCGTACCATATAACCTGCACCTACGGTGAAATTTCCTGCACTTACGGCAGTGTAGAAATCATCCCAGACATTGTTCACGGGATCATATGGCATCATGCCATAGGCAGACAATGATGAATTATATCCTATGGAATTCCCTGCATCGGTTACAAAATCGCTGATGGGCTGCCCGGATACGGGAATGGAGATGACGTGCCAGACTCCTTTGGTCATATAGCGTTCAACAACATCACCTGTTCTTGTTCCCAGCAAAGTACCTCCGTTAATAAAACTACCCGAGGAGGAAGCATCGCTTTTTATTGTAACGGCATTGATGGTATTGCTGGTTGAGGCAGGAATACTGACGCCGGCATTGCTTTCAATGACAAGATTGTCAATGGTGCTTGAACCGGTGGCATCCGTGTTGAGTTCGAACTCACCGCCGCTGATTACCACGTAGCCGCCGCTTTCGGAACTGATGGTGCCAGCCCCCGAAATAACAATGGTCTGGGACACAGCGCCGGTTCCGGTAAGGGTCAGGGCAAGTAACAGGCTTATATACCTCCTTGTGCTCGACATAAGGTCTTATTTTGTGTATTCAGTATGACTGCCGGCTGTGCTCTTTTCGTAATGAACGTCGAACTGAAATCCCAGTACGTCTCCGGTAACCGTATTATCATCCCTGTAAATCTTTATCAGCATTAAGGAGCTGATCTTCTTCGAATTGGGCGAAAGGCCTCCGCCCAGTGCATTGGCTGCCCCGGTAACAGAACCGAAGGAGGATATCTGGGCCATGTTTCCTGAAGTATAGGTATGAACACCGGTGTTTGTAGTTAGCGTCGTAAAGGTGGCCGGAATGGCATCGTCATTATTGAACCATTTGTAGTCCATTTTCCAGGTGGGAAAGGAGGAGGAGGACTGTTGCCAGTGTATATGGGGTGTAATACTGGAACCTTCCAGATAGCTGTGAGGAATCTGAACAACAACGTAGATGATTTCACTGGGATCGTTCTGGGGAAACAGCAAGCCCACATTCGTGTAATCGAAGTCGGGTTTAGAAGTACTTCCTTGCTTTGCCTGGGTAAAAGGAACGAGGACATCGTCAAATACTGTCGCTGATCCTTCAAATATCATTGTCCCATCCGACTCAATCGTGGTATTGTTTGCTCCTGCCGGGAACTGGATCGCGGTTCCGTCAACTTGCCAGAGGGCCATTTTTTTCCAGTTTGTTCCGTCGCAGTAATAATATCCCGAACTTCCATCGGTCTGGTAGATGATCATCCCGGCAACAAGTGTCATGGAATTCTTGTTGGCTTCGGTCATTCTGGGTGGCAATAATCCCCTGGTGGAGGATTTAACATCAAGCATCGCTGCACTGTTCGGAGCGCTCCCGTCATCGTTGATCCCTACACTCTGTGAATAGAGTCCTGCTTGGAAGATCACTATTGAAAAAACAAGTGTAATAATCCTTTTCATCGGTTCCTGGCTTTTGGATTTTATACGAATTATGATCTGCGTTTATATATATCTCTGAGCATATCTGCGATTTCCTTTTTGTCCGAATCGCAGTGCTGTGGTGAATAAAAGTTGCTTTCCGGATTTTTCCCTGGCGACTTTCAGTCTCCCTTTATTTTACTTTGTCTTTGCCGATCCTTTCAATCGGGGTTAGGAACTATTGACGGTATTTGGCTGCTTTACCCAGGATAGGCAGGCCCCGGCGGTCGGTGGCTATCCGGTATACCATGCTGACCACCAGGAAGTCGTAAACATCGTTCGATTTGGAGTACATGGAAGTGTAGCCATCAATGTTATCGGTGAGCGTAAAACGCCGGCCGAATTCCAGTCCGAAGGAAGTGCGCGAATCCCAGCGATACTTGATCCCGAGACCGACCGGAAAGGTCAGACCGAAATTCTTCATCTCGGCAGCATCGAATTCCCATTCATCGGAGGTTATGATCTGTCCCGAAGAATTGTATACCGTCGGAAAAGCCAGTACACCGCCTGCACCTGCAAAAATATAGGCGTCGATATTGAAAAAATCATTGACCATTCCTTTGCGGTTGTAAATGGCATCCGACAATAACATCCTGTCTTCCTTCAGGAAATAGTACTCGAGTTGGGCCGATGCTTCCCCCATAACCGAACGGAACGAATATCCCCCGTAGCGTGCTTCTTCATTGGGGGTGTTCTTGTCATTCGCATCAATGTAGGCCAGTGAGAGATTTGCTTTAACAGCCATAAAGGAGAAAATCTTGTACCGCACACCGGCATGCAGTGAGGGTCGTGTAAACTGGAGCTGAATGTCGTTCAGGCCGTACCAGTTTGCTGCGGTCATAGAACCGCCGATATCTCCGTAATGCTGAACGGTACCCAGACCAAGATAACTCTCATATCTTCTCGATTTCCAGCGCTGTGCATCAAGATTGAATGAGATGAACAAAAGGGTACCCAGGAGCATGTAAGATGTCAGCTTCATTTTCTTCTGATTATGTACTCAACAAATATAACCATTAAACCGCAAGGAAGGTGAAATGTTCGTCAAATCACGTGAATAACAGGGGATTTTACGTGCTTTTTTTTCGGGAAAACCGCAAAAAAACAGATCCGGGTAAAGGATCTGTTTCGTGTTATTTAATGCCTGCCTTATGTAATGTATATCTCAGGCAAGGTGCCTTTCCCTGACCTTGCTGTATTTAAGGAATTTAAGGATCCAGTCGGGCAGAGGCTGCTCGGGGTTCTTACGCTTGGTAAGATTCAGGTACCAGCCCAGCTTTTTGGATACGGGTATTTTGTGTGTTTCCACAAACTCGATTAGTGTACCGTCGGGATCCTCAATATAGGCAAAATGACCGGCGGCTTCACCCATGTCAAAGGAACGTCCGTCGGGATGCACATCACTGTCGACTGTGAAGGGGAAACCCTTGTCGGCACAGGTAAGTTTAAGATCTTTGATGCCGGTGACGTCATAACAGAGATGAATGAATCCCAGGTCGCCCCAGTAGCGGTCTTTGAAGATGTTCACCGGCTGCCGGTCAGTTACCTGGATCAGTTCGATCTCACTCGGACCGAACATGCGCGAAAAAATACCCAGCCTTTCTTTGCTGTGACGTAGCAGGACTCTCCGGAAATGATTATTTCCTCCCGGAATCCCCTCGTAATCGCCAAAATGACCGGTTTCATCGTACACTACCTGGTCGTAGCCGAGGATACCGCTGTAGAGCTGACGTGCCTTGTCAATATCACTGGTGCCGATAACGGCTCCATAGGCTGCACCGGTCAGCTTCCTGCGGTCGAAACGGAACCAGTTATCCGATTCAACAATTTGAAAAATATTTCCGAATGGATCCCTCACGAAAAAATGTTCTTTCCCCGCCGGGTCTTTTACGAGCCCGTTCACGGTAAGATTCCTTGAATTAAAAAATCCATAGGCTTTCTTTACATCAGGAGTTTTCAGTTTGGCCGCGAAAATCCCGAGGTCACCTGCCTGGATCTCAAAAGCTGCCGGCTGAGGAGTCCTTTCCGTATACTGCCAGATTTCGAAACCGCCCCCGCCCATCAGGTTGATGGTGAGCGCTGCATGCCTCTGCCGTGGTTTCCCTCCCGTGTAGGGCAGCATGTATTCGGCCATGGCAGCCTCTTCAAACATACGGATATTCATCCCGAAGTTATCTCTATACCAGCGCCATGCTACCTTGACGTTCCCGACGCCAATCCCGATCTGCTGGATTCCGGAAATAATATAGCTCATCGTTTGTGTATTTTCAGGTTGCGAAGGTAAATAATAATGGTGAAAGTGTGAAGGGATTTCCCGAAAAGATGAAGGAGGCGATTATTTAATATTAAGATAATCAGAATAATACAAAATAAAATCAGGTAGAAACCGCAAGTGGTTTCTCACTGAATCCCCGGAGAGGTCTATTATTTGAACAATGTTCCTAAATTTGCCTGTGATAGCGCCAGGCGCTTACGCGAAACCGAAAAACAGATACTGATGCTGAACCTTCTTACCATAGTGGGGGCGCGACCCCAGTTCATCAAGGCAGCTGCGCTGAGCAGGGCTCTGTCATCCGGCTTTAGCCAGTACATAAGCGAAAAACTGGTTCACACAGGGCAGCATTATGACCGGAACATGTCGGAACATTTCTTTTCCGAAATGGGGATTCCCGAACCGGCATATCATCTGGGCATAAGTACTGGCCTTCACGGGGAACAGACAGCCCGGATGCTGGCTTCACTGGAAGAGATCCTGCTTAAGGAAAAGCCTGATATGGTGCTGGTTTATGGCGACACCAATTCCACCCTGGCCGGTGCCCTTGCTGCAGCGAAACTGCACATCCCACTGGTGCATGTGGAGGCAGGCCTGCGTTCGTTTAACAAGAGCATGCCCGAGGAGATCAACCGCATTGTCACCGATCATCTGTCATCTTACCTATTTGCCCCCACAACCACCGCTGTTAGCAACCTGGCCCGTGAGGGGATCGTTCATCATGCCGGTGAAAATACAGCCGATCTTCCGGGAGTATGGCACACCGGGGATATCATGTTCGATAATGCCGTCTATTTCGGGCAGCAGGCGGAAAAGAAAAGCGGGATCGGGCAGGAATATGGCCTTGAACCCGGGCGCTTTCTGCTGGCAACCATCCACCGGCCGGTGAATACCGACGACCCCGGCAGGCTGGCCGGAATCATGGAAGGCCTGGCTGAGGCTGCAAGGCTCAACCAACGGCAACTGATCTTCCCGGTTCATCCCCGGACACGCCCGGCCCTGGAGAAAATAAAAGGCCGAGGTAAAGACGTAATCCTCGTACCTCCGGTTTCCTTCCTTGAAATGACCTGGCTGGAAAAGAATGCGGCCTGCATCATAACCGACAGCGGCGGTGTGCAGAAGGAAGCCTGGTTCTTCGGAAAACCGGTGGTAGTGCTGAGAAAGGAAACGGAATGGGTGGAGATAATCCAGGCGGGCAACGGCATCCTGGCCGATGCGGATAAGGAACTGATCCTTTCAGCAGTAAACCATTTCCTGGCTGAACCACCGGTCGGTTTTCCGCCTGTTTACGGGAACGGAAAGGCAGGCACGGAGATCCTCGGCATACTTACCGGAATGAGGGAAAAGTCCTGAAATTCGCTTCAGGGAATAACCTTTAGAGTCTTTTTTTATCTTTACCCAAATTTTTCGTCATGCCCAGATCAAAAATTACCGGTGCACTCGACCGGATAGACCGGAGGAGCGTATTTTATACCTTGCTCTATTCATACGTCGATTTCGTATTCAAACAATATTACGGGAAAGTAGAAGTCTCCGGCGAGGAGAATATCCCGCGTAATGCGCCGGTTATTTATGCACCCAATCACCAGAATGCACTGATGGATGCGCTGTGTATCCTGTTTACCTCCCCCGGTGATGTGGTCTTCCTCGCCCGTGCCGATATCTTCCGTAAGCCCTGGATGGCCAAGATGCTGAATACTTTGAAAATGCTTCCGGTATTCAGGATCCGCGACGGAGCACAGGAACTGGGCAAGAACCAGGAAATTTTCGATATCACCGTTGGTGTTCTGCACCGCAACCATAATCTCTGCCTCATGCCGGAAGGAAACCACGGCGACCACCGGCGCCTCCGGACACTGGTCAAAGGTGTGTTCAGGATCGCCTTTCAGGCCCAGGAGCAGTCGGGTAATAAGCCGGATATCAAGATTGTACCGGTAGGACTCGATTTCAGCGATTATATCAAACAGAACCAGAAGCTCCTGATAAATTATGGGAAGCCTATTGAGGTTTCCGAATACTGGGACCTTTATGCCGAAAACAATCCCAAAGGAATCAATGTGCTCAGGGAAAGGCTGGAGGAGGAAATGAAAAAGCTGATGATCCACATCAGCAACGAGGAATACTACGATGTTTACCTCGACCTTCGCACGGTTTGCAACGACAGCATGAGGGAGAAAATGGGGATCAGCGGAAAAAAACTTTCCGACCGTTTTGTTGCCGATAAGGAAATGATTGCTCGGCTCGACGGTGTTCTGGCCAGAGATGAGGAGAAGATCAGGGAGATCGCTGCGCTGGTCAGACCTTATTCAAAAGGACTGAAAGAGCAGAAAATTCGTGACTGGGTCGTGCGCGACAGGGGATATTCCCTGCCACGGACGCTCTGGAGATGGCTGACCCTGATTCTGACCCTTCCGGTCTTCCTCTACGGATTGATTAATAATGCCCTGGTTTATTTTATCCCCGTCCTGCTCACAAGAAAGATCAAGGACCTGCAATTCCACAGTTCTGTCAAGGCGGGAGCATCCATCCTTCTCGTTTTCCCCCTGTTTTACATACTGCAAACCCTGCTGGCAGGCCTTTTAACGCACAGCTGGTGGATCGGACTTGCCTACCTGGCACTCCTTTATCCGACGGGAAAATTAGCCCTGGAATGGTACCTGCGCCTGAAAAAGACTGTAAAAGGCGGTGCCTTCGGCTGGAAATACCGGGCAGGGAACGAGCGGGCAACCGATTTCGTGAAAATGCGGGAGGCCATTATAAACAGGACCTGTGAGATCCTGTGGGATGAAAAAATCTGAAAACATACAGGTAAGAAAACGTTGGGTATGAGCACTTATTTCGAGAACAGGATTGTTTGGATAACCGGTGCCTCCTCGGGTATAGGGGAGGCGCTGGCCGGGGAGTTTGCAGCACGCGGAGCGACTGTGCTCATTTCATCGCATGAGGCGGATGAACTCGAAAGAGTAAGAAAAGGGCTCGAAGCGGTTTCCGCGAAGGTCTTCCCAGTAGTTTTTAATCTCGGAAACCCCGATGAGGTGGAGGCCACAGCAAAAGCGGTCCTTGAAAAATACGGAAGGGTGGATGTCCTGATGAATAACGGAGGGATCTCCCAGCGTTCCCTTGCAGTGGAGACGCCCATTTCGCTCGACAGGAAGATCATGGAGATCGACTATTTTGCGGGGATTATCCTCACCAAGGCCGTGTTGCCGGGGATGATCGAAAGGGGATTCGGGCATATCGGTGTCACCAGTTCCATTTCGGGCAAGTTCGGCTTTCCGCTCAGAAGTGCCTATGCGGCAGCAAAACATGCGCTTTTTGGTTATTATGAAAGCGTGCGTGCCGAGAACAGCCGCTATGGTGTAAGAGTCACCCTTTTCAGCCCGGGCAGGGTCCGCACTTCCATTTCCCTGCATGCTCTTGAAAAAGATGGCCGCCCACATGGTAAAATGGATCCCGGCCAGGCACGTGGTATTCCTCCCCGGACCTGCGCCCGGCGCATGGTTAGGGCCATGATCGCCAACCGGAAAGATGTCCTGGTGGGTTCGTCGGAGCTCATCATGGTTTATATCCACAAATATTTCAGGTGGCTGTATTATTTCGCCTCTTCAAGAATAAAACCGGAGTAAGGAGAAAGGATTTCCGGTAAAATCTTTTATGGGGATTCCGGCGTTATCTTTAAGCAATTATTTCTATTTTTGGCAGAAATTAATCGGTCATACATTTTTTCCAAAATGTCAGAAGCGGCGCCAATCAAATTTTTTTCCGGAAGAGCCTCCATGTATCTTGCAGAGAAAATTGCACAGAGCTATGGGGTACCGCTGGGGCGAACAAGTGTATATCAGTTCAGTGACGGTGAATTCCAGCCGGCCTATGAAGAAAGTGTCAGGGGCTGCACGGTATTCATTATCCAGTCTACCTTCCCGCCCGGAGATAACCTGCTCGAGTTGCTGATGATGGTGGACGCGGCAAGAAGAGCCTCGGCCAAACGAATTGTCGCCGTTATCCCGTATTTCGGATTTGCCCGTCAGGACCGTAAAGACCGGCCGAGAGCCTCCATCGGGGCCAAGCTGGTGGCTAACCTGATGACGGCTGCCGGGGTGGACCGGGTCATGACCATGGACCTGCATGCCGATCAGCTTCAGGGCTTCTTCGATGTACCGGTCGACCATCTCTATGCGTCGGCCCTTTTTGTGCCTTATATTAAGTCGTTAAACCTTGAAAATCTGGCAATTGCAGCTCCGGACATGGGTGGTACCAAACGCGCCAATGCCTATTCCCGCTTTCTTGATGCCAGCATGGTGATCTGCTACAAACTCAGGAAAAAGCCGAACGTGGTGGAGGAGATCAAGGCCATTGGTGAGATCAGGGATAAGAACATTGTGATCGTGGACGATATGGTAGATACGGCCGGGACCATCGCTTTTGCCGCCGGAATGATGAAAAGCGAGGGTGCACGCTCGGTTAGGGTGGTTGCCACGCACCCGGTTCTGTCGGGTCCGGCTTTTGAGCGGATTGAAGAATCGCCGATCGACGAACTGATCGTGACGGATTCCATACCCTTACGGCGCGAATCGCCCAAGATCAAGGTACTGACCGTAGCCGATCTGTTTGCCGATGTGATCAGCAAGGTTTATAACTACCAGTCGATCAGCGGGCACTTCATCAGTTAAGCCCGGTACCGGGACTGAACAGGATAAAGGGCTACCTGTGTAGCGGTGATTCAGGCTTCAGCTGTTTTTTATGGAGCCTCTTGCATATCTCTGATCTATTGTCTATCTTCGCACCCGCTTTAGCCGGAAGGGCCGGCAGCTTCCCACGTGTGATGGGGAATTAAGCAGTAATATTAATTCTGAGTAGCACATTAAAAGATGAAGACAATTGAAATCAGCGCCACCGTGCGCACCGATCTGGGTAAAAAAGCTACCCGTATTCTTAGAAATGAAGGTGAAGTACCCTGCGTCCTCTACGGAGGTAATGAGGTAATCCACTTTCACGCTTTCAAAAACAGTTTCCTTAAGCTTGTTTACACTCACGAGGTTTACATCGTTGAACTGCTTGTCAATGGTAAAAAGCATAAAGCTGTCATGCAGGATATCCAGTTCCACCCTGTAAGCGATGAGATTATGCATATCGATTTTGTCGAAGTATTCGACGATAGGCCCGTTGTGATCAATATCCCCGTTGAACTCGTGGGTAATTGCATCGGTGTTAAGAATGGAGGTAAGCCCCGTCTGAAGAGAAGGACCCTCAAAGTGAAAGGTCTGCCCGAATACCTGACCGACAGGCTTATTGTGGATATCACAAAGGTTAATATCGGTGATGTTGTTAAGGTGGCCGATCTGAACTATCCCAATCTTGAGCTTCTCGATCCTCAGCGTTCCATGGTATTCTCTGTAGCCTCCTCACGTGTTGCTGCCAAAGTTGGTGGCGGTGAAGGTGAAGAAGAAGGCGGTGAAGGTGCTGAAGGTGCTGAAGAAGGCGCTGAAGCCTGAGCAACTTTCCTCTCATGATCCGGAAAATACTGTCGCGGATCCTTTTACCTGCCGGAAGACGATCCTTCCGGGATCAGCCGGCAGCTGATACAGAGAAAAATAATACTGGTATTGTGAAGTATCTGATAACCGGACTTGGAAATATCGGGGATGAGTACGCTCACACCCGGCATAATATAGGTTTTGATGTATTGGATGCCCTGGCAGGGGCATCCAATATTTCTTTTAATGACCGCCGGTATGGCTTTGTTGCCGAACTGAAGCACAAAGGCCGGCTCTATATTCTCCTGAAGCCTTCCACCTATGTTAACCTGAGCGGCAACGCCGTGAGGTACTGGATGCAGAAGGAAAAAATCCCCCTTGAAAACCTGCTGGTGGTATGCGACGATCTGGCACTGCCTTTCGGGACGGTGCGTATGCGCGCAAATGGAGGAGCTGCCGGTCACAACGGCCTGACCCATATCGAAACCATCCTGGGCACACAATCATATGCCAGGTTAAGATTAGGTATCGGAAATAACTACAACCAGGGTCAGCAGGTAAATTTTGTGCTGGGAGAATTCGCCGATGAGGAAAAAGAGAAACTCGGGGAACTGCTCAACCATGCCGGTAAAATGATCCTCGAATTCGGTCTTACCGGTGTGGAAAGGACAATGAATACCTATAATAAAAAGTGAAGCCTGAAGAAAAGTAACAAAATACAGATTTCCGAACATCTGATTTCTGATTAACCTCAATACCCGGTTCCCATATCCCGGTTCTCAAATCTCAAATCACCATCCTCATTTTCCAAAACCTCTTCCATGATTATCGCAGAACAAAAAAGACGGGAAAATATCGCTGAATACCTGATTTATATGTTCCAGGTGGAAGATATTATCCGGGCCAGCGGCCTTGATATTTCCGTAATTGAGAAAAATGTGATTGAAAGGTTCTCTGTCCCTTATGCCGTGAAGAGGGATATGAGGGAATGGTACCTTTCACTGATCGCCATGATGAAGGATGAGGGAAAAACAAGGGGGGGACACCTGAACCTTCTTACCGGACTGGCCGATGAGCTGAACACACTACATCTCCGTCTGCTTAACGACGCTGAGACTTTCGAATACAAAGCGCTTTATGCCAGAGCGCGTACCTCGCTTGAAGCCCTGCGGGTTAAAAGTCAGAAAGGCAGTCATGATGTGCTCCTCATGCTTGAAGGTCTTTACGGGCTGCTGATGCTGCGTTTACAAAAAATGGAGATCAGCCCGGAGACCGAAAAGGCTTTCTCCTCCATCGCCTCATTGATGGCCTGGCTTTCTGCTGCCTACCTGTCCCTGGAGCGAGGTGAGCAGGATATCGTCTGAAAGACCCTTTATTCGAGGAAATACCTGATATTTTTTATCATCAGCGCGGGTTGTTCGGCATGCAGCCAGTGACCGGCTCCCGGAATGCTTACGATTCCGGCTGTGGGAAAATAATGCCGGATAAGCGCATGATCTTCGGGCATTATGTACCCGGAATCACCACCCGCCAGGAAAAGGACCGGAAAACCGGTGATGCCTCCTGAAGGCAGTTTCTTTATTTCCTCCGGGATGTCCATGATTGTCCTGAGATTCTCCTTCAGTGCCGGCAGGTTAATTTTCCAGGTAAAAGAACCCTGGGTGTCCCGGGTCACGTTTTTCATCAGGAACATTCTGACCCGGTCGGAGCCGATCAGTGGTGTGAGAAACCGGTCAATTTCTTCCCTGGAACTCATTCTGTCCATCGGAACCGAAAGCATGGCTTCAATCATACGGGCATGCTGGGCTGCCTGCCTCGATACCAGGGCAAGCTCCTGGTAATCTTTCGGGGCGATATCGATCACCACCAGCGCACTGACCATCCTGGGATAGCGGGCGGCAAAGGTCATGACGGCCTTGCCTCCCATGGAATGGCCGATAAGAATGGCCTTTTCAATCCCGTGACTGTCCATGAATTCTTTCAGATCGGAACTCAATAAAGAATAAGAATGTTCAGGGCTTGCAGGCGATGCACCATGATTGCGCTGGTCGGGAAGCCAGACCTCATAATCTGATGAAAATTCCCTGGCTACCGAGACCCAGTTGTCCGACGATCCGTAAAGCCCGTGCAGGATGATCATCGGAGGAGCCGGCTCACCATATTTTCTGTAAAAAAGTTCCATTTCTGCTTATTTGAATGCCGAATGATTAACAGGAAACAGGAATAATTGTTCCCGGGGCCCGGTAAAGAAAAGACTAATCCCCCAGGAATTCATCCATCTCCCGTCTTTCCTTTTTTGTGGGCCGGCCGGAACCCCGTTCCCTCTTTACAAAAAAGGCGTCCTGCATCTTCAGCTTATCCAGTTCTTCCTTTGGCGTGATGTCTTCAATGAATCCGTTCACCAGTTTTGCCCCAACCCGGTTCTCCACGGGCTGGATAACCCTGTACCGGTAGATCACAGGCATCTTGCGTACCGAAACAACTTCCCCTGCGGCCACCGACCTGGAGGGCTTGACCGACATACCGCCAATGGTGATCCACCCTTTGCGGCAGGCATCGGTGGCCTGTGCCCGGGTTTTGAAGATCCTCACTGACCACAGGAATTTATCGATACGGACTGACATGGGGCAAAGATAGGAAAAAAGTGGGGAGGGTGAGGGGTGAGAAAGGTGAGAAAGGTGAGAAGGGTGAGAAGGGTGAGAAGGGTGAGGTGTGCAGAG
>JBMOLL010000073.1:0-10029 GCA_049325415.1 Bacteroidota bacterium | reverse complement strand
CCGGTCGCTGCTGTTGGCCCAGTACCAGTTGCCGTAAAGGGTCTCTTTCTTCAGTTGAAGGATGGAATCGGTGTCTGCCGTCAGACCGGCCTTCAGGCGCAGTTCCTGGTAGGCAATGAAGTCGCTGGTCTCTTCAAACTCCTGCTTTTCCATAGTCTCAATTTCCCTGAGAATTTCAGGGTCTTCTGAGAATTCAAGCATGGTCTCAAGCAGCATCGTTTTTTCTCCGTACTGCTCACTGCCGGTCCTGAGCCTGGTTAGACCGTTGTATGCACCCACCGAGTCGATCTTCACTTCGTAGCCCAGATCGCGGGCAAAACGGAGGGACCGGAGCACATGAAGCGAGATCCAGCCACTGGTCTCGTTCCTGTTCCACCAGCCCCAAAGTCCCTCCTGGTTCTGGTTTTTTTCCAGTTTCCTGATCAACTTGTTCACGGCATTTTTCTGCCCGAAGTATTTTCCGCGATAATCAAGGATCTCCTGCCGGAACAACAGGGCCATCAGCTTACTGGCCATCTGTTCGTTACACAGGTAAGGATAGATGTCCACCCGTCCGGTCTCTTCCAGCAATTCATCGATCATACTGGTGTGGACCTTCAACCTGACCGGTAAGGTATCGAATTCGGGCGTCCAGTTCAGGGTACTGTCTCCGTACAGCGAAATGAAGTTACCCCTGGTCTCCATGGTGCCACGTCGCAGCAGGGGAATGGAGCGTTTCTCCCCGTCAAAATAACCGTCATCCCGTTTGAAAAGATAGGTGAGGCTTATACTGTCCCCATCCGGCGCTGCCAGACAGGCTGTGTCAACGGATATTTCCGCGAAACTTTTTTCTTCGGCGCTGAGTATCTCTTCCCCAAGACTAAAGGATACAGTGCCGGCAATCGTATCCCCCGTGTAATTCCGCGTTTTTCCGATCACGAAAGCCGTATCGCCTTCAAGGAGGAAGCGGGGAAGGCTCAGCTCACCCGATACGGGCTTGTACGATTTTACGGTGGTCCGGTGCGTGGCCGCCCGTTTGTGGTCGGCATAGACGATGAATCCTGCTTTCCATTGTGTGATATCATCCGGCAGTCTGGCACTGAAAATGGCTTCCCCGTTCCGGTCGGTTCTCAATGCCGGTTCCCAGATGGCATTGTCTGAAAAGTGGGTTCGCAGGCCGGACGGTGCGGCATGGGCTTCTGTCATTTTAAATTCAAGGAGTTCCTTCAAACCGGGAAGATCGCCCGGCACCTGCCCGTTCAGCATGCCCTGGTTCGTGGTGATGAGTACCACACCGTTGGCGGCCCTTGAGCCATAAATTGCTGCAGCTTTATCCCCCTGCAAAACCTCAATGGAACTGACGAGTTCGGGAGCCAGGTCGAATGGCTGGCCGTTATAAACCCTACCGTCTATAACATACAGGGGTTCATTGCCAGGGTTAACAGAAGAATCTCTCCGAATCACTAAACCTGATGTGTTTCCGTAATTACTCGATATTTCGAGTCCGGATACCTTACCCTGAAGAAATGTTGAAAAATCTCCGGAACTTTCTACTATTGCTATGGAATATGCTGAAACGCTTGATTTCCGGATTCCATATCCTACAACGACCACTTCGTCCAAACACAATATCTCGGCACCCAGGCTGACTACTCCCCCGGCCACCGCAGCGTCCAGTTCTTCCGTCTTGAATCCGATAAAACTGAAGACCAGCTTGCTGTTCCCCGGCGCCCTGATCTGGTAAACCCCGTTGATATCGCTTACAGTTCCGGTGCTTGTTCCCTTGATCACAATACATACTCCCGGTAAAGGTTCCCCGCTTTCTTTGTCTGTTACGACTCCGGTAATGAGGGTTCCCGTTCCGGGGATTACCTGGTTATAGCTTTCCCGCAATGCTTTTAGCCTGTTGATCTCATAATCGTTTATATAGCTCTGATATTCGGCATTATGATCATTACAGATCTCGTTTATCAGCGAATCGAAGGAAACCGACATCTCATCTTCCGGACGGATCTGTCCCTCGGTATACGTCAGGTAGGTCGTACCTCCGGGAACAACAGTAAAAGAGTCGGTGCGGATATAGCGGTTATCCCGGAATACAGTGATCAGTTCATACCGGCCCCCGGGAATTGAGTAAAAGTCGGCTGAGTTTCCGGGATAGATCATGGTAAAGCCCCCGGCCTGGCTTCCTGAAAGCAAATGATTCCTGAAGGATTGTTTCCCGGAAGTAATGGAATTGATAATCCGGACTGTACCGTTGGGTTTCACCGTTGAAGACGGAGTGGACGGATAGAAGATCATACTTTTGTTTTTCTCTTTGTATTCCATCCAGTCCATCAGGATCTCCGTTTCATATACCGGTCTGTCGTCCAGTATCAGGACAGGTTGCAGCCATGGCATCCGGTTTTTCCCCTGCTCACAGGCGATCACCTTCATTCTGTCGGAATAACCTTCCCTGAACTCGTAGGTGTAATCTTCGGCAAAGGGGAGGTCGGCGGTGAGCCGGTCGGGGTTGACAAAATGCAGCGATTCGTACGACATAGGACCTACAGTGTACAGGTTCAGGTTGTTGTACAGGCCGCTTTCCTTCACTCCGGTCAGCAGGTAAACATTTCCTCCCTGGCGGATATAAGCCGGTTTCTGTTCGAAATTGTTCTTAACCCTGATCATTTTTTGCTTCAGCATCCTGGTTTCTTCCGGGGTATAAAAGGGTTCCATCTTTTTTACAGAGATCTTATTCGACAGGTCCCAGTGTTTATCCTTCTCCTCTTCTTTCTGTATTTCTTCTACCCTGCTAAGGTCAATACTCAGAAAATACCTGTATCCGTAGCTGAAACGTACATTGTAGATCTCAATCCACCGGTCGGCCGTCCGGATCTTGATCGTATGTAACCCTTCGGAGATCCTGAACAGATAGGGGTTGGTATGACTGGCCTCCGCAAGATAAACAGGGACGTAATCGATATAAACATGATAAACGGGGATCACCCTTCCCTTATCAAAAACATAGGGAGCGAACCAGGTGCCGGGGAACTCCGATTTTGCCTCCGAAACGGCATAACCTGTTTCCGGATAGCGAAAACGGTAATAATCCATCGTATCCAGGCTGAAGGCCGGCGACCAGCGGTCGTAAAGCAATCGATAGGAATCCTGGTTATCGTCTGTCTCGCTGATGCGGAAACTGTTGATCATTTCCCTTTGCTTGCTATCGGTGTTTATTGCGAATCCCGGGATTTCCCCGTCGAATTTTCCGGTCCAGGATACGGCGGTTATGTCTGCATTCTTTATCGGTTCACCCCGGTCGTTCGTCACCCTGACCTTTACCTCCAGTTCCTGACCCGGGTATGCCACGGGAGGCAGGGTGGAGGTGATGTTCAGACTGTTCCGGTCGTACGAAAGGTCGTAATTGAGAACCACAGGCTGGTCGGCCCATTCGTAGATCAGGCAGAAGTAATAGTTATCAGGAGCCTGGGTCCGGAGACTGTCGGAATACGACGTGCCGGATCCTCTTTGTATTTCGTGGTTGTTTTTGTACAGGAAATACCGGAAGGGCAGATGGTGCGGGTTGAATACTTCCATCTTTAGGTGATCCCTGGACCGTTTGGCCTGCAATGATATATTTCCCTGCAAGTCACTCAACGGCTGAGGATAAAGAACATTATTCACTTTCAGGTTAACGGATGCTAGCGACTGGTTTGCAGGCAGGACTAACGGAAGTGAGGCGGCAAAGGAATCAACGATCATACCCCGTCGCTGGAGATAGACCATTGCTGCAGTGTTTGTTTTAATCCCGTTCTTTTTTAAAACAAACTGCAGACTGTCGCCCTGCCAGTCCAGCGCAGTCTCTTCCCTGAGGAAATAATGATGGATGTCGGAGGAGAGGCTGTGAGCTTCGTTCGATGCATCCCGGAATTCCGCATTCAGTGAGGTCATGAGGTTGGCAGCCGGAAAGACCGAGTCGGGGATGGATACTTCGAGTGTTCCGTCGGGGCGGAAATTCCCTTCCCAGGTCCAGAGGACCTCCCTGACGATAAGCGGGGAAACGAAGGCCTTGCTAACTCCGGTCCACGGTTTGAGCTCCAGTTTTACCCGGGCATCCGCAACAGGCAGTTCGTTATTGTCTTTTGCCGTCATTTTAACGGTCACGGGTTCACCCGGATAATGATCCCCGGACCCGGTTTTCAGATCGAATTGATAGCTTTTCAGCTCATAATCCTCATAGAGGAAAGTACCCGAAAGGGAAATTCTGTCACTGGGAGAGTGCAGGGTGAGCTGGTAACTTCGTCCGCTTTTCAGGCTGGAAAAACCGGACAGGTCCAGGCGGCCTTCAAAGGCACCTGAACGGTAGCTGGTCACGGTATCGATAATTTGTGCATGGAGGTGATCGGAGCTGTAGTATCCCGACTCTTCCAGTGTAAGTTCAAGTCGTCTGCGGCAGATGGGCCGGTTGTTTTCATCCAGCAACAGGGCTTTAAAATACAGTGTATCCTCAGGCCGGTACTTCGGCTTGCTGAAAGCTATGAATCCGCGGGTAGAGGCTTCGCCGTAGTAGCCGTCGAACCAGGAAAATACTGTTGCTACAAATCCATAGGGCTGCCCCCATGCAATGGACCGGTAGATCGAAACAAAGGGCTGGGTGAGGTAGTACCAGATCCCGGAGCGTCTGCCTTTTATGATCCACCTGCCGAGGTCGTAGGGTGAGCGCAGCAGCAGTTTTAACGGGATCCAGACATAGCGCACGGGAATACTGTAAAGGATCTTGCCGGAAATGCGCCTGAAGGCGGAGTTGTTGTTCGTCCGCTGGAGCAGGTGGACTGTGGTGATGCCCCCGCAGGTGATGCTCAGGACCCCCTGGAGGTTACTGTGCCGGTCGCGATAGGTCCCCGAAGCGGGGTCGAAGCGGATCAACTTCCCGTCGACGGAGAGGCGTGCATCACTGACCATAGTCCCGGTGGAATCGGTCAGGTAAATGATCAGGTCCGCGCTGTTGTTCAGGATAGCCGGGAAGGTATTCATGACCGGGATATAGGAGAACTTCAGTTCGTCTTTTTCGGCCCAGACAGCCAGATAGTTCCCCGGTGCAAGCTGGGGGTCAAGGTCTTCTTCAAAGCGGACCGAATCGGCCAGTGTATGGAAATAATTGTCTCTGACAGCCGCAATACCCTTACGGCAGATCTTTTCTGCTTCGCGGGTTGTAATGGAATAATAGTATCGGTATACACTGTGGTCGGTAGCCCGTGAGATGTCCTGGCCCGGGAGTGAGTGGCTGATCAGGATCAGGAAGGTGCAGAGGAGGTGGTATAGCCTTTTCATGTTGGGGTGTATGGTGGGTTTGAAAATACGAAAAGAAAAGGTCCCGCCTTCAGCCGGAAGGCGGGACCTGAAGAGAGGCTTATTTCATGGCGGTCATGGCTCCGGCGGTTTTCACCAGTTTGATGAATTCTGCACGGTAGCCTTCCTCATCCTCCCCCCTGGCCGTTCTGGCGAGTTCAAGGATGTCCTCACTGTTGATATCCTTCAGGTATTCCGAGTTCCGAAGCAGCATGCCGAATTCGGCGACAGCGGCTGAGAAACGGAAATTGTCGGAAGTTTCATCCAGGTCGAGGACCTTTCCCTGAACCGGGATCTCCATCAGTTTGCTGGTGAAACCATCGGGTTGCTTGTAGCGCAGTTTTACGGTCATCAGTTCCTCCGATTCCTGTGTCCTGGTTTCCTTGCGGTCCGACTGGTATTTCAGGGGATCGATCCGTGCATGTTTCTCCTTCGATCCTGCCGGAACGATTTCGTAAAGGGCGGTTACGGTATGCCCGGCACCCATTTCTCCGGCATCTTTCTTGTCGTCGTTGAAGTCTTCGTCGTTCAGAAGTCGGTTCTCGTAGCCCACAAGCCGGTACGATTCGACGCGTGCAGGGTTGAACTCGATCTGGAATTTCACATCCTTGGCGATCGTGAAGAGCGTTCCGCCGAATTCGCTGATCAGGACCTTCTGGGCTTCCTGCAGGTTGTCGATATAGGCATAGTTCCCGTTGCCTTTATCGGCGATCACCTCCATCTTGCTGTCCTTGTAATTTCCCATACCGAAGCCGAGAACTGTGATGAAGATCCCTTTCTCACGTTCCTTCTCGATCAGTCGCTCCATCTCGCCATCGCTGGAGGCTCCCACGTTGAAGTCACCGTCGGTAGCCAGGATGATGCGGTTGTTCCCGCCCTCGCGGTAGTTTTTCTCGGCAATGCTGTAGGCCAGTTTGATCCCTTCACCACCGGCTGTGGAACCGCCGGCCTGGAGCTGTTCGATGGCAGCCAGGATCTGCTCTTTCCGGTTTCCGGGTGTCGATTCGAGCACCACACCGGCAGCACCGGCATAGACCACGATGGCGACCCTGTCCTCGTTGCGCAGGTTGTTCACCAGCATGCTGAAGGCCGATTTCAGCAGGGGGAGCTTGTTGGCGTCCTGCATGGATCCGGATACATCGAGCAGGAAAACCAGGTTGGAGGCAGGAAGTTCCCTTTTGTCGATCTCTTTCCCCTTAAGACCGATGTGCAGCAACTGGTGATCGCTGTTCCACGGGCAAACGCTCAGTTCGGTATAAACGCTGAAAGGATGCTCGCCGTCGGGTTCCGGGTAGCTGTAGTTGAAATAATTGACCATTTCCTCAATCCTGACTGCATCCTCGGGAGGCAGTGATCCGCTGTTGATGAAACGGCGCACATTGGCATAGGAGGCATTGTCGACATCGATGGAGAAGGTGGAGAGGGGATTGTTGTACACATCCTTAAAACCGTTCTCGTGGATGGCGCTGTAGCCCTCGGTGTTGAATACGGGCTGGGGACAGGCCTCTGCCATATAATAGGTGCTGGCTTTCTTTTCCCTGCCGGAAACAGACACTCCTGCGGCACGGCCCTGCAAAGTCTGCGTATAACCAGGATTGCCACTTATAACTGCTACGGAACCTGTATTATATTGTTCCTGTCTTACGTTATACCCGACTACGACGACCTCATCCATGGAAACATTGGCCGATTCCATGGCCACATTAATGGTATTCCTGCCGGCAATGGCCACTTCTTTGGTTTCCATTCCGATGAAACTGAAGACCAGGGTCTGGTCGCCCGGCTGGATGATGATGGAGTAGGATCCGTTAAAATCGGTAACCGTCCCGCGGGCAGTGCCTTTTATGGAAACACTAACCCCGGGTAAGGGCGAGCCGTCGTCGGCGGAGGTAACGGTTCCTGTGATGGTCTGGGGCTGACCGGCGGCACTGAAGAGCAGTGCGACCAGCAGCATTACGATGGTTGATGCGATTGTTTTCATGATATTTTGATTTTTGGTGGTTTTCGGTATCAGGATGCCGGTGTTTTCATAATTCCATAAAAGCATTTCAGATTTTTTTCAAAAAAATTACCTTTAGGAAATGAAAGCGGTTAAAATCAAACGATATACATGGCGCTGAAGGTCACCTGGAAAAAGATCAGGGAGCAGTCCGACGAGGAGCTGCTGGAGCGTTTCCTGGAAAGCGGGGATAATGAGCTCCTCGGTGAACTTTACAGCCGCTACATGCATCTTGTATATGGTGTGTGCCTGCGTTACTTCGACGACAGGGAACGATCGAAGGATGCCGTAATGCAGATCTTTGAAAAGCTGGTGACGGAACTGCCGAAGCATGAGGTCAGGACTTTCAGGAGCTGGTTGTATGTGCTGACAAAGAATTTCTGCCTGATGGAGCTTCGTTCCGACCGTTCGAAAGAGGTGAGATATAAAAAATTTGCAGGGGAACAGAAAAATTTTGTGGAAAATGAGCCCTTCCTGCATCCTGTTGATGAAGAAAATGCCGGACTGAACCGGGCTCTTCAACAGTGCATCGAGAGGCTAAAAGATGAGCAACGTCAGTGCATCAGGCTGTTTTACTTTGAGGAAAAGAGTTACCGCGAAATCTCCGCCTTGCTGGAGATGGATGAAAAAAAGGTGAAGAGCCTGCTGCAAAATGGTAAAAGAAATTTAAAGATCTGTATGGATCAGCAAAATGTCGGATAAAAAGAAACATATCGACGCAGGACCTGAGAATTTTCAGCGTTATTCAGGGAACCGCATGACGGAGAAGGAAAGAAATGCCTTTGAACGGATGCTGGAACAGGATCCCTTTGCCGCAGAGGCTGCCGAAGGTTTCTCCAGGCTCAGCGGGGATGAACTTGCCGCAGACCTCCAGGAGTTGAAAGAAAGGACCGGAATGAGAAAAAGCAAAAGTCGCCGGTGGATCCTTTACAGTGCGGCTGCCGCTGTGATCTCCCTGCTCATCATTTCCACCTTCTTTCTTAAACTCGAAGTACCCCGGGAAAAATCTCTTTCGGAAAAGATTGCAGATCAAGATATTAAAAAGCAGGTTTCGGTCACTCTCACCGACACCTTTCCCGGGAAAGTGGCCGGGGTGGAGCATGCGGCTGCACAGAAACAGGAAACTGAGCCGCTGAAGCCCGGCCGGAACAGTGAAGAGAAAAAAGGAGTCAGGCAGAAACAAACCGAAACGGCAAAAGCAGAAGAGGAAGTTTATGCAATGGCTGAAGTCACCCGGGACGAAAACACCGTGAACGTTCTAATGAACCAGGTGGCAGAACAGAAGGAGGCGAGTACGGAGGAGCAGTCAAAGATTGCTGTTGTTGCAAGGGAAGACATTCCCCTTCCGTCCAAATCCGCCACACGGGCAAATGAAGTCGCTGACGGGGGGATTGTTTCGACGGTACCGGTTTCCAACAGAAAACCCAGATATCCGGAAAGCAGCTTCAGGATCAGCGGAACCATCTATTCATCGGAGGACGGATCGCCCATTCCCGGTGTTGCCGTGGTAAAAAAAGGTACCACCAGCGGGGCCATCACGGACATGGATGGTAATTTTCATATCTCTTTTGATGGGAAGGATACCGAACCGGTTCTGGAAGCAAGGCTGGTAGGGCTCAATCCCGAAGAAGTAAAAGTGTCGGCCCGGGATACCACCCTGAAAATTGAAATGGAGCCGAGTCTGACCGCCATGGATGAAGTGGTGGTTATCGGGTATGGGATCTCCGATGCCAGGAACGAATCCGGCTCGGTGACCATCATTCGTCCCGATGACGATATTCCTCCCGTATATAATCCGGCCTGCCCGGTGACCGGCAGGGTGGCCTTTGAACAGTATATCGAAAGAAATATGGTCTTTCCCGACGGTTACCCGGAATTGAGCCGGGCAGTGGTGATCCTTCGTTTTACGGTAGGGGATAACGGCCGGCCCATGGCCATAGAGGTTGTTAAGAGCCCGGGAGTGCCGTTCAGCGTTGAAGCCATCCGCCTGCTCAACGAGGGTCCCGACTGGCTTCCGCCAACCCGCGATGAAGTCCCGATCAATGAGCGCCAGCGCCTGAGACTTGTATTTAACAGGACACTTTAGCCTCTTGCAACCACAGCTGTACCTGTAATATTGAAATAAATTGGTGTTCGCTAATCCCGGTTGGCTATTGTATCCAGTTCTCCTGAAATAAGTAAAAGAGCCGGCATCACAAACAGTACTTCGAATTAAGTGAAGTGATGGATGACTGAAGTGATTTAAAGCTTTGATATTTAATTGAATCGCAGGAATATTTACAGGATCGTTGAAGAAATGTTTGCCGTGACCAGGTTGATAAAGGATATCTTCGAAGGTTGTGCGTAAAAAATATCTTAATGACTGCGAAATTTTAAAACAATGATATTTAGTTGAATCTCAGAAGTATCTGGAGGATCATCAGAGAGGTGCCTGTTGTGAGCTGGTTGATTGAGAAGAGCTTCGAAATAAGAGAAAATTATTTTTTAAATGACCAAAGGGATTTAAAGCTTTGATATTTAATTGAATCGCAGGAATGTTAACAGGATCGTTCAAGGAATGTTTGCCGTGACGAGGTTGATAAAGGATTTCTTCAAAGGTTGTGCGAAAAAAATATCTTAATGACTGCGAAATTTTAAAACAATGATATTTAGTTGAATCTCAGAAGTATTTGGAGGATCATCAGAGAGGTGCCTGTTGTGAACTGGTTGATTGAGAAGAG
>JBMOLL010000072.1:0-69060 GCA_049325415.1 Bacteroidota bacterium | reverse complement strand
CCGCATCCTGAAGGTCTCACGCACCATTGCCGACCTTGACGACTGTGAAAGGATTGAAGCAGCCCATGTGTCGGAGGCGGTGAATTACAGGAACCTGGACCGGGAGGGGTGGGCGGGGTAGGCGGGGTAGGATAAGGATAAGGATAAGGATGAGGATAAGGATAAGAATAAGATTAAGAATAAGAATAAGGATGAGGTTTAGGGGACTTATGTATTTATAAATCTCCACGGTAGGCATCCTTTATAAATAAAAAAAAGCAATTGAGATGATTAAGCATTTTACAGATATGTCGGTTTGGCAAAAAGCTCATAGTTTGGCCATTGAAGTATTCCAAATCTCTAGTGTATTACCGGGATCCGAAGATAATGGGCTGACTTCACAGATAAGAAGATCTTCTAACGGTATTCCCGGAAATATTGCTGAAGCTTTTGGAAGAAGCACGAATAAAGACAAGGCAAATTTTTATATAATTGGACGAGGTTCAGCCTATGAGACTCAAAATCATCTTATTTACGGATTCAAAGTCAAGTATTTTGATGAAAAAACAACCAGCAACCTTATGAACAGGTACGGTGAATTAATTCTTGAACTAAACAAAATAATCAAGTCATTGAAAGGATAAGGAGGTGAGGTTGAGAATAAGGTTGAGAATAAGGATAAGAATAAGGATAAGAATAAGAAAAAGGATAAGAATGAGGATGAGAATAATTGTTGGTTTTTTTCAACCTCTGCCTCAGCCTTAGCCTCAGCCTCAATCTCAATCTCAGCCTCAGCCTTAACCTCAGCCTTAGCCTCAGCCTCAATCTCAGCCTCAGCCTCAACCTCAATCTCAACCTTATCCTTATCCTTCCCTATGTTTTATAGCATCAATTTATAACCGTTTTAAACACAAATTGACTATATTTACCGCTTCGAAAAACCGGCAGTGGGAAAACTGGTCATCTATACTATTCCGAACGGAATTCCTTTTCTGAAGAGAATCAGTAGTAATCATATTAACCTTAACTAAATTATCGATTATGAGTGGAATTATTCTAATTCTGATTGGTGCAGCGTTATTGGCCCTCGTATTCGCCTTCATCTTCTACAAGAATCTGATGAAGCAGCCCGAAGGGACCGATAAGATGAAAGAGATTGCACAGTATGTGCGCGAAGGTGCCATGGCGTACCTGAGAAGGCAATATGGTGTGGTATTAAAAGTTTTTCTTGTGCTGGTTGTATTGCTGGCTGTCCTTGCTTACCTGGGTGTACAGAACCCGTTCGTGCCGGTAGCTTTCCTTACGGGAGGTTTCTTTTCCGGTCTCTGCGGTTATCTTGGAATGCGTACGGCAACCAATGCTTCAGCCCGTACAGCCTGGGGTGCTTCCACTTCCCTGAACAAAGGTCTGCAGGTAGCTTTTCGTAGTGGGGCCGTGATGGGTCTTGTTGTGGTGGGCTTCGGTCTGCTCGATATCGCCCTCTGGTTCTGGCTGCTGAACGGTGCGATTTTCACCCCGGAGCACATGCAGAACGGTCTGCATTTCCTCGGTCTGACCTTCGTTCACCCGGGAACCAGCGAACAGCAGAAACTTATTGAGATTACCGCTACTATGCTGACTTTCGGTATGGGTGCTTCAACACAGGCTCTCTTTGCACGTGTTGGCGGTGGTATTTTCACCAAAGCCGCCGACGTTGGTGCCGACCTCGTTGGTAAAGTAGAAGCCGGTATTCCCGAAGACGACCCGCGTAACCCTGCTACTATTGCCGATAACGTTGGCGACAACGTAGGTGATGTAGCCGGTATGGGTGCCGACCTTTACGAATCGTATGCCGGATCGATCCTGGCCACTGCAGCACTTGGTGCAGCTCTTCCTGCGACTGCAGGCATGGATCAGATGCAGGCGGTTATTTCCCCGATGATCGTTGCCGCAGTGGGAATCATACTCTCCATCGTCGGGATTTTCATGGTGCGTACCAAGGAATCGGCCACGCAGAAGAACCTGCTCAATGCGCTCTTCCTCGGAACGGGCGGCAGCTCGGTGCTTATCCTTGGTGCCATGGCTGTTCTTGCCGCTATCGGCTGGGTGACCTGGGGTGTATTTGGTTCCGTGGTTGCCGGTCTTGCTGCCGGTGTGATTATCGGCCAGGCTACCGAATATTTTACTTCCGACGAATATAAACCCACCAAAGGTATTGCCGGTCAGACCAAACAGGGCCCTGCTACCACCATTATTGACGGCGTGGCTGTGGGTATGGGTTCCACCTGGCTGCCTGTGGTAACGATTGTGATAGGTATTATTGCCGCTTATGGTTTTGCCGGCGGTTTCCATAACTTCTCCATGGGTGTCTATGGGATAGGTTTTGCCGCTGTAGGGATGCTTTCCACACTGGGGATCACCCTGGCCACCGATGCTTTCGGACCCATTGCCGACAATGCCGGTGGTAACGCCGAAATGGCCGAACTTCCCAAGGAAGTAAGGGAACGTACCGACGCACTGGATATGCTTGGAAACACCACTGCTGCCACCGGTAAAGGCTTTGCCATCGGTTCGGCTGCTCTGACGGCCATGGCACTTCTGGCTGCTTACATGGAAGAGGTTAAACTCTGGCTCGGAAAAATGGCCGATAAAAGCGTGGAAGGTTTCAAACAGATCGGTGATACACTTTTCTACAAAGATGTTGCTCCGGTTGTTGAACAGGGTCAGCATGCCGTTAAACTGGGCGATGCCACCATTACAGATTTTGTTGCAGCTTATGACCTTTCCCTCTTTAACCCACTGCTTCTCGGTGGTATCTTCATCGGTGCCATGATGGCCTTCCTGTTCTCGTCCATGACTATGAAAGCCGTAGGACGTGCAGCAGGTTCCATGGTGGATGAAGTGCGCAGGCAGTTCAAAGAGATCCCCGGGATCATGGAAGGAACCGGGAAACCCGACTACGCCAAGTGTGTGGCCATTTCCACGAAGGGTGCTCAGAAAGAAATGCTGGTTCCCTCGTTGCTTGCCATCATCGTTCCGGTTACTATTGGAGTGATCCTCGGTGTTCCCGGTGTGGTTGGTTTGCTCGTTGGTGGTCTGACCGCAGGCTTCACTCTGGCTGTTTTCATGAACAACGCCGGTGGTGCATGGGACAATGCCAAGAAATACATTGAAAAAGGAAACTACGGCGGAAAAGGCTCCAGCTCCCATAAGGCTGCTGTTGTCGGTGACACCGTTGGCGATCCCTTCAAGGATACTTCCGGTCCTTCACTGAACATCCTTATCAAACTGATGACCATGGTATCGGTTGTTATGGCCGGTCTGACAGTGGCTTTCAGTATTTTTTAATAGTGAAATAAGATCTTAATCAAAGGGCAGGGTTTTTTCCTGCCCTTTTTGTTTGGTTCTCCCGTAGCCGAAGGATAAACACTTCCAGGGTTCTCATATCCAATTTATCGGATGCACCATTTCAGCGTTTCGACTTTTATTTGAAAGGCAGATTGGGCGGCAATTATGAGAATTATCCGGAAATTTTCGAACGGCAGGATGGATGGATGCCGGATTATGGTTTATATGGCGGTGTTGCTTTCAACTTCACTATCCGATCCGGTTTATTCTGTGAAGGAGGTTTTGGCAACCGTAGTCATCTGAATGCCGGGATATATTTTGGATTTTAAAACAGTGATGAAATTTTTTGACATTTGAGGGGCTGTACAGTGATAGTTTTTACCGGCTGGAATTTCCTTTCTGTTACCAGTCACTCATCCCCCGTCACTTCTACTCTGCTTCAGCAAAAAACGTCACAATCTCCCCCTTCTCCTCAAAGCGCTTTTTCAGCTTCATTTCCTCCCCGTCGAACTCCCCGTAAGTGAAATTCACGATCCAGTCGCCGAGACCGAATACCCTGCTGCCGGAGGAAAGGGTATAAACATAGGGAATATGCCGATGGCCGTAGATGAAATAATCGATGTCCGGGTTTTCTTTGCTGATCTTCTCCGAAAAGATTATCTGTTCTTCCTTTTCAACGCCCTGCCAGGGTGTGCAGAACCCTTTGCTGTAGCGGCTCCTGCGTGACCACCAGTGGGCAAAACCGGCAGAACCGTTCGGGTGGATGCGGGCGTAGCACCATTGCAGGAAGCGGTTTTTGAACATCCACTTGATAAAAAGGTAGCCTTTGTCCTGCCAGGTGAGGCCGTCGCCATGGCCGATCAGGAAGGTCTTGCTGCCCAGCTCAAGAATAACCGGTTCGCGGTGGATTATGGCCCCGATCTCATCCGGAAGATATCCGAAGTACCAGACATCGTGGTTGCCTGTGAAGATATGGATCTCGATGCCCATATCGCTCAGTTCGGCCAGTTTCCCAAGGAAACGGATAAATCCGCGGGGCACCACCCGGCGGTATTCGAACCAGTAGTCGAAGATATCGCCAACCAGCCAGAGCTGGGAAGTATCGTTTTTGATCTCGTCCAGCCATTCTGTCACGGCACGTTCCCTTTCACGGCTCTTTTCCTTCGGATGCATTCCGAGGTGCAGATCGGAGGCGAAACGGATTTTTTTGCCGGGTTCAGTCATCCGGGAGTTATAAAATGTTATCAAGCCATTTTTCCAGTTCTTTGCCGTAAAGGTTACGTGCAATGATATTTCCTTCCCGATCGATCAGGAAAGAGGTCGGCAGTTGCTGGACATTGTAGATCATTTTTGCATAGGAATCGGGGTAGCTCAGTTCACAGACATTGATCCAGGGATACTGCTCGAAGCGGACCCTGTTGAGCCATTGTTCCCGGCTGTTATCCAGTGAAACGGAGTAAACCTCAAAACCTTTCCGGCTGTATTTTTTCCAGGTGTTTTTAAGAGTCAGGTTGGCGTCGGTGCTGTTTTTATCCCAGGAGGCCCAGAAGGATACAAGCACGACTTTTCCGATAAGCTTGTGGAGCCTGACGGTATCGCCTTCCGTATCGGGAATGGCCAGATCGAGCGAGCCCGACATGTTGGCTTTCCCCACCAGGTCGCCGAGCTTCACCATCTGGTTGTAGGCATCTTTCTGACGGCGCACATCCTCAGCCAGGGAGAGGGTAAGGGTCGAGTTGGGATAATGGGAAGAAAGAGAATCAGAAACGATGATCAGGTACTGCAGATCATGGTTGTCGTTGAGGACGTATTCGTCCCGGGAAAATTTCTGGTAAAGGGCAAACACGCTGGAGGGGCTGGAAATATTCTCCAGGAGAAAGCGGATCGTGAAACGTTTCTGATCGTTGCGCGCTTCTATATAGGCTTTTTTCAGAGCAAGCGATTCGTCGTTATCCTGATCGGGAAGCGACAGGAGGACCTGGCCGATGGAGTCGAGGAGGGTGCGGGTGCGGTTGAGCCGGTTCACCAGCAGCAGGATCTTTTCGCTTTCCGGGGACCCGCTTACCTGGTATGGTTTGCCAAAGTTCCCCGAAGTGGTGGTTACGGCAACGGTTTCACCCGGCATGGGCAGCAGGGAGATAATTTTTCCCGTGTTATTTTTCAGGACGTAAAGCTCCGGGTCCGTAACTTCGATCTTCATACGAAAGCTGTCGTCTTTCTTAACTTTTACCGAGTCTACCGGCCTGGTCTGGTTCACGTTCAACTGTTCCAGGTAAAGCATGGATCCGGCTCCGCCTTCCAGTTTACCTGAAATGACGGTATTCTTTTTCTGCGAGCAGGAAACCAGCAGGAGGAGGACTATAATAAAAAGGGTCTGTTTCATATGGGGGCTAAGTTAAAGAATTAAAGATAATGAACTTTTACCTTTTTCTCATGGAGAGTATGGATCGGGCTATTCATATCACTGCAGCGAGCTGATTTTTTGCACCAGGTCGTCCCCAAAGAGATCGGTGGCAAGTATCTTTCCGTCCGGGCCAATCAGGAAATCCGCCGGAATCCTGTCGATCCGGTAGATACCGGCAACCTGCGAATCCCAGCGTCTCAGGTCGCTGATATGGTCCCAGGAAAGGGACTCTTCCCTGATCGCGTTGAGCCAGAGCTCCCGGTCATCGTCGAGGCTGACCTGCAGGATCTTCAGCCCCTTCTCCCGACCGGTTTCCCAGGCTTTTTTCAGGTAGACATTTTCATCCCTTGAGGGTTTGCTCCAGGCGGCCCAGAAGCTCAGGAGCAGGTAGTGGCCACGGTAATCGGCCAGCGATATGGTCTTTCCTTCGGCCGTGTTGCCGGCAAAAGCAGGAGCCATGTCTCCGGTCTTCCAGGCAGCTTCCTGTGGCCGGTCATCCTGTGCCCGTGCATTACCGACCTGGACATGAAGCGCGGTTACCGCTTCGTTCTCCTGAAATGCAGGATAGAGAAGGGAATCGACCAGTTCAAAAACAGGAAAATCTTCGACAGGGTTAAAGACAGGCAGACCAGGGCCGTACTCGCTATACAGGGCGATAAGTGCAACGGGCGAGGAGCCGTTGGTACGGATCAGGTCGAGGGAGAAGTCGTGAAACTCCGTGATCAGGGAATCGAAACGCCGGTCAAGGTCTTTTTTAAGAACGGCAAAACCGGGTTGACCGCTGGCTTCCCTGACTTTTCGCGAGATTTCGGCAAGTCCGTCGAGTGTTTTCCGGTGCGCCAGAGCAAGGCGCAAAACTTCTTCCGAAGGTCTGGAACCGCTGATTTCGTAAGGCAGCGTCTGGTCCCAGGAGGCATTCAGCAAGAGGGTATCGCCGGGAAAGGCAATAAGCGTGATATAGCCGGAGGAGGCTGAGCGGAAGGCATAAAAACCCGGGTGGGTGGCCTGGAAGGAGCAGGAGAATTTTCCATCGTCGCCAACACGGAAGGTATCCACAGCAATAAATTCTGCAGCGCCCATCTCGTCCACCAGGACCTCTTTCCCTTCTCCGCCTTTAAGCGTACCCAGGATATGCACCTGCCGGCCGGCTTCCGAATCCTGAATAAAATTCTTATCTTTGGTCCTGTTACAGGAACCGGCGACACCTAAAATTACTATCAGAACTACAAGGCGGATCATAAGCGGTATATTTCCGGCACGAAGATATCTTTTTTTTCGAAAGGGAGAAAAAGCGATTTATTGCTGTAAGTGGCATTTTAACTGTAAAAATGGAACTTTGTGTTTGAACAATCTGCAAGCCTGACGGTTTTTAAAGATTCCCATAAGAGTTTTGCAGATAATTTCAGATTGTAGTAACTTATTCAACGCAATTTTTCTGAATTTTGTTGTAATCTTTTCACTAACACTTAAAACGCTCCTCGATGAGTTTTCTGAAGTTTGACAAGATGGAACTGGTAAACCTGGAATACTCACTCTCCAGGGAGGTTATCCGTTCCAACAGGGCAGGATCCTATGCATCCACCACCATTATAGGTTGCAACACCCGGAAATATCACGGACTCCTGGTCTGTCCGATCGACGAATACGACGGAGACAATCACGTGCTCCTTTCCACGCTTGATACCACCGTTGTGCAGCATAACCAGGAATTCAACCTCGGGATCCATAAATACGAGGGAGACCTCTATGTTCCCCGCGGCCACAAGTATGTCAGGGATTTTGACGCCGAGCAGGTATCCCACATTACCTACCGGGTGGGAGGGGTTGTCCTGACCAGGGAGAGCGTACTGGTGGAAAAGGAGGATCAGATCCTTTTGAAATTCACACTGGAAGAGGCCCATTCCGATACCATTCTTCGCTTCAGGCCCTTTCTCGCGTTCCGGAATTTCCATGCCCTGAGCAAAGCCAATCTTTTTGCCAACACCCGTTACGAAACGGTTCCCAACGGGATTGCCTCGAAGCTTTACCAGAATTATCCGACCCTTTACATGCAGTTTTCCAAGGAGGTGGAGTTTGTGTCGGTGCCCGACTGGTATTACAACATCGAATACAGCGAGGAACAGCGAAGGGGTTATGACTTCAAGGAAGACCTTTATGTTCCCGGGTATTTTGAACTTCCGATTGAAAAAGGGGAGACCATCATTTTTTCGGCATCGGTGAAAGAGGCCGTTCCTTCCGGGCTGAAAAGGAGGTTCACCAGTGAACATAACAAGAGGATCCCGAAAGACAGTTATCATAACTGTCTCGTCAATGCCGCTCAGCAGTTCCTCCGTTACCGGAATGATAAAACGGAGATTGTAGCCGGTTTCCCCTGGTTCGGTTCATGGGGACGGGATACGTTTATCTCCCTGCCGGGACTGACGATGACTACAGGTGATCTGAAAAATGCGCGCGCTGTCATTGATACAATGATCAGGAAAATGAAGGGTGGTCTTTTCCCGAATATGGGCAGCGATGAAAGGCCGGCATTCAACTCGGTGGATGCCCCGATGTGGTTTGTGTGGTCGCTGCAGCAATATGAAAAATATGTTCCCGAAACCGATATCTGGAAAGAATTCGGCCAGGCAGTCAAGGATGTATTGAATTCCTACAGAAACGGTACGGTGTTTAACATCCGTATGCTGGAAAATGGTCTGATCTATGCCGGAGAAGACGGTAAGGCACTCACCTGGATGGATGCGGTGGTACACGGCCAGCCTGTGACCCAGCGTCGCGGTTCACCGGTTGAGGTGAATGCCCTGTGGTATAATGCCATCTGCCAGTCGCTGAAATGGGCCGAAGGTAAAGACAAGGCTTTTGTGAAGGAATGGAAACATCTGCCCGAACTGATCGCCGCCTCTTTTATCGGAACATTCTGGGATGCCGGGAAAGGACACCTGGCGGATTATACCGATGGTGATTTCAGGGACTTTGATGTCCGACCCAATATGGCTATTGCCACGGCTATGGAATTCAGTCCGCTGACAACGGAGATGAAGAAATCCATTCTGGATGTGGTGGAAAAGGAACTGCTCACGCCCCGCGGACTCAGAACCCTTTCCCCGAAGAACCCGATGTACGAAGGCTTTTATTCGGGAAGTCAGGAATCGCGCGACAGGGCATATCATCAGGGTACGGTATGGCCCTGGTTGCTGGAACATTTTGTAAGAGGTTATTTCAACGTTCATAAGAAATCGGCGTTACCGCTGGTTACAAGGCTTTTTGAAGGATTTGAGGAGGATCTCTCACTTTACGGAGTGGGAACGATCGGGGAGATCTATGACGGGAACCCGCCGCATCAGCCGCGCGGATCTATTTCCCAGGCATGGAGCGTGGCCTCACTGCTGCGGATTGAAGAAATGATCAGTTATTACAGGAAGCAGAAATAATTCTATAGCCTATGAGAGTGCTTATGTTCGGGTGGGAGTTCCCGCCACATATCTCGGGGGGATTGGGTACCGCCTGTTACGGTCTAACCAAGGGCCTCACAACAATCAGGGGAATGGATATCCTCTTTGTAGTTCCCAAGGCATACGGGGATGAGGACCAGAGCAAGATGAGGATCATCGGTGCCGGCGATGTGTCGGTCGATTACCGGAAAGTTCGTTATGAGGCTTTCATGAAGGAGATTTCCTATATTGAAGTCAACTCTCAGCTTGTTCCCTACACCTCACCTGAAGAATACGATGAACTGGTTAACCTCACCGAGAATTTCGGCAAGCAGTTCATCCATACCCGCAGCCGGGGAAAGTTCACCTTTACGGGAAAATACGGAAAGGACCTTTATCAGGAGATCTCCGATTACGCCATTGTTGCGGCGAGTATTGCAGCCACCAACAGTTTTGAAGTGATCCATGCACACGACTGGCTCACTTTCCCTGCCGGGATAGCCGCCAAGGCTATTTCGGGGAAACCCCTGGTGATCCATGTTCATGCAACGGATTTTGACCGCAGCGGGGGGAGCGTAAATCCGACTGTTTTCGAGATCGAAAAGAAAGGGATGGAGGTGGCCGACCGGATCATCGCTGTCAGCAACCTCACCCGGAACACCATCATTGAAAAGTACGGTATCAACCCTGAAAAGGTGGTGACGGTTTACAACGCAGTGGAACCTTTGCCCGACCAGGAAAAAAATATTCTCAAAAGGGGGATCAACGACAAGGTGGTGACCTTTCTGGGCCGCATCACCCTTCAGAAAGGACCGGAGTATTTTATCCAGGCTGCTTATAAGGTTCTTCAGAAAATGGATAATGTCCGTTTCGTAATGGCCGGAAGCGGCGAACTGCTGGAGAAAATGATTTCGTGGACCGCAGGCCTGGGTATCACCGACCGTTTCCATTTCACGGGCTTCCTGAAAGGAGATGATGTATTCCGGATGTTTTCCATCAGTGATGTTTATGTGATGCCATCCGTATCCGAACCTTTCGGAATATCACCCCTCGAAGCCATGCAGTCGAACGTGCCGGTAATCATCTCCCATCAGTCGGGTGTGGCCGAAGTGCTGAAGTACGCCCTGAAAGTCGATTTCTGGGATGTCGATGCCATGGCGGATGCCATTTATGGCCTGCTCAATTATCCGGCCCTGTCATCCATGTTTAAAAAATTCGGCAAGGAAGAGGTTGACAATATGAAGTGGGAAAACTCTGCAAGAAAAGTCTACGAGGTATATAAATCAGTAAAACAATAATCAAAGCTCCTTAAGCCATGAGAACAGTCTGTTTATATTTCCAGGTACACCAGCCATTCAGGTTCAGACGTTATCGGTTTTTTGATATCGGGAATGATCATTATTACTACGACGATTATTCCAATGAAAGCATACTCCGGAAAGTTGCCGATAAATGCTATCTGCCTGCCAATGCTTTAATCCTGGAACTGTTGCAAAAGTACAAGGGGAAGTTCAAGGTAGCCTACTCGATTTCAGGGATTGCTCTGGACCAGTTCTCCCTCTATGCCCCGGAAGTGATCGAGAGTTTCAGGCGACTGGCTGAAACGGGAAATGTGGAATTCCTTTCGGAATCCTATGCCCATTCCCTGGCCTCCCTTGACAAGAGCGATGAATTTGAAAGGCAGGTGGGTGAGCACCGTGAGAAAATCAAAGAGCTGTTCGGCGTTGAGCCCCAGGTTTTCCGGAATACCGAGCTGATATATTCCGATGAGATCGGGGCGAGGGTTTACAACATGGGTTTTAAGGCCATGCTGACGGAAGGTGCCAAACATATCCTCGGATGGAAGAGCCCGAATTACCTTTATTGCAACGCCTTAAATCCCAAGATGAAGCTTCTGCTGAAGAATTACAAGCTCAGTGACGATATCGCGTTCCGCTTCTCCAACCGTTCCTGGGACCAGTACCCGCTGACGGCGGAGAAATATGTGAAATGGCTGAATAAAATGCCGGAAAATGAGGAGGTGATCAATCTTTTCATGGACTATGAAACCTTTGGTGAGCACCAGTGGGCTGAGACCGGAATCTTTGAGTTTCTTAAAGCTTTCCCGGGGAAATTACTGAAGCAGACAAAATTCACCTTCAGTACGCCTTCCGAGGTGGCTGACAGCCTTCAGGTCGTGTCTGCTGCCAATGTTCCCTATCCGATCTCCTGGGCCGATGAGGAAAGGGACCTGACAGCCTGGCTGGGTAACGAGATGCAGCAGGATGCTTTCCGTAAGCTTTATTCCCTGAGAGAAAAGGTTTATCAGAGCAATGACCAGGAAATCCGCCTGGATTTCAGGTATCTTCAGGTGAGCGATCACTTCTACTACATGTCAACAAAATTTTTCTCCGACGGGGAGGTGCATTCCTACTTCAATCCCTATAACGGCCCCTATGACGCATTTATCAATTACATGAATATCCTGAGTGATTTCGAGATCAGGGTGAATGCGGCTGTATCCGGGGAAATGACCGATGATGTTGCGCGTCTTAGCAAGATCATAAAGGAGAAGGATTCCCTGATTAAAAAGTACGAAGAACAGATCGAACGGTTTTCCAGGTCGAGGGGAAGAAAGACAGCTATACCCGCAACCACTGGAGAAGTGGTTCAGGAAAAGACTCCGGCAGTTGCTCCGAAGAAAACTTCTGCCAAAGTTGCTGCTAAAGAAAAGCCGTTACCCGGTACTGTGAAAAAAGTAGTAAAAAAAACAAGCACGGCAAAGAAAGAAGCCAAAGCGCCGAAAAAGGCAGGTACTAAAAAGAAATAGCCTGCCGGATCAGCACTATTCCTGTTACCGGCCATCGCTTGCGCAAAACAGGTGAAGGCCGGGAAGAGTTTGAACAGTTGTCATCGCTAAACAAAAAACAAGTAAGATGAATAACCCGGTATTAAAGCCTGATCTCCTTTTTGAGGTTAGTTGGGAAGTATGTAATAAAGTAGGAGGAATTCACACGGTTGTCTCCACAAAAGCCCTCTCAGTTATGAGCGAGCTGAACAAGAATTACATCCTGATCGGACCTGACGTGTGGAGAGATACGGAGAAGCATCCCGAATTCGAAGAGGATACCGCGCTTTATGCCGATTGGCGTGAGGCTGCTGCGAGGGACGGGATCAGGGTCAGGGTCGGACGGTGGAACATTTCCGGCAATCCCGTGGCCGTGATGGTGGATTTTACACCCTATATTCCGCAGAAGGATGACATCTTCAAGAGCTTCTGGGAAACGTATAAGCTGGATTCCATCAGCGGACAGTGGGATTATGTCGAACCTACGTTGTTTGGTTATGCCGCAGGTAAGGCTATGGAAAGCTTTATCCGCTTTTATGAATACGAGAACAGGAAGATCATAGCTCAGTTCCACGAATGGATGACCGGAGCCGGTCTGCTTTATCTGAAAAAATACCTGCCCCAGGTCGGGACCGTCTTTACCACCCACTCCACTGCCGTTGGCCGTGCCATTGCAGGCAACGACCAGCCTTTATACAGCGGGATGAAGGGTTTTAACGGGGATGCAAAAGCCCGTGAATTTAATATTGTCTCCAAACAATCGCTGGAGAAAATCTCAGGCCAGCAGGCCGATGCATTTACAACGGTAAGCAATCTTACTGCTGCAGAATGTTCACAATTCCTTGAAAAGGATGTGGATATCGTTACCCCAAACGGGTTTGACGACAGTTTTGTCCCCGGACCCGGGGCTTTTGACCAGAAAAGGCAGGAAGCCCGGAAAAAGTTGCTTGAAGTAGCCTCTGCCATCACCGGGGAAAAACTGCCCGACAATGCGCTGCTGATCGCCAACAGTGGCAGGTACGAATTCAGGAACAAGGGGATTGATCTTTTCGTGGATGCCCTGGGCCGGATGAACAGGAATAAGGATTGCCGGCACAAGGCGGTCGCTTTTATCCTTGCTCCGGCCAATCATTACGGCGCCCGGAAAGACCTGGTGGAGGTAATGTCTGATCCTCAACGTCACCTGGAAGGCGATCATTATCTTTCCCATAACCTGCACTACGCCGAATATGATCCTACACTGAACCGTTTCAGGCAGAACGGACTGAACAATACTCCGGATGATCCGGTAAAGGTGATCTTTGTTCCCTCATACCTGAACGGGAACGACGGGGTATTCAATATTCCGTACTATGACCTGCTCATTGGCTTTGATCTGACCGTTTTCCCATCCTATTATGAACCCTGGGGATATACTCCAATGGAGAGCCTGGCTTTCAGTATACCCACCATTACCACAACCCTCACGGGCTTAGGCCTATGGGTCAACAGTGAATACGATGACCCCGGCAAAGGGATTACAGTGATTCCACGTGACGACTTCAACGATAAGGAGGTGTCTGAAGAAATAGCAAAGACCATCATGGATTTTTGCGGACTTGGTGAAGATGAGGTCAACGGTGCAAGGCAGAAAGCCTTTGAGGTGAGTCGGACAGTTCTCTGGAATAACCTGATCTCCTATTACTGGCAGGCCTATGATATTGCCCTGAAAAAATCGGTAAGGCGCACAGCGAGCTATTTTGAGAAAGAAAGGGTGGAAAAACTTCCGGAGACCGAACAGCTGCTCATGGACATCCAACCGGTCTGGAGAAGGGTACTTATCCACCAGAATATCCCCGAGAGTCTGCAACCGCTGGAGGAACTATCAAGAAACCTGTGGTGGTCGTGGAACCAGGATGCCATCGACCTGTTTGAATCCATTAACCCGGAGTTATGGGCCGAGGTGGAGGGAAACCCCATCGTGCTGCTCGACAAACTTTCTTACGAGAAACTGCTTCGTCTCGAAAGAAGCGAGTCGTTCAGGAAAAAACTTGAAAAGGTCTATGGCGAATTCAGGAACTACATGAGTGTCAAACCCGGCCCTGAGAAGCCCACCATCGCCTATTTTTCCATGGAATTTGGTCTGCACAGTTCCCTGAAGATCTATTCGGGGGGTCTGGGTCTGCTGGCCGGCGACTACCTTAAAGAGTCGAGCGATTACAATTCAAATATTGTAGGGATCGGACTTCTTTATCGTTACGGTTACTTTAAGCAGGTTCTTTCCTCTTCAGGAGAACAGGTGGCGCAAAGCGACCTGCAGGATTTCTCCCGGTTGCCGGTGACGCCTGTCCGCGACAACGACGGTACCTGGAAGACCGTATGGGTGATGCTGCCCGGGCGTACTCTTACCGCCAGGATCTGGAAAGTTGAGGTGGGCCGGGTTACCCTGTATCTCCTCGATGCTGATTACGAAGCTAATATTGAACAGGACCGTTTTGTAACGCATTTCCTGTATGGCGGGGATAACGAAAACCGCTTCAAGCAGGAACTTCTGCTGGGTATCGGCGGTATCAGGGCCCTGCGTGCCATCGGCGTGAACCCCGATATCTATCATATCAATGAAGGACATGCAGCGTTTATCGGACTGGAAAGGCTGCGGGAGTTTATTCAGGACCGGAATATGACCTTCCCGGAAGCTTCCGAAATTGTCAGAGCCTCCAGCCTTTTTACGACCCACACACCTGTACCTGCAGGTCACGATTACTTCGAGGAAGACCTGATGAGAGCCTATATTGCCCACTATCCGGAAAGGCTGCGAATTTCCTGGAACCAGCTGATGAACCTGGGGAGGATGCATCCGAATAACAAATCTGAGAAATTCTCGATGAGTTGCCTGGCTGTAAACCTGTCACTGGATGTGAACGGCGTGAGCCAGTTGCACGGCGAAGTTAGCAAGCATATGTTCAGTGCCATGTGGAAGGGCTACATGACGGAGGAGGTGCACATCGGCTATGTGACGAACGGAGTGCACCTGCCAACATGGGTTTCGGCTGACTGGAGGAAGCTTTACCAGACCAAGCTCGATCCCGATTTTCTGAACAAACAGGAAGACCGGTCCCTCTGGGAGAAAATCTATGAGGTACCCGATGAGGAAATCTGGAAGATCAAATCGGAGGGCAGGGCAAGTCTTATCAGCTATATCAAGGAGAGGTTATCAAGGGCGACCATTGCCCTCACCGACAATCCGCGACAGATGATTGAGATCTCCGGGAAACTTGATCCCGACGCCCTGACCATTGGCTTTGCCCGGCGTTTTGCCACCTACAAGAGGGCCCACCTGCTTTTCAGGGATCCCCAGCGACTGTCGGAGATCGTCAATAACCCCAAAAGACCTGTTCAGTTTGTCTTTGCAGGCAAAGCGCATCCCAAGGATATCCCGGGTCAGGACCTGATCAAAATGATCGTTTCCTTCAGCAAACGCCCCGAGTTTCTGGGCAAGATCATTTTCCTGGAAGACTATAACATCGACCTGGCCAAGAAACTCCTGCACGGTGTTGATATCTGGCTTAACACCCCTACGCGTCCGCTCGAAGCTTCCGGGACCAGCGGGGAGAAAGCCGTTATGAACGGTACGCTGCATTTCAGTGTGCTCGATGGCTGGTGGGCCGAGGGATACCGTGAGAATGCAGGCTGGGCGCTGCCGCTCAACAGGACTTACGATAACCAGGATCTTCAGGACCAGCTGGATGCCGAACGGATTTACAGCATGCTGGAAGATGAGATTACCACGAAGTTTTATAAGCGGAGCAAGACAAATGTTCCCGCCGAGTGGGTAAAGGTGATCAAGAACTCCATCGCCAAAGTAGCGCCGGAATTTACGATGAACCGGATGGTCCGTGATTACTGCGAGAAATATTACCGTAAACTTTTCGAACGTACCCTGCTTCTCCGGGAGAACGATTACAAGCAGGTAAAGGAACTGGCTTACTGGAAGAACAGGATCCTGACCCACTGGAAAAACATCCAGGTGATTGATTATGATTTCCCGAACATTTCACGGGAACAGTTCATCGTCGGACAGACCTATACGGGCAAGGTCAAACTGGATCTCGACGGTCTGACCGCTGAGGAGATCGGCGTTGAAATGGTGATGGTGGATTCAGGCAGCGATGTAAATAATCCGAAGATGATCGGCACGCTGGATTTCATCTGCACTCATACCGAAGGAAATATCGCGGAATATACCTTTATTCAGCAGGTGGGGATCACCGGCCTGTTTGATATTGGTTTCCGGATTTATCCGAAACACGACCTGATCCCGCACCGCATGGATTTCCCCCTTGTAAGGTGGATCTGATCCCTACCTGACCTTCGGGATCGGTTCATGCTTCAGCACCTGGCCTGTCCGGGAGGGCAGGTACAGGTTCAGTTTTTGCCGGAGTCCGAAGCTTTTTTCCGGAAAGGTCCGGTGGATGGTCGATCTGTCAATCCGGTCATAGCCTCCAAAAGCGGTATCGTCGGTCGATAACACAGTTTTGTATTTTCCGGCCCTTACAGCGATCCCATAACCGGTATACGATTTGGAAGGGTGGAAATTAAAGGCAAAGACGTAGCCGTTACGCTCGAAAGCAATGACAAGATCATTCTGATCGGCCCGTGAAAATTCACAGTCGGTCCCCAGAATGCCAGCCCGGAGGATAAATCTGATCATTTCCCGGTCGAAATCAGCCAGCCAGTGATATTTCAGGTCTGGGTTATCGGTCAGGCTCCACTGCCTGCGGGCGTATTTGTACGACCAGTTATTTCCTTCCCGTGGGAAGTCGATCCATTCGGGGTGACCGAATTCATTTCCCATGAAATTCAGATAGCCGTTTCCGGCGGTGGAAATGGTAATCAGCCTGATCATTTTATGCAGGGCAATGCCCCTGTCGACCACCAGGCTGTTCGTTGTCTTACTCATGCTGAAATACATCTCCTTATCCATCAGCCTGAATATGATGGTTTTATCACCAACAAGTGCCTGGTCGTGGGATTCAGCGTAGGCCACTGTTTTTTCATCGCTCCGACGGGAAGTCAGTTCATGATAGAGCTCGCCCATGTTCCAGTTCTCGTCGGACCGTTCCTTGATGGTTTTGATCCAGTAATCGGGGATCCCCATGGCGAGCCGGTAGTTAAATCCCAGTCCTCCCTGGTTGCAGGGTGTCGCCAGGCCCGGATATCCGCTCATATCCTCTGCAATTGTAATCGCGTCTTTCCTTAGCTGGTGGCAGAGGAGGTTGGCCATGGCCAGATAGATGATGGCGTCTTCGTCCTGCTGTCCGTCAAAATACATCTCATAGCCGGAAAAACTCTTACCAAGGCCGTGATCAAAATAGAGCATACTGGTAATGCCGTCGAAACGGAAGCCATCAAATTGGTATTCAGTCAGCCACCAGGCGATATTAGAAAGAAGAAAATGGATCACCTGGTCGTTGCCGTAATCAAAACATAAAGAATCCCAGGCCACGTGTTCCCGCCTTCCCCCGGTATGAAAGAACTGCCCCGGATCACCGGCAAAGTTGCCCAGGCCTTCCAGTTCATTCTTTACGGCATGGGAATGGACAAGGTCCATAATAACGGCCAGTCCGTGGCCATGTGCCTCGTCGATCAGGGCCTTCAGGTCGTCGGGAGTACCGAAACGGGAACTTACGGCAAAAAAGCTGGAAACGTGGTAACCAAATGAGCCGTAATAGGGATGTTCCTGGATGGCCATCAGCTGCAGGGTATTATAGCCTGCCCTGACGATCCTGGGCAGAACCTTTTCACGAAACTCGTTGAAGGAGCCAACTTTTTCCTCCTCCGTTCCCATACCTATGTGAGCTTCATAGATCACCGGGCTGAAGCCTTCCAGAGAAGGCCGGGCCTGCCCGAAATGATAGGGTTCGGGAGGGCTCCAGACCACGGCGTCGAAAGCTTTGCTTTGTTCGTTCTGGTATAGCCGGCTGGCCCAGGCCGGGATCCGGTCACCTCCGCCACCGGGCCAGGTCATCCGCAGCTTGTACCGCTGTCCGTGTCTGACGGCTGCCAGGGGAAGGATAAGTTCCCATTCCCCGTTTTTCACTTTGCTGAAGGCATGCGAAGGATCGGGCTGCCAGTTGTTGAACTCACCGATCAGGCTTATGCTGCTTGCATTTGGTGCCCATTCCCGGAAAATCCAGGCTTCATCCGTCCGGTGAATTCCGAAATAGAGGTGGCCGCTTGCAAAGGATGAAAGATCGCCACTGCCGCCCGATAAGCGGCTGATCTTCGCCAGGATTTTTTCCTGCCTTGATACAATTATATCCCCGAACGGCTTCAGCCAGGGATCGTTAACGATAATTCCGGGAACATTCATTGCTTTTTTTTGTTATCGTTAATTAGTCAGAATGAATCAAGCGCTTTGGGCTCCTGTATGCAGACCGGGATTGAACCCATGGTAAAATTATTAAATTTGTCCGCGAAATCCATCTTCCGGATATGAAGGTACAGCAAATTTCCGAACAAGTAAGTATACCGGATCCTGTGGTAACCATAGGCACCTTCGATGGTGTGCATCTCGGCCACCGGTTTATTCTTGATGCACTCAGGGAGCGCGCAGCTGAAATCGGTGGCAGTTCCGTGGTGGTTACCCTTTGGCCGCACCCCCGAATCGTGCTGGATAAGGATCTGTGGAATTTTCGCCTGTTGCATTCCCGCGAGGAGAAAATCAGGAAACTGGCGGAACTGGGGATTGATTATCTGCTTATCATACCCTTTACCCCGGAAGTGGCCGGACTCTCGGCCTGTGAATTTGTTTCCGAATACCTGGTGAAAACTTTCCGTATGAAGGAGCTGATGATCGGTTACGATAACCGGTTCGGGAAAGACCGTAAGGGTGACCCGGAGGGGCTGGCTCACTGCAGCAGGATAAACGGGTTCAGCATCAGTAAGCTCCCCGAGTTCACGGGAAGCGGGTTGAAGGTCAACTCGACCAGTATCAGGGAAAGGCTCCTGGCTGGTGATTTGCCGGCCGCTACAGCCATGCTGGGTTATGATTACTATCTTACAGGAAAGGTTGTCGATGGCCACCGCATCGGTCGTACCATTGGTTTTCCCACGGCAAATGTGCATCCCCTCGATCCCTATAAACTGATCCCGCCCGACGGGGTATATGCGGTACAACTGGATCACCGGGGAACGACCTACACAGGCATGCTGAATATCGGCTACCGGCCCACCATCGACAGCGCTTCCCCGGTGAAGACAATTGAGGTGCATCTCTTTGATTTTGAAGGCGACCTGTATGGAGAGGAAGTCACGATCCACTTCAGGAAAAGGATCCGGAATGAAATGAAATTCAGCGGAATAGATGAGCTAAGGAAGCAGCTTGAAACAGACCGCGAAACCGTTAAAAGACTGATATATAAATAATTGATACACAATACAATCGTTAGTAAAATTTGATTATCTTTGCAACTCAATTAAAATTTAGATATGGATACAGCAACATTTACGGAAGTATTGCCTTACAAGGTGAAGGATATTCAACTTGCTGAGTTTGGCCGGAAAGAGATCGAAATCGCAGAAAAGGAGATGCCGGGACTGATGGCTATCCGCAGGAAGTATTCTGCTCAGAAACCGTTGAAGGGTGCCAGGATTACCGGGTCACTCCATATGACCATTCAGACTGCTGTCCTTATTGAGACCCTTGCTGAGCTTGGTGCCGATGTAAGATGGGCAAGTTGTAATATATTTTCCACACAGGATCATGCTGCTTCAGCCATTGCTGCTGCCGGTATCCCGGTTTTCGCCTGGAAGGGTGAAACACTTGAGGAGTACTGGTGGTGCACCGCACAGGCGCTTAATTTTCCGGGTGGGAAAGGCCCCAATATTCTTGTAGATGACGGTGGAGACGCCACTCTCCTGATCCATAAGGGATATGAAGCCGAGAATGATGCATCCGTACTGGATGTGACTCCGGGATCAAAGGAAGAAATGATTATATACCAGACCCTGAAAGGGATCCTGGAAGAAGATAAGGGAAAGTGGCACCGGATCGTTCCCGGTATCAGGGGCGTGTCGGAGGAGACCACAACCGGTGTTCACCGCCTGTACCAGATGCTGGAGGAAGGCAAACTTCTTTTCCCGGCCATCAATGTGAACGACTCTGTGACCAAATCGAAGTTTGATAACCTTTATGGCTGCCGTGAATCGCTGGCCGACGGTATCAAGCGTGCCACCGATGTGATGGTTGCCGGTAAGGTGGTGGTTGTTTGCGGATACGGGGATGTCGGTAAAGGTTGTGCCCACTCCATGCGTTCCTATGGGGCAAGGGTTATTGTAACCGAGATTGATCCGATTTGTGCCCTGCAGGCAGCCATGGAAGGCTTCCAGGTAACCACGGTTGATGAAGCCATCCAGGAAGGTAATATTTTTGTTACCGCCACCGGAAACCGCGATATCATTACCGCCGAGCATATGGCTGCCATGAAGGATCAGGCTATCGTTTGCAACATCGGTCATTTCGATAACGAGATCCAGGTCGACCGGCTTGAGAACTGGAAGGGTATCCGTAAGCTGAATATCAAACCCCAGGTCGATAAATATATTTTTGACGATGGTCATGCCATCTTCCTGCTGGCTGAAGGACGTCTTGTCAACCTTGGTTGTGCCACTGGCCATCCCTCGTTTGTCATGAGCAACTCCTTCTCCAACCAGACCCTGGCGCAGCTTGAACTCTGGACCAATAAATATGAGCTTGGCGTTTACATGCTTCCCAAGCATCTTGATGAAGAGGTAGCCCGTCTGCATCTGGAGCAGCTTGGTGTGAAGCTGACCAAACTTACAAAATCCCAGGCCGAATACATCGGGGTTAAGGTTGAAGGACCTTATAAGCCCGCTCACTACCGGTATTGAGCAATAAGGGATAAAACTACTGAGGGGCCGGCACTTAAAGCCGGCCCTTTTTTGTCAGGAACAATTGTTCTTTTACAGGCTGTACCTGTCCGGGCCACGTAGGATCTGAGGGCCGGGGAGAAAACAGGTTAGGGGATCGTATAAGTGCTTCAGTTGTAGATGTGAAGTATCAGTCCTTCGACATAGGTATTGTACCGGACCAGCGGACATCTCGCCGGACCTGAATCATCGAAGGGTTGACCATCGTAGACCAGGTAAAACTTAGACTGACACTCTGGGCAGCTGTAGAATTCTTCCCAGTCTTCATCCTTCTCTACTGCCACATCGTGGTCGGGCCACTGAGGGCAGGTCCGATCAAACGCAAAATAGTTATCATCAAAATCTCGATAGATAATAATACCATTAACACCTCCGTCGATGGTAATAGATTGACCTGGTCCAAGCTTGGTCAGTTCGCTGCCATATAAGGTAAGGTTGATATTGACTGTAACATAGGGAGCCAGTTTCCGGCAATTTGTTTCACAGGTGGTGGAAACCACCACGGAAAGGGTCATAAAAAAGAGGAACAGGAATAGCCGGCGCATGAAAAATATTTGTTCAAAGGTAAGACAAAGTGTACATTTTTCACTTTTTTTTGTAATTTTAACTCCCTGATATCGTTTTTATTGTATCCGGACCACACTTAATCATGGACTTTGATCTTGGAAATATACTTTATATCCTGGTGACGATTGTTGCTATCGTTGCGGGAATTGCCGGGAAGAAGAAAAAGCCTGCGGCACCCTCCGGCAATAGCGCACGGCCATCAGCACCGGCAGCGACCTTCCTGGAGCAACTGGGTGTAAACCTGGAGGATCTGGGTGTGGAAGCCCGTCGTGAAAACGTAGAAGAGACCCCGGTCAGGGAGGAGCCCTCGTGGATCGAAATGAACCGAGTGGAAGAAGAAATGGAAGAACAACCGGAAACAATTTCCGAATCCTTTGTCTCTGCTTTCAGTGCCTATGAAGGAATTTATAATCCTGAGAGTGAAAGCAACAAGCCACTTCTGGAAAGGGAGGGAATTCGGGTGACGGAGCCTATCGAGATCATTGAACTTGATGATGATGCTCCGGGTGTTGATCCGGCCATGGTTGGTGAACATTTTGATATTACCAGAGCCATAATCTATTCGGAAATACTCCGGAGACGGGAGTATTGATTTTTTTGTACCTTTGCAGAGATAAAGAGTTCCTGTTTGCGGAATTCTTTTTTATTTATATTGAGTTATTTAAAGGAGGTAAAGACTATGTCGAAAGTCTCTTATATTACAGCGGAAGGTCTGGCTAACCTGAAGAGGGAACTGGATCAGCTGGTGCTGATTGAACGTCCCGAGATTTCCAGGCAGATAGCCGAGGCCAGGGATAAAGGTGATCTGTCGGAAAATGCAGAATACGATGCTGCGAAGGAAGCTCAGGGCATGCTTGAGATGAAGATCTCCAGGCTGGAGGATATGATTGCCAATGCCAGGATCATCGATGAATCGCGTATCGACACACATACCGTACAGATACTGAACAGGGTTAAAATCAAAAACACCAAGAATAATCAGGTCGTGCAGTACATGATTGTATCGGAGGGAGAAGCCGACCTTAAGGCCGCCAAGATCTCCGTTGATACGCCCATTGCACGTGGTTTGCTGGGCAAGAAAGTGGGTGATGTTGTCGACATCAAGGTTCCTTCGGGGATCATGTCTTTTGAGATTATGGAGATATCCCTCTAAAATCCTTTCATATGGCAAGCATCTTCAGTAAAATTGTCAGCGGTGAAATTCCCTCCTGGAAAGTTGCGGAGGACGACCGCTTTCTGGCTTTTCTGGATATCAATCCGCTGGCCAAGGGCCATACACTTGTCATCCCCAAGACGGAGGTCGACTATATTTTTGACATGGACGATCAGCTTCTTGCCGACATGATGATCTTTGCCAAAAAAGTAGCCAGGGCCATGGATAAAACCATGGATGGAAAGAGGATCGGCATAGCGGTTATCGGCCTGGAAGTCGCACATGCCCATATTCACCTGGTACCCATCAGGGGGATCCATGATATTGATTTCAGCAAACCCAAGCTGAAGTTTTCTCCCGAGGAGTTCAGGAAGATCGCCGGACTGATCAGTTCGGCAATGGAATGATTATTTTCCGGCAACCCTTCCGGGATTCTTTTTCACGAAATCCGACCAGTTTTTAGCACCCGTGGCTTTTCCCGGAACACCTTTCTGGTAAAAGTGGCATACTGCTGTTGCCAGCCCGTCTGTGGCGTCGAGTCGTTGCCCGCTCATATCACTGCCGAACATGGAACCCAGCATGGCCGCTACCTGCTCCTTCGATGCAGAACCCACCCCTGTAATCGCCATTTTAACTTTCCTGGGGGCGTATTCGGCCACCGGCACTGAATGAGAAATGGCAGCAGCAATGGCAACGCCCTGTGCCCGTCCAAGCTTGAGCATGGACTGAACGTTTTTTCCGAAAAACGGCGCTTCAATGGCCATCTCATCGGGGAGGTACTGGTCGATAAGGCGGGTCACCGATTCGTGGATCCTGCGCAGTTTCATATAGGGATCGCTGACTTTCCGAAGGTCCACGATACCCATTTCGATCAGAACCGGTTTTTTTCCTGCCGTACCGATGACGCCGAAACCCAGGATAGTTGTGCCGGGGTCAATACCCAGGATGACTTTTTCAGACCGCTCGTTTTTCTCCATTCCGCTTCACATTTTGGAGGAGGATTCCCGTAATAATCAGGATGATCCCTCCGATGGTTGTCAGGAAAATTCTTTCACCCAGGATCAAATGTACGAATAAGAGGTTTAAAAAAGGTGCAATATAAACCAGGTTGCTCACCTTGTCGGTGGTTTCGGAAAACTTAAGGGCAAGGAGCCAGAAAATAAACGAAAGACCCATCTCAAAAACCCCGACATAACCGGCGGTTTCCCAGCCCCTTAGGCTTACGGGGAAGGCGGGACTTATAAAAAAACTGCCGGCGGCCAGATACAGGGCCGCAAACAGGAAATTCAGGAATAATCTCAGCACTTTGTCCTGCTGATCCCTCGCATTCAGAACCCAGTACAGGGCCCACATAACAGAGGTTAGCAGGGCAAGTAACACCCCGGTCAGGTTTCCACTGTTACCGGCCGGGTTGCCACCCTGAAGGGAAATCAGGACCACGCCTCCGAAACTGACAAGGAGAGCAGCAATGCTCCGGATACCGATTTTCTGTTTCAGGACGGGAATGGAAAACAGAACCAGCACAAGGGGCCAGACCATGTTCAGCGGTTGGGCCACCTGGGCTGGCAGCAGCGAATAGGCTTTGAATAATACCAGATAGTATACGAAAGGATTAATCAAACCCATGGCTGCAGAAAAAAGCAGATCTTTCCAGGTGATTTTCAGCAGTAATTTCCTACGTTGCGGGAAAAGTACCGCAATCCCCAGTACGAGCAGGGATACCAGGCTTGATCCGGAAAGAAGCTGATAGATGCTCTGTTCCTGAAGCCCCAGTTTAAAGGCTGTGGGAACCGTGGCCCAGAACAGGACGGCTGTCAGGGCCAGCAGGTATGCCTTTTTCTGGGACGGCGACATGACCCGGAATTATTCGGCTGCGATCCGGTCGAAACCTGTGAAGGGCCTTAGGATCTCCGGAATTACGATACCGTTTTCGGTCTGGTTGTTTTCCAGCAGGGCTGCCACAATCCTGGGTAAGGCAAGAGCGCTGCCGTTCAGGGTATGGGCGAGTACCGGTTTTTTGTTCTCGGGGTCGCGGTAACGGAGCTTCAGCCGGTTGGCCTGGTAGGACTCAAAATTAGACACCGAACTGACCTCCAGCCAGCGTTTTTGCGCGGCCGAATAGACCTCGAAATCAAAGGTGAGGGCCGAGGTGAAACTCATATCCCCACCACAGAGCTTAACAATACGGTAAGGGAGCCCCAGTTTCTTCACGAGAGATTCCACGTGATCAACCATTTCCTCCAGGATGTCATAGGATTTGTCGGGATGAGCGATGCTTACGATCTCCACCTTGTCGAACTGGTGCACCCTGTTGAGCCCGCGTACATCCTTGCCGTACGAGCCGGCTTCTCTTCTGAAGCAGGGGGTGTAGGCCGTGTTTTTTACGGGCAGCGCTTCGGCGGGAAGGATCACATCCCTGTAGATATTGGTCACAGGAACTTCCGCCGTCGGGATCAGGTAAAAGTTATCCGTCTGGACATGATACATCTGCCCTTCCTTGTCGGGTAACTGTCCCGTTCCAAAGCCCGAGTCCTCATTCACCATAAAGGGTGGCAGCACCTCCTGGTATCCGGCACGGGTGTTTTCTTCGAGGAAGAAGTTGATCAGGGCACGTTGTAGCCGGGCACCTTTACCCTTGAATACAGGGAAACCGGCGCCGGTAAGTTTTACGCCGAGGTCAAAATCGATGATGTCGTACTGTGCGGCAAGTTCCCAGTGGGGCTTTGCATTATCCGGCAGGACGGGGATCACTCCGCCCTCCCTGACCACCGGGTTGTCTTCGGCTCCATGTCCTTCAGGTACTGTAATATGCGGAAGATTTGGTACAAGCACCAGCAGCTCATTCATCCGGGAGGAAGCGGCATCGTTTTTTTCGAGCAGGATTCTCAGCTCTTCTTTCAGCTCGGCTGTGCGGTTCTTCAATGCACCGGCTTCTTCTTTTTTGCCGGATTTAAAGAGGATACCGATTTGCTCACTGATCTGGTTCAATTCCGACTGAAGGGTGTTGGAAGCTGCCTGAGAGCTTCGTCGCGCATCATCCAGGGCCAGAATATCATCGATCAGATGAAGATTTTTAAAATGTTTGATTTTTAGGCGTTCAAGGACATGATCCCTGTTCTCCCTGATATAAGGAACCGTTAACATAGAATTTGAGAATAAAAAAACCTGTAATCAACATCAAAGGTAGTTGATTACAGGAGATAAGATTTACTTCGCCGGAAAAAAATCAATCCTGTTTAACCGGATCTATGGATACGTAGGATTTGTTGTCTTTTTTCTTCCTGAACACGACTTTACCGTCCTTAAGGGCAAACAGGGTATGGTCTTTACCCATTCCCACATTCTCACCGGCATTGTGTACAGTGCCTCTTTGCCGAACGATAATGTTACCGGCTTTGGCATCCTGTCCGCCGAAAAGTTTAACGCCCAGGCGCTTGCTTTCGGATTCGCGACCGTTCCTTGAACTACCAGCTCCTTTCTTATGTGCCATATCTCTTTACTTTAACAGGTTTCAAAAATTGTCAGCGCTTATTCAGCGGTTTTGTCATCACTTTTCTTTGCAGCAGGTTTTTTTGCTGCGGGTTTTGCAGCTGCTTCGCTTCCGGCAGCAGCTTTGGCGGCAGGTTTCTTCGCTGCGGCAGGTTTCTTTTCAGCTTCTGCCTTGGGAGCAGCGGCCTTTTTGGGAGCAGCAGCTTTTTCAGCAGCTTCAGCCTTCACCTCGGCTTTCACTTCAGCTTTTTCAGCTTTCGAGGCCGGAGCGGCTTTTTTCTCCTCAGCAACCTTTGCACCTTTTTCAATAATCTCCTCAATCAGTACCCTGGTAAAAAACTGACGGTGACCATTAAGTTTCTGATAGCCTTTTCTTCTTTTTTTCTTGAAAACAAGAACCTTGTCGCCTTTCAGATGCTCAATGATCTGGGCCGATACGGCAGCACCTTTGATGACAGGATCACCAAGGGTTACATTGCTCTCATTGTCGATAAGGAGGACCTTGTCGAATGTGACTTTTGAACCAGCTTCACCTTCCAGCCTGTGGACGAATAACTTCTGATCTTTTTCAACTTTGAACTGCTGACCAGCGATATCAACGATTGCGTACATTATCCTTTATATTTCAGTATATTCCATTTTTGGGTTCGCAAAGATAGAAAAGAATAACAGATTGACAAAAATTTACCGGAAATATTTTATTTTTTGTCATTAAATGATGCTTCCTGCGGGAAACTATTCCTGTCTGGCGAAACGGGTTCAAATTTTTTCCTTCCGCGATTCTATTGCCAGTCTGTCAGACAGTTATTTTTACTCCTGCCTGAAACGGGAAGTTTGAGCTGATCGGGGTTTCCGGCCTTCGACGCCTGCTTTTACCTGAATTCTCCGGTCTTCTGTTTTTTCCCTTGCCCAATCTGTTCGGAAAATGAAATCATTATTTCTATATTTGCCTGTAAAGTTGCATAAGTTTCTATGGGGAAAATTAAACTGAACGTTCTGGGGATTTCCTACAGCCAGACCCAATCAGGTGCCTACGCGCTGGTATTGTCGGAGGAAGAAGGTAGCAGGAGGATCCCTATTATTGTCGGTGGATTCGAGGCCCAGGCCATTGCAATTGAGCTGGAAGGATTGAAACCTCCCAGGCCCCTTACACATGATCTTCTTAAGAATCTGGCCGGTTCCTATGGCATCAAGATCATTGAGGTGAATATTCATAAACTGGAGGACGGGGTGTTCTATGCCAATATCCTCTGTGATAACGGTGACCGCCAGCTGGTGCTCGATGCCCGGACTTCCGATGCCATCGCTCTGGCCCTCCGGTTTAAATGTCCGATCTACACCACGGATGAAATTGTGGAAAAGGCCGGCATCGTTCTGGATTTTGAAAAAGGAACCATCTCCGGTCAGCAGGAAGATAGTGAGGAAGAAGAAGCGCCGGCAACAAAGGTGCGACAGAGCAACTACTCCGGCCAGACTCTGGAAGAACTCCAGGAACTCCTGAAGGAAGCGATCGAAAATGAAGATTACGAGAAAGCTTCCGAAATCAGGGATGAACTAAAAAAGCGACAGAGATCGTAATTTTTTGCAGATGAAATACAAATTGCTTTTAATCCTCTTTGCGGGATTATTTTTTTTCACCGGAACGGAGCTTCGGGCCCAGGCGGCTCCTGATACACTGAGTCAGACCGTTGTACAAACCGTTCAGGAAAGCGGAACCGAAACTGCGCCTGCAGAGGGACAAATTAAGAACATCATTCCTGAAAAGGGAGAATTCCATTTCACGTTTGAAAAATTCATCCGGGGTTTGCTCGGGATGTTTGTGTTGATACTGATCGCATGGCTTTTCAGCAGCGACCGGAAGGCCATCTCCTGGAGGGTGGTGGGTATCGGACTGGCGATACAGATCATTCTGGCCATCGGGGTACTCTACGTGCCGTTTATTCAGCACTTCTTTGAATTCGTCGGAAAAATCTTCGTAAAAATCCTGCAGTTTACCCAGGATGGAGTTGGTTTCCTTTTCCGAAGCAATGTCACCGGAAAGATTGAGCCGGGTCTGCAGAACTTCGCCATCACCATTCTGCCCACCATTATCTTTTTCTCCGCTCTTACAAGCGTCCTGTTCTATTTCGGAATTATCCAGATCGTGGTCAAATTCCTGGGCTGGGCCCTCTCCCGTGCACTTGGCCTTTCCGGTGCCGAAAGCCTTTCGGTTGCCGGAAACATTTTTCTCGGGCAAACGGAATCCCCTCTAATGATTAAGGCCTACCTTGAAAAAATGAATAAATCGGAGATCCTTCTGGTGATGGCGGGTGGTATGGCCACACTGGCAGGAGGAGTGCTCGCTGCCTATATCGGTTTCCTGGGGGGAGGAGATCCCGGGCAACAACTGATCTTTGCCAAACACCTTCTTACCGCTTCCGTAATGGCAGCTCCCGGAGTGGTGGTTATCTCCAAAATCATTGTCCCGCAGACCGAAGCCATCGATAAGAAGATTGAAGTGTCGAAGGATAAGATCGGCAAAAACCCGATTGATGCCATTTCCAACGGGACAACGGAAGGACTCAAGCTGGCCGTGAATGTCGCCGCCATGCTGCTGGTATTCGTAGCCTTCATTGCCTTTATAAATTACCTGTTTGTTAAAGTAGGCACGCTGACCCACCTGAACGACTGGATCAGCAATTTCAGTCACGGAAAATACCATGAACTGAGCCTGGAGTTTATCCTCGGCTATACGCTCTCACCCCTGATGTGGCTCATCGGAGTGGCTAAGGAGGATATCACTCTCGTGGGTTCCCTGCTGGGAAAGAAACTGATCCTTACCGAGTTTGTTGCTTATATCGGACTCAGTGAGGCAAAAGCGGCAGGCGTTTTTACCGATCCGAAATCCATCATTATGTCCGTATATATGTTATGCGGTTTTGCCAACTTTGCCTCGATTGGTATTCAGATCGGAGGGATCGGAGCCCTGGCTCCTGGTAAAAAGGTCCTGCTGGCCCAGTATGGCATGAGGGCACTGCTGGCAGGCACCCTGGCTTCCCTGCTTTCGGCAACCATTGTGGGCATATTGTTGGGCTAAAAAGGAAAAGGCCGGGGGATCGCATGATACTATTTTGAAAAAAATATTTATCTTGCTGACCAGCAAATTATTGTGCTCATTGAGCTCATGTACCGGCTGAGGGATATGAAAATAGTTGTACCATGACGGAGATTAAATCCATTTCGGAGAAACTTGCAGGCAGGACTATCCTTGTCGTTGAGGATAATTATATATCTTTCAAGCTGATGCAGGCGATCCTGAAAGGCAGTGGACTTGCCCTTTTTCATGCCGACAACGGGGAAACAGCTGTACAACTTTGCCTGGACCACCCCGAAATTGATCTGGTGGTTATGGATATTATGCTACCGATAATGGACGGATTAACCGCAACCCGGTTAATTCTTGAAAAACGCCCCGACTTGCCGGTAATAGCAGCAACGGCCAATGCTTTTGCAGAAGACCGGGACCGTTGCATGCAGGCAGGTTGCACCGACTATATAACCAAGCCTATTGCCATCGACCGGCTCTATGATATGCTGAATACCTATATCAGGACCGAATGATATACCGATGGACCTGATCAGTATTAGTCTTGCCGGAGTGGTCCTCCTTTACCTCCTGTTGATCCTGGTTTTTATGGCGGGACTTGGCCGTCTGTCTGCCGGAAAAGTCAAAACGAAATCCTACACCGGTCGAGTATCCGTGCTTATCCCTTTCAGGAATGAAAAGGAGCATTTGTTGGCATTGCTGGAGAGCCTGCAGGAGCAGGTTGCCGGTCTGGATAATGTGGAGGTCATTGTCTCCGATGACCATTCATCGGACGGATCGGGTGCCGCGGCAGAAGATTTCTGCAGGGGTCGGAAGAATTTCACCTGCCTGCCTCCGGCGGAAGGGATCCGGGGTAAAAAAAAGGTCCTGGAAAGGGCGATACTCGTCGCCAGGGGAGAATGGATCATTCAGCTGGATGCCGATGTAGCTATCGGGCCGTCGTTTTTACAGGCTCATCTTGAAAAAAGGGCGGAAGCTGAATATGCACTTATTTCGGCACCGGTCATTGTTTCACCGCTCACCGGATTTCGTGAATACCTGGAGGCTCTTGAATTCATGAGCCTGAATGCCAGCGGTGCGGGTTCCTTCGGTGCCGGAAACGCGGTGATGTGCAATGGGGCTAACCTCGCTTATTCGAGGCAGGCCTGGCTCGGGGCCAGAAATAAACTGCAGGAGAAACATACCCCTTCGGGTGATGACATGTTTCTGCTTCATGCATTAAAGAAGGACCGGGGAAAAATGACCTTTCTTGCCGACACCAGGGCATCAGTAAGGATTCTTCCCAACAGCGGATGGGCCGGATTTTTCATGCAACGGTCGAGATGGAGCTCAAAAACGCTGTATTACACCGATGGTGCAACACTGTTCACGGCTTTCATCGTGTATTTCAGTTCATTACTGATGCTGTTATCCCTGTTTCAGGTACTGGCGGGGCATTCAGACCCCCTGGTACCGGTCATAGCTTTCCTGGCCAAGACCCTTGCCGATTTCATCTTTCTCAGGAAGTACAGCCACCTTACAAACCAGCAGAAGATTTTGAAATATTTCGTTCCGGCAGCATTGTTTCATTATTTTTATATTGTTGTTACACCGCTGCTCCCCCTTATTTTCAAAGTGAAATGGAAGGGAAGAAGCTATTGATTTAACCCAGTGATGGAAAAGAGCACCAGCCCGGCACGACTTACCTGGAGGCGGTTCAGAAAGAACCGTCCGGCCATGGCCGGTCTGTTCATCATCCTCCTGGCTGTTATCGTCGCCCTGCTTGGCTACCTCTTATGCCCCGATGACTCACCTTCTGCCAACCGGCAAATCCTGGAGATCGCAGCGGAAAAGCCCGGCTTCAGGGTGAGTTTCCTCCAGGTCAGGAAGAACGCAGAAATTCCTTCACGCGGTTTTTTTCAGACCATCATGAACGGTGTTGAGGACAGCTGCAACATTGTGCCCTTTCGCACCATGAATTTCAGGAACGATGTTGTTGTGCTCGAGGATTACAGCAAATATCCCGGTGATCATTTTTACCGGACGATCAGGCTGGCAGATATATTTTATCCCCTCGGACCCGATTCCCTTTACCGGGTCCACGGCGATACGCTGAGTTTCAGTCTGATTGACGGCAGCGGGGTACAGGCAAGCCTCAGCGAGCTGAGGGAGAAGGTGGAAGAGAGGATCATCGTGAAGCGCTTTCTGCTGGGTACCGATCGTTTCGGACGTGATCTTTTAAGCCGGATGATCCTTGGAACAAGAATCAGCCTCAGTGTAGGGCTGATAGCCGTACTGATCTCCTTATTCCTTGGCCTGCTGCTCGGCGGGATTGCCGGTTATGCCGGAGGGCTAACCGATCGCATCATAATGTGGCTGGTCAATGTAGTCTGGTCCATCCCAACCTTGCTGATGGTCATTGCCATTACGATGGCACTGGGCAAGGGTTACTGGCAGGTCTTTGTAGCTGTTGGTCTGACCATGTGGGTTGAGGTGGCAAGGATCGTCAGGGGACAGGTCATTTCGCTGCGGGAGAAAGAGTATGTAGAAGCGGCCAGGGCCCTGGGGCTTCCTCCGCTGCGGATCATCTTCAATCATTTGCTGCCCAATGTTCTGTCGCCGGTGGTTATCGTATCGGCCGCAAATTTTGCTTCGGCCATCCTGATGGAAGCCGGTCTCAGTTTTCTGGGGATGGGTGTGCAGCCTCCTGTTCCTTCATGGGGAAGTATGATCAAGGATCATTATGGCTATATTATTGTGGGGCAGGGTTACCTGGCTATCATACCCGGGCTGGCCATCATGCTGATGGTTCTCTCCTTTACCCTTGTGGGAAACGGGCTGCGTGATGCCATGGACAGCCGGTCGGTTTAACTGAGTTTCCTTCGGTTGATGATCCTGTGTGAAAGAAAGAGGAACAGAGAGACATATCCGATCACCAGCAGCACATCGGCCCACAGTGGCAGAGCTTTGCCCAGAAAGTTTGCATCGGGCGGTACCTCACCATCCGGACCGGAATTCATTTTTTGCTGGAAAATGGCCATCAGGTCTGGCAGCGGATTCAGTCTTGAAATGGTTTTGAAAGGAAAATACAGTCGTACGTCATAATCTTTCAGGAGCAGGCGTATTGCCGGTTCAACCAGCACCCTGAAGGCAAGGAAGGAGATCAGGGTGAGAGCCGTATTTCTGATAAGGAAGGCAAAAAAGAGGGCAATGGTCATATAGCTGAAGGCCTCCAGGAAGTATAGCGCCATGACCCAGGTGTTTTCAAGGATGAGATTCAGCGTCAGTTTATAGCTGTAGATCATCCCCAGTGAGAATGAGGTGATACCCACAAGGAGCGTGGCGAACACTGAAAGGATCAGTACGGCCATCATTTTCTGGAGCAGGAGTTCGCTGCGGCTCATGCCGAAGATCACCGAGGTCTTAAAGGTATGGTTGGAGAACTCGCTGCAGGTGATCATAATAATGATCAGCGAAAGCAGGATGTTATACGGTTCGGTGATCCAGGCCAGGAAGGGCCAGATATCGGGGAAGCGGAACAGGTCGGTGATGGAGATCATCGGGATCTGTTTATCGATGGCCGGATAGATCAGGATGCCGAGGCTGAAGAAGACGAAATACAGGATGATCAGGATCCTGAATGGCGTATAGGAAAGCAGTTTGATCTGTTCTGCGTGCAGTAATTTTCTCATGGATTATTGTTTAACCAGTTCAAGGAATTGAGCTTCCAGACTTTTTTTCCTGTTGATGAGATGGGTGAGTACAAGGTCTTCGCCAAAGGCAAAGCGGTTCAGGTCGGCCTGATCCTTACCCTGTTTAAGGATGACGACCAGATGCTTGTTCTCTTCGGTGATTTCACTGACCAGATCCGAGTTCTCCAGTTTCTTTTTCAGAAGCTGGTTATTCGCGCAGGCCACTTCCACCACGGTTTCCTCGGTCAGGAGTTCCTTCACAGAGCCTGAAGCGAGGAGTACTCCTTTGCGAAGGATGGCTACATGGCTGCAGATCTTTTCTACCTCGCTGAGGATATGGGAGGCAAGGATCAGGGTTTTACCTGCGCTTACCTGGTCCATGACCATTTCCCTCACTTCGGCGATTCCCTCAGGGTCCAGTCCGTTGGTTGGTTCGTCGAGAACAAGGACTTCGGGGTCGCCTAGGAGGGCGGCGGCGATGCCCAGTCGTTGCTTCATGCCCAGTGAAAGTGTCGAGAAGCGGGAGCGTTTTCTTTCCAGCAGCCGGGAAAGCGAAAGAACACGGTCGATTTCCGTATAGGAGATCTCCTTGATATCGCAGATAACTTTCAGGTTTCTCTCCAGGTTCAGGTAGGGGTAAAAATTCGGGGTCTCGATCAGCGATCCGATCATTTTTCGCTGGGCGGGTACAGGTGCCTGTCCGAACCAGCGGAACGATCCGGCATCCTGCCTGAGAATCCCGGTGATCACGGACAGCGTGGTGGTTTTCCCGCTTCCATTGGGCCCCAGTATCCCAAAAGCCTGACCCCGGAGAATCTCCAGGTTCAGGTTCTTGACGGCCTGCACGGCCCGATAGGATTTGGAAAGATTTTCAATTGAAAGTACTGAATCCATAGATGAAATGTTGATCCCGGCGCATACCGGATTGAAAGGTTGAAGGTACCCAAAAAATAAAAAACATCAAGATTTTAGCAGGGAATATCTATGAAAGCGGAAAGGAAATCTGTTCCCGGGCAGAGAAAGAAAGCGGAAGGGCTCAGTTACCGAGTTCCGACAGGAATTTGATCCGGACGAGCCTTACTTCTTCTTCGCTGAATTCTTCTTCACCGAGTTCCTTCAGGGCCTCATCCACCGATTCGGTCTCCGCTTCCCTGAAATACTCATAGATTTCGTCCAGGTGGTCGTCATCCATGACTTCATTGAGATAATAATCGATATTCAGTTTTGTTCCGGAATTGACAATGGCTTCTATTTCCGAGATGAGTTCAAGCAGATCGAGGTTCTTGGCATCGGCAATATCATCGAGCGGGATTTTCCTGTCGATGCTCTGTATGATGTAGACCTTCACGCCCGACTTATTCACCACTGATTTCACCACCATGTCCAGCGGCCGGATAATCTCCTTATCATCGACATACTGTTTGATGATCTCCACAAACTCCTTTCCGAACTTATTGGCTTTACCTACCCCGACCCCCACAATGTTCTGCAGTTCTTCGATGGTGACAGGGTACTGAATGGCCATATCCTCCAGGGAGGGATCCTGAAACAAAACGAACGGAGGGAGGTTCATTTTTTTGGCAATCTTCTTCCGCAGGTCTTTCAGGATATGAAGCAGTTCCTCGTCGACTGCGCCGGTGCCGCCGCCACCCTGCATTCCTTCCCCTTCGGTTTCCGATTCATAATCATGATCCTGGGTCAGCATAAGTGAGTAAGGCTTTTTAAGAAACTCATGACCGGATTCACTGATCTTCAGCAATCCATAGTTTTCAATATCCTTAAAAATCAGGCGGGCGATCAGGGCCTGTCTCAGTACGGCGTTCCAGAATCTGACATCTTTATCCTTTCCTGAACCAAAAATCTCCAGATGGTGATGCTTGTAGGTTTTTATGGCTGATACGGCCTTGCCGGCAATGATATTGGCAATATGTTCGGCTTTGAATTTCTCCGAAACGGCCAGGATAGTTTTTAAGGCGGTGACCACATACTCCTTTCCCTCAAATCTTTCTTTTGGATGCAGGCAGTTATCACAATTGTTGCAGTTCTCCTCCATCACCTCCCCGAAGTAATTCAGCAGCACGACTGGTCGGCATACGGCAGATTCAGCATAGGCAACCGTTTCCAGGAGAAGCTGACGTCCGATCTCCTGCTCGGCCACCGGTTTCCCCTGCATGAATTTTTCCAGCTTCTGGATATCCTTATAACTGTAAAAGGCGATGCAGCGCCCTTCCCCTCCATCGCGTCCGGCTCTGCCGGTCTCCTGGTAATAACCTTCAAGGCTCTTCGGAATATCATAATGAATGACGAAGCGGACATCCGGTTTATCAATTCCCATCCCGAAGGCAATTGTGGCCACGATCACATCGGCCTCTTCCATCAGGAACTTATCCTGGTTTGTACCACGGGTTGCGGAATCCATACCGGCATGATAAGGCAGGGCCTTGATGTTGTTGACTTTGAGGGTTTCGGCAAGTTCTTCTACTTTTTTACGGCTCAGGCAGTAAATGATTCCTGATTTGCCGGGGTTAGCCAGGATGAACTTGATGATCTCCTTGGTGGCATGCACCTTGGGGCGGATCTCATAGTAAAGGTTGTGCCGGCGGAAGGATGATTTGAAGACCTGCGCATCCAGCATTTCCAGGTTCTTCTGGATATCATGCTGTACTTTCGGAGTGGCCGTGGCCGTAAGTGCGATGATCGGAGCAGTGCCTATTTTGTTGATGATGGGCCTGATACGCCGGTATTCAGGCCTGAAATCATGACCCCATTCCGAAATACAGTGCGCTTCATCAATAGCATAAAAAGAGATGCTGACTTTCTTCAGGAATTCAATGTTCTCCTCCTTGGTAAGCGATTCGGGAGCTACATACAGCAATTTTGTCCGCTTGTTCAGTACATCCTCTTTCACCTTGGCGATGGCATTTTTCGTCAGGGAGGAATTCAGGAAATGGGCTACACCATTGTCCGTACTGAAGCTTCTCATGGCATCCACCTGGTTCTTCATCAGTGCGATCAGGGGAGAGATAACGATGGCGGTTCCCTGCATCATCAGCGCCGGCAACTGGTAACAAAGGGATTTTCCCCCTCCTGTGGGCATAAGAACAAAAGAGTCCTTTCCCCTGAGCAGGTTCTTAATGATGATTTCCTGGTTTCCCTTAAAATTGTCAAAACCGAAATACTGTTTCAGGAAATCATGCAGGATTTTATCAGTTACTTCCATCTCCAAACTCGCGTTGCCGTCAATAATGAAATTAAAGATATACTTTTTTCAAATCAGAGTCAAATTAAAACATTTTTTCCGGGGGATGCCTATTCGAAGACCGGGTTCATTCCAGACCGGGTCTTTTATTATGATAGGGAACCCTGTGGTTTCTTAGAGAGAGGCCCGTGGCCGGAACTCCGGAGATGCAGCCGGTCCGGTTCACAGAAGCGGGTTAGTGTAATCCTGGTCATCAAACGGATTGGTTCGCTGATCTGATCATTCATTATTAAAACAGTTCCATGGCCCCCGGGTTCAACACAGGAGAGATTTTTTTTATTAATTTGCAGCACTTTTTTTCAGAAAGCCGGATGGCAAAGCATAAAGATTCGGAAATGTCCTTTTTGGAACACCTCGAGGAGCTGAGGTGGCATCTGATCAGATCGGCCGTAGCGGTTGTGATCCTGGCCATAGTCGCCTTTGTCTTTAAAGGCTTTATATTCGACAGCGTCATTCTAGCTCCCAAAACACCCGATTTTCCCACGAACAGATGGTTGTGCGAACTGGGCCGCATTACCGACATTCCCAAGCTTTGTATCAATTCAATACCCCTGAAGCTGCAGACCGTCAAGATGGCCGAGCAGTTTAATATGCACATTGCTGTTTCGGTTCTGGCCGGACTTATCCTCGCTTTCCCTTATATTTTTTATGAATTCTGGAAATTTATCAGTCCGGCCCTTTACGAGAAGGAGCGAAGGAATGCCCGGGGAGCCGTTTTTTATACCTCCTTTCTGTTCATCCTTGGCGTGCTGTTCGGTTATTATGTTATTTCCCCGCTTTCCGTTCATTTCCTTGGGAGTTATGAGGTAAGCAAGGATGTCATCAGCAATCCGACCCTCCGGTCGTATGTGCAGACTGTTTCCTCCGTTGTTCTGGCTTCCGGGGTGATCTTTGAGCTTCCGATCCTGACCTATTTCCTGACCCGTATCGGACTCATCACGCCGGATTTTCTCAAGCGCTACCGAAAACATGCCCTGGTCCTGATCCTTATCGTGGCTGCTATTATCACTCCGCCGGATGTTTTCAGTCAGATCCTTGTTTCGCTTCCGCTGATTGTTCTCTATGAAGTAGGGATTGTCATCAGCCGGAGGGTGCTGAACAGGGCAAAACAGGATACCGAAGAAGCATCATAATATTATCCCTTTAGCTCCGTTATCATTTTATGATGAGAGACTGATATGGCAAACATGAAATTACATACCTCCGGTTTAGTAAAACGCTACCGGACCCGGACAGTGGTCGACCATGTCTCCATTTCGGTTGAACAGGGCGAGATAGTCGGTTTGCTGGGCCCCAACGGTGCCGGCAAAACCACTTCCTTTTACATGATCGTCGGCCTGATCACCCCCAACGAGGGATCGATCTTCCTTGATGATACCGAGATCACCCGTGAACCGGTCTATAAACGGGCAAGAATGGGCATCGGCTACCTGGCCCAGGAAGCTTCGGTTTTCAGGAAACTGAGCGTTGAGGATAATATACGCGCCGTACTCGAACTGTCGCATTTTACTCCCGCAGAGCAGAAGGACCGGCTGGAATCGCTGCTCGATGAATTTGGCCTGCGAAGGATCCGTAAAAGCTATGGTATACAGCTTTCGGGGGGAGAAAGGCGCAGAACAGAGATTGCAAGGGCACTCGCTCTCAGCCCAAAATTCATCCTGCTCGATGAACCTTTTGCAGGGGTTGACCCCATAGCCGTGGAAGATATCCAGGAAATTGTTTCAAGCCTCCGCAACAAGAATATCGGCATCCTTATCACCGATCATAACGTACACGAGACCCTCTCCATCACCGACCGGGCCTACCTGCTGTATGAGGGAACTATTTTAAAATCAGGAACAGCCACTCAGCTTGCCGAAGATGAACAGGTAAGGAAAGTCTATCTGGGCAAGAATTTCGAACTCCGGAGATAGCAGCGAACCCGCTCCTTTCACCCCATCACTTATAAAACCTTCATTTTTAACACATTAAAGGATGTTAATAATGAAAGCATTTCTTTTATTAATTGGGAAAATTTCAATAAATTTGCCGGACCTTTTTTGAGCGGATATGGCGGAATTGGTAGACGCGCCAGACTTAGGATCTGGTTCCGTAAGGAGTGGGGGTTCGAGTCCCTTTATCCGCACACAAAATTGATGGGAACCGCCGGGCTTTCACAGCGAATGTGCGAGGCGTTGGCGGTTTTTAATAATTTTTGGTAATTTTATTTGTTTGAAAATGAATATAACTAGAGAGAACATCGACAATCTGAATGCAGTCCTGAGAATGAAGGTTGAACCAGCCGATTACGAGGGTGCTGTTGAAAATGTATTGAAGGATTATAAGAAGAAGGCTCGCGTGGATGGGTTCAGACCCGGTATGGTCCCCATGGGCCTGATCAGGAAAATGTATTATAAGCCCGTTCTTGTCGACGAGGTGAATAAAGTAGTATCCGATGCACTGTATAAATTTCTCCGCGAAGGGGAGGTGAAGATCCTGGGTGAGCCCCTGGCTCACAAGGAAGATCAGAAAGCAATTGACTTTGATAATGACCGTGAGTTCGAGTTTGCTTTTGACCTTGGACTGGCCCCTGAAATCAAATTGGATATCACTTCAAAGGACAAGGTTCCCTATTACACCATCAAGGTCGAGAAAAAGGAACTTGATGAGTACCGCGACTCTGTCATGCGGAGGTTTGGTGATTTCATCACGGTGGAGAAAGCCGGTGTAGATGAACTGATCAAAGGTGACCTTTTCCAGGCAGATAAAGGCGGTGTAATTGTGGAAGACGGGATCAAGTCGCATGAAGTGTCGATGTCGCTCGATATGATGAAGGATGACAAGCAAAAGGCTTTATTTAAGGGAAAGAAAGCTGGTGATGAAGTGCTGTTCGATGTAAAAGCAGCCTATCCCAGCGATTCCGAACTGTCATCGCTGCTGAAGGTGAAAAAAGAGGAACTGGCCTCTGTCGGGGAAACATTTATTATGAAAATCGCCGAAATCAAGAAATTTGAGAAGGCTGAAGTGAACCAGGAGCTCTTCGACAAGGTTTATGGAGAAGGAGAGGTAAAAAGTGCGGAAGAATTTGATCAGCGTCTCTCCGAAGAAATATCTCGGAGCTACCAGCAGGAGAGCGAATACCGTTTCCTGATTGATGCCCGTGAGGCCATGATTAAAAAAGCAGGATTGGAGCTACCGGTGGAATTTCTTAAAAGGTGGCTGCTCGAAACCAACGAAAAGCTGACCCGGGAGCAGATCGAAGCCGAATTCAGCGGTTTTGAGGATGATTTCCGCTGGCAGCTCATCAAGGATCACCTGATGCAGCAGCAGGACCTGAAAGTGAGCGAAGAGGAAGCTCTTGAAACCGGGAAGGCCATGGCACTTGCGCAATACAGGCAGTACGGGATCTCAAACATTCCCGAAGAATACCTGGAGCATTTTGCCAAGGACATGCTGGCAAAACCCGAAGAAGCAAGAAGGATCTACGACCGCCGGATGGAAGAAAAAGTTCTTGATTTTATCAGGAAAACAGCCAAGATTGACGATAAAGAAGTGACTACGGAGAAATTCCGCAAGCTTTTTGAATCAAAATAACTTAAAACCAAAGCCATGAACCAGAAAGATGAGTTCAGGAAATATGCGATCAAGCATAAAGGTATAAGCAGTATCACACTGGATAGTTATACCTCCGTTTACGATAATTACATTTCACCGACCATTATCGAGGAACGTCAGCTCAATGTAGCCTCTATGGATGTATTTTCGAGGCTGATGATGGACCGGATCATTTTCCTCGGGGCACCGATCGATGATTATGTGGCCAATATCATTCAGGCACAGCTGCTCTTCCTCGATTCGACCGATCCCGGGAAGGACATCCAGTTGTATTTCAATACGCCGGGAGGAAATGTGCATTCGGGCCTCGGCATTTACGATACCATGCAGTATATCTCCTGCGATGTGGCCACGATCTGCACTGGCATGGCCGCTTCCATGGGTGCTGTGCTTCTCTGTGCCGGTGCACCCGGAAAACGTTCCGCGCTCAGGCATTCCCGGGTGATGATCCATCAGCCCATGGGTGGTGCACAGGGCCAGGCTTCCGACATTGAGATCACCACCAGGGAGATCATCAAAATGAAGAAGGAACTTTACACCATTATCGCCAATCATTCGGGTAATCCCTATGAAAAGGTAGAAAAGGACGGGGATCGTGACTACTGGCTGACTGCCGAGGAAGCCAAAGAATACGGCATGATCGATGAGGTTCTTTTCCGGGATCTTAAAACCAAAAAAAGCAAATAAAAATGGACCGCTGCTCCTTCTGTGGTAGAGAAAAAAAGGACACCAATCTCCTGATTGCCGGAATTTCCGGGCATATCTGCGACCGCTGTATCGAGCAGGCATACAGTATCGTTCAGGAAGAACTGGGTGTTCACGGGGAATTTGACCTCGGACAGATCAAACTGCTCAAACCCGCTGAGATCCGGAACTTCCTCGATCAGTACGTGATCGGTCAGGATGAAGCCAAGAAATACCTGGCCGTCGCGGTCTATAATCATTACAAAAGGCTCATGCAGCCTGAAAGCAAAGAAGATGTTGAGATCGAGAAATCGAACATCATCCTCGTTGGGGAGACCGGCACCGGGAAGACCCTCCTGGCACGTACCATTGCCAAACTACTGCATGTGCCTTTCACAATTGTTGATGCCACCGTTCTCACCGAAGCCGGCTATGTGGGCGAGGATATCGAGAGCATCCTGACCCGCCTCCTGCAGGTCGCCGATTATAATGTCGAAGCTGCGGAGAAGGGGATCGTTTTTATCGATGAGATAGATAAGATCGCCAGGAAAAGCGACAATCCTTCCATCACCAGGGACGTATCGGGTGAAGGTGTGCAGCAGGGCTTGCTGAAACTCCTTGAAGGTTCGGTGGTTAACGTGCCGCCACAGGGTGGACGCAAGCATCCCGATCAGAAAATGATACCGGTTGATACCAAAAACATTCTGTTTATCTGCGGTGGTGCTTTCGACGGGATCGAAAGGAAGATCGCCCAGCGACTGAATACGAAAGTAGTAGGGTATAATGCCAGCAGGGAGAAAGAAAAAGTCGATAAGGAAAACCTTCTGCAGTATGTAGCCCCCATGGATCTGAAGGCGTACGGACTGATACCTGAAATCATCGGCAGGCTTCCTGTGCTGACCTATCTCGATCCGCTCGATCAGAGTGCCCTGAGGAGGATCCTGACTGAACCCAAAAATGCCATTACCAAGCAGTATCAGAAGCTGTTCGAAATGGACGGCATCAGGTTGTCCTACGACCCCAAGGTACTTGATTACATCGTTGAAAAGGCCATTGAGTTCAAACTGGGGGCACGCGGGCTGCGTTCCATCTGTGAGGCCATTATGATTGATGCCATGTATGAGCTTCCTTCCAGTGACGAAACAAAGGAAATCACGATCGGAATAAAATACGCCAGGGAAAAACTGGAGAAGGTCAATATCAAACGACTGAAGGTTGCCTGATCCGGCCCGCCCTCCATTATCACTGCAGATTGAACGATAAAAATCCGGAATGAAAAAATCGCTGGGTAGCGTTTACGTCAGCCTTATTATGGCTATGCTCTTCTGGGGCTTTACCTTTGTGGTATTCAAATTTGCGAATGAGTCATTCCGCCCGATCAGTATTATTTTCTTTCGTCTGATCGTTGCCATTATCTTTCTCTTCAGCTTCGCGCGGATCATGAGACGCCTCCAGCCTATCCGCAGGGAAGATTATAAGTGGCTGATCCTGCTTGCATTCTTTGAGCCTTTTCTCTATTTTCTGGGGGAGAGCTTCGGACTTACCCTTGTTTCCTCCACGTTGGCCTCGGTCATCATCTCCACCATCCCCCTGTTTATTCCTGTTGCAGCCTATTTCTTTTACCGAGAGAAAGTGACACTGCTCAATATGGCAGGACTACTGCTTTCCTTTATGGGGGTTATTATGGTCGTGTTTAATACCGGGGATTCTCAGGGTGCCAGTCTGAAAGGGATCCTGCTGATGTTGTTCGCCGTACTTTCGGCAGTTGGATACACGATGACGGTAAAAAAGCTGACCGGCAGCTATAATCCCATTACCATTACTGCCTGGCAGAGTCTGATCGGGATGTTGCTGTTCCTGCCCCTGTTCCTGATCATCGATCTTCCCCAGCTGCAACTAAGGGAAGCTTCAGCCATCAGTATCTGGTCGCTGGTGTTTCTGGGCGTTTTCGGATCATCCCTTGCCTTTATCCTCTTTACGGTTGGGATCAGGGAGATCGGCGCAACCAAATCCAATATCTTCACCAACCTTATTCCGGTTTTTGTGGCCATCCTGTCCTTCTTCCTGCTGGATGAAACCATGCCGCTGCTGAAAATCGCCGGTATCGTGCTGGTCCTGGCCGGACTGTTCATGACCCAGGGAGAGGCCCTGATGAAAAAAAGCAACGGATTCAGACTATGGAACAACAGGAGGCCACCAATCATCTGAACGTTCAAAAAAAGGCCACGGATGCTTCGGAGGCAAACCGCGACTTCATCAGCCGGCTGAAAAGGAGACCTCCAAAAGACCTGGATGAACGCTTTCATGATGTTCACGATGAGCTAATGTCGGCCTTCGATTGCCTGTCCTGTGCCAATTGCTGCAAAACACTCAGTCCTGCCATCCACGACCGGGATGTAGAGCGCCTTGCCCGTTTCCTGAAGATGAAACCTTCCGCCCTGACCGAAAAATACCTGGAGCTGGATGCTGATGGTGATTACGTCTTCAGGGAGACTCCCTGTCCTTTCCTGCTGCCCGATAATTACTGCTCCGTTTATGAGGCCAGGCCCAAAGCCTGCAGGGAGTATCCTCACACCGACCGCCGGAAGATGGTTCAGATCCTTGACCTTACTTACAGGAACAGTTTTACCTGTCCTGTAGTGTTTGACGTGCTGGCTGTTCTGAGAAAGCAAAAGTGAAATTTTGACCGTTCAGTTGCGTATCGTATCTTTCCGGTGATGAAACGCTACCTCTTTATTGTACAGGGAGAGGGCCGGGGCCATCTTACCCAGGCCCTTGCCATGAAAGATTTGTTGGAAAAGCACGGAGGCGAGCTGATCGCAGTCTTTGCAGGCCATATGCAGCAGGCTGCTCTTCCTTCCTATTTTACGGAAACATTTGGAGAACGGCTTCATCATTACCGCGCGCCGGGATTTATTTTAAACAGCGGGAAAACCGGGATCAGGCTGCTGGAGACCTTCATCCGGAATATCCTGCTGGCCCCGCTTTACCTTTCGGAAATTTGCCGCTTGCGCAAAAGGATCCTCAGCCTGAAGCCGGATACGGTTATCAATTTTTACGAACTCAATGGTGCACTGGCCATGAGGCGTCTGCCCGTTTCCATCCGGAGGATCTCGGTGGCCCACCATTTTTATTACAGTCATCCCGATGCCATTCTGGCCCCCGGCTTTCCAATGCAGCGCCGTCTGCTTGCCCGGCACAATAAGCTGGTGATGAGATCCTCCGATCTTGTTCTTGCACTTTCTTTCCGCCCGGCTGCTCCTTCTGGCAGGATCCGGGTAGTCCCCCCCCTGCTGACCGAAGAAATTTACCGGACGGTGAGAGAAGCCGGTACCCGCGACCTGGCTTATTTTCTTTACCCAGGTATGGCCGCAGTGTTTGCTGAAGCTGCAGCAAATCTGCCCGGGTATGAAGCCGATGTTTTTATAAGGGAGGGGATTCCCGGGAAGACGCCCCCGGGTATCAGGGTTTATCCCCTCGACAGGGAGCTTTTCCTGGAGCGGCTTGCCCGTTGCCGTTGTCTGATCACCACTTCGGGTTTTGAATCCGTTGCAGAAGCCGGATACCTGGGTATCCCTGTTCTTGCCGTACCGGTGCAAAACCATTTTGAACAACATTGCAATGCGGCTGATCTTGAACGTGCCGGAATCGGGCTCCGGTCCGAAACACCTGACCCAGCCCTGGCCGGCCTGACAGTAACAATGCCGAACGACACTTTCAGGGAATGGGCCGGCAGAGCCGGTGAGCTTATCATTGCAGCGCTTTCCTGACAGCTTTTTACGGTCAATTTTGATCTCCCTGTACTATATTGATTAATTTAGCCGTTTAAATAGCATCCGGTACCCGAAAACTTTAAAGCGCTGAACCGGAAACGATGCTGACCCTATGGCTAAACGACTTTTCATAGCACTTATCCTGCTTCTGCCCGGAGAAATCCTGCATGCACAGACCGCGGGCAGCACTACCTACAATTTTCTCAAACTGACCAACTCGGCCAGGGTAGCCGCGCTGGGGGGAACAGTGATCGCCATCCAGGATAATGATCTGAATTTTGTTTTTCATAATCCCGCCCTGCTCAACGAATCCATGGATCAGAACCTTAACCTGAATTATGTGGATTATTATGCAGGGATCAATTACGGTTATGCCTCCTATGCCTTTAAAAAAGAGGGGATAGGAAACTTTGCCGCCGGGATGCATTATGTCGATTACGGGAGATTCACCCGTTACGACGAATTCGGCTATTACCAGGGGTCCTTCAGAGCTTCCGAATACGCACTGAACCTCATTGGATCCCGGGCCATCATCGACACCTTTCTGACTGTAGGAGTGAATGTCAAACCGGTATTTTCCGTTTTTGAACAATACACGTCTCTGGGAATCACCATGGATATAGGAGCAGTGTACTATAATCCCCATACCCTTACCACAGCGGCCATTGTGATCAAAAACCTTGGGATGCAGCTGACGACCTATGACGGTGTGAGGGAGAAAGTGCCCTTTGAGATCCAGGCGGGTTTTTCTCAGAGACTTGAGCATGCTCCCTTCCGTTTTTCAGTCACCCTGCAGCAGTTGCAGAAATGGGATCTGACCTATCCGGAAGAGAGCTCAAGCAATATCTCCCTGGATGGCCAGCCTGTCGAAAGAAGCAAATTTGATATCATCGGGGACCAGCTGATGCGCCATTTTATTTTTGGTGCCGAGTTTCTTGCCGGGAAGAACTTCCATGTCGACCTGGGTTATAATTACCGTCGCAGGCAGGAACTGAAGGCTGATGCCCGTTACGGGATGGTCGGTTTCTCATGGGGTTTCGGGTTCCGGGTTTCGAAGTTTCACGTAGCCTTTGGTCATGCCACCTATCATCTTGCCGGCGGTACCAATCACTTTTCCATTACCACCAACCTTTCCGAGTTCCGCAAAGGACTGTGAAAGGGCAAAAAGATTACCTTTGTATTTTGACTGAAAAACTATGGCAGATAAGCCAAAGCTGATCATTACGATCGACGGGTACTCTTCGTGTGGAAAAAGCACTTTTGCCAGGGCCATCGCGGCAGAACTCAAATACAGGTATGTCGACAGCGGAGCCATGTACCGGGCAGCCACCCTGGCCTGCCTGGAGGCCGGGATCTTCAATGTTAACGAGAATCCTTCGATGGAAAAGATCATAGAGGTGACCCATACCATCGATATCAGTTTCTGCTACAACCCGGAGAAAAAGGTCAGCGAAACCTGCCTCGACGGGAAAGTGGTGGAGGAACAGATCCGTTCCATGGAGGTTTCAGGCTATGTGAGCCTGGTGAGTTCGGTAAGGCAGGTGAGGGAACGCATGGTCGACCTGCAGCGGAAGATGGGAAAGGAAAAGGGGATAGTGATGGATGGACGGGATATTGGCACCGTGGTTTTTCCCGCTGCGGAGATCAAGATCTTTATGACTGCATCACCGGAGGTAAGGGCCATGCGCCGTTACCTTGAACTCACGGAAAAAGGAAGCTATACCGATTTTGAGATCGTACGGCAGAATATCCTGCAGCGGGATGAGATTGACCAGTCGCGTGAAGCCAGTCCGCTCCGTAAAGCTGATGATGCCATCGTGCTGGATAACAGTGATATGAATCCCATGCAACAGATGGAGTGGTTCAGGGCCCTGTATCAGAAAACGCTTTCAGGCCTATGATTATAGATATTGACCCGACTTCCGGATTCTGCTTTGGTGTTACTGCAGCGATCAGGCAGGCTGAAGAGCTCATCAGTTCGGGGGAAGAGGTCTGGGCTGTTGGGCAGATGGTACACAATGAAGCAGAAGTGAAAAGGCTGGAAAAACTGGGACTGAAGGAGACCTCCAGCAATGAACTGGCCAATATTCAGGGTAAGACGGTGCTTTTCCGCGCCCATGGCGAACCTCCTTCCACCTATTCCGAGGCGGCAGCGCTAAATATCCGCGTGGTGGATGCCACCTGTCCGATAGTCAGGAAACTGCAGGAAAGGATCAGGAAGCGCTATGAAGAGATGGACGGGACCAGGGAACAGATCGTGATTTTTGGCAAGGAGGGGCACCCGGAAAGTATCGGTCTTTTGGGTCAGACCAACGGAAGCGCGATCCTGGTGAACAGTTTGAAGGACCTGGAGCGGGTTGATCCGGCAAAGTACACCTATCTTTTTTCACAGACCACCATGGATCCCGAAGCCTATAACGAGATTGAACAGGCAATCCGTGAGCGGACCGTTTTTGCCGGCGGCGACCCTATCCAGTCGAACTGCACCGTTTGCAGTCATGTGAAAAGAAGAAAGCCCGGGCTGAAACTTTTTGCTGAGACCCACGATGTCATTCTTTTTGCCAGCGGAAAAGCCTCGTCGAACGGGAAAATGTTGTTCGGGTACTGCAAACAGTACAATGAGCGTTCCTACTGGATCAACGGAACAGAGGAGATCGATCCTGCCTGGTTTCGCGACTGCCGTTCAGTCGGGATCAGCGGAGCAACGTCAACACCTCAATGGCAGATGGAGGAGATCAAAGCCTATCTTCAGGGCTTGTTTTAACCTTCGTGTAAATTTTTCTGAATCCTTACGGGCCTGTTTAATAATTGGTTAATTTTGTGGCCAGTTGGATACTTAGTTTCATACGTAGCAAATAGTTAGTAAATGGCGAAGATTAAGAAAATTGGGGTGCTCACCTCGGGAGGTGATGCACCGGGAATGAATGCGGCGATAAGGGCCGTTACCAGAACAGCTATATATTACGGGCTGGATGTGGTCGGGATCAGGCATGGTTATCATGGCATGATCAACAACCATTTCACCCCGCTGAAATCATACAGTGTCAGTGATATTCTTGCCAGGGGCGGAACCATTCTGAAAACAGCCAGGAGCAAGGAGTTTATGACTTCCGAAGGAAGAAAGCAGGCCTATGACAACCTGATTGCCCAGGGAATTGATGCCGTTGTGGTGATCGGCGGTGACGGTTCGCTTACCGGAGCAAGGGTTTTCTGTGATGAGTATGATATTCCTTTTGTAGGGCTGCCCGGTACGATCGATAATGACATTTTCGGCACCGAATATACCATCGGTTACGATACAGCTTTGAATACCGTGGTGGAAGCCGTTGACAAAATCCGTGACACAGCGAGTTCGCACAACCGTCTTTTCTTTATTGAAGTGATGGGAAGGGATGCCGGTTTTATCGCCCTCAGAAGCGGTATTGCCTGTGGTGCGGAAGCCATCCTGATCCCAGAAGTGGCCGGTCAGGTCGAAGGCCTGAAGGACTTCCTGGAAAAAGGCTTCAAACGGCGGAAATCCAGCAACATTATCATTGTTGCCGAGGGTGAAGCTTCGGGAGGTGCTTTTGCCATTGCCAACCGCGTGAAGCAGGACTTCCAGGAATATGACGTAAGGGTTTCCGTTCTGGGTCATATCCAGCGCGGGGGAACGCCTTCGGCTTATGACAGGGTAAGCGCCAGCAAGATGGGTTATGCTGCCGTTGAGGCACTCCTCGACGACCAGAAAAGCGTGCTGATTGGTTTCCATAACAGCGAAATCAACCACACGCCGTTCAGCAAAGTGATCAAGGTAAAGAAAAAGGTGGATCCCAGCCAGCTCCAGATGGCCGAGATCCTTTCCGTATAAACCACCTGTTCCATACAGGATTACCGCAGGGCAACTTGCGGTATTTTTTTTGTATTTTCGGGAGTTCGGCAGGACCTCCTGCCCTTAGCAGATTCAAATGGCCAGAAACCTGTTTGCAGATGTGATTCTACCCCTTGCCCTGGACGGAGGCTTCAGCTACCGGGTGCCTGAAGAATTCCACAGCAGGATTGCCGTAGGAATGCGGGTTGAGGTTCAGTTCGGACGAAAACGGATCTATACGGCCCTGGTCCGTCATCTGCATTCCGATCCGCCAACCGTAGAAGCCAAGGACATCCTGTCGTTACTGGATGACCATCCGCTTGTTAATGAATTACAGATACAGTTCTGGGACTGGATCAGCGATTATTATATGTGCACCACCGGGGAAGTGATGAATGCCGCACTGCCGGCCGGGCTAAAACCGGAAAGCGAATCGAGGGTCAGGCTGAACCCCGGATTCAGGGAGTGGCTGGATCTGACGCGGGAAGAACAACTGATCATGGATGTCGTGGAGACCGCCGGCGAGATCACCATTGAAAAGCTCGCTGCATCGGGAAAAGAAAGGAACCTGATGTCGCTGATCCGTTCGCTGGTGGAGAAGCAGGCGATTGTTCTGAACGAAGTATTTACTGAAAAAGTTAAGCAGCCGGTGGCCGTTTATGTCGTTCTTAATGATGATTGGAAAGAGGAGAAAAGGTTTACAGAAGTCTACGATGCGCTGTCAAGGGCTCCCCGTCAGCAGGAGTTGCTTGCAGCATTTTCTGAACTGAGCGGCTTTTTTTCGGGTGGAGAGTCCGATTCGGTCGAGCGAAGCATCCTGCTCAGGGACAGAACGGCAGCAGCCCTGAATGCCCTGGTAAAAAGAGGATTGTTCAGGTTCGAGCGCAGGGAGCGAACGGCACATCCGGAGGAATCCGTTCGTCAGAAACCAAAGAAACTCAGCACGGCCCAGTCGAAGGCGCTGGAAAGTATCAGGGAGCAGCACCGGGCCATGCAAACGGTTCTGCTCTATGGAGTGACATCGAGCGGGAAGACGGAATTGTATATCCATCTTATCCGCGAAACGATCCGAAGCGGTAAGCAGGCGCTGTACCTGTTGCCGGAGATTGCACTGACGACCCAGATCATTGCGCGCCTGAAAAATGTGTTCGGAGATGAAGTCGGGATCTATCATTCCCGTTTCACTGATGCGGAGCGGGTGAGGGTGTACCGGAACCTGGCCGGCCTGGGTCCGGACGCTCCGTACCGGGTTATTCTGGGTGTTCGTTCGGCAGTTTTCCTCCCTTTCCGCGATCTGGGCCTGGTCATTGTCGACGAAGAGCATGAGAGCACTTTCAAACAGTTTGATCCCGCACCCCGTTACCATGCCCGCGACAGCGTGAATATCCTTGCAATGTTCCATAATGCAAAGGTTTTGCTCGGTAGCGCCACACCTTCCTTTGAATCGTGGTACAATGTCAAAACCGGTAAGTATGGCCTTGTCAGACTGGATAAGCGTTACGGCGACACCCTTCTTCCGGCGGTGATCCTGTCCGACGTCAGGGAAGCTACGCGGAAGAAGCAGATGCAATCGCTGTTTACGCCGCTGCTCCTCGACGGGATAAGGGAAGCCGTCGGGGCCGGGAAGCAGGTTATTCTTTTCCAGAACCGTCGGGGCTATTCCAATTACCTCTGGTGCCCGTCGTGCAACTATATCCCCCGGTGTAAAAAATGCGATGTGAGCCTTACCTACCACAAGCACCGTCACGAACTGGTCTGTCATTATTGCGGCGGAGCCGAGAAAGTGCCGCCGCACTGTCCTGACTGCGGCGATGGTCATTTCCAGATGAAAGGCTTCGGCACGGAGAAGGTCGAGGATGAGCTCGGTCTGCTGATCCCCGGTATCCGTGTGGCCCGACTTGATACCGATGTTGCCAGGAGCAGGAGCAGTTATGAGAGGATCATCAGCGAATTCAGTGAGCGGAAACTGGATGTCCTGGTTGGCACCCAGCTGGTTTCAAAAGGTCTTGATTTTGAGCATGTGACACTTGTCGGGATCCTCGATGCCGACAGTATGATGAATTTTCCGGATTTTCGGGCATTTGAGCGCAGTTTTCAGCTGATGATGCAGGTAAGCGGCAGGGCGGGAAGAAGAGAGGAACAGGGGAAAGTGATCATACAGACGGGCGATGTGGCGCACCCCGTGATCCTGAACATGCTGGGCCAGGATTATGAACGGATGTTTGAAGAGCAGATGCCCGAGAGGAAACAGTTTTCCTATCCCCCCTATACAAGATTGATCCGGCTTACCCTCCGCCACCAGGTACCTTCTTTTGTCGATGCTGCAGCTCTTTACCTGGCCGGTGAGCTGAAATCGGTTTTCGGACCCCGTGTCCTCGGACCACAGCCCCCTTCGGCCGGCCGGCGATACGGACTTTATCACCAGGAGATCCTGGTGAAGATTGAGCGGAATGCCTCTTTTGAACGCGCGCGTCAACTCATTTCCGGCATCATCGGAAATATGGCGAACGGTCCGGTTCATAAAGCAGTGAAGGTAATCCCCGATGTGGATCCCTACTGAGGTTTAGATGGGAAAAGTGCTATCTTTGCCGAATAAGCCGTATACCATGTTCAAGGAGTTTGATTTTGAGAAGTTTTTCGCAGGCCTGTCCAGGCAAAAAATCGTTATCATCGGTGATGTGATGATCGATACCTACCTGTGGGGCAGGGTGGGGCGAATCTCTCCCGAAGCTCCTGTACCCATCGTATCGGGTATTATTGAAGAAAGCCGTCTGGGCGGAGCAGCCAATGTGGCCCTGAATATCAAGGCTCTGGGTGGCGTTCCTATTCTCTGTGCCGTGATCGGGGACGATGAAAGGGGTGATATCTTCCTTGAACTGCTGAAGGACCAGCAACTATCCGATGTAGGTATCACGGTGGACGATTACCGGATCACAACCCAGAAGACCCGTATCATCAGCGGAAATCAGCACCTGCTCAGGGTCGATGAGGAGATGGACATCCTGCTGGGCAAAAGGCTCGAAGAGGTTTTTATCGGACTGGTAAGAGATCTGCTGGAAAGTGGCGGTATCGATGCCATTATTATCCAGGATTACGACAAAGGGGTGATCACTCCTAAGGTCATGGAAATGGTCATGTCGGTATCAGGTGAACAGAAGATCCCGGTACTGGTTGACCCGAAGATCCGCAACTTTTCCCTTTACAATGGCGTTGGGCTCTTCAAGCCAAACCTTAAGGAACTGAGGGAAGGCATGAAACTGGATCTTACCCGCGAAGATTTCGATGCCATTGCAGCTGCCGCGGAAAAGCTGCGCCTGGATAAAGGACATGAGGTGGTAATGGTCACCCTTTCGGATAAAGGGATTATTCTTGCCGACAGGGAAGGAACCCATCATGTGCCCGGTGTTCCGCGGGAAATCAATGATGTTTCCGGAGCAGGTGACACGGTGATCAGCGTAGCCGCGCTCGGGCTTGTTGCCGGACTGACGCCGGTACAGATCGCGGCGCTGGCCAATATTGCCGGCGGCCAGGTATGCGAAAAACCGGGAGTGGTGCCTGTGAACAGGGTGCAGCTGCTGGAGGAGTGCAGAACAATCTTTGAAAAAGGCAGATAGAAAAATCCGGACATTCGGAGTGCCGTTCAACGATACAGACAATTTATCTTTTTAAAGTATTTTTTCCGGATATCCCGGAATTTACTATTTTTGTGGGCACAAATTTTGTGACTTCAGCGAAAGCTTGCAGCAGAAAGGCTTATATCGGCTGCCATTGTGCCTCCGGAGCCCTGCCAGTAAAGTTCGCAACGGTGTATAATTATCACCTTCGCTGAAGCTAAAGTAAGTCATTCGGGGTGTAGCGCAGTTGGCAGCGCGCCACGTTCGGGACGTGGAGGCCGGAAGTTCGAGTCTTCTCACCCCGACAAATCCAAAATACCTGTTGCGGAAGCAACGGGTATTTTTATTTTCTGTGGATGCGTCAAAGCCCGCAAGGGATTTGTAAGCAGCCACAGAAAATAAAAATCAGGGCGCAGCGTAGCGAAGCAATGTATTTTGGATTTTGATTCGGTGAATCACTTTTTTCAAGGAAGTAATTCCAGTACCCAGTTTTACCTCTTTCTGGCCTGATCCCGGGAAGGACCGGATGCCGGCGATGATTATTTTGTGACGGATATGGGAGAACATTGAAAGACTTTGAGACAAAATTGATTTTCCGGCAGGGATCAAATCCCTATTTTTACCTTTGAACTAAAACTACGAAAAAGTGAAACCCAGGATCCTTAGCTCCGTCCTGGCCCTCTGGGCCGGTATTACCGTTCTTTCTGCCCAGCCCGCTATCAATCGGGTATTCCTCTTTCCGGAGAAAGTCGTTGCCTACGAGAAGATCGAACTGTCGGTATCCCTGGATGCCGTTTTTGATAATCCCTTCGACCCGGATGATGTTTCCCTCGAAGCCGTCTTTATTTCTCCCTCGGGAAAAGAATGGAGGGTTCCCGGTTTTTACAGTCAACGCTACCGGGGAGGGTTCTCCGTGCGTTTTTCTGCCGATGAGCCGGGACAGTGGACCTACATGGTGAAAGTCCGCGACCGGAACGGTACAGCCGGTACCGAAGCCCGGAAGTTTTTGGTTGGAAGTCCGGAAAAACACGGACCCATCCGGATCGCGGAAAACAAGCGATACCTGGAACATGCCGACGGGGTACCCTGGTACGGGGTGGGGATGTGGTACAATGGACCCACGGAGCCGGAGGTGCTTGATGAGTTACAGGAAAAGGGTGTGAATTATATCAGTCATCTGATCACGCCCCTTGAAACCTGGGGTACGGGACTTGGCCGTTACGACCAGCTGCTCTGCTCACAGATCGATGAGATGCTCGAGGAACTGGAGAAAAGGGATATGCAGCTTTCCCTGAACATCTGGTTCCATTCCTTCCTGTCGGAGACGGTATGGGGCGGAGGGAACATTGCCTGGTATACCAATCCCTATGCCCTGGTAACAAAGGCAAAGGATTTTTACAGCAGCGAAGAGGCCTGGAAGTACCAGGAGAAGCTTTACCGCTACATGATCGCCCGCTGGGGATACAGCCGTTCACTGGCGCTCTGGTTTGTGATCGATGAAGTGAACGGAACCGACGGCTGGGCTTCGGGCGACAGTCTGGGTGCCACCCGCTGGGCACAAAAAGTGCACGACTATTTCAAACAGAACGACCCCTGGCAGCACCTTACCACCGGCACCCGGAGCGGGGGCGTCTTTGAGTGGTGGGACAAGGCTTATGAATTCTTTGATATGCCGGGGAGGGAGATGTACGAAGCCCAGGGTTTCCCGGTAAATGGAACGGGGAAAATAGATAAAGCTGTTGTCCATCCGCTGGCAAGCAGTTACCGGAACTATCATGCCATCCTTGACCGGCTGTGGAAGAATTACGAAAAGCCGGTGATTATTCCTGAAACCGGCTGGGATCATACTTTTTATGAAATGAGCATGCCCGGTTACCTGGCCCAGTATCATAATGCCATCTGGGTGGCCATGGCCTCCGGTTCGCCGATGACCCCCTTCTGGTGGGCCTATTCCGATGCCCTGAACGACAATGTGGTCACCAACCAGATGAAGAGCCTGGCGAGGTTTACGGAGAAGATCCCCTTTAGCACCCTGAGCGGCTTAAAAACCCTCAACAGCCAGGGAAAGGAATGTGATGTCTATGCCCTGGTTTCCGATCAGATGATCATTGGCTGGGCGGTGAATGCAGAAACCGACCTGTCAGGAAAAAAAGTACTCCTTCCGGGGATCACGGAAGGCTCCTATAAACTCAGGCTCTATCATACCTGGCGGGGACGTTTCCTCGATGAAGAGGAGTCGGGGATACAGGAGGATTTTGTGGTGAAGGCCGGGAAAAACGGGATCAGTTTCGACCTGCCGGTCCTGAAAATAAAGGACGGACACGCCGCCTATGTCGGCCAGGATATGGCTTTTATCCTGGAGCCGGCCGGAAATTAATCGGAGAGCGCCTGAGGAACCGTGAATCTTACCGTCGTTCCTTTGCCCTCCTGACTTTCCAGCGAGATCTGTCCCCCCTGCTTTTCTATCATTTCCTTACAGAGGATCAGGCCCAGTCCGGTTCCCTGTTCATGTGCTGTTCCCTCGGACAGAGGCGTGGTGGCCAGGTTAAAAAGCCGGTCCATTTTTTCGGGGGATATCCCGGTGCCGGTATCGCTTACCGAGATAACAATCATGTTTTCTGCAGGCACGGTTTTGACCTCAATCCTGTGTCCCGGAAAGGAAAACTTGATGGCGTTGGAAAGCAGGTTCCTCATCACGGTTTTGATCATTTCCGGGTCGGCATACCCCACATGACTGTCGTCAGAATGAAGATCAACCGTGAGGTTTTTTGCAAGGAGCTGACCACTGAGATTATTAATCCTGTCGCGGATCAGGGAGCCGAGAAAGATTTTATCGGGATTTGAATTCAATCTGCCCGACTGCGATCTCGACCACATCAGCAGGTTTTCAAGAAGGGTGAGGGTCTGCCGGGTCGAGTTATCTGCGATCTTCAGCATTTCCCTTGTTTTTTTAACATCTCCGGCCTCCAGGGTCATATCCATCACTTCCATGAATCCCAGAATGGTCGACATCGGACTTTTCAGGTCATGTGCAATAATGGAAAAGAACTTATCCCGCGATATATTGGCTTCTCTGAGTTCCTCATTCTGTCTTTCGATCAGACGCTGCTGTTTCCTCCTGGTCAGAAAGTTGTTCCATAAAATGAAGGACATCAGCAATCCTACAGCCGATGCGGTGATCCCGTTCACCTGGTTGGAGATCATTACGGCTTCATCGGCCTGGGCTGCTGCCATAACGAAATAGAAGATGATATAGCTTAAGGAATAATAGATCAGCGAAATGAAGGGCCGGATCAGCAGAACGAAGGCTGTGATCAGGGAAGTGATCAGGAAAGGGGTGATGGAAGTGGTCACCTGCTGATCGATGCCGACAATGACGGAACCTGCAATAAGAAGGATAAGGATCACTGTATTGGTCCCAACCTTGATCAGCAGGGAATGCAGGTTTTTTCGGGAGGCAAAGAAGAGCAGCAGGGAGAGAAAAAGGAAAGAAATTGAAATAACGGCATGAGAGTAGATAATACCCATTCTCCAGTGGTACTCCGTCCCTGTGGCCTCGGGCAGTTTAAGCCAGAAAATAATGATCTGGGTCAGACTTACCGGAACCGCAATAATTGAAAGGTAAAATACCCTCCGGATGTTTTCTGTGGCAATCTCCTTTCTGAGAATATCCCGTTCCGATTCCTTCAGGCGAAAAAAGCCAATAATATCTTTAAGTAAAATCATTCAATCCCCCCGTTTTAAACTTTGCCGCGTGCTGTCTGCCCTACCGAACACCTTTGTTACTGTCTGATGATCAGGATCCTCCAAATCCCGAAACTCATCTGACTCTCCTCTAAGTAAATATTAATTTGTCTTTTTAAGATAACGAAATATCAAGATATTTTGATATTGCTTGAATAATATATTTTGCTCCTACGTAAAGTCTCATTTTTTGTTTTAAAAATTTACCAGTCCCACTACATAATTATTCCGACAGGCCTTTTTTCTTCACTGGGTGCTATGCTTTCGGATATGGAGAATATTTATAAATTTGGGTTTTAACCCGGAGAGGTATTTCCTTCCGGGACGGAAAGCACTAGTAAACGAGAAAGACATGAGAATCCAGGATCTGACGGCCGCAGTCATGCTGGCCTGTTTTGTATTGCTGTCTGCTCCCCTGAAAGCGCAGGCAGAGCTGATCGACGGAATGGAAAGCACTTCAGGCTGGTCCTTTAATGTTTCCGACGGAGTTGAGGTTAAGCTGGGTACCGAGCCGGGTGTAAGCGGTCAGGCCCTGCGCTTCGATTACGATTTTACAAAGGGTACCGGCTATGGCGGGATTCAGAAATTCTTCCCCATTGATCTCCCCGATAATTATGAATTCACATTTCACCTGAAAGCCGATTCACCGGGTAATAATTTCGAAATCAAATTTATCGACAGCACCGGTAATAATGTCTGGTGGGTCAATAACCGGAATTATTCCTTTCCGGGTGAGTGGAAAAAGATCCGGATAAAAAAGCGTCATATCGCTTTTGCCTGGGGTCCGGTTGAAGACAAGAATCTGAAGCGGATCGACCGGATCGAATTTACCATCGCCTCCTTTGTTGGTGGCAAGGGTACTGTCTGGCTGGATGATCTGCGTTTCGAAAAGCTTCCTCCCGAGACCGGGATTTATCCGCGACCTGTTGTCAGCGCCAAAAGTTCCCTCAAAGGCTTTGATCCGGCTGCTGCGACTGATAATTCCCTGCAAACAGCGTGGAAAGGAAAGGCAGCAAAGGATCAGTGTCTGCTATTTGATTTCTCAGGCCGCAGGGAGTTTGGCGGTCTGCAGATCGAGTGGCTGAAAGATCAGTATGCACGCAGTTATGAGGTCCTGCTGTCGGAAGATGGCCGGAACTGGGAAAGCATGGCCCTTATTAAGAATAACCGGGATGAGCAAAGTTTTATCCGCCTTCCTGAATCAGAAGGAAAGTTTCTCAAGATCAGGCTTCTTGAAGCTGCCGGAAAGCAGGGTTTCGGCGTGAAGGAGGTCCGTTTTACGGATATCCGCAGTTCCATGACGCTGAATGATTTCCTGATCGATGTTGCCGAGAATTCTCCGCCGGGCAACTATCCCCGTTATTTTTCACGTACTGCTACTTTCTGGACCATTAACGGGGTGAACAATGATGAGAAGGAAGCCCTTATCAATACCGACGGGATGGTGGAGGTTCAGAAGGCCAGGTTCTCAGTGGAACCGATGATCAGGATGGGCGACTCGCTCTTCAACTGGAGCAATGTCAGTACCACCCAGTCGCTCCGGAACCCGGAAGTGACGAATGAATACAGTTTTCTGCCATCGGTGACCTGGGAAATGAAGGACCTGTCGCTGCGGACCGAGATCAGCACCTGCGGCGAAGCCAATGTCTCCTCGGTTCTCGGGATCCGCTACAGCCTTACAAACAGGTCGGACAAAGCGGCTGAACCTGTTCTTTACCTGCTGGTCCGTCCGCTGATGGTTAATCCTTATTACCAGTTTCTGAATAACACGGGCGGGGCAGGGAAGATCAGCCATATCGGAATGGAAGGAGCAAGTATTGTTGTCGACGATCAGGTGCTTCTCTCTCAGAAAAAACCCGATGGCTTTGGTGCTTCCGCCTTCCAGGAAGGGAATATTGTCGATTTTATCCGGAAGGGCGAACTGCCTCCGTCTGTTTCGGTTAATGATCCGGACCAGCTGGCCAGCGGGGTGCTGATGTACCGGATCCACCTCGAACCCGGTCAAACAGTCAGCTTTTACCTGGCTTCCCCCTTTTACGGGCGGGAAAGTGCAGGGGAAGCACTTGCTTCAGGAAGAGTCTTCAAGGAACTTGATGCTGCGAGGGATTTCTGGTCGGCAAAGGTCAGCCATATCCGCTTTAACCTTCCCCCTTCCGCAGACCGGCTCGTTAACACGTATAAATCCAATCTGGCCTACATCCTTATTAACCGCGACAAAGCAGGAATACAGCCGGGTTCGCGTTCCTATGAGCGGAGCTGGATCAGGGATGGCGCACTTACTTCCTCTGCCCTGATGAAATCGGGAATCGTTCCCGAAGTAAAGGATTTCATCAGCTGGTATGCCAGCTATCAGTACGAAAGCGGAAAGATCCCCTGCGTCGTCGATTTCCGCGGTCCCGACCCGGTACCGGAGAACGACAGTCACGGGGAATTCATCTACCTGGTTCATGAGTATTTCATGTTTACGGGAGACAGCACCTTTCTCCGCTCGATGAACAGCCATGTGCTGAAAGCTGTTGATTACATTTCTTTCCTGGTAAGCCAGCGCACGACTGATTATTACAAAAACGGGAACGACAGTATCCGGTCCCTGTACGGTCTGATGCCTGAATCCATCAGTCATGAGGGCTACTCGGCCAAACCCATGCACTCCTACTGGGATGATTTTTTCACCGTGCTCGGACTGAAAGAAGCAGCAGATATCCAGTGGATCCTGGGCAATGAGGAGGCATATAACCGTATTTCTGCCTTTCACCGGGAATTTGAGACCAACCTCTACCGTTCCATCCGCCTGGCCATGAAAAACAAGGGGATCGATTACATCCCCGGCTGTGCCGAACTGGGCGATTTCGATGCCACATCCACCACCATCGCCCTGACGCCCTGCAATGAGCTGAATAATCTTCCACAGCCGGAAGTCTACAATACCTTTTTCAGGTATTACGATTTTTTCCGGAAGCGGAGGGACAGGCAACTAAACTGGGTTAACTATACGCCTTATGAAAACCGGCTGATCGGTTCGTTTATCCTGCTTGACAGACCCGACATCGCCCATGAACTCATTGATTATTTCATGACCAATCAGCGTCCCCGCGGCTGGGAACACTGGGCGGAAGTGGTGTGGAAGGATCCTTCAACACCCTCTTTTATAGGGGATATGCCCCATACCTGGGTCGGCAGTGATTTTATCAATGCCATCCGCACAATGTTTGTTTACGAAAATGAATACGATCACTCGCTGGTGCTGGCTTCCGGACTTTACCAGGATTGGATCGATGCGCCCGAGGGCATGAGTGTGGAGAACCTCCCGACCTGGTACGGAGAACTTTCCTACGCAGTGAAAAAGGAAGGCAGGAATTACCGTTTTTCCATTTACGGGGACCTTCGCCTTCCCGAGAACGGGATCCGGATCAGGAATTTCAACGGATCGGTAAAACCTGTATCCGTTAAGGTGAATGGTGAGCCCGTTTCCGGCTTCAGCGCGGGGGAAATTCCGGTAAATGTTTTCCCGGCTGAGGTGGAGATCTGCTATGAATAGCACAGCGGGCCAAACTGAAAGTATGAAACAGGCAGTGAAACAATAAAACTAAAACGGAGAAGGAAAACAGTCGCTAAGTCAGAGACGCTGTTTTCCGGTTAACGGAAATCAATGAACCCTATGAAAAACAATGTAACAGACACGAGCCGGAAAGAGAACGGGAATAACGGAATTTCCTTTACCCAGTATGCGGCTTACGGTGCCGGGGGGATCATCCCCATTGCACTGTTTAATATTGCCGGTATCCTGGTCGGGCTGATGGGAAACATCAGTCTCGGCCTCAGTGCTTTCTGGCTGGGTCTGATCCTGATTATCCCCAGGTTGTGGGATGCGCTCTCCGATCCGGTCATCGGACACCTCTCCGATAATACCCGCACCCGCTGGGGCCGCCGCCGGCCCTTTCTGCTGATCGGAGGAATCCTGGTAGCTGTGTTTTTTGTCGTGATGTGGTGGATCCCCAAAGGCGACATGGTGAAGGTCTGGTTTCCCACGGAGGCCGGCTTTCATGTTTTCCAGCTGATCTATATCCTGGTGGCACTGCTCCTGTTCTTCACCGCCTGCAACATTTTTGAAATTCCCCACGGTGCCCTGGGCATGGAAATGACCACCGATTACCATGAAAGAACCAAACTGTTCAGCATCAAGAGCTTTGTAGGGAACCTGTTTGCGATGAGTACCCCCTGGCTTTTCAAACTGGCCAATCTTGAGGTGTTCCGCGGACCGGGAGGGAATGAAGCCGACGGGATGAGGTATGTCTCTCTCATGATTGCCGCCATTCTGATCCCGCTGTCGTTCTGGTGGTTCTTCAAGCTCAGGGAACCCGGCTTCAAAAAGGTGGAGAAGCAGAAAAAGACGCCGTTCTGGCAGGATATAAAAAGAACGACAGGGAACAGGAATTTCATTATGCTGACCCTGACCATTTTTACCCTGGCAATGGGCTTCAATTTCGTACAGTTGCTGGGCTCCTATATTCCCATTTTCTATATTTTCGGGGGAGATAAGGACACGGGAGCAACTATTCTTGGAATCCAGGGGACGGTCTGGGCCATTACCGGCCTTCTGGCTGTTTTTCCGTTGAATATTATAAGTCCGAGACTGGGTAAAAGGAACACACTGTTTTTGGCCATAGTTCTCATGGTGATGGCCCAGCTGTCGAAGATTTTCTGTTATAATCCGGCGCATCCGTACTGGATCCTGATGCCGACCGTTCTGTTGTCCTCGGGAATGCTCTTTTTCTTTACCCTTGGTTCTTCCATGGTAGGAGATATCTGTGACGAGGATGAACTAAAAACCGGGCAGCGTTCCGAAGGAAGCTACTATTCCATCTTCTGGTGGTTCATCAAAATGGGGACAGCCCTGGCCAGTTTTGTAGGTGGAGTGCTGATCGTTATCACCATGTTCGATGAGGGACAGGTAACCCGGGTTGACAGTCTGCAGGGGAATATCAGGGAAATGAGAAGCAGGATCAGTGAATGGACACCGGTTTTCCAGGCCGACAGCTCGGGGACCCTGCCCGTAGATCAGCTCAGGGAACTGAGCACCAGAGCTTTTAACGAGGCAAAAGAATATCAAAATTATCTTCAGAAAGAAGTCAGGAAAGATCCCGATCCGGAAAAGGAACTTTCGGCAGCTGATGTGGCGCGAATCAGCACGCAGCTTGAATCGGCCCTGGTACTGACCGAAGCCAACCTGGCCGAACTGCAGGACCTGCAGCGACAGCTGTCGGGTGAGTTGAGCGATACTTCACGAAGTGAGCTTACAGATCGTGTCTTTGCTGCATCCCAGGGAACAATGCTTGAAAAAGCAAGGATGAATTCCTTGCTGCTCCTGACCCGCTTCGATACACGGTCGGTCAAATCGGAGAAGAGCCGGGAGCATTATCAAACCCTGATTACCACCGCCAGCGGGATTTACGGCGACCTTTCCGATATGACGCTCCGAAAGAACTACCGTTTGCTGGATGATGAACTGGCTGTTATCGAAAAAGAGGTAAAGGTACTGACCCGGCAAACCCCGTATACCCTTTTGATGATGAGGGTGCTGGAGATCGGTCTTCCCATATTCCTCAGTATATTCTCTGTTTTCTTTGTTTTCAGGTACAGTCTCACCGAGAAGCGAAGCATGGAGATCAAGGAAGAGTTACGGAGGAGGAACCAGGAACTCATGGGCAACGCCGCAGGCGTGTAAACAGGAAATTTTAATAAAAACAGTTAACAAGCAGCTCTATGACATTTACTATTCAAGGCGACAATTTCCTTCAGGACGGGAAGAAGACCTTTTTGCTTTCGGGCGAGATTCATTACTGGCGGATCAAGAAAGACCTCTGGAGAACACATCTCCATGCCGCAAAGGAAGCAGGGTTGAGAACGGTAAGTACCTACATTCCCTGGGCCTGGCACGAAAGCGTGGAAGGGGTGTTTGATTTTGACGGGCAGCAAGTTCCGGAAAAGGATTTGCACACGTGGATACGGTTATGCCAGGAATACGGACTCACCTGTATCCTGAAACCCGGTCCTTTCATTCTGGCTGAGTTCTGGGGGGCAGGCCTGCCCGACTGGTTCCTTGACAGGTATGCAGAGGAAGTTAAAATGAGGAACAGCCGGGGTGAAATCGTTCCGAGCGACGGTGTCTCCCTGTTTCATGAGCGTTATCTCGAAAAGGTAAAGGCATGGTACAACAGGATCATGCCCCTGATCAGCAGCTATCAGTCTGACAGGGGTGGTCCGGTAATTATGATGCAGCTTTGCAATGAGATCGGTGTTTTTTCCTGGCTGGCCCATCAGGGGGATTACAGCCCGGTGGTAAAGGAAAAGTTCATTGCGTACCTGGAAAGTCGGTTTGCAGGGATCGGCGAACTGAACAGGATCTGGGGAACAGCCTATGCTTCCTTTAATAAAGTGGAACTGCCTCCCGACGGTAAAGCACCCTATTCTTCGGCAGGCGACCGTGGACGCGATTATGAATGGCACCGTTTCTGGAGAGCCTATTACGCGGATTACCTGAAGATGCTGACCGGAATGGTCAGGGAGCGGGGCGTGACCCTTCCTCTTTACCATAACCTGCCCGGATGGATCTACGGCAGCGGCTATGAGTTCCCTGTGAATATCACGATGTATGACGAACTGTTCGGTGATAAAAGCGACATAATTTTCGGTGCCGACCATATTCCTGAATTCCTGTCATACAGGAACCTGCATGACGACCGGATCATCAACGACATAACCGCTGCGGTACAGGGCAGTAAACCGCTGTTCGCTGCTGAATTCCAGAGCGGATCAAGGGAGTATCACGTGGTTACCAATCCCCGCGAAATGGAGCTTTTTTACAAGGCCAGCCTGATTAACGGCCTGACAGGATGGAATTACTATATGTTTTCGCAGGGGAGGAATGCCGTGCGCACCGGCTATTCGGGGGATACTTTTTACTGGTTCACCCCACTAAGCGCGGAAGGAGAGAGGGGGAGTGCCTTCCCGCTCGTGAAAAGGATGAACAGCCTGATCACCTCCTCAGAGGAAGTGATTGTTGAGGCACGGCGCAGGGCTGAGATCTGTGTTCTTTTCTATCCCCATTATTATGCAAGTGAACTGGAGCGACCTGTGGGTCAGGAATGCGGGCTCCGCTTCGTACCCTCGGCCATTCGCCGGCCGGCCTATTTCGATGGCTTGCTTAAGGCTTTGCAGATCCTGAATGTCGATTACGACATGCTCGACCTCACGCGCACCAGTGCCGAAGAGCTCAGCAGGTATAAGCAGGTCTGGTCCTTTACCACAGATGAGATGAATGCCGCCGATCAGCTGGTCCTGGCCGATTATGCCCGGAACGGCGGAGAACTGGTGGTGTATCCCTGTCTGCCCGACAGGGAAATGAACCAGCAGGCCTGCACCATCCTGCGTGATGCACTGCATATTCGTCCCTCAGGCTTTGAGGCCGTGGATTCACCCCTGGTGGATATCTTCGGACTGCGTGACATTAAGTGTGCCAATCCCCAGGTGGTCTACAATGAACATGAGCTCAAAGATGGTGAGGTCATTGCCCGGACACTCAGGGGCTCGGCCTGCGGTTTCCGGATCCCTGTGGGAAAAGGCTTAGCAACGCACCTGGGTACCTGGGTGGGTTTTGATACCGAGCGTCACAAGGACGTATACAGGGCCTTCCTCGGGCATTCCGCGGCGCAGCTCAGTCATACCCGGTCGGATAATGACGCTGTTGCCGTCAGGGAACGCTTCACACCCGACGGCCATGCACTGCTCTTTATCGGAAACTATTACAACGAGCCTCAAAGCGCCGGAATTTCCTATACTCATCCTGAAAGCGGTGAACAGATCCAGGTCCCGTTCAAAGGCGGAAGCCTTGAGCTACCTCCGCTTTATGCCGTGTTTTCACCTGTATGCAGGCCCCTGGGATCCGGGATCAGCCTTCTGCATACCACCTCCGACCTTCTTTCCTGTCGTGTCGAAAGGGGGACGGTGGCCTTTACCCTTTATGGTGACAGGGAGCTCAGGGGAGAGCTGGTGCTGGAAGGAGAACCTTTTGCGACGGCCCGACAGATCACCTGCAGCCTTGAAAACGCAGTAATTGAAAGAAGCGTAAATCGTTTGGTGATCTCTTATCCCCACCAAAAAGAGGAATTCATACTGGAGATAGTATTGGGTGAGGAGCTGGGCTGATCTTCGGGCTTACATCATGAATCCCCTGAAGGATAATGAAATATGAATGAAACGAAAGGATGAAAAAATGAAACTGGTGAACAAAAAAGGAATGGTTCTCTCCTTTCTGGAGAACGGATCGCTGAAGGATATTGATGTGACACCCATCCGGATCGGGATGCAGGCCGGTTCTCCCTACAACAGGGCCGGCGCCCAGATCTACCTCAGGAAAAGAAGCGGTTCATTGAAATTCACCCCGCTCACTGGACCGGAGAGTCCGACATCATTCGTCATTCGCGATCATCAGTTTTCAGGCAGGGGAAACTGGGAGGGACTGGAGTACAGCATTACCCTGGTTCCGGCAGAGGACCGTTTTGCCTGGTTATGGCTGGTGGAGCTCATCAACTATTCGGGGCAGGACCTGGATGCCGACCTTGTTTATGTTCAGGATATCGGACTGAAGCCGGCGATCAACGGCCTGAACAACGAATATTACATCAGCCAGTACCTCGAACGGACGATACTGGATGACGAAGAGCACGGGAAAATTCTTTGCTGCCGTCAGAATATGAAAGAGAAGCCAGGCTATCCCTTTGTACTCATTGCCTCCGGAAAGCGGGCGGAATCAGCCTGCACCGACAGCATGCAGTTCTACGGGAAAAGCTATCGCCAGACTGGAGTTCCTGAAGCGCTCCTGCAAAGGGAACTGGGCGGTGAAATGGCTGGTGAAGGCGCAGTACTTGCGCTTCAGGAACAACCGTTTTTACTGCGAAAAGGGGAAGCCCACTCTTCTTCTTTTCTCGGGATTTACCTGCCCGACCATCCCGAAGCTATTTCTCAGGCCGACCGGGACCTGGTGAAGGACACACTTTCTGCTTTCGAAGGGAAAATCAGAGCTGTCGGTACCGATCAGCTTCGTTCTCCTGCCGTAAACCTGTTCAACAGTGCTCCTTTTCTGCCGGTTGAGGAGCTTTCGGAACAGGAGCTCCGTGATTTTTTTGGCAGCGACTGGCGGCATGTCGAGCGCAGCGGATCTTCCTTGCTTTCGTTTTTCACCGGCGACGGAAGACATGTGGTCCTTCGCGAAAAAGAAGTGCTTGTCGACAGGCCACATGCCCATATTATGCAGGCCAAAGCAGGTTTTAAACCGGAAGAAACAGTGATGTCAACCACCTCTTTTGCCTTTGGTGTTTTTAATTCACATATTACACAGGGAAATACAAATTTCACCACCCTGTTGTCTGTCTGTACCAGTCAGTTCAATACTGCTCCCGAATCGGGCCAGCGCATTTTTGCGCTTTTGAACGACACCACTTACCTGCTGGGCATTCCTTCAGCTTTTGAGATAGGGCTCAATCATTGCCGCTGGATCTATAAAACCGGCAGCGGGATATTGCAGGTCCGCACATGGACCTCGAAGAAGCAGGACCGGATCATTACGGATATTCGGGTACTCAAAGGCAAGCCGGTCCGTTTTATCCTGAGCCATCAGTTTGATACACTCAACAACTGGTCGCTTTCGCAGGGTACGGCTTCGGGGGAGTTCGTTCTGAAACCGGCCGCAGAGAGTATGATTGCTGATAAATTCCCGGAAGCGGGCTACCGGATCCTGGTCGAAGGAGCGGTTTACCGTTCAGGCGGTGAAGAACTGCTCTATACCACCGGCACAGTGGCCGGCTTTCCCCTGTTTGTTATTGAAACGGAGCCGCTTTCCTCCTTCCTGATCAGTTTTAGCGGTGAAGTTACTGCCCGCGGAGACCTGGCGGCCATCGGTGAGGCCGACCGTGCTTTTAAAGCCGATTGCCATGACGGACAAAAGGTGTTCGGGGACTTATGTATGCAGCTTGAGCTCGGGGGACAGGATGCCGACAGCCTTGCCATCAGGGAGATCCTTCCCTGGTATGCCATGAATGCCTTAACGCATTACCTGACCCCATACGGCCTGGAGCAGTTCAGCGGGGCGGCCTGGGGAACACGGGATGTGGCCCAGGGACCATTCGACCTTTTATTGGGAATGGGGAAATATGACGAAGCAAAGGAGGTGCTGTTGACTATTTTCTCAAATCAGAATCCCGATGGGGGTTGGCCGCAATGGTGGATGTTCGACAGTTTTCGCGATATCCGGGCCGATCATTCGCACGGCGATGTTTACTACTGGTGCATTATCGCTTTGAGTTCATATATCGGTGTAACTGGGGATAGCGGGATCCTGGATACTGTTTTGCCCTATTATTTGCCCGCAGGCAGCCCGGTTGAAGAAAGTCCGCTGCGCGAGCATATGGAAAGACTTATAAAAATGATCACGGATTCATTTATCCCCGGTACCTCACTTGTTCCTTACGGGGGAGGCGACTGGAACGATTCACTGCAGCCGGTGAGCCACGATCTGGCTGCACGCATGGTTTCCAGCTGGACCGTGGAAATGAATTTCCAGGCTTTCAGTCAGTACCGGCATGTTTATGAACTAGCGGGAGAAAAGGAAAAAGCTGTAGCACTGGGAGGGATCTGTCGCAGGATAAGGGACGATTTCAACCGCTACCTTGTCAGGGACGGGGTTGTGGCCGGTTACGGCATGGTGGAAGACGACGGGACCTTTGATGTACTGCTGCATCCTGCCGATAAGATGACGGGGATCCGATACAGCGTGCTGCCGATGGATCGCGGGGTGATCAGCGGTATCTTTACCGCGGAGCAGGCGGAGGTGCACCAGGAACTGGTGGAAAAGCATCTGAAGGGACCCGACGGGGCAAGGCTTATGGACCGGCCCCTGAAGTACAGGGGAGGGATCCAGACCATTTTCCAGCGGGCAGAAAGCAGTACCTTTTTCGGCAGGGAGATTGGACTGATGTATATTCATGAACATATCCGCTATGCCGAAGCCCTCGCCATTACCGGGAAAGCCGAAGGCTTTGTGCGTGCCCTTCGCCAGGCAATACCGGTGGATTACAGGAAGGTGGTTCCCTGCTCCGACTACCGGCAGTCGAACTGCTATTACAGCAGTTCAGATGTCACCTTCAAAAGTCGTTATGAAGCCGATGAACGTTATGAGGAGGTTCTTTCCGGAAAAATGCTGCTCAAAGGCGGCTGGCGGGTATATTCCAGCGGACCGGGCATTTTTATTACCCTGGTAGTGAGCCGGCTGCTGGGTTTGCGTACCCTTTCCGGTCAGCTGATCATCGACCCGGTACTGCCGGCTTCAATGGATGGTATGTCGGCCAGTCTGAGTTATGACGGATATCCCCTGAAACTGGAATACAGGGTGAAGAAAGGAAACCACAGTCCACGGGCATTGACACTCAATGGCAAAAGCCTTGAATTTACCGCGGAAGAGAATCCATACCGGAAGGGCGGGGCACAGATTCCGCTGGAGAAATTCAGGGAGGTACTGCAGAAGGAGAGCAACACGCTCCTCATTGAACTGTAAGACCGGATGCGGGGAGAAGTCAGCGGGTACTTTGCTCCGCTGCCTTCTTTTTGTACCAGTCCTGCATGATGTAAAAGGCCTTCTTCCGGTTTCCCTGGTCACTGATCACTCCTTTCCGGTTCCAGCCATCCTGGATCCCGGGCAGGACCCTGTTCGGTGAGCGGAAATCCATCAGGATCCACGGTGCGGTTCCCTGCAGGTTGGGCAGTTTTTCCAGCATTTTTATCGTCTGAATATACAGATCCTCCTGGTATTCCTCGGTCCATCGCTCGTCGGCTGCGCCATGGAGTCCCTGCAAGGCTCCTCCTCCGAATTCGCTGATTATAACGGGCTTATTATAGCTGATTGTCCAGGTCACCCTGTTGCATTTTTCGGGGAGGCCATCGTACCAGCCGATATATTCGTTAAAGGACAGAAGATCCAGGCTGGCCCCTATGGGATCATCCACCACGGGATGCAGGTTATTTCCGTCGGGATAGTGTTTTTCGAGGGCTGCGGTGATCAATCGTGTATTGTCAAGCGACCTGGTCCGGTCGATCAAACCCTGCAGAAAGGCATTTCGGTCGGTACCCACGGGTGTTTCATTGGCCATCGACCAGATGATCACGGAGGCCCGGTTTTTATCCCGTGCAATCATTTCCTCCAGTTGATTTTCAGCGTTTTTGTATGTTTCCACGTTCTCCCACTGGATGGTCCAGTATACGGGTATTTCCGACCATACCATGATCCCCATTTCGTCGGCCAGTCGGGTCATCTCTTCATTGTGCGGATAGTGGGCGAGGCGCACAAAATTGCAGTTCATTTCTTTAGCCCAGTTCAGGAGGGTCTGGTCATCATCCCGGCTGAAGGCCTTTCCCGAGCGATAGGGTGCTTCTTCATGAATAGCAATCCCACGCAGGAATACGGGCTTCCCGTTCAGGAGGATGTCGGAGCCTTTGACCTCGATGGTCCTGAAACCGATGCGGTCCGTAATCCGGTCCTCACCCGACGAAAGGATGATATCGTAGAGTTTGGGATTTTCGGGCGACCAGAGTACCGGGCTGGCTTTCAGGGTGAAGTTCGCTGTTCCGTCGTCGCCTGTGCGGATAATCTTTGATGATTTTAGCTCGGGAATTTCCAGTTTTACCTCGCGGTTCGCCCCTTTCCCGTTCAGGCGGATCCATCCGCTGATCTCACCGGTTCTTTCTTTACTGAGATGGATAAAATAGTCTTGTATGAAGATTTCCGGTGTTTCCACCAGCGAAACGGAGCGGGTGATCCCTCCATAGTTCCACCAGTCGGTCTTCAGGGTCGGAACGCCTTCGCGGCTTCTTACATTATCCACCTTGACCACAATGAAATTATCTCCTTCGGTCAGAAGATCGCTGACGTCGAAATTAAATGGGGTAAAGCCCCCGGTGTGCGTGCCAGCCAGTTTTCCGTTCACAAAAACCAGGGCCTGGTAGTTCACGGCACCGAAGCGCAGGAAGGTCCTCCCAGTTTCGGGTTTATGATAGCTAAACGACTTCTTGTACCATACCGTTCCTTCGTAATAAAGGAGTTCGGGCATACGCGTATTCCAGTCGCCCGGAACATCCATCAGAGGAGATTTGTCGAAATCATATTCCACAAGTTCCTGTTTGTTCTCCGGTTTGTGATTGAGATTGTAGCCATTGGAGATAGGTTTCCTACGGTAGTCATAATAACCGTTTTCATAACGGTCGATAATGATGTTCCACTTGCCGTTCAGGCTTATCGTTTTCCGGGCTTCCGCATTAATAAGCAGGGGCGTTCCGCCATCCTGGCATAAGGCCGGGACCGACAGGGTAAGCCATAAAAGAGGCAGGAGGAATCTGTTCATGATGTTTGTTTTAAGGGATTCGTGGGTTAAAGATAGCAAAGAACCCGCTTTGACGAAAAAGGAGTTTATACCTGTTGCGGCTTCCCTGTCTGCGGCAGGTGGAAGCAGGCTGAAAAAAGCAAAGGCCGTCCGCATGGGGCAGCCTTTGCAAAGAACCCGGTGTCTTGACCGGATTTATAGATCTATACGGGATAGTACTTCGGGATCCCGTGTTTATTCATAGGTAACATAGGATT
>JBMOLL010000071.1:0-69820 GCA_049325415.1 Bacteroidota bacterium | reverse complement strand
TCCCTCACTTCCTCACTTCCTCACTCCCTCACTTCCTCACTCCTCACTCCCTCACTCCCTCACTCCTCACTCCTCACTCTCTTTTACTATCTTCGTAAAAAAAAGATGAAATCATACCGTAAGGAACTCTGGTTTGAAACCGGTAAAAGAAGGGAACTTGTCAATATTACCCCGCAGGTGAACGAATGCCTGAGAGAAAGTGGCATTCGTGAAGGACTTGTGCTGGTAAATGCCATGCATATTACAGCAAGCGTTTTCATTAATGATGATGAGGCGGGCCTCCATCATGATTTTGAGCTGTGGCTGGAAAAACTGGCTCCCGAGAAACCTTACAGCCAGTACAGGCATAATGGATTCGAAGACAACGCCGATGCCCACCTGAAAAGACAGGTGATGGGCCGGGAAGTTGTGGTGGCCGTTAGCTCGGGCAACCTGGATTTTGGTCCCTGGGAACAGATCTTTTATGGCGAATTCGACGGGAAGAGGAGAAAAAGAGTCCTGGTGAAGATTATCGGCGAATAAAAAAGCCCCGCACGATCTGTAGCGGGGCTGGTACCGGATCACCGGCATTTTGATACCGTCGGTTTGTGGTCTTACACCAGTTTTAATTCCTTCTGGATCTCATGGATCTTCTCTCCGAGACGGGCCTCTGCTGCTTCCAGCGTTTCTCCTTCCCGGATCCTGTCCCTGACACTGAAATAGAATTTGATCTTGGGCTCAGTTCCCGAAGGCCTGACCGAAATCTTGCTGCCGTCTTTCAGGACAAACTGCAGCACATTCGATTTGGGCAGGGTGATATCGTAGCGCAGATGAGAAATATTGTCGTATGATTTCTGCATCTCAAAATCATGCACCATGACCACATCCGAACCATGGATGGAATCAGGCGGGCTGTTCCTGAAGTCCTCCATCATCCGGCGGATTTCTTCAGCACCCGATTTGCCTTTGCGAACCACCGAGATAAGTCCCTCCCTGTAAAGTGAAAAATCTTTATAAATATCCAGCAATACATCGTAAAGGTTTTTTCCCCTGCTTTTAGCCCAGGCTGCTGTTTCGGCAATCAGTGCGCACGACATTACCGCATCCTTGTCCCTGACGAAATCACCGGCCAGGTAGCCATAGCTTTCTTCGCCGCCAACGATAAAGGTCATTTTGCCTTCTTTCTGTTTCATAATGTCGGCAATATATTTGAAACCGGTCAGAACATCAAAGTGCTCAACCCCGAAGCGGTCGGCAATCTCAGTGAGCAATTCGGTGGTGACTATGGTCTTCACAATGTATTCCTTTCCGGTAAGTTTGCCTCTGGCTGACCACTGCGAAAGCAGATAGTAGAAGAGGATCGACGCGGTCTGGTTGCCATTGAGCAGGATCAGTTTACCCTGGTGATCCCTCACGGCAATTCCCACCCGGTCGGCATCCGGATCCGTTGCCATCACCAGGTCGGCCCCTGCTTCGTCGGCTTTTTTCAGAGCCAGCGTCAGTGCGGCCGATTCTTCCGGATTAGGAGAGATGACGGTCGGAAAATTTCCGTCGGTAACATCCTGTTCGGGTACGGAGAAAATATTACTGAAACCGAGTTTTTTCAGCACCATGGGTACCAGTCTCACCCCTGAGCCATGAATGGGGGTGTAAACGATCCGTAAATCGGAGTGTGCCCTGATCAGTTCAGGATTCAGCGACAGTCCTTTGATCCGGTCGGTGTAAATCTCATCGATCTCACTTCCGATGATCCTGATCTTAGCGGGATCGCCGTCCCATTTCACCTGGTCGAAAGAGGTGATTTTCTGAACTTCTTCAATAATGCTCACATCATGTGGTTCGATAATCTGCCCTCCATCTTCCCAGTAAACCTTGTATCCGTTATATTCTTTAGGGTTATGGGAAGCTGTGATCACGATCCCGCTCTGGCAACCCAGGTGACGGATGGCAAAACTCAGTTCGGGAGTTGGCCGCAGATCGTCGAACAGGTAAGCGCGGATGCCATTGGCAATGCAGATCTTTGCGGCGGTTTCTGCAAACAGCCGGCTGTTGTTCCTGGAATCGTGGGCAATGGCAACACTGATATGGTCTTTCCCCTGAAACTGCCGGAGCAGGTAATTGCAAAGACCCTGGGTGGCCATACCCACGGTATAAATATTCATCCGGTTCGATCCCACACCCATGATGCCGCGTAAACCGCCGGTTCCGAATTCCAGATCCTTGTAAAAGCTTTCAATCAGTTCATTCTCGTCATGGTCGAGCAGATAGGTAATAGTCTGCCTGGTCCTGTCATCAAGCTGACTGTTCAGCCATTTTCCGGCTTTCTCCCTGACCTGTTGAAGCAATTCGTTTTGTTCCATATCTAAGGTGTTATTTAAGTTCTGCAATACATTTCTCAAGGCTGTCCCTCCAGTGAGGGATTGTTAGATGGTAAACGCTTTTGATCTTCTCCTTGTTCAGTACCGAATACCACGGACGGGGAGCCTGGGTCGGGTATTCCCTGGTTTCCACGGGCCTGATAATTGTTTTGACCCCGCTCAGTCTGGCAATCTCAACAGCCAGGTCATACCAGCTGCAGACTCCTTCGTTGGCATAGTGGAAGACCCCCGGATTAAAGGGAAAACTCTCCGATTCAACTCCTTCAATAATATCCAGAATGGCACTGGCAAGGTCCCGGGCATAGGTCGGAGAACCCGTCTGGTCAAAAACCACCTTCACGTGTGACTGTTCTTTCATTTTACGCAAAATCGTCTTTACGAAATTGTTCCCGTAGGTAGAATACAGCCAGGATGTGCGAATGATCATGGCTCCCGGGTGATTCTTCAGGCTCAGTTCGCCCTCGAATTTGGAGTTGCCGTAAACGGTTTCGGGCAGTGGTTCGTCGTTTTCTGCCAGCGGCCGGGGCATATAACCCGAAAACACATAATCGGTGGACAGATGGATCAGCCGTATGCTTTTTTCCAGGGTAACTGAAGCCAGGTTTCCTACTGCATCGGCATTCAGACTGTAGGCTTTTTCAGGCTCATCCTCCGCCTTGTCTACAGCGGTATAGGCTGCGCAGTTAATAATGTAGCGGAAGCTGTTTCTGTCCAGAAATTCTCTTACAGCCTGGTAATCCAGGATATTCAGTTCCCGGTAATCGGTAAAACATAGTTCCAGGTCCCTTCCCCCGGAAAGTTTCCTGAATTCATTACCCAGCTGTCCATCAGCGCCGGTAACCAGTATCGGAATTCCGTTTTCAGCCATGTATGTTTAATTCTTTTAATAATGGCAGTTGCAGATCTTTTTCAGAGACCAGGCATTTCCCGTGGGGAACCATCCAGTTGATGTCCAGATCGGGATCATTGTAACGTATACCTGTTTCTGCTTCTTTATTATAATAGGCGTCGCATTTATAAAATACAACGGCCGATTCGCTGAGAACGGAGAAACCATGAGCAAAGCCCCTTGGTATGAGCAGCTGGAGAAAATTCGTATCGCTCAGCTCGAGACCATACCATTTTCCGAAGGTAGGGGAACCGGGCCGAAGGTCGACAGCAACGTCATAGATCGTACCTGAAACCACCCTTACAAGTTTTGCCTGCGCTGCGGCACCCTGCTGAAAATGCAGTCCCCTGATCACTCCGTAAGCCGATGACGACTGGTTGTCCTGGACAAAACGATAATCCGGCCCCGGGTGAAGAAAATCCTCTTCCCGGAAACTCTCGAAAAAATACCCCCGGCCGTCCCTGAATACCCGGGGCTCGATGATCAGCAGTCCTTCAATAGCTGTTCCTTTAACCTTCATTCCTGGTTGTCAAATGTTAATATCTCTTCACGGGCAATCTGCTCGAGATAAACCCCGTAACTGCTTTTTTTAAGTTCAGAGGCCAGATTCAGAAGCTGATCCCGGCTGATAAAACCTCTTTTATACGCAATTTCTTCAATACACGAGATTTTGAGTCCCTGTCTTTTTTCAATGGTATAAATATAATTGGAGGCCTGCAGCAGACTCTCCTGCGTTCCCGTATCAAGCCAGGCCATTCCGCGTCCGAGTATCCTGACCTTCAGGCGCTGTTCCTCCAGGTACAGCCGGTTAAGATCGGTGATCTCGAGTTCCCCGCGGGCCGATGGTCTGAGGGATATTGCTTTTTCCACCACATCATTGCTGTAAAAATACAGACCGGTAACAGCGTAATTGGATTTTGGTTTTTCAGGTTTTTCCTCCAGACTTTTTACGGCTCCCGTGCGATCGAATTCCACCACTCCGTAGCGTTGCGGATCCGTGACATAATAGCCGAAAACCACTGCCCCGTCTTTTAGCTTTGACGTATCGTGGAGTATCCTTCCGAATCCATGGCCGTAAAAGATATTGTCGCCCAGGATGAGGCAAACCGAATCGTTCCCGATAAATTCCCTACCGATAATAAAGGCCTGGGCAAGTCCGTCGGGGGAGGGTTGCTCGGCATACGAAATGTTCAGACCAAGCTGGCTTCCGTCCTCGAGCAGACGCTGGTATAAAGGCAGGTCGGTCGGCGTACTGATCACCAGGATCTCCCTGATTCCGGCCAGCATCAGGACGGAAAGGGGATAGTAGATCATGGGCTTGTCGTAAACAGGAATGATCTGTTTGGAGATGCTTTTGGTGATCGGGTGCAAGCGGGTGCCGGATCCCCCGGCCAGTATGATTCCTTTCATCGGGATAGGAGTTTGTCAAAATAATCAATGGTCAGCCGCAGTCCCTGATCGAGTGCAACAGCCGGTTTCCAGTTGCCGAGTATTTCCTTTGCCAGCGAAATGTCGGGCTTACGCTGAATGGGATCATCCTGCGGCAATGGCAAAAAGACCAGTTTCGATCTGGACCCTGTGATTTCCATCACTTTTTGGGCCAGTTGCATAATGGTGAATTCATCCGGGTTGCCAATATTGACCGGCCCGGTAATTTCATCCGGGGTGGCCATCATACGGCTCATTCCTTCGATCAGATCATCGATGTACTGAAAACTGCGCGTCTGTGATCCGTCGCCATAGATGGTAATATCCTTGTTCTGAAGCGCCTGAACTATAAAATTGGAGACTACCCGTCCGTCATTGGGGTGCATCCTGGGTCCATAGGTGTTAAAGATTCTTATAATCTTGATTTTGACCTTATTCTGGGTATGATAATCCATGAAAAGGGTTTCCGCGCAACGCTTGCCTTCGTCGTAACACGATCTGATCCCGACCGGGTTGACATGTCCCCAGTAGCTTTCCGGCTGCGGGTGGATCTCGGGATCACCATATACTTCACTTGTAGATGCCTGGAGGATCCTTGCCTTTACCCTTTTTGCCAGCCCGAGCATATTGATGGCGCCCATCACCGAGGTTTTGATGGTCTTGATCGGGTTATACTGGTAATGAACCGGGCTGGCAGGGCAGGCCAGGTTGTAAATCTCGTCCACTTCGGCATAGTAGGGGACTGTCACGTCATGGCGGACCAGCTCAAAATAGGGCTGATCCAGGAGCTGAACAATATTGCTCTTTGACCCTGTGAAGTAATTATCCACGCAGATCACTTCATTTCCTTCGCGGAGAAGCTTTTCACACAGGTGCGAACCAATGAATCCGGCACCTCCGGTAACCAGTATTCTTTTCTTCATAAATGGGGCTTGTAAGGTTTTCTGCCTATGCTGTAATAGGTGAATCCGTATTCGATCAGCTCCGAGGGCTCATAAATGTTCCTGCCGTCAAATATAACCTTTTCTTTCATCAGTTTTTCCATAACCCGGTAGTTCGGGACCCTGAACTCCGACCATTCGGTAATGACAATCAGGCCATCGGCATCAATCAGGGCTTCATAGCGTTCCCTGGAATAACTTACCGTGTCGCCCAGGATACCCTGTGCCACTTCCATGGCAACAGGATCGTATACCCGTATCCGGGCACCTTCCTTCAGAAGCTGGCTGATTACCACCAGGGAAGGAGCCTCGCGCATGTCGTCGGTGTTGGGCTTGAAGGAAAGGCCCCAGATGGCAAAAGTTTTTCCCCTGACGGAGCCATTGAAATGAGCCAGGACCTTTGCTGCAAGGACCGATTTCTGTCGGGCATTTACCCGGTCGACAGCCTGCAGGATCTCCAGTGGCTGGCCGTATGCCTGTCCCGTACGGATCAGTGCATTTACATCTTTGGGGAAGCAGGATCCGCCGTAGCCCGCACCGGCATAGATAAACTGGTTTCCAATGCGGCTGTCGCTTCCGATGCCCTTACGCACCAGATTAATGTCGGCTCCTACAATCTCGCACAGGTTGGCAATATCATTCATAAAGGTGATCTTGGTAGCCAGCATTGCATTGGCAGCATATTTGGTCATTTCGGCTGAGGGGATATCCATGATGATCATCGGGTGGCCGTTCAGCAGAAAGGGTTTGTACAACCTCTTCAGGATCTTTTCGGCACGCTCGGAGTCTGTTCCGATCACGATGCGGTCGGGTTTCATAAAATCGCTGATTGCAGCACCTTCTTTCAGGAATTCCGGATTTGAAGCCACATCAAACGGAATTTCGGCTCCCCGTTCATCCAGAGCTGTCTGGATGGCTCCTCGGACCTTTTCAGCCGTGTGGATCGGTACGGTGCTTTTCGTGACGATAACAAGGTAACTGTCCATCAGTCGGCCCACTTCGGATGCCGCTGCCAGAACATGTTTAAGGTCGGCCGAACCGTCTTCATCCGGAGGTGTTCCTACCGCGATAAATACGGCTTCACTTTCCTTCAGACCCTCTTCAAGGTCGGTGGAAAAAAACAGGCGTCCCTTTTCCACATTGGTATGGATCATACTTTCCAGCCCGGGTTCGTAAATCGGAACTTCACCCTTCTTCAGCCGTTCGATCTTGTTTTCATCGATATCGACACAGGATACCGTAATCCCGCTTTCTGCAAAACAGGTACCGGTAACCAGTCCGACATAGCCCGTGCCTATAACGGTTATTTTCATCTATTCAGCGGTTAAAATATTAAAATTTAAACATTTATTTAAATACCGGCATAGCTTCCGGAATGTCCGGAAAAGGGCTGCAAAAGCGAATTTTTCATTGTTTTACTGCCGGAATGTAAAAATACAGTTTTTATCGGATTGGGACAGGGCCCTGGTTTTTACTTTTGGCCCCTTCCAGGAGCCGTTGGGCCTGCTTAAAAACAACCCGTAGATTTTCTGTAATATTTTCCTGAAAATTAGCCTTTTTTGAAGGAAAAGCTTATCTTTGCGGCGCGTTTAAAAAACATAATGTCTAACTTATTAATTTTAACTGATTTATCAAATGAGTGAAATTGAAAAGGATGCCTTACAGAATGAATTGGAACAAACTGAGGGTGTTGAAAATCAGGCAGCGGAGAGTGCTGCACCGGTAAACGAAAATGAAGCTCCCCTGAAAGAGGAGGTGGAAGAGGTTTCTGCTGAAGCCGAAGAAAAAACTGAAGAAGTGGTTGCGGAAACAGAAGTTGCTCCTGAAGAAGTTGCTCCTGTTGCTGAAAAGAAAACTGCACCTGAAGTAAAAGCAGCTGAGAAATCAGCGGTGAAATCTGACACTGGTATTGCCGATTTCGACTGGTCGACCATCAACAACAAGAATGATGCCTACGTACCGTCGGAAAGAAACAGGTTTGCCGAAATGTACGACAAAACCCTTTCAACCATTGCTGAGAATGAAGTGGTGGAAGGTACGGTGATCTCCCTGAATAAAAGGGAAGTTGTCATCAATATCGGGTACAAATCAGAAGGTGTTGTAAGCCTGAACGAGTTCAGGTACAATCCTGAACTGAAGCCCGGTGACACCGTGGAGGTATATGTGGAGAGCCAGGAAGACAAAAAAGGTCAGCTGGTCCTTTCACATAAGAAAGCACGCGCTATGCGTTCATGGGACCGCGTCAACCAGTCGCTCGACAACGACGAGGTGATCAAGGGTTACATCAAGTGCAGGACCAAAGGTGGTATGATCGTCGATGTATTCGGCATCGAAGCCTTCCTTCCCGGTTCCCAGATCGATGTCAAACCGATCCGCGACTATGATGCATACGTTGGAAAAACCATGGAATTCAAGGTGGTCAAAATCAACCACGAATTCAAAAACGTTGTGGTTTCCCACAAAGCACTTATCGAAGAGGAACTCGAACAGCAGAAGAAAGAGATTATTGCCAAGCTGGAAAAAGGACAGGTGCTTGAAGGTACCGTCAAGAACATCACCTCTTACGGTGTATTCATTGACCTGGGCGGTGTAGATGGTCTCATTCACATTACCGACCTTTCCTGGGGACGCGTTAATCATCCCGAAGAGATTGTCCAGCTCGATCAGAAACTCAATGTGGTTATCCTTGATTTCGACGACGATAAGAAGAGGATCGCCCTTGGTCTCAAACAGCTGACCGCTCACCCGTGGGATTCACTGGATGCCGGGATGAAAGTAGGCGACCGCGTGAAAGGCAAAGTGGTGGTTATGGCCGACTATGGTGCCTTTGTTGAAATTGCACCCGGAGTGGAAGGCCTCATTCACGTTTCCGAAATGTCCTGGTCACAGCACCTCAGAAGTGCTCAGGAGTTCATGAATGTCGGCGATGAAGTCGAAGCCGTCATCCTGACCCTCGACCGCGACGAAAGGAAAATGTCGCTGGGCATTAAGCAACTGAAGAATGACCCGTGGGAAAAAATTGAAGAAAAATATGCCGTGGGTAGTAAACATACCGCAAAAGTTCGTAACTTTACTAACTTCGGTGTGTTTGTAGAGATCGAAGAAGGTGTTGACGGCCTGATTCATATTTCAGACCTTTCATGGACCAAAAAGATCAAGCATCCCGCAGAGTTTACGGCAATAGGCGCTGATATTGAAGTAGTTGTACTGGAAATTGACAAGGAAAACAGACGCCTCAGCCTTGGACACAAGCAGCTTGAAGAAAATCCATGGGATGTGTTCGAAAGCATCTTCGAGGTAGATACAGTTCACGAAGGAACGATCGTTGAAATGATGGACAAAGGGGCTGTAATTGCACTGCCTTATGGTGTTGAAGGTTTTGTTACTCCCAAACACCTTGTAAAGGAAGACGGATCACCTGCACGGGTTGATGAAAAACTTTCCTTCAAGGTTATTGAGTTTAACAAATCTGCCAAGAAAATCATCCTTTCACACAGCAGGATCTTTGAAGATGAAAAGAAAAATGTTGAACAGGATGGGAAGAAAGCAGAAGATGCCGCTGCACGTAAAGCAACCAAAAAGCTGAAAAGCAGCCTCGAAAAAACCACACTCGGCGACATTTCCGAACTGGCTGCCCTGAAGGATGAAATGGAAAAAGAGGTAAAGAAAAAGGCTGGAAGCAAAAAAGGAGAAGAATAATAATCCTAAAAAACTAAATTTTTCAGCTATGGAGTTCAAAATTGATAAGTTTGAAAACCATACTTTGATCAAAGTATTGGAAGAAAAACTGGATACGCATATCGCGCCTTCGCTCAAATCTGAGCTGGTGCTCGTGTCCGGTAATGGTGAGAAGAATATCATTCTTGACCTGGAGAACTGCAGGTATTGCGATTCCTCCGGTCTGAGTGCAATTCTCGTTGCTAACAGGCTCTGCAAGAATGCCGGAGGTACTTTTGTACTGATCGGCCTGAATGATGCCGTGGAACGTCTCATCACCATTTCCCAGCTAGATACGGTGCTCAATATCTCCAATAATCTGGCATCGGCCGAGACGATGATTAAAGAAGCTGAATAAAGAGGTTATAGCTTTGTGACTTTTGAACTTACCATATTAGGTAGTAGTTCTGCTTTACCTACCTCAAAACGTTTTCCAACCGCTCATTTGCTCAATGTGAATGAGCGGTTTTTTTTAATCGACTGCGGGGAGGGAACGCAGGTTCAACTGCGCAGGTTCGGACTCAGCCCGGCCCGGATCAACCATATTTTCATCTCCCATCTGCACGGTGATCATGTTTTTGGCCTTTTCGGACTGATCTCCACCTTCGGGCTTATGGGCCGGAAAGCCGACCTGAATATCTACGGCCCGCCTGCCCTCGAAGAGTTGCTCGAAACTCATCTCCGGTTTTTCGGACCCTTGCCCTTTCCACTTAAGTTCAATACTCCGACTGGTCCTCTGCCTGCTGTTATTTATGAGGATTCCCGGATTACGGTTACTGCCCTGGAACTAAAGCACCGGACTCCCACCCTGGGGTATCTGTTCAGGGAAAAAGACAGGTTACTGAATGTTCGGAAAGACAGGATCGGGGAACTGGGAGTGGGTGTTGCCGATATCATGAGGATTAAAAAGGGGGAAGATTATACCACAGCCGACGGGCGTATGATCCCCAATAAGGAACTGACCCTGCCCGCCTGGCATTCCCGGTCGTATGCCTACCTTTCCGACACAAAGTTCACTCCCTCGCTTGTTCCGTATATCCGGGGAGTCGATCTGCTTTTCCATGAGGCCACTTTCATGGAAAAAGATCTGAAACTAGCCCGTGAAACCTGGCATTCCACTGCGAGGGAAGCTGCCCTTATGGCGGAACAGGCCGGTGCAGGTAGGCTGCTGATCGGGCATTTTTCCTCCCGCTACAAGGACCTCGAAGAACTGATCGGTGAAGCACGTACCGTATTTCCGGAGACCAGCGATGTCAACGACGGCGATCGCTTCAGCCTGCCCCTGACAAGGGTTTCAACGGAAGTTGATAAGCCATGAAAAAATGTCCTGCTTATTAAAAAGGATATGCTACTTTTGCATCCAGATATGAATTTAAACCGTGTGCTCCCGTGAAAGAAAAGATCCTGATTCTTGATTTCGGTTCCCAGTATACCCAGCTGATCGCCAGGAAGGTAAGGGAAAATTCCGTGTATTGTGAGATCCATCCCTATAATCATTTTCCGGAACCTGATCCGGAAGTCAGAGGGGTGATCCTCTCCGGCAGTCCCTTTTCGGTAAGAGATGCCGGTGCTCCATTGCCCGACCTGTCCGGGATCAAAGGAAAACTGCCCCTGCTCGGAATATGTTATGGTGCACAGTATCTTTCCCATTTTTACGGCGGAGAAGTCCAGGCAAGCAACACCCGGGAATATGGCAGGGCAAGACTTGAAACGATCGACGGGGATTCACCGCTGTTGAAAAATCTCAGTCAGGGTACCCAGGTATGGATGTCGCATGGTGATTCCATCATATCCCTGCCGGAGAACTACCGTATCATTGCAAGCACTCACGATGTGAAAGTCGGTGCCTACCAGGCCAGCGATGAACTTACCTTCGGTTTGCAGTTCCATCCCGAAGTATACCATACATCCGAAGGGAAACAGATCCTCGGAAATTTTCTGCGCGATATATGCGGCTGCCATAGCGAATGGACCCCGGAATCATTTATCGAATCTACCGTCAGCGAATTGAAAACTAAACTTGGCGACGACCAGGTGATCCTTGGACTATCGGGCGGGGTCGATTCTACCGTGGCTGCCGTTTTGCTGAACAGGGCCATAGGTAAAAACCTCACCGCCATCTTTGTTGATAACGGTCTGCTTCGCAAGGGAGAGTTTGAAACTGTTCTTGCCTCTTACAAAGACATGGGGCTGAATGTTATTGGTGTCGATGCATCGGATAAATTCCTGAATGACCTTGAAAACATTGAAGACCCTGAAGCCAAAAGGAAAAGTATCGGAAAGAACTTCATCGAAGTCTTTGAAGCCGAAGCACGGAAGATATCCGGGGCAGGATGGCTCGCCCAGGGAACGATCTACCCGGATGTCATTGAATCGGTCTCTGTAAACGGACCGTCGGCTACCATAAAATCCCACCATAATGTGGGCGGACTGCCGGAAAAAATGCATCTCAAAGTAGTTGAACCCCTTCGCCTGCTCTTCAAAGATGAGGTGAGAAGAGTGGGGAATGCCCTAGGGATCAGCCCTCAGTTCCTTCATCGCCATCCCTTTCCGGGCCCCGGACTGGCTATCCGTGTCCTGGGTAAGATCACCCGGGAGAAAATTGCCCTTCTCCAGGAAGCAGACCATATCTATATCGAAGGACTGAAGAAATTTGGTCTGTACGACAGGGTATGGCAGGCCGGAGCCATCCTGCTGCCCGTACAGTCGGTCGGAGTGATGGGTGATGAACGTACCTATGAATTTGTTGTGGCTCTGAGAGCCGTTACTTCAACCGATGGTATGACAGCTGACTGGGCCCATCTTCCTCCCGAGTTCCTCGCCAGAATATCCAATGATATCATAAACAAGGTCAAAGGCATAAACCGCGTCGTTTATGACATCAGTTCCAAACCGCCTGCTACCATAGAATGGGAGTGAGATCTCAACATTTAAAGCATTAATTGGTTATATTTACGGCTGAAACCAAAAAGGAGTCCGGAGGCATCTGTTCCTCCGGCTTTTGATATTTTTATTCAGCCTGTTTCCAAATTTTTATTTCTATGGCTAAAAGATTTGTAACAATCATCCTCCTGCTAACCGCTCTTTTCAGGACTGATCTCTATTCCCAGTGGGATTCCCAATCCATGAAACTGATGGAGGTCATGGACAAGATCAACCGCTTCTATGTCGATACCCTCAATGAGCAGTCGTTCGTGGAGAATGTCATTACCAATATGCTGCACGACCTCGATCCGCACTCCTCCTATATCAGTGAGGAAGAACTTACCGAACTCAATGAACAGATGGAAGGCGAATTTGAAGGCATCGGTGTCAGTTTTAATGTGCTTAATGATACAATATTTATTATCAGCACAATACAGGGTGGCCCCTCGGAAAGGGTGGGGATCATGCCGGGTGACAGGATCATTCGTATAAATAGTGAAAATGTAGCCGGGACCGGCATCACCTCTCGTGATGTTCAGTCGAAACTGAAGGGAAAAAAAGGGACCAGGGTGGATGTCTCGGTCTTACGGAGACATACAAGCCATTTGATGGAATTTACTATCACCCGCGATAAGATCCCGGTATACAGCATTGATGCATCCTACATGGTTACCCCGAAAATCGGATACATCAAGCTTTCGAGGTTCTCCCAGACCTCGGCGGAGGAATTCGAAACGGCACTGAAGGAACTTAAGGAGTTGGGTATGGAAGACCTGATCCTTGATCTTTCCGGAAACGGAGGCGGTTATCTTCGGACTGCCGTTGAACTGGCGGATCAGTTTCTTGTTGATAATCAGCGGATTGTTTATACTGAAGGGAGGAAAGTCGCCCACCGTGATTACAATGCAAGTGCGGCAGGGCTTTTTGAAAAGGGCCGGCTTGTACTGATGATCAACGAAAGTTCGGCTTCGGCGAGTGAGATTGTGGCCGGTGCGGTTCAGGACTGGGACCGGGGTGTGATTGTTGGCAGGCGCTCATTCGGGAAAGGCCTGGTCCAGCAACCTTTCCAGCTAAACGACGGCTCCCTGATCCGTCTCACGGTAGCCCGGTATTATACCCCAACAGGACGCCTGATCCAGAAGCCTTACGAAGATGGCTTCGATGATTATGAAATGGACCTGATCAACCGTTACAACAAAGGGGAACTTTCCACCGCCGACAGCATTCACTTCCCTCCTTCGGAGAAGTATACCACCCTGAAATTCAAAAGAACGGTCTATGGCGGCGGCGGAATCATGCCCGATTATTTTGTGGCCCTGGATACCACCCGCTATTCCGATTATTACCGCTCACTCCTGAGCCGTGGCATTCTGAACCAGTTTATACTGAATTATGTCGATCGCAACCGGACAGAACTGCTCTTTAATTTTCGGGATTTCAGCTCATTCAGAAAGAATTTTGATGTTAACGAACAGATCCTTTCGGAATTGGTTGCCTACGCTTCACAGGAAGGTCTCCCGTTCGCCGAAAGTGAATTCCGGACCTCGGAACAGATGATCACCATCCTGATAAAGGCCTACCTGGCCAGGGACCTTTATGAGACGTCCGACTTTTATGAGATTTTCAATGTTGTTGATCCGGCTTACCAGAAAGCTGTTGAGGTTCTCGAAAAACCCGTGCTCTACAGGGATATTCTGAAACCTCAAAGCTGACAGTTGAATGGAATGGCTGATTGAACACGGGGTCGAGATCGCGGGAGTTGTCTTCAGCCTGCTTTACCTCTGGTTCAGCATCAGGCGGAATATACTTCTGTGGCCCGTGGGGATCATTAGTGCGGTGCTCTATGTGCTGGTCTTTTACAAAAGCAGGTTTTATGCCGATATGAGCCTGAATGTCTATTACTTTTTTATCAGTATTTATGGCTGGATCCTCTGGAGCCGGAAGGGAAGGGGAGAGGAGGCTGCCCTCACGGTCACAAGGGCGGGGAACAGGCTGAACCTGCTCCTGGGAATAATCTCATTGCTGCTCTTTCTGTCGGGCGGTTATATTCTCAGCCGCTTCACCGATTCACCACTGCCTTACTGGGATGCTTTTACCACGGCACTGAGCATTACAGCTACCTGGATGCTTACACGGAAAATCATCGGACACTGGTTACTCTGGATAGTCGTCGACCTGGTTTCCCTTGGACTCTACCTCTACCGTGGATTGTACCCTACAGCAGTGTTGTTCTTGGTTTACAGTGTTATGGCAGTTACCGGCTATTTTGAATGGAAAAAAGTACTGGATTCAAAAACGGGGGAAGCATGAGAATCGTGGTAACCGGACCTGAATCGACTGGCAAAACTGAACTTTCAGCAGCTCTGGCAAATTATTACGGCTGCACCTGGGTCCCGGAATATGCCCGGGAATATGTTTCCGGACTTGAGCGACCCTACACCCTGGAGGATGTGCTTAATATCGCCAGGGTTCAGATCGCGGAGACAATGCAGACCCGTGAGGGCATGGTGATCTATGATACCTGGCTGGTGATTACAAAAGTGTGGCTCGATCTTGTCTTTGCTTTCAGGGATGAACGGATTGAAGAACTGATCGCAGCAAAACCGGTCAATCTTTTTCTGCTCTGCGAACCCGATCTCCCCTGGTACCCCGACCCGGTAAGGGAAAATGGCGGGGAAGCCAGGCTGCTGCTTTATGAACGGTATCGGCAGGAAATCATTCAGGCCGGGTATCCCTGCCGTATCATTTCGGGAATGGGAGAAAAAAGACTGCATTCAGCCATTGAAGGGATTGAAGATTATCTTAAAAGTATAAAATCATGATCAGGTACCATGCCAAAACACTGAAAGGGCTGGAAGAAGTTCTGGCCGACGAACTGAGGTCGATTGGAGCCGATGATGTTGTCGCAGTGAACAGGGGAGTGGACTTCTCCGGAAACAAAGCTATGATGTATAAGGCAAATTTTTGCCTCAGGACTGCTCTCCGGGTTCTGATGCCCGTTGCTACCTTCCGTGCCTTCGACGATAAACGGCTATATGCTGCAGCCCGGAAAATACGCTGGAGTGATTACCTGGATAACAGCATGACCTTTGCCATTGATACGGTCTCCTTTTCGGAGGTTTTTCGTAACAGTAACTATATTACCCTCAGGATTAAAGATGCAATAGTCGACAGTTTCAGGGAAACTACCGGTTCGCGTCCTGATATCAGTCTCGACAACCCGGATATCCGGATCAATGTCCACCTGAGCGGCGACCGCTTCACCGTTTCACTTGACAGCTCGGGGGAATCCCTGCATAAAAGGGGATACCGCCAGTTTAATCATCCGGCACCGCTCAGCGAGGTCCTGGCCGCCGGAATTATCCTTCTTTCAGGCTGGAAGGGAGAAAAGACCTTTCTTGATCCGATGTGCGGTTCAGGAACCCTGGCCATCGAAGCGGCCATGATCGGGGCGAATATCCAGCCGGGAGTGTTCAGAAAGAACTTTGGCTTTGAGCGCTGGAAGGATTTCGATCAGGAACTCTTCAGAACGGTTCTGAATCATCTGCCTCCGGAGAAGGAATTCACCGGTAAGATCATCGCCAGGGATATTGAACTGAAATACGTTAAGATGGCCCGGGATCATGTGCAATCCAGCCATATGGACCAGATGATCAGGGTGGAACAAAAGGATTTCATCGGGAGCATTTCTGATGGGGAGCCGTTACATATTGTCATGAATCCGCCTTACGGGGAAAGGATCAGGCCGGACGACATCAATGAACTTTACAAAGGTATCGGTACAACCCTGAAGCACGGTTACGGCGGCTCCGATGCATGGCTGATCTCCTCAGGAAAAGATGCTTTGAAACAGATCGGACTTAAACCTGCTCAGAAAATTCCGCTTTTTAACGGGCCGCTCGAAAGCACCCTGCTCCATTATTCACTGTTCAGCGGAAAGCGGAACGAATTCCTTAAAAACACCAGCGAAAATCCGGTGTAAACAACAGGGACAAGGTCTGCGGTTGAAAAAAAAACTATTTTTTTGCAGTATTATTGGTTTGTATGGATATTTTTTAAGTATATTTAAATCTGTGATCTGACAGGAATGAGCACAACAGGATTGTTGTGGATTTCCTGTTTTGTGAACAGAGATTTTTTTATATATTTGCTGTTCATAGATCAAGGATTCTGAACCTGAACAACCTAAAGAAGCTTAAATGAGCTTTGATGTAAACGAGTATTACTCTAAACTGAACGGCGGCGATGTCCTTATGGCTTACAAGGGAAATATTTCCAGTGAGCTGATAAGCAATGTTTTAGAAGTCGTCGAATCACGGATGGATGATTATAGTGAGGATTCCAAGATCCGGAAAAAGGTCTATAACGTCCTGGTGGAAAGTCTCCAGAATCTTTATCATCATATCGATCCCCTGCCGGAAGGCATGCACAAGGAGTTTGAGAAAAAATTCGGCGTACTCGTTGTATCTCGTACCAGCGAGAACTACAAAATATCAACCGGTAACTTCGTTACTCCCGACAAGGTTGAATTCCTTAAGAATAAGATCGATAAGATCAATTCCATGTCAAAGGATGAGCTGAAGGATCTGTACAAGTTTATCCTGAATCACCAGAAACTCTCTGAAAAGGGAGGTGGTGGTCTCGGGCTTGTGGATATTGCCAGGAAAACGGGGAACAAACTGGATTACACATTTATGAAGTATAACGATCAGTATTACTTCTTTAACCTGGATGTATTTATTGATTTTGTTGAGAAATAACTTAAAATTTTAGAATATGGAACCACTGTTGATAGAAGGAACAGCTAAAACCCCCAGTGTAAAATTTGACGGACAGTCCGGTGTTATTGAGATTAAGGGTCGTTCAATTCCTGAAAACTCCATCGAGTTCTATAAACCTCTTGTTGAGTGGCTTGAGAATTACAGTTCTACACCGATGGAACTTACCCAGGTAAATGTACAGCTCGAGTATTTCAATACCAGTTCTTCAAAGTGCATCCTGGATGTGTTTAAAAAACTTGAAGCCATTCATAAAGGCAAAAATGAAGTAATCATCAACTGGTACTACGAAGAAGATGACGAGGATATGCTGGAAGCCGGTGAAGATTATGAATCGATTATCAGGGTTCCTTTCAAAATGATTGAAATCGTCGAATAATCCCGGCAGATCAAACATATTAAGGCCGTTTTCCTACAGGGAAACGGCTTTTTTATTTTTCTCATACAGGTCCGGCTTCCAAACAGTATGTTCCTCAATGGAAGCAGCTTTATGTCCCCTGCGACTTACCTGAACCGATGTGCTCAAACATGTCAAGGGCTTTCTTCAGTACCCTGAAATACAACAGAAGGTAAAGCATGATGGTCATGACCCAGATCACCACAAGGTTCACCCAGAAAGTGGGAAAGAAGGTTCCGAATACCATCTTTCGGGGAGCATAGAAATGTGCCTTGATCATCCTGCGAGTAGGATCCAGGTAAATCGGATCAACCTTCTGCAGCAGCCGTCCCTTGTACTCTATGATCCTTTCAAACTCGTTTTTATTGGTGACAAACTCTTCCAGGCTTTCATTCGAATACCTGCGTTTTAATGCCTGCAATTCATCGAGGTTCATGGATTGCCTGATCTCATTTTTCCTGTTATAGGCGGTTTTATAGGTCTCGGAATAGAAGTCTTTCAGGGCGTTCAGATAACTGGCCGTATAGGAAAGTACCTCGTCGGTAATTTTGTCGGGGTATAACTGATCAACGTATTTCATCCGGAACAGCTCCGTCGGATCGTAATACGTCTTGAGGATGGTGCGTGCATCCTGCTCCTTAATAATTTCGTTTCTCAGAACACCGATATAATAGGCTGTTTTTTCCACCGCATCGCTGTTGCGGTAATTCCCGCCGACAAAATCCAGTTTGTTCTGCAGGTCCTTGATCAGAAAATCCGACTTGTAGCCGGCATTACTCATAATCTTATCCCAATTGTAAAATATTTTCTGGTAGTCGTTCTCCATGAATTGCCAGGTGGCCAGGCCTTCATAAGCCCAGCGGGCTGTGATGATCTCCCCGTAAATAGGAATACTGCTCGGGTTCGAGATCTTGGGATTCAGCTTTTCATATTTGACAATAATGCCGCTGAGTATGATCTGCGGTATGACCAGGAAGGGAATAAGAATGTAAATGGTGACAACGGTTTTGAAACTGTCGGAGATGAGCAGACCAAGCATGTTGGCTCCGGCCCAGGCAGAGAATAGCATAATCCAGTAATGGAAATACATTCCGTGGATTTCCATGATCGAGTTCCCGATAATCACAAATGTAAAGGCCTGTATGGCCGATAAAAGAAACTGCACGGCCACCTTGGAGAAAAGATAGCCCGACCAGCTCAGGTTCAGAAATGCTTCCCGCTTGAGGATTTTCCTGTCCTTTATAATTTCCTCCGCACTGACGGTCAGTCCCATGAAAATGGCGACAATGACCGACATGAAAATGTAGACCGGAAGGTTATCGTTCTCAGCAAGGGTGTAACCAAACTGGTTAGTAATACTCACACTGTAATACTTGACGATGTAGGCCAGCAGGAAGGCAAGGATCGGTGCCTCAAGGAAATTGATAACCAGGTATTGGGTGTCACTCAGCTTTTTCAGAACATCCCTTTTCAGGAATACCATGAATTGTTTGAATTTCCCGGGGATCTTGAATGAAATCTCGGGAAGGTCACTTTTTGCTGCCGAGGGTTTCTCCGCTTCCCGGTATTCATCCCTGAAATAATTGCTCCACTCAAGAGGCGAGATCCGGCGCGTATGGGTGAGTTTCCCGTATTCATCCAGTACACTGGTCTCAACAATGTTAAAAACCTGTTCGGGATTTACGTTCCCGCAGGTCGGACACTCACTTTCATTCCAGTCGGCATGCTGCACCTTCGATTTGAAATACATGATCGAATCGATCGGGTTACCGTTGTAGATCAGGTAGCCACCGGTGTCAAGGATCAGGAGCCTGTCGAACATCTTGAAAATATCGGAGGAAGGCTGGTGAATTACCACAAAGACCAGTTTCCCCTTGAGCGACAGTTCCTTGAGTAGGTCCAGGATGTTTTCACTGTCACGGCTCGAGAGTCCGGAAGTCGGTTCATCCAGGAAAAGGACCCCGGGCTCCCTGATCAGCTCCAGGGCAATATTCAGCCTTTTACGTTGCCCACCACTGATCTTCTTGTTCAGGGGAGAGCCAACCTGGATGTCCCTGATCTCGAACAGTCCCAGGTTTTTAAGAACCTTATGGACCACCTCGGTCAGCTGCTCTTCGTTGTAATTGTCGAAACACAACTTGGCATTGTAATACAGGTTCTGGAAAACCGAGAGTTCCTCTATCAGAAGGTCGTCCTGGGATACATGCCCGATAATCCCGCTCAGTGCCGGGTCGCCGCTGTGGATATCGACGCTGTTGATGAGCACCTGGCCTGAGGTCGGCTTGCTGGATCCGTTCAGGACATTCAGCAGGGTGGATTTACCCGCACCACTGGCTCCCATGATCCCTACCAGGCGGCCCGATTGCTCGGTGAACGATATATCATGCAGACCAATGGCTCCGTTCCCGAAGCGGAATCCTATATGATCAGCCTCAAAAACAATTCGTGTCTTTACGCGGTCACCTACAAACAAACTTACCACATCGCTGTAATAAATCGGTACAATCTGCTGGTTCCTGATGGACGATCCGGTGTTGAAAGGGGAGGTTTTGTATTGTTCCACCAGCTGGCCGTTCATGTACATTTCACTTTGTCCGATGTACTTGACAAAGTAGAGGTTGTTTGAGGGGATATAAAGAAAACGGATCTCACCCGACAGGGCATCCCGCTTGATATGCTTGGTACCTTCTGGCAGGTTTTCCCCGCTGGTACCGTCAACAAACATGTAGTAGGGTGAGGAAGGGAGTTCCTTGTTCTCGATCACAAAATCCCTGATACAGTTGTATTCCTCCATGGTGATATGGAAGGTGTCGGCCACTGTAGTGACAAACTCCATTTCCTGTTCGGTGATCTCCTCAAAATCCGATTTGATGAATTCAAGCAACTGGATCAACACAACAAATTTCTGTTGCTGCGTCAGTTCCTCGTTGATCTCGGTACAGATTTTCAGTACCCTTACAGACCTTCTGGAAAGAAGACTCCTTTTCCGGCCGCTTTTTTCCTCTTCTTCTTCCATAAACCGGCGGTAGTAGCCATCGAATACCTCCAGGTAGGCATCAACCAGTTCCTGGTTGAGCTGACGCCGGAGAAATGATTCGACTACTGATCTGCGCTCGGTGGCATTGCTTTCAGGTCGGGCAATGATGGCAAATAACTGCATCAGCGCTTTTAGGATCTGCTCGCTCATGATAAGGTTAGTTTATAGGATTCACACCTGGAACAGAGATACAATCACGACCGAAGTTAGGAAGAAATCACTGAAAAACCATCAGTGAAAGCAGAAATTCAGGCAGTAAGAAAAGTATGGTCAGAACCAGAGGTAGAGCGCCAGGAAAATAAGCGGGACCAGGATGCCGGCGACCATCAGGATGCCACCTGTGCCCCGAAGACCTTTTTTACCCTTAACAAGGAACAATCCGGTAATTGCAAGCAGTACCAGCGAACCTGCGTAAAGATCGGAAAACCACAGCCAGAGTTTCTTAGACTTATTATAATGAAGGAAACTCATTTCACGGAATACCGGACGGTTCCTGATCGTGGTAAGACTTCCCTTTCCGGTTTCAAGATTCAGTGAAATATGCCCGTCTTTCAGGTAGATGATCAGGTTTTCATTGTCGGGAAAATAATACTGCTTCACCGGGTTTTCGATTTCTTCTTTTGCGAGCAGCGCATTGATCCACTCTTTGTTGATCTTTTCCCTGTTCAGAGGGGCTTCCGTCTGAAGTTCACTGCTTCGGGTCACCACCGAGGGATTCCAGCGGTGGGCGACATTGTGGTTGAGCGCAATGCCGGAAATGCCATATATGACGGTCATTCCGAAAAAGAAATACCCGAATTCCCTGTGGATCCAGCGGTTAAGTTTATTCCAGTTCATAGCTTAAAAAAAAACAGCCGGAAACCGGTCCGGCTGTATAAGTTAAAATAAAGGGCTTATTGTGCTGAAGGAACCTGTTCAAATGAAACGGCTTCGATGAAATACTCAGCTTCTTCAGCCGCAGCATGTGCCTCAGGATTGGCATGCTCCTCTTCGTGCATTTCCTTGTTCTCTCCCTGCATGGCAGTTTGTTCCTCGGGCGTAAGTTTCTTGAATACTCCCTTGAAAGTAACCGTGCTGCCTTCCAGTGCAACGTCGAATTCGGGTATCCCTTCGCCGACATTTACCCGTACCTGCTGTTCGGGATCCGTATCGATAATAAACAGTTTCTGTCCGCCGTGTTTGCAGACATGCGTAACCATACCGGTAACACTCACCTGTTTATCAAGCAGTGCGGCAGGATCGGCAAGGATCTGGCTTACCGTTACGGTGCTTATCTCTTCAGCTTTGGCTGCAGACTTTTCCTGGCCCCTGTTGCAGGCGGAAATAAGAGTGACCACAGCAAATAAAAACAGTAATTTCTTCATAATCGTGCTTTGGTTTTGTTTACCGCGAAAGTAATCCATTTCCCGGTCTCCGCAAAGGCTTTGTTTGTTAAAATACTGAATACCCGGACGGTAATTGGATCCCTGTTTTGCCGGCCCTGTCAAATTTACAGCTTCCCCGGCGATTTTTCGAGACAAAATGACACGCGAAGGAATTGGACCGTATTTTGCCGGAAGGGAGAAAAACATCGAAGATGAAACTTGATCAGTTTACGATAAAGTCTCAGGAAGTTATTCAGTCGGCATTTAATGTGGCTGGAACCTTGGGTCATCAGGAGGTCGGAACGGCTCACCTGCTAAAGGCACTGTTAACGGAAGGTCAGGATGTTCTGAATTATCTGCTTGGGAAATCCGGTGCTTCCGTGCAACAGCTTGAAAACGGTTTGAACGGAATCCTTTCTTCAGTTCCCAGGGTCACCGGCGGTGAGCAGTACCTGTCATCACAGGCATCGGCAACTTTACAGGAAGCGCTGAAGATCATGCAGAAGATGGGGGATAAGTATGTTTCGCTGGAGCATCTGATTATGGCCCTGCTGGAGGGCAACGACAGTGTTGCCGCCCTGCTGAAAAGTGCCGGGCTGAACCGGAAAGACGTGGCAAAATCCGTGAGCGAGCTCAGAAAGGGATCGGTAGTGGATAATCCGTCGGCAGAAAGTAATTATCAGTCGCTTAACCGTTTCGCTATTAACCTGAATGAACAGGCCCGAAGCGGCAAGCTGGATCCCGTGATCGGCCGTGAGGATGAGATCAGAAGGATACTGCAGATACTGACCAGGAGGACCAAGAATAATCCGATCCTGGTCGGCGAACCCGGTGTGGGTAAGACAGCCATTGCCGAAGGCCTGGCGTTCCGGATCGTAAACGGTGATGTTCCCGATAACCTGAAAAACATGGTCGTCTATTCCCTGGATATGGGAGCGCTGATTGCCGGGGCGAAGTACAAGGGCGAGTTCGAGGAAAGACTGAAATCGGTTGTCCGTGAGGTGATCGGTGCGGAAGGTGAGATCATCCTTTTCATTGATGAGATCCATACCCTTGTGGGGGCAGGGAAAAGTGAAGGGGCCATGGATGCGGCCAATATCCTGAAACCGGCCCTGGCAAGAGGGGAGCTTCGCGCCATCGGGGCAACTACCATGGATGAATATCAGAAATACTTTGAAAAGGATAAAGCCCTGGAAAGGAGGTTCCAGACCATTATTGTGGATGAACCGGATGAGTACAGCGCCATCTCCATTCTGCGCGGCCTGAAGGAAAAATATGAAAACCACCACAAGGTCAGGATCCGGGATGAGGCTCTGATTGCAGCCGTTGAACTGTCAAGGAGGTATATCACGGAAAGGTATCTGCCCGATAAGGCGATCGATCTGATCGATGAGGCAGCATCCAGGCTGCGGATTGAAATGAATTCCGTACCGGAGGAGATTGACAGCATTGAGCGGAAGATCCGGCAGCTGGAAATTGAACGGGAAGGGATCAAGCGGGAAGGAAAATCCCCGAAACTGGATGAGGTGATCCGCGAAATCGCGGGTCTGCAGGAGGACAGGAACCAGCTTCGGGCCAGGTGGCAGTCGGAGAAAAAACTTATCGATGCTATTGTTGCCGGGCGGCAGGAACTGGAACAACTCTCGCAGCGAGCTTCTGAAGCCGAGAGGGCAGGGGATTACGGAGTGGTTGCCGAGATCAGGTATGGTAAGATCCGCGAGGTGGAATCCCGGATTCACGAGCTGGGCGAGCAACTGGCAGCCCTGCAGCAGGATCACGCCATGATCCGGGAGGAGATCAGTGAGGAGGATATTGCAGAGATTGTTTCCCGCTGGACAGGTATTCCGGTGCAGAAAATGCTGAAAAGCGAAAAAGAAAAACTGCTTACCCTGGAACAGGAGTTGCATAAAAGGGTGATCGGTCAGGATGAAGCGATCACCGCCGTGGCCGATGCGGTCAGGCGGAGCCGGGCCGGTCTCCAGGATGAAAAAAGACCAATTGGTTCCTTTATTTTCCTTGGCACGACCGGCGTGGGAAAAACAGAACTTGCCAGGGCACTTGCCGAATTTCTTTTCGACGATGAGAATATGATGACCCGCATTGATATGTCGGAATACCAGGAACGGCATGCCGTATCGAGACTGGTAGGTGCTCCTCCGGGTTATGTTGGCTATGAAGAAGGCGGGCAGCTTACCGAAGCGGTGCGGCGCAAACCTTATTCTGTAGTGTTGCTCGATGAGATTGAGAAAGCCCATCCCGATGTCTTCAACATCCTCCTTCAGGTTCTGGATGAAGGCAGGCTGACGGATAACAAGGGGCGTACGGCTAATTTCCGGAATACCATCCTGATTCTGACCTCCAACCTGGGTTCACAGATCATCACCGAGCGGATGGAAATGCTCGACGACAGAAACAGGGAGGCAATCTACGAAGATACCCGAAATGAAGTGTTTGCCATGCTGAAGAAATCGATTCGTCCTGAATTCCTGAACAGGATCGATGATGTGATCATGTTCAGACCTCTGACAAGGGAGGAGATCAGGCAGATTGTAGAACTGCAGTTTGCCCTGGTAAGAAAGCGTCTACTGGATCAGGGTATTGAACTGAGGATCAAGGAGGATGCCATCGATTATCTGGCTGAAAAGGGTTACGATCCCTCCTATGGGGCACGGCCCGTGAAAAGAATTATTCAGCGTCAGCTGATCAATGAACTGTCGAGGAAAATACTTTCGGATGAGATCAACAGCGGTAAACCGGTGGTGATCTCCAGCGACGGATCAGGGCTGATTTACGGGAACTGAGCCCTGCCTGACCCGGGTTTAACTGCCTGGAAAGGAGTGCGCAGCGCTTAGTTAAAGCTGTCTATGCACTCATCCAGGCTGTTATAGATTTCAAAGACATTATGAAGCTGGAGAAGCTTGAAAAGCTCCATTACTTCCCGGGCTACATTACAGATCTTGAATGTGCCGTAATGGTTGTTTGCCGCTTTCATCAGCGCCAGAAAAACACCGAAACCTGAACTGTCGATAAAACTGATCCCTTCGAGATTCATGACCAGTTTTGTATTGGGCTTGTTGAAGATCTCCACAAGTTTTTCCTTCACCGGATCGGCCAGTAAAGCGTTGAAGCGGTCGGTATTTTTGAATGACGCTACGGTAACATTCTTAATGGTCTGTATATCAAGCATAGCTTCAGGGTTTTCAGGTGTAGGTTTCCAGTTCAGTTAAGGCAAGATTACAGTCGCCAATAAATTTATCAACAAATCCGGGTATTTCCGATTTGTCGTCTTTTTCCGCTGCGACGATCTGCAGTTCGCGGAGCAATTCTGCTGTATCGGTCATTCCCATCACGGCAACCGACGATTTTGCCTTGTGTGCGAGCTTTGACAGGTTAATAAAATCCCCTGCAGCAAGAAGATCCGGCATCATAGCCTGGTATTCGAGTACCTGTTCCTTGAATATGGAGATCATCTCAGCGATGAAATTTTTATCACCTTCCGACATGGTTTTCAGGTAACTTAGATCAGTGATCATCAGAGGTCTGTTAAAAGATTGGTGGACTATACTTCAAAACAATAAATTTATTTTTTTATTTTTAGAAATGAAACGGTTTGATCATATTTTTCGGCATTTGCTCCGTTCAGCCGTTGTCAGCCATTTTCAGGAGTGAAAATTCTTCCGGCCGACGAAACTATTTTCGCTTTTTTATGGTCACGTTTCTTATACAGGTTCTTTCAGCATACGAGCATTGAAATAAAAATAATCCGGATGAAAAAACTTATCATCTTGCTTACCGGGGTAGTTTTTACCCTGTCGGCAACAGAAGGTCAGGTCCCGCTGAGGGAGAAAAGACAGGCAGCGCGGCTCTACAATGAAGCGGTCTTAGCTGTTCAGAATGAGGATTATCAGCGTGCAGTAAGCTTATTTGGCGATTGCTTTGCCACGGATCCGTCCAACCTGGATGCCCTGCTTCAGAAAGGAAAGGCGGAAATTGAAACGGGGATGTATAAAGTGGCGCTGAGCGATCTTGATCAGTTACTTTTTGCCATGCCGGAAAACGGGGAGGCATGGTTTTATAAAGGGTATCTGCTCTACGGCACGATACCCTGCGATGAGGCAGAACCTATGTTTGACAATGCGGTAAAATATGGGTATACCATTGCGGAGGCCTATTATTACAGGGGGATTACCAGGCTGCTCTGCGGAAAGGCCGATCAGGCACTGATCGATTTTAACTCGGCTGTGGAAAAGAAGCCGGATTATCCCCTGGCATACCACGACAGGGCAGGTATAAAGAGAGTTCAGGGAGATTTGCAGGGGGCCCTGTACGATTATAAACTGGCGGTGAATTACCAGGATTTCTTCCCCCTTGCCTATAATAACATGGGTGCCGTTAAGATCCGGCTGGGCGATTACGCTGGTGCCATTGCCGATTTTGACAAGGCGGTAAGCCAGGATTCAACGCTGGTCTATGCCTACAATAACAGGGGATATGCCTATTATCAACTGGGGGATTATGAAAAAGCCCTGGCCGATTTCAACAGGGCAGCAGCCCTTTCCTCAGATTTTCCGGAAGCCGGTCTGAACCGGGCAGTAACCCTGGCCAAATCACGTGATCTGGAAGGCGCGCTACTGATGTTTGATCAGGCTGCCCAGGTCTTTCCTTCCTATGGGCTGATCTACCTGAACCGTGGCCTGGTCAGGGAAATGACCGGTGATCTGGATGGGGCCTGTGCCGACTGGACCCGTGCCCGGGAACTGGGAATTGAGGAAGCATCCCGCTATTTAAAGGAGTGTAAATAAAAAACTGCCGACATGAAAAGGATATGTTTTTACCTTTTGTTCATGATCCTGTTTGCTCCCGCAATGCAGGCACAGGATGATGTTAGGATCCTGAAAAAGGAATTCAGGACCGATCGCAAAGAGGGCTTCAAGGAAGCCTGGAAGAGTGTCGAGGCAGGAAATGACTATTTTGAAAAGGGAAAAGGTTTCCTGGTTCTGGCCAGAGATCATTATCTTTTCGCCAACCAGTATAATCCCGACAATGCGGTCCTGAATTACAGGATCGGGGTATGCTACCTCTATACCGATGATAAATATGAGGCCATCCGTTTTCTGGTCAGGGCCTATGAACTGAACCCGGCGGTAAGCCGCGATATCCGCTACCTGCTCGGACGGGCCTACCACCAGGTCCTGGAATTTGATAAGGCCAGGGATCAGTACCTGCTCTTCAGCCAGTCACTGACACCGGAAGAAAGTAAGGAATTCCGCGATGAAGTGGAAAAACTGATCATGGAATGCAAATACGGTAAGGAACTCGTTCAAAATCCTGTCAGGCTGATCATCCAGGACCTCGGACCCGAAGTAAACTCCGAGTTTGACGATTATAATCCTGTTTTTGCAGGCGGTGATACAGCACTGTTCTTTACTTCCAGGAGACCCTGGGGTAAAAAGCCCGACCGTTCTGAAATTGATAATAAGTTCCTCGAGGATATCTATGTCTCCCGGATTCATGACGGGAATTTCCTGCAGGCCGGGCGTCTTGGAAAGCCTTTTAACTCGGATCATAATGAAGCCATCGTCGGAATCTCTCCCGACGGCACTGAACTGTTTATCTACAAGGGAGATGTGGAAGGCGGCGACATACTGATCTCAAGGCTGAAACCTGAAAAAGAAACATGGAAAAAGCCCGAATCCCTGAAAGGTAAACTGAAAAGCGAAGCCAGGGAGACCTCTGCCTGTCTCTCACCGGATGGTTCGGAACTCTATTTCATCTCCGACAACCCGAAGACAAGCAACGGGGGCAAGGATATTTATTTAACACGGATCGATGCAAAGGGAAAATGGCAGGAACCTGAAAATCTTGGCCGTCTGATCAATACGCCCTACGATGAGGAAGGAATATTTATTTCCCCCGATGGACGCTATATGTACTTTTCCTCCATGGGGCACAATTCAATGGGTGGCTTTGACATTTTCCGTTCCGAGCGTTCAGAGGTCGGTAACTGGTCGGAACCGGTAAATATGGGCTATCCGATCAACAGTCCCGACGACGAACTGTTTTACATTACCGACAAAACAGGACGGTTTGGTTATTATTCGGCTATCCGGCAGGAAGGCATGGGGGCAAAGGATATTTACAAGGTGATCTTTCTCGGAGCGGAAAAGGAAATGCTTACCGCTACCAGGGATACCCTTATTGCAGGGCCGGCCCTGAGTCCCAAAAAGGGCTTCTTCACTCTTCCCGTTGCCCTTAGTCTTGATACGGCCTATGTGATCTCGGGTGTTGTAAGGGATACCATGGGCAGGGATACAACCGTTGTGGCCAGAATCTCCTTTATCAATGCGGAGTCGGGTGTGGTTGAGGCCACGGCCATGTCGCTCAGCGGAGGGAAATACACGGTACGGCTTGAACACGCACGCCCCTACGGAGTTGAAATCAATGCCACCGGATATCTGTATTTTCTCGATGTCATGGACCTGTCATCCGCCACAGGCGACGACGTGATTAATCAGGATTTTTACCTGCAGCGCATCGAAGTGGGCACCAAGGTGGTTCTGGAAAACATTTATTTTGAAACGGGCAAGGCGGTGTTGACACCGGCTTCCTACAATTCCATCGATCAGGTTCTGAGGTTCCTGGAGAACAATCCTTCTGTTGAACTGGAAATCTCCGGACATACCGATAATACGGGATCCTATAAGGTGAACGCCAAACTGTCGGAGGCCAGGGCCAAAGCTGTTGTGGATTACCTTGTCGGCAGAGGGATCAGTGCCGGAAGGCTGCAATATAAGGGCTATGCAGATACTCAGCCGATTGCGACCAACGACACGCCCAATGGTAAGGAGAAAAACCGCAGGGTTGAATTCAAGGTGATCAGCAAATAAACAGGAAAACCTGAAAAATTTCTCATACCGGCAGGTCAGCACCTGCCGGTTTTTTTGTCCGCAGGGCCACGAAAACAGGGGCGATCTGCTTTTAAACAATTTTCGTGCAACAAGGAAAGTATTACATTTGTGTTCATAATTTCATGACACAATTTTCCTTTAATGAAGCGTACGATTTTCTATCAGTCACATGTCCAGATGGGGGCTAAAATTGTCCCTTTTGCTGGTTTTGAAATGCCCGTCGAATATTCCGGCGTAAGGGATGAACATATCAGGGTCAGGCAGGGAGTCGGGCTCTTCGATGTGTCCCACATGGGCGAATTCTGGGTGAAGGGCCCGCAGGCCGCAGCACTTGTTCAGTACGTAACAAGTAATGATATCAACAAACTGCAACCGGGGAAGATCCAGTATTCCTGCCTGCCCAACGGAAAAGGCGGGATCGTTGATGACCTGCTGGTATACATGTATGAGGAAGAAAAGTACCTGCTCGTGGTGAATGCTGCCAATATTGATAAGGACTGGGAATGGATCAACCGTCAGAATAAATTCGGAGCCATTCTTGAGAATGCCTCGGACCATATTTCACAGCTGGCCATCCAGGGCCCTGATGCACTGAACCTGCTGCAGAACCTGACCGACATCAACCTGTCATCAGTACCCTACTATACCTTTGTAACCGGAAAACTGGCAGGAATTGATGATGTGATCATCAGCAACACCGGGTATACCGGAGCCGGTGGTTTTGAACTTTATTTCAATAATCAGGACGGACAGGTGATCTGGGACCGGATTTTTGAAACCGGTGCTTCCTATGATCTGATTCCCGTTGGCCTGGCTGCCAGGGATACGCTTCGTCTCGAAATGGGCTATTGCCTGTATGGAAACGATATTACCGATACGACCTCCCCGATTGAAGCCGGCCTGGGTTGGATCACGAAGTTTACCGAAGGCAATGATTTCATTGACAGGCCTCTGCTCGAAAAGCAGCGGGATGAAGGAGTAAGCAGAAAGCTGATTGGCTTTGAAATGCTGGAAAGAGGAATTCCCCGTCAACATTATCCACTGGTGGATAAAGAAGGGAAACAGATAGGAGAGGTGACCTCGGGTACCATGTCGCCCATGCTCAATAAAGGGATCGGCATGGCCTATGTGGAACCTGCTTTTGCCGCACCAGGCAGCTCATTATGGGTGGAGATCAGGGGGAAACATATCGCAGCTGAAGTGGTGAAACTTCCCTTTTATAAGAACAACTGAACCCCGGCATGACGGAAACGAAGAAAATAGAGGTTTGCTATTCACCGGCACTCTATCCGTATTTTGAAAATCCGGAAGCCGTGGTGGTCGTAACCGATATTCTCAGGGCCAGTTCGGCTATCGTTACCGCCTTTATGAACGGAGCAGAAAGGATCATTCCCGTTGGTACGCTCGAAGAAGCCCTGGCCTGCAAGGAAAAAGGATATATGGTGGCCGCAGAGCGTGACGGGATCGTGAGGGATTTTGCAGACTTCGGGAATTCGCCCTACAACTTTACCCCCGATCGTGTCCGCAACAGGGAAATTGTTTACAGCACAACCAACGGAACCCAGGCCATTCACCTGGCTTCATCCGGTTTTCAGGTCCTGGTGGGTGCCTGGCTTAACCTTTCAGCCGTGGCAAATCATCTCGCCCTTATGCACAGGGATGTCCTGATCCTCTGCGCAGGCTGGAAAAACAAATTCAACCTGGAAGATTCCCTTTTTGCCGGAGCACTTGCATCAAAAATCCTCGAAGACGATCGCTTTTATACCATCTGCGATTCGGCTCATGCCTCCATGGACCTCTTTAAGCTCGCCCAGAATGATATCCTGGGCTATATCGAAAAAGCCGCCCAGCGACATCGGCTTAAAAAGAACAGTCTGGACGATGTCATCGGATATTGTCATCAGACGGATTTAACGGAAATTATCCCGGTTCTTGAAGAAGATTACCTGGTTCCGTTTAAAGATTGATAAAAATATCGTGTGTTAACTTTTAGTTTATAACTAGCAAATCGTTTTTTGGTTTTAATTTCATTAAATGCTACCTTTGAGTGTTATCTGAATAACAATTAACATCTAATCATATGGCTATGAAGAAACATAATTTTTCAGCAGGTCCTTCAATTTTGTCGCCTTACGCAATTCAGGAGACGGCAAAGGGTATTCTTGATCTGAACGGATCAGGTCTTTCCGTTATGGAAATATCCCACCGAAGCAAAGAGTTTATTGCCATCATGGATGAGGCCAGGGCTTTATTCAAGGAGTTGCTGGCAATACCCGACGGTTACACCACCCTGTTTCTGCAGGGCGGGGCCAGCATGCAGTTCTGCATGGTTCCCTATAACCTGCTGAGAAAAAAGGCCGCCTACCTGGATACCGGTACCTGGGCATCTTCGGCAATTAAAGAGGCAAAGATTCTTGGCGAAGTTGACGTGGTGGCTTCATCGAAAGACAGGAACTATAATTATATTCCTGTAGGTTACACCATCCCTGCCGATGCCGATTACTTTCATATTACCACCAATAATACCATTTTTGGTACGGAATTAAAGGAGGATATCAAATCGCCTGTTCCCCTTGTTGCCGATATGTCGTCGGATATTTTCAGCCGCCCTGTTGACATCTCAAAGTACGCAATGATCTACGGCGGAGCACAGAAAAACCTGGCGCCGGCCGGTGTTACCTTTGTGATTGTAAAGGATGATATCCTGGGTGAAGCCCCGAGGCCGATCCCGACCATGCTGAGCTACAAGACACATATCGAAAAGGAATCGATGTTCAATACCCCACCCTGTGTGGCCATTTATTCAGCCTTGCATACCCTTCGCTGGTATAAACAGCAGGGTGGTGTGGAAGCCATGCACAGGCTTAACCTGAAGAAAGCCGAGATCCTCTATGCTGAAATCGAGCGGAATAAGGCTTTTACGGCTACCGTGCCCGACCCGAAAGACCGTTCCATTATGAACGTAACCTTTGTGATGAGCGATAATTATAAAGAGAAGGAAGGTGCCTTTAATGAACTGGCCTCTGCAAAAGGACTGGTCGGGCTTAAGGGTCACCGCTCCGTGGGCGGTTTCCGTGCATCGATCTATAACGCTATGCCTGTAGAAAGTGTACAGGCCCTGGTGGATACCATGAAGGAATTTGAAAAAACTGTTTAATCCAAAACAACTAACTATGGCAAAAGTCCTGATTGCAACGGAAAAACCTTTCTCAAAGGTTGCGGTAAAAGAGGTTAAACAGGTGATCCTCGATGCCGGCTTCGAATGTGTCCTGCTGGAAAAATACCCTTCCAAAGCCGACCTTCTGGCCGCAGTGAAAGATGCCGATGCCCTGATCATCCGCAGTGATGAAGTGACCCGCGAGGTGATAGCGGCTGCTTCAAAACTGAAGATCGTTGTCCGTGCCGGTGCAGGCTATGACAATGTCGATCTGGCTGCCGCCACTGAAAAGGGGATCGTGGTAATGAATACTCCCGGTCAGAACTCCAATGCAGTGGCAGAACTGGCTTTCGGGATGATGATCTACCTGAACCGGAACAGCTTCGATGGCAGTACGGGAGTGGAACTTCGTGGTAAAAAGCTGGGGATCCATGCCTATGGCTACGTCGGACGGATCGTGGGCATGATCGGTAAGGGCATGGGCATGAAGGTTTATGCCTATGATCCCTTCGTGGATAAAGTCATTATCGAGAACGACGGGGTGAAATGCGAGAATTCAGTGGAAGACCTCTACAAAAAATGTGATTACGTTTCCCTGCATATTCCTGCCAACGCACAGACAAAGGAATCCATCAACTTTGATCTGCTAAACATGATGCCCGAAGGTGCCACCCTTGTGAATACGGCCAGGAAAGAAGTGATCCACGAACCATCGCTGCTGAAGATCTTTGCCGAAAGACCCGATTTCAGGTATGTTTCCGATGTCGCACCCGATTGCAGGGCTGAGATCGAAGAAAAGTACAAAGGACGCTTCTTCTTTACACCCAAGAAAATGGGGGCGCAGACAGCTGAAGCCAACATGAATGCCGGTGTCGCCGCTGCCAGGCAGATCGTGAAATTCATTAAGGAGGGGGATGAGACTTTCAGGGTTAACTGAGAAAGCTCCCGTCCGGTGACCGAATACTAAAACCGGAAGGCTGAACGGCCTTCCGGTTCATTTATTAAAAGAACCATTAAAGCAAAGAACTTATGGCAATTGTCAGACCGTTTAAAGGTTTTCGTCCGCGAAAGGAAAATGTGAGCAAGGTGGCTTCAAGACCCTACGATGTGCTGAACTCGGAAGAGGCAAGGGAAGAGGTGAAAGGAAATCCCCTGTCCTTCCTGCATGTGGTAAAACCGGAAGTGGACCTTCCGGAAGATATTGATCTGCATTCTGAACCCGTCTACCTGAAAGGCAAAGAAAATCTCGACCGCCTGATAGGGGAAGGATCATTTGTTCAGGACGAGGATGCAATGTATTATATCTACGGACAGACGATGTTTGGAAGGACCCAGTATGGGCTTGTTGGTTGTGCGTCGGTGGATGATTACCTGAATAATGTGATCAGGAAACACGAACTGACCCGTCCGGACAAGGAAGAAGACCGGATGAACCATATCCGTGTTACCGGATTCAATGCCGAACCGGTATTCTTTGCCTATCCCGATCATCCCGGGATCGACCGGATCGTTGCTGACGTTGTTTCCGGAAAGCCCGAATACGATTTTGTGACTCCCGACGGCGTGGGTCACCATTTCTGGCTGGTTGCCGGCAAAAAGGATATAGAGGAAATCTCCAGGATTTTCGAGAACGAAATCCCCCTTACATACGTAGCCGATGGACACCACCGGACGGCTGCTGCCGCCCTCGTGGGCAGTGAGCGGAGAAAAGCGAACCCGAAGCACCGGGGCGATGAGGAATATAACTACTTTCTGGCTGTCCATTTCCCGGCCTCTCAACTCACCATCATTGATTATAACCGCCTGGTTACCGATCTTAATGGACTGAGCGATGACGCTTTTCTGCAGGAACTGGAGAAAGGCTTTGTTGTAAGAAAAAAAGGTCCGGAGATATTCAAGCCCCGGAAACTACACCAGTTTTCCCTTTATCTTTCCGGGAACTGGTATGAACTGGAAGCAAGAGTGGGAACCTTTGACGATGAGGATCCGATAGGGGCCCTGGATGTGACCATCCTTTCGGAACAGGTACTCGGACCGCTGCTCAATATCACCGATCTGAGAAAATCCAACAGGATTGATTTCGTCGGGGGGATAAGGGGACTGGAAGAACTGAGGAAAAGAGTGGACAGCGGGGAGATGAAAGCTGCCTTTGCTTTATTCCCGGTTTCGATGAAACAACTGATGGATATAGCCGACAGCGGAATGATCATGCCACCCAAGACCACCTGGTTCGAACCCAAGCTGAGAAGCGGACTGGTTATACATTCGCTCGGTTAACACGGGTATTCAGATAAGAAAGAGGGCATGGCAGATGCCCTTTTTTATTAGGCTGGCCAAGGTATAGGCCTGTTTTCCGTGAATTGCAGTACAGCAATGTCTTAAGCCGGAAGGACGAAGAATTTGATTCGGGAAGGTTCAACCATAACTGTTTTTTGCTACTTTTGGTCAATAAACCTGAAAAGATGGATATCGTTGCCAACCTGGAGATGATCAGAAAGGAAATCCCTTCTCATGTGACCCTTGTTGCTGTATCCAAAATGAAACCGGTTTCCATGGTGCTTGCGGCTTTTGCCGTGGGGCAGACCGATTTTGGTGAGAACAGGGTACAGGATCTCCTTGCCAAGTACGACAGCACGCCGGAAGAGGTACAATGGCACATGATCGGTCATCTTCAGACCAATAAAGTCAAGTACATCGCGCCTTTTGTGCATCTGATCCACGGAGTGGATACGATGAAACTGCTTCATGTAATAAACCGGGAGGGCGAAAAGAATGAGAGGGTGATCAACTGCCTCCTGCAGGTACATATCTCCGGTGAAGAAACCAAATTTGGATTCGATCCCGAAGAGCTGCCCGGTTTGCTTGGAAGGGAAACAATCAGTGATCTTCCCAATCTGAGAATAAGAGGGCTCATGGGCATGGCTTCCCTGACTGAAGATATGGATAAAGTCAGGCTGGAGTTCAGATCCCTTAAAACACTGTTTGATTCCCTGAAACAAAATCAGTTCCTGGAAAAAGAGTACTTCGATACACTGTCGATGGGTATGTCGGATGATTTCAGGATTGCCATTGAAGAGGGAAGTACCATGGTGAGAATCGGATCTGCGATTTTCGGGGAACGTATTTAATGTAAAGAAAATACTATGGTTGATCTTACAACACGTTATGCCGGTCTGAAACTGAAAAGCCCGGTTATTGTCAGTAGCAGCGGACTTACCCAGTCTGCAGACAGGATTGAAAAGATTGCGGCAGCCGGTGCCGGAGCAGTGGTGCTGAAATCGCTGTTCGAGGAACAGATCAGATTTGAGGTCGGCCAGCTTTCATCCGGAAGCCCCGATTATCCTGAGGCTTATGATTACCTGGCAAACTATTCGAGAGAAAATACCCTGTCCTCTTACCTCCACCTGATTAAAGAAGCCCGTTCAAGGGTCGATATTCCGGTTATTGCCAGTGTAAACTGTGTCAGTTCAAGCGAATGGGTGTCCTTCGCGAAGGAAATTGAAAAAGCCGGTGCCGATGCCATTGAACTGAATGTATATTTTCTTCCGATTGATAAAAACAGTCCTGCCGAGAAATTTGAGAGGGTTTATTTCGACCTGGTTACCAGTGTGAAAGCAGCTACTTCGCTTCCCGTAGTCGTGAAACTGGGCAACCACTTCACTAATCCGGTGGCGGTAGTGGATCAGCTCAGGGTAAGAGGAGCCGACGCCGTAGTCCTGTTTAACAGGTTCTATGCACCCGATATCAATCTTGATGACCTGTCGTTCGGCACGGCAGAAGTCCTGAGTTCGCCTGCCGACATTCGGGATTCGCTGCGCTGGGTGGGAATTGTATCATCCGAAGTGGAAAAAATTGATATTGCAGCCTCAACAGGGATCCACAGCGGGCAGGCCATGGCAAAACAGATCCTTGCAGGTGCGGTTGCCACCCAGGTTTGTTCGGTACTCTACCGTAACGGCATTGATTACATTAAGGTGATGACTGCTGAACTTAAAGCCTGGATGGAGAAAAAGGGCTTTCACAGTATCAACGAGATGAGGGGCAGGCTAAGCTATGCAAAGATCAAGGACCCGGCAATGTACGAACGGTCACAGTTTATCCGGTATTTCTCACAGATGCACTGATCAGAAACTTTCAATCATCCGGATCAGCTCCTGAATCAGGGGCTGTTTCACGTCATCGATCGCTGTCGCTTTTTTGCGCATTGCGCCGGCAAGTTTCTTTCTTTCCTCCTGGCTCAGTTCCCCGATGGAGTCTTCAATGACGGTGAATGCTTCAATGGCCACTTCGTAGCTTCCATTGAGCGCCTGCTCAATAAACACGCCTGTATAGGAGCTGTAGCCCAGGTTATTTTGCCAGCACGCTGCGACCAGTTCTTTCCTGATCGACACGTATTCGCTGTTCCCTATGGCATCAATAATAAAAGGAATGGCTTCCTTGTCTTTTATATCGTTTAAAAAACGCAACAACTCCGAATAAACCCTTTCATCCGGCCCATCGGCAAGGATTTCGAAAATCACCGGGAGGATGCTTACCTTCCCGCTCTTCCTGATCTCATTGATCGTGGATAGAATAGCCGTTACATTTCCCGATCTCAGTCTGGATACCTGATCCTTTTCCCGTAGCGCTTCATTTCCGTTTTCCATGCTTATGGCTTTTGACAGTTCGACTGCAGCCAGTTCAGGGCTTCATTCTTTCCCAGTTGCAGGGCTTTCTGGTAATCATGACAGGCTTCCTCTTTATTTCCCAGCCTGGCTTCCGTTTTTGCTTTCTCCAGCCAGGTGTCTCCGTTCATCGGATCAATATCCAGTGACATGGAGAAATCCTTCCTGGCAAAGTTAAGTGAGCCGGTGGCCGCATATACCTGTCCCCGGCCGGTGTAATAAATGGCCTTCCACCTGTCGAGTTCCAGGGCCCGGTTCAGACTCCCCAGGGCACCGATGTATTTTTTCTGGAGGAAGAGGTTCATCCCACGGGCATAATGGACCGAATCGGCCATTGGAAAATACTTCAGGTACAGGTCGTAGTCGGTCAGAGCCTCCGCCAGTAAACCCGATTTCTCATACGAGGCGGCCCGGAGCAGGTAGATCTCAAATGCGGCAGGTTCGAGGTAAAGCAATTTATTGCAGTCTTCAAGGGCCTTATCTGCTTTTCCGCTGGCAAGGTAGAGCCTGGCCCTTTTTTCAAGAGCTTCATGGTTTCGTACATCACTTTTTACTGCCGCTTCACATTCCTCAAGTGCAGCTTTCATATTGCCTGAACGAAAATAGATCTCGCTCTTAAGCATTCTCACCTCACTTCGCCGTATCCCGCTTCGGTCGAGACTTACCAGGATATTTAAGGCATCGGGCAAATCCTGGTCACGGATCAGCTTTTCCGCCTCCTGCAGGTCCCTGTCGGCCTGGCTGTACCACTCTTTTTCGTTCCAGAGCTGTTTCCATTCGGGCAGGTTTTCCAGCCGTGCCATATCCTCATCAAGTAGGATCACCTTTTCGGGTTCACGGTAACGCGAAGAAAGATGCTCACGAAGATGGGAAATTGCCTGCAGGGGATGATTTAAACGAACCTCCGTCCTGGCCAGCCAGAAAGCCGCCATGCCCTTTCTTTTTCGCTCCACGGCTAGAAAATCTGCGGTTGCTTTTTCATACTCTTTCTTTTCGAATAACAGTTCACCCCTGAGGAGCAGGACACCCAGATCATCCGGGTGAACCTTCAGATAACGGTCGAAAGAGAAAAGCGCGGAGTCGGGGAGGTTGCGGTAATAAAAGGCATACCCCTGCATCCGGTCATCCCCGGGTTCCTGCGAAAACAGGATTGCCGGAAGGAGCAACAGGAGAAGGATCGTGGCCGATCCTGTGAAAGACCTATTTTTCAATAATAACATCATTTGTTTTCCCTGAATAAACATAAATGAAGCCCGACAGGTTATATTCAACCAGTCCGCTCAGGCGGTATTCAAATACATCGCAGAAATAATAATAGATACCAGGCGATACCACATCGTTGGTATTCAGGATCTTGCCATCCCAGTTGATATCCGGATCCTCCGTTTCGAAAACGAGGAGCCCCCAGCGATTGTATATCTTCATATTGACCCGGTCAATGTAAGCCTTCTTGAATGATTTGTAGAGATCATTGATCCCGTCATTGTTGGGAGAGAAGACATTGGGCAGGGCATAATTGGAACATTCGTCCAGACAAATGCGAACCGACGGCACCGATTCGTTGGCAAAGGAGTCGATCGCGGTAATGTAGTAGCAGCCGGTCAGTGATTCGGCCGGGTAATGAAAATACAGGGAATCGCTCCGCTGACTGAAGCTGGCAATCATATCCGAAGTACCGTCCAGGGTCTGGGAATAATATAAGCGGTAACCGATCACATCTTCCGAACAGGTATCCGTGGAATATTTCCAGGTGAGCTTGTTGTAAGAGCTGTCGCAGAAGGAGAAACCATTAAACTGGGGTGGACAGGGAGGAAAGGTGTCGATCGGTGCAGTGCAGTTTACATGACTGGTGTTGCTGTTTTCAATCAGCATATCGTCGAGGATCCTCCAGCCATGACTGATCACCTTGTAGCAGTATTCGGTGCCGTTTTTCAGGCGGGTATCGGTATAAAAGGGAGTCGTCGTGAAACCAATTGAGTCAAAGACAGCGCTCTGGTTGTTAAACCTGTAAACAGTGTAATCGTAATTTATCCAGGGTACATTCTTTTCCATGTTGATCACAATCTGCTGGTCCTCACCTCTGAGCACCGGCACAAGTGAGGAAGCTGTTTCCGCATCCCTTATTATTTCCCAAGATCCGGCAACCTGGTGGTATAGTTCAACCCTGTAGGAATAGGGGAAAAGATCGGTATTCAGACCTTCATCGCTATATAAGGTATCGCTCAGATCGGCAACCGGTTTAAGTGCAATCTGCTGAAGGTTTTTTCCAAGATAGTCGTCCGAACGGTATATCTGGTAACGATAGGGCCCCGGTACAGTGTCAAGATCGGCAGAAGTGGACCAGGCCAGATCGATCCTTCCTGCGCTGCCCTGCTGCCCGACACTTACCTGGAGGATGGAAGGGGTACCTGCAACCAGGGGCGTGCACTGCTCGGGAGTTGGAAAACTCAGGGCTCCGTCGGGATACACCGATACGAGCATGTAGCAGTACTCCATACCCTGCTCCAACCCTTTCCCTTTCGCATCATCTGTAAAAAGGGTGTCGGTCCGCGATGAAAGCTTGCCCACCAGGATATAACCGGTCTCTGCAGGAACGCCGCCCTGGCAACTGTCGGGTGTATAGCCCGACAGATTGCTTTTACGGTACACCTGGTAACCGCTGACGGCCAGGCAGGTATCGGGTTCCCACACCAGGGTGACACTGCTGCTGCCCGGTATCAGCAAAGGCGGTGGAGGCGGGGTTCCCAAAACCTTGATGTTGATATTTCTGAGGTCGACAAGTTTGGTATCGTCATTATTGTCCTCCGCCTTGAAAATTACAGTGTAGTATTGCTGGCGCACATGGTAGCAGTTGGTTTGCCAGCTAAAGCTGGCTTTGCTGTAGCCAAGGTCACGGCTTGACTGATCCACAGTAAACCCGGCCGGTGAATGATCGACAATAAATGGACCTCCGGAGGCAGTCTGGTGAATGGAATCCAAATCGGCATCGGTCGCAATGACATCAAAACTGATCAGTGTACCGGCCTGAACACACAGGTCGCCTTCCAGTGTCTGCACAGGGGCGTGGTTATCCGTATTATAAACCTCGATCTGCATATCCCTTACAATATTTCCGATCTTAACCCCTTTCCTGTATTCCTCCACATCAATGGCTATATTGTAAATGCCCGTATCAACAGGGGAGATCCAGGTCAGGTCGCCGGTCCTGGGATCAATGAACAGGGTATCACTGGCTGGCGGCAGGGTATAGCCTTCGATCGGTTTTCCGTCTTCAGCCGTGCAGGTCGTAAGCTTGTAAGATATGCTGTCACCATCGGGGTCATAGGCGGCAGGATTATGAATAAAAGGTTGCCGCCATGCTGCACGGTCGATCGGTGGATTCAGCAATACCGGAGTTGAGTTCTGCCCGATAACAGGATTTATGGTGATGGTTGTTTTGATGGAGAAGACGACATTAACCGAGTTTGGGATGTTTTTCACTCCCTGGTTACGGTTAGGGTCCTGAACTACAATTTCGTAGGTTCCGGGTCCGGGGAAGGTATGCTGACTGATATAAACATTCTTCTGGTAAAAGTTGGGCAGGCGGGTGATCGATTTCCTGTCGGCATAGCTATAGGTGTTATCCCCCCACATCACTTCCAGCCTCGGACGGTCGGCGGCACTGAGGGTATAGGTAAAGGTAGTGATATGGATCTCATAGGTCAGTTCATCGATCTGGTTCAGGGTGATTTCACCGGCACGGTTATGGGTGGCCCACAGGTCAGAAGCACTAACGGACAATATGATCAGCAGGTAGAGAAATCGCTTCATTTCATTGTTTCAGCTTCAATTCTTGCTCTCTGTTCCCGGCATCAAATTTCATACCACGCTGCGAACCGGAAATACCGAAGATCATCAGGTTCGATTGATCGGCATAGATGTCGAGAAGAAATCCATTGTAAATGTATAAAGATTTTGCCTGATCCGGAATCCCGGCCTTGAATTCAAAGACAACAGCGTCCTCGTCGAGCCTGGCCGAAACATACTCCAGATCAAGTGTATCCTTCATGGGAAAAGAAACAATAACGAGGGACTGCTTCAGATAGTCTGTGAGCCAGGTACTTCGTAGATTTTCCTGCCGGGAGTAATCGATCTCTTTCCCATGGTAGTGAAAATAAGCCGTCTGCAGATCATCGCGGAAACTCCTCAGGGTCATATCGAGGGTATTATTCCTTATCTCCGAGTTGGAAACCGAAATATGCACCGGGTGACAGGTGAAAAGCCCGGTGAAAAGGGCGGTATATAGTGTCAAAAGTGCAATCATGAGTGCAAAATTACGTTAAACTTGTAATTTAAACCCCAACAGATGTCAATATTTGAACTCTATCTTCGCCTCGGGATCAGTCATATTGCTGATTTTAAGAGCTATGACCACATTCTTTTCATCATAACCCTCTGCTCGGTCTATCCCCTGAAGGAATGGAAAAGAATACTGATCCTGATCACGGCTTTTACCATCGGGCATTCACTGACCCTTTTGCTGGCCACACTTGGAATGCTCTCCATACCTTCCTCCCTTGTGGAATTCCTGATTCCCCTGACAATCTTCATTACTGCGGTAGGTAACATCGCCGGTAAGAAAGAACAGGTCGGGATCGGTTTGCACCTTGTGAAATATGGTTCAGCTCTGTTCTTCGGTCTGATCCACGGACTTGGTTTTTCAAATTACCTGCATGGTCTGCTCGGTGCCGAAAGTTCCATCCTCCTGCCGCTATTCTCCTTTAATGTCGGGATAGAGATCGGACAGATCATAATCGTATCCGTTCTGGTGCTATTGAGCTGGATATTCACCGGACTGCTGAAGGTGAACCGCCGGGAATGGAATCTGGTGCTGGCCGGCGCCGGACTGGGGATTTCACTGATCCTGATGTCGGATCGTTTTCCCTGGTGATCAGAGCAGGTTATCCACCGTACTGATCTCAATATAACTGGCACCGAAATGTGCTCCGAAATTACCGCCAACCACAATGATCCGGTCCTCCGGTTTAACTTTACCTGAACCGAGCAGGGAATTCAGCGCTGTATGAATAAAATCGTGCTTGGAACCGGAGGTGGGAAGAAATTCGGGTGTTACTCCGAATGAAAGGGCCAGTTCCCGCATGGTCCGTTCGCTGTAGCAATAGGCGATAATCTCTTTTCTCCCCCTGTAGCCCGCCATGTTTCTGATTGTCCTTCCCCAGGTGGTATCGGCAATGATGGCCTTGGCGTCGAGCCCTACCGAGGCTTCAACCGCCGATTTACTGATGAAGGCGGAAATCTCGGTGGTGATGACCGCCACTTCGGTTTCGTGGATATCCTTCCTGCTTTTTTCCACTTCCTCGGCAATTCGGGCCATCGTTTTCACCGACTCGAGCGGGTAATTTCCATAGGCTGTTTCTCCGGAAAGCATCAGGGCATCGGTCTTGCCCCAGACTGCATTGGCAATGTCGTTCACCTCGGCACGGGTAGGTCTGGGCTCATTGATCATGGTATGCAGCATCTGGGTGGCTATGATCACGGGCTTACGCCGGGCAATACATTTTTTGATCAGCATATTCTGAATGGCGGGGATTTTCTCAAACGGGACCTCTATACCAAGGTCACCCCTGGCAACCATGATCCCGTATACCTCGTCGAGGATCTCATCGATATGGTCCACGCCTTCCTGATTCTCGATCTTGGCAATGATCTTGATCGGACTGTTATGCTCGTCAATGATCTGCTGAAGTTCCCTTACATCATTTTTATTTCGTACAAAGGAGTGTGCGATAAAGTCGAGGTCATTGCTGATGGCAAAGGAGATATACGAGCGGTCCTTGTCGGTTACCGAAGGCAGCCTGAAGCTTACACCCGGTACGTTTATACTTTTCTTGTTCTTAATAATCCCGTCGTGAAGGGCTTTGCATACCAGGTAACCGTTTTCCCTCGAAACCGCTTCAAGTTCAAGCGAACCATCATCGATCAGGATGGATTTGCCGATCTCCATTTCATCGACGAAGCCATTGTAACTGGTGCAGAAGGATTTGATACCGTCTGTTGCAGCAGTGCCCGGACAAACATGGACCAGTTCATCCTTCAGCAGGATAAGGGGTTCATCAATGTCTTTTGTTCTGATTTCAGGTCCCTTCGTATCAATCAGGATGGCAATTTTATTGGAAACCTTCCTGACATTTTCAATAATCTTCAGTGTGTCGTTCTCCGATTGGTGGGCGGTGTTCAAACGCACCACATTCATGCCGGCTTCATAAAGCCCGCGTATAAAATCCACATCACATCTCAGGTCCGAGATGGTGGCAACAATTTTGGTTTTTTTCATAACTACGTTTTCGGGCGCAAATGTAAGAAGTTTTGTTCATTCCGTTTTATGCTCCAGGAACCAAAGCCTCCGGACCTGCAGTCCGGAAATACCGGATTATTTCTGTTTCATGTGTTGATGACAATCTTAAAATTCAGAATATCATTACATTAAACATCCGAATAATTTCCTGTTCTTGTCCGGATGGGAAATTCGATCCTGTCACCGGATTAACCCTGTCTCTCCGTATTAATTGTTAAATTTGATCCTGTATTATAACAGTTGATGTACCATAAAGTTTTGTCAGACAAACAGCTATGTTGTGGAAGTCGGATATGGAAGAGTTCAGAACCTTTCTGAAACTGGAAAAGTCACTTTCGGAGAATTCCATTGAGGCCTACCTGGCGGATATCGGAAAACTGACCATGTTTTATGAGTCCAGAGGTGAGACCAGGTCGCCCGAGCAGGTCACTGCAAAGGACCTGGGTGATTTCCTGGAATGGATCACCGAACTGGGTATGAGCCCGCGTTCGCAGGCCAGGATCCTCTCGGGCATCAAGGCTTTTTTCAGGTATCTGGCAATCGAGGAAAGGATCAGTGATGACCCCTCGGCCCTGCTGCAAAGCCCTAAAACAGGAAGGAAACTTCCGGAGGTGCTGACGGTGGCTGAGATCGACCTGCTTTTCTCTTTTATCGACCTGAGCAAACCGGAAGGAAGGAGGAACAAAGCCATGCTGGAACTGATGTACAGTTGCGGACTGAGGGTAAGTGAACTGGTAAGTTTCAGGATCACGGATATGTACCGGGATGAAGGTTTTATCCGCGTTATCGGGAAAGGCGATAAGGAGCGGCTTATCCCGGTAAGTACCCAGGCTCTTCGCGAGATTGATCTTTACCTGCCCGACAGGAACCAGCTTTCCATAATCAGGAAGGCCGACAGCGATATCTTATTTCTGAACCGACGGGGTGGAAGGCTGAGCAGGGTAATGGTTTTTACCGTGGTCAAGGAACTGGCGGAACAGGCAGGTATAAAGAAGAATATCAGTCCGCATACCTTCCGGCACTCCTTTGCCACTCACCTGGTGGAAGGGGGAGCAGATCTCCGGGCTGTTCAGGAGATGCTCGGGCATGAGTCCATTCTGACCACCGAGATTTACACTCATCTGGACCGGGAATACCTCAGGGAAAACATGATCAGTTACCATCCCCGTGCCCGGAAAGGAAAGTTCTGATCTGCAGCCAATCCGATGCATGCAGGCAAAGCGAATGTATCCCGCCTCACTGAGCAGAGGATGAAGAATCAGCCTGTCCTGACCCTTCGGGAAGTCTCACAATCCCTATAAGTCACGATGATCCCCCTAATATTTATTGTGAAAAGAGAACGACCCTTGCAGTGACATACAAAAAACAGTTCAAAAGGGGATCTGATTTAGCCGTTTGTGCATCAGATTTTTCTATTGTATAAAATGGGATTATCAATTATTTAGAATTGATTTAACTATTTTTTGAATACATTTGTACTCTTAAAATTTTACCAATTTAGAGTTAATCTGTTCATTATTAATATTAAAAGTAGCTAGTATGTCTAAAGTTAAACGTGTTTATACCTTCGGGAATAAAAAGGCTGAAGGTAGGACTGACATGAAAAATCTGCTGGGTGGCAAGGGTGCCAACCTCGCTGAGATGAGTCTGATCGGTGTGGCTGTTCCTCCGGGATTCACCATTACTACTGAAGTTTGTACTGAATACAATCAGTTAGGACGTGAAAAAGTGATCGAACTGATCAAAGAAGAAGTTGAGGCTGCTGTGAAGAATATTGAAGACATCATGGGTACCAAATTCGGCAGTAATGAAAATCCCTGTCTGGTTTCGGTCCGTTCCGGTGCAAGGGTTTCCATGCCGGGTATGATGGACACCGTGCTCAACCTTGGTATGAACGAGGATGCGGTTGCCGGTCTTATCAACAAGACTGGGAACGAACGTTTTGCATGGGACAGCTACCGTCGTTTCGTACAGATGTACGGAGATGTTGTACTTGGGATGAAACCTGCTTCCAAAGAGGATATCGATCCCTTCGAAGAGATTATCGATGAGATGAAAGAATCGCGTGGCGTAGAGGAAGACACTCATCTTTCCGTTGCTGATCTGAAGGAACTGGTGCTTAAATTCCGTAAAGTTGTTAAGGAACGCACAGGTAAGGATTTCCCGACCGATCCGTGGGAACAGCTCTGGGGTGCCGTAATGGCTGTATTTGACAGCTGGCAGAACGAGCGTGCCAAGTATTACAGGCTGCTCAACCAGATCCCCGAAGAATGGGGAACCGCTGTGAACGTACAGGCAATGGTCTTTGGCAACATGGGCCAGACCTCTGGTACCGGTGTGGCTTTCACCCGTGATGCAGCTACCGGTGAAAATATTTTCAATGGTGAATACCTGATCAATGCCCAGGGTGAAGATGTGGTTGCCGGTGTTCGCACTCCGCAGCAGATCACCAAAGAAGGTTCGCTCCGTTGGGCCAAACTCGCCCAGGTAAGCGAAGAAGAGCGCAAAAACAAATATCCTTCCCTCGAGGAAGTTATGCCTGAAGTATACCAGGAACTGTTTGCCACCCAGAGAAAACTGGAAGAACATTACAAGGACATGCAGGACCTCGAATTCACCATCCAGGAAGGTAATCTCTGGCTGCTCCAGACCCGTAACGGAAAAAGGACCGGTGCTGCCATGGTGAAAATTGCCATGGATCTTCTCAGGGAAGGTAAGATCGAAGAGAAAACCGCTCTTCTCCGCCAGGAACCCAATAAACTGGATGAACTTCTTCACCCGGTTTTTGAAAAGAAAGCCATTGCTGCAGCCAAGGTTGTGGCTAAAGGTCTTCCCGCTTCCCCGGGTGCCTCTACCGGTCAGATTGTATTCTTCGCCGACGAGGTGGAAGAATGGGCTGAAAAAGGTAAAGATGTGATCCTTGTCCGTATAGAAACCTCTCCCGAAGATCTTAAAGGGATGAACCTTGCACGCGGTATCCTTACCGCCCGTGGCGGTATGACCTCTCACGCTGCCGTTGTGGCACGCGGTATGGGTAAATGCTGTGTATCCGGTGCAGGTGGAGTGAAAATTGATTACAGGGCCCGCACCATGGTTGCTGAAGGCAAAACCTACAAAGAGGGCGACTGGATCTCACTTAACGGTTCAACCGGTGAGGTTTATGACGGTAAAATTGCCACCATTGATCCGGATATGAGCGGCGATTTCGGCGATCTGATGACCCTGGCCGACAAATATGCTACCATGCATGTCAGGACCAATGCCGACACTCCGCACGATTCAACCGTGGCCAGGGGCTTTGGCGCAAAAGGTATCGGTCTCTGCCGTACCGAGCATATGTTCTTTGAAGGCGACCGTATCAAGGCTATGCGTGAAATGATCCTTGCTTCCGATGAGGCAGGCAGGAGAAAAGGACTGGAGAAACTGCTCCCGATCCAGCGCGAAGACTTTGAAGGAATCTTCGAAGCTATGAACGGACTTCCCGTGACCATCCGTCTGCTCGACCCGCCCTTACATGAATTCGTTCCCCATGAAGAAGCCAACCAGAAGGAAATGGCCAAAGAAATGGGAATCTCTGTTGAGGAAGTGAAAGCCAAGGTGGAAGACCTCGCCGAATTCAACCCGATGCTCGGACACAGGGGATGCCGCCTCGGCAACACCTATCCCGAAATTACCGAGATGCAGGCAAGAGCCATTATTGAGGCTGCTCTCAACCTGAAGAAAAAGGGTGTGACTGCCATTCCCGAAATCATGATCCCGCTGATCGGAACCCAGAAAGAGTTCAAGATGCAGGAAGAGATTGTCAGGAAAACAGCTGAAACCGTTTTCGCCGAAAGGAATGACAGGATCGACTATAAGGTCGGAACCATGATCGAAATCCCCAGGGCTGCTCTTACCGCTGATAAGATTGCCCAGGATGCCGAGTTCTTCTCATTCGGTACCAACGACCTTACCCAGATGACCTTCGGTTATTCCCGCGACGATGCCGGTAAATTCCTCCCGGTTTACCTGAAAAAAGGCCTGCTCAAACAGGATCCTTTCCAGGTACTCGACCAGGAAGGTGTTGGCCAGCTCGTTGATATGGGTACCAAAAGAGGCCGGTCCACCAGACCTGATCTGAAAGTCGGTATCTGCGGCGAACATGGCGGCGAACCCAGCTCCGTTGAATTCTGCCATAAGGTAGGAATGAACTACGTCAGCTGCTCGCCCTTCCGAGTTCCTATTGCAAGGCTTGCAGCTGCACAGGCAGCACTCAAGCAGGCCTGAGCCGGTTAAAGCCGACTTTTTTAAAAAAGGCAGTAAAACTTTGTTTTACTGCTTTTTTTTTTGATATTTGTTCAACACCAAAGGTCGGGGAAGGTGATTTTCTTTCAATCTGAAAGCAAAAATCACCTTTATACTTTTAATTCATTACAAAATATTTAAAATGATGAACAATTTGGATCTATCAGCTTATGGTATTCACCAGGTCACTGAAATAGTCCACAATCCCTCATTTGAGGAACTATTCAGCGAAGAATTATCCCCTGAACTTTCTGGTTATGAGAGGGGTGTGCTGACCGAATACGGGGCAGTCAACGTGATGACCGGGGTGTTTACCGGCAGGTCGCCGAAGGATAAATATGTTGTAAAAGATGCGACAACCGAACAGACCGTCTGGTGGAAGAGCGAAAAGGCAAAATCATCCGATAATAAACCCATCACCCGGGAGGTCTGGAATCAGGGTTATGAGCTGGCAGCCCGGCAGTTCAGCAGCAAAAAGGTTTATGTAGTGGATTGCTTCTGCGGGGCCAACGAGGATACTCGGCTGAAAGTCCGCTTTATAATGGAGGTTGCCTGGCAGGCACATTTTGTAAGGAATATGTTCATCCGCCCTTCTGATGAGGAACTCAGGGTCTTTGAACCTGATTTTGTGGTGTTGAATGCAGCAAAAACCACCAATCCTCACTGGCAGGAGCAGGGATTGAATTCTGAGGTCTTCGTTTTCTTCAACCTTAGCGAGAGGAAAGCGGTTATCGGGGGTACCTGGTACGGAGGGGAGATGAAAAAGGGAATATTTTCCGTCATGAATTACTACCTGCCGCTCAAGGGCATTGCCGCCATGCACTGCTCGGCTAATGTCGGGGCCCGTGGCGATGTGGCCATATTCTTCGGGCTTTCGGGAACAGGAAAAACCACCCTGTCCACCGATCCCAAAAGAGCCCTGATCGGCGACGATGAGCATGGCTGGGACGATCACGGGATCTTTAACTTCGAGGGGGGATGCTATGCCAAGACGATAAACCTGAGCCGGGAAAATGAACCGGATATTTTTTCTGCCATTAAAAGGGATGCCCTCCTGGAAAACGTGACGGTCGATGAAGCGGGTAAGGTCGACTTCTCCGACGGATCAGTGACCGAGAATACCCGTGTATCCTATCCGATCTACCATATCGCAAATATTGTGAAGCCGGTATCCAGGGCCGGGCACGCCACGAAAGTCATCTTTCTCACTGCTGATGCCTTTGGTGTTATGCCTCCGGTTTCGCGACTGAGTCCCGAACAGACCAAGTATCATTTTCTGTCGGGTTTCACAGCCAAACTTGCCGGAACAGAAAGAGGGATCACCGAGCCAAAGCCAACCTTCTCCGCCTGCTTCGGAGCAGCCTTCCTCACCCTTCATCCGACACGCTATGCGGAAGAACTGGTAAAGAGGATGGAAGCCTCCGGGGCAACTGCCTACCTGGTGAATACAGGTTGGAACGGGACCGGTAAAAGGATTTCCATCAGGGATACCCGTTCCATCATTGATGCCATACTTAATGGTGATCTAGACAGGGCTGAAACCCGGCAGATCCCGGTATTCAACCTGAGCATACCACTTTCTCTTCCAGGTGTTGATTCCGGGATCCTTGATCCCAGGAATACCTATTCCGAACCTGCCGAATGGGAGAAAAAAGCCAGGGACCTGGCCTCCCGCTTTATTGAAAACTTCAGGCAGTTTACCGATAACGAACAGGGCAGGGAGCTTGAAAAAGCCGGTCCCGTGATCTGAGACTGCCGATGAAAATCTGAACGGAATGCCTGAACTTGTTCTTTCGCTCGCCTGGATGCTTCCTGCAGCTTACCTGCTGGGTTCGCTTACTTTTTCCATCTGGGCCGGAAAACTTTTTTTCGGCCTGGATATAAGGGAACATGGCAGCGGAAATGCCGGTGCAACCAATGTAATGAGGGTGCTGGGGCTTAGGACCGGGATCCCGGTCCTTATCCTGGATATGCTCAAGGGCTGGCTGGCAGTAACGCTCTCCGGCTTCCAGAAGGTTCTGCCCGAGGGAGATGAATACTGGATGCTGCTCAGGATCGGCCTGGGAATCATTGCCGTAGCCGGGCATATTTACCCTGTTTTTGCCGGTTTCAGGGGAGGGAAGGGGGTGGCAACCATTGCCGGTGTGGGTCTTGCCCTTCATCCCTATGCTACCTTGCTTTCACTGGCGGTCTTTATCCTGGTACTGCTGCTTTTCCGGTACGTTTCCGTAGCCTCGGTCTCCGCCGGGATCTCCTTTCCCCTCTGGGCCATTGTCTTTCCGGGAACTCCCTACCTGTCGATGAAGATCTTTGCCCTGCTGGTTTCTGTCCTGCTTATTTATACACACCGTAGCAATATCCGTCGGCTGATCAGGGGTGAAGAGAAAAAGGCGGGTTTCCTTTTCAGGGGATCGGGCAACTAGTCCTTTATAATATGGACATCCTGCTGCGGGAAGGGAATGGTAATTCCGTTCTCCCGGAAAAGGCGGTCAATGATGAAGCGGATCTCGCTTTTCAGGAATTCCACCCTGAAGATCTGATCGGTCCAGAATACCAGTTCGAAGTTCAGGGATGAATCTCCAAAATCCTTCAGCAGGACATAGGGTACAGGCTCCCTGAATACCTTCGGGTCCATCAGCGCAGCCTGAACAAGCAACTCACTGACCTTTGCCGTATCCGAACCATAGGCGACCCCAACCTTGATGTAAAAGCGGGTTTTCTTTTCGTCATAACTCCAGTTGATCACCTCACTTTCCACAAATTTGGAATTGGGTATGATCAGGTGAATGTTATCCCTGGTTTCGAGGTGGGTGGTTCGCAGGGTGATCTTAAGAACCCGGCCAACAACCTCATTCAGTTCCACCACATCGGAAACCTTGAGTGAGCGGTCGAACAACAGGATGATGCCGCCGATGAAATCCTTGAAAATCTGCTGCAATCCAAGCCCGATACCAACCAGCAGGGCGGCTGATCCGGCGATGAGGAGGGTGAGCTTTACACCGATCATTTCCAGGATGATCGAGATGGCAATGATCCAGGCTACATAGCTGAAGATCTGATTCACAGAAGCCGTGCTGCCGGGATCCGTCTTTCCTGCTGCCACCTGCCTGCGGGATATCTTCTTTACACCCCAGATCAGAAACCGGGTAATCACGAGAATGACAATGATCTCGATCAGGCGGGTGACTGTGAGGGTGATATTGTCGAAACTGAACAGGGTGTACTGGAGAAATTCTTTAGTATTCATGATGGTGGTTTTTATTCCTGCGTCCCGCCAAACCTGCTTTCCATCTTCTCCATCAGTACTTTAAGCGAGATATTTTTCTGCATCTGACCATCTTCGGCGACGGAAATCTGCCCGGTTTCCTCCGAAACTACAATGACAAAGGAGTCGGTTACTTCGGAGATACCCAGGGCGGCTTTGTGCCGCAAACCATATTCGGGCGGCAGGTCCAGTTTTTCCGTTACCGGCAGAACCACCCTCGCTGCCCTGATTTTTTCATTGTCGATAAGCACAGCTCCATCGTGCAGAGGACTGAGCTTGTTGAAAATACTGATGAGCAGGCGGCTGGAGGTGTCGGCATTCAGAATGTCACCGCTTTCGGTAAACATATCAAGGTTGGATCGTTTCCGGATCACGATCAGCGCACCCGTCTGATCCTGTGCCAGTTGCATGACTGCTTTAACGACCGACTTGATCCTGACCGCCGGTTTGCTGTCGAGTTGCAGATTAAAAAACCTCTCAAAACTTATTCGGTTCCCTTTGATATAGCGGGAACCGATATAGATCAGGAAGCGTCTGATCTCCTGCTGAAAAACAATGATCAGGGCAATGACCCCCACACCGATCACCTGGCCGATAATGGAACTGATCAGTTCCATCTTTAAAGCCCTGAACAGCCACCAGAAAATATATATCGCAGCAATCCCCAGGAAAATATTGAACGCCACAGTACCCCGGATAAGGATATACAGCTGGTATAAAAGAATGGCTACCAGTATGATATCAATTACGTCGAGGAAGCGGATATGTATAAATGCCAGCAGCATGGTTCCGGTTTAATCCTCCAAAATTAGCAAAAAGATGCATCTAGCGGTCAGTATGCCGGCCTTTCAGGGCCATAAACACTTTGATCGCTTCCGCTGCCGCCTGTACGTCATGCACCCTCAGGATATTTGCCCCCCTCTCAAGCGCAGCCATATGCACGGCGGTTGTGCCGTTCAGAGCTTCCTCCGGCGTGCTTTCAAAAAGTTTGTAGATCATCGATTTCCTTGAAAGCCCTACCAGGATCGGCAACTCAAAAATCCGAAAAGCGTCGAGGCTGGAAAGCAGGCTGTAATTATGCTCCATTGTCTTTCCGAAGCCAAAGCCGGGGTCGATGACGATGTCGGTGATTCCGGCTTTTTTCAAAAGAAAGACCTTCTGGCTGAAATACCTGACTACCTCGTCGGTGATATTCTCATAGACCGGATTATCCTGCATATTTTCCGGATTCCCTTTCATATGCATTATTATGTAGGGTACCTTCAGCCTCGAAATGGTACGGTACATCTCCGGATCCATCTCGCCCGCCGAGATATCATTTATCAGGTCCGTACCGAACTCCTCCACCACCATTCTGGCTACGCCGGAGCGAAAAGTATCCACGCTGATGATCGCCCCGGGGAAAGCACTGCGCAGCTCTGCCAGGGCAGGGCGCAGCCGGTCGGTCTCCTCTTCCTCCGTTACCGGCCGTGATCCGGGCCGGGAGGATACAGCCCCGATGTCGAGTATCTCAGCTCCGTCGGCCAGCATCTTTCCGGCAGTTTCTGTGACCTTCCCGAGGCCTGTCCGGCTGGCTTCGTAAAACGAATCCGGGGTCAGGTTAATAATCCCCATAATCCTCGGTTGATCAAACTGCATTAGTTCACCCCTGATATTTATACTCAGATAAGGTGAAAAAAAGGTCTCCGGTGTCTGGTCTGGTCTCATGGTATTCTTAACTGGATTACTAACTTAAGATTTTTCCCCGAATAAATGCAAATCCCGCTATGATCATTTGCTCAGATGAAGGAACATTCACGGGCCGGGCTTGTTCCGGAATATGCAAATATCTCTCGGATTAAAGCGCTTTTCTTTTATTTTTGTAAGTTTGGATGCTGGGTCCATACAGATGTTAAAAAATTAATCAGGAATGGGTTTTATTGTACTGGAAGGGCTTGACGGATCGGGTAAATCCACCCAGGTCAGCATGCTGAAGTCAAGGCTGGAAAACAGGGGGATAGCCTATGAATATCTTCACTTTCCGAGGCTGAATGAAGGGATCTTCGGGGAAATGATCGCCCGTTTCCTGAGAGGTGAGATGGGGGAGATCGGACAGGTCGATCCCTACCTGGTGGCCCTGATCTATGCCGGCGACCGCGCCGATGCTGCTGAGATGATCCGGAACTGGATCTCAGCGGGAAAGCTCGTACTGGTCGACCGTTATGTTTATTCCAATATCGCGTTTCAGGGTGCAAAAACAGCCGGGCCCGACGAACGGCGTCGTTTGAGGGACTGGATCCTTCATCTGGAATACTCCTATTATCATCTTCCTAAACCCGATCTGAATATCTTCCTTGATGTGCCATTCTCATTTACCAGAAGCAGGCTTGGAGAAGCAAGAGAAGGGGACGACCGGAGCTATCTCAACGGCAAGGGAGACATCCATGAACAGGATCTGTCGTTTCAGGAAAAGGTGAGAGAAGTTTACCTTGAGATAGGGGCTGATTACGAAGATATGCTGATCGTGAACTGTACAGCCACGGATGGCGGGATGTTGCCCCCGGAAAAAGTGGCGGAAAAGATTGCAGGATCGCTTCGGCGGATAGAAATGTTGAAAGATCTGTAAATAAGTATATAATGAAGATTCTGAGATACCTTATCCGGCTGGTGCCGGGACTCCTTTTTGTATTCAGTGGTTTTGTGAAGGCGGTTGACCCCCTGGGTTCGGCATACAAATTCAGCGATTATTTCAGCGCTTTCCATCTCGGTTTCCTTGAACCTGTTTCCCTGGTTCTTGCCTTCTGCCTGTCGTCACTGGAACTGGTCATCGGAGTTTCCCTGATCATTGGTTATTGCCGGCGGCTTACCGCCTGGGCGCTTCTGGTTTTTATGTCGTTTTTTACCGTACTCACCTTTGTACTCGCGCTTACCAATCCCGTATCGGATTGCGGCTGCTTCGGCGATGCGGTTATACTCAGCAACTGGGAGACCTTTTTCAAGAATATCATCCTGCTTCCTTTTGTGATATTCCTGTTCATCGACAGAAAGAGGGAGACAGGGAACGTTTTTTTCATCCACCAGGCTTATGGAGTAGCTACTGTTTTCCTGCTCACTGTCCTTTTCTCATGGTACAGCTACCGCCATCTGCCTGTCATCGATTTCCGGCCTTTTTCAGTGGGCACCTCCATTCCGGAAAGTATGGAACTTCCCCCCGATGCGCCGGTGGATCAGTATGAGACCAGACTCTTTTACCGTAATGTCGCAAGCGGGAAGGTGGAGGAGTTTACGCTGGAAAATTATCCCCGGGATACCACGGAATGGAAATTTGACGATGCGGTATCTGTTTTGATATCAAGCGGATATGAGCCGCCTATCCATGATTTCGCCATCCTTGATGCCAATGGAACGAGCCTGACCGAAAGTATTCTGGAGAGTCCGGATCCTGTTTTGCTGATGATCAGTTATAATCTGGACGGGGCCCGAAAGGAGGATGTGCAAAAGGCCGATGCATGGGCCGATCTGGCTGCATTCGCCGGCGATCTTTCATTTTATGCCATAACGGCATCAACCGCACAACTTGTGGATGAACTCAGGAACGACGCCGGAATTGATCTGGAATTCTGTGCTGCGGATGAGATTATGCTGAAGACAGTGATCCGCTCCAATCCCGGTTTTGTACTGATCAGGAATGGTATTATTGAAGGTAAATGGGCCGGCCGCGACTTTCCTGCGGTCGGAGAGGTGAACCCCTCCTGGCCGGAGGAGCTAAGCCGGATCAACGATGAGCTCACCCGTTTTTATGCGGGTGAAAGCGATTCTGAAAACATATTCCCTGAAATGGCACCGGCACCCATTGAAGCAGGAGCGAGCCTGTACGGGAAGTTGCTGACCATGAGAGAAGGGACGGGGAATGCCACCGTACTTATTATGGCAGGGCTCTGCCTGATCCTGCTCATTATGCTGTCAGTCTTCAACAGGAAAAAGCCGGACTCTTTAATTTCAAAAGGAAGTTGATCCGCAAGGTCCTGCAGCGAACCTTTTACGGGATCCTGGTTGTCTGGGGTGTAGTAACCATTGTATTTTTCCTTTTTAATATCCTCCCGGGCGACCCGGCCAGGATGCTTCTGGGCCAGCGCTCTGATCTGCGCAGTGTGGAGATGGTTAGGGCTGAACTGGGTCTCGACCGGCCCCTGTACCTGCAGTACCTGCGTTATCTCAACGATCTTTCACCACTTTCATTATACAATACGGCAGATCCCGACAGCTATTTTTTTTACAGCAGTGAGAAATACGGTGGATTGCGAATCCCTGTGAAAGTCCATTCCTGGTCGCCCTTCCTTAAAGCCCCCTATCTGGGGATCAGCTACCAGAACAGGCGCACCGTGGGGTCCATGATCGCAGGAGCGCTGCCCAATACTTTCATCCTGGCCCTGCTGTCTATCGTACTGGCTTCGCTGGTCGGAACCCTGCTGGGTTTTCGCTGTGCCTTGCGAAAGGACAGTTTTTTTGACCGCTCTGCCATTTTCCTGTCAACCCTGGGCATGTCGCTGCCCTCCTTTTTTGCCGCCATCCTGATCGGATGGATCTTTGCCTACCTGCTATCTGATTTTACGCATTTAAATCTTACCGGAAACCTTATCGAACCGGATGATTTCGGAGATGGGAACAGGGTTCATCCGGAGAATATTATTCTGCCGGCCATAACCCTCGCCATCAGGCCGTTGTCGGTAATTGTCCAGATCGCCCGCAGTTCGCTACTCGATGCGCTGAACCAGGATTATGTGCGCACAGCCCGGGCCAAAGGTCTTCCTTATAAAAAAGTGGTCAGAAAACATGCGGTCAGAAATTCCCTTAATCCCCTGATAACGGCGATCAGCGGTTGGTTTGCCTCACTGATGGCGGGTGTGGTATTCGTCGAATATATCTTCGGGTGGAAGGGCCTGGGCTATATGATCGTTAACGGTTTAAACCAGTACGACATGCCGGTGGTCCTGGGTTCGGTTATTACCATTGCCGTGATTTTTGTTGTCATCAATATCCTGGTTGATTTTGCCTATGCCCTGCTCGACCCCCGGGTGAGAACAGCTCAGTGATTTTGATATCCGGCAATCTGATTTTTACTATTTTTGATGTAATTTCTTAACTAATAAAACTTGTCATCGATCATGAGAAAAAAGATTGTTGCCGGTAACTGGAAGATGAATACCCTCCTGAAGGAAGGGATGGAACTGGCAGGAGCCGTAGAAAAGCAGGCTGCCGAAAGTAAGAGTGCCGCACTGGTGATTATTGCGCCCCCCTTTACCCACCTTGCCAAAGTGAAGGAAGTGATCAGCCATGTTAAACTGGCTGCCCAGAACTGTGCTTCCGAAGAAAATGGGGCCTTTACCGGTGAGGTATCCCCCGATATGCTGCTTTCCTGTGGCGTGGAATATGTCATTATTGGCCATTCCGAAAGAAGGAGCTATTATCACGAGGATAACCTGATCCTGAATAAAAAAGTAAAACTTGCACTCAGGAAAGGTCTCAAACCTATCTTCTGCTGTGGTGAGATCCTCGAGGAAAGAGAAGCTGGTAAGCTCTTCGATGTGGTCCGCGAACAGGTAACAGTTGGTCTGAAAAATCTTACGGCTGACGAGTTCTCTAAAGTGGTTATTGCCTATGAACCGGTTTGGGCTATTGGCACTGGAGTTACAGCTTCACCGGCGCAGGCACAGGAAATGCATAAGTTTATCCGGGATCTGATCGCCGAACTCTTTGGCAAACATGCTGCAGAGGAGTGCACCCTGCTTTATGGAGGCAGTTGCAAGCCTTCCAATGCAGCGGAACTTTTTGCCAATCCCGATGTGGATGGTGGACTGATAGGCGGAGCTTCTCTGAAAGCTGAGGATTTCATGGGCATAGTAAACGCTTTTTAATTTTATTTTTACCGGAAAACCTTCTCCCGGTGGAGATCGTTTTCCGGTTTTTTTTATAAACGGTTCAGCAGATTGAAATACAGGGAATACATATTTAAGATCAATCCGGCTGATGAGGAGCTCAGAGGGCTTCTGATCAGCCTTCTGGCCATGGAGGGCTTCGAGGGTTTCACGGAAGAGGAGGATGAGGTGCTTGCCTATATCAAACCGGAAGATGCCGACCTCTTTGCCCCGGAGCATATCATTGCCACCATGGGAAAGATGGATTGCGCCGTTACTTTCCGGCTCGAAACCGTGGAGGAAAGGAACTGGAACGAGTTGTGGGAAAGGAATTATGAGCCGGTGTATGTTGATCAGGAAGTACAGATCAGGGCACCCTTCCACCCCGAGCTTCCCGGGTTCAGGTTCAACCTGCTGATTGAGCCCAAAATGTCCTTCGGTACCGGACACCACCATACCACCCGGATGATGATCCGGATGATCCTGAGACTGGATATGGCAGGTAAGTCTGTACTCGATATGGGATGCGGTACGGGAGTTCTGGCTATTCTTGCCGCGTTGCGCGGAGCCGATCCGGTCTGTGCCATCGATATTGATCCCTGGGCCTACGAAAATACAATGGAAAATACCGCACTTAATCTGAACCGGGATATTGAAGTGCTGATTGGCGGTGCCGAATTACTGAATGAAAGAAAATTTGATATCATCCTGGCCAATATCAACAGGAATATCCTGCTGGCCGATATGCCGGTTTACCGGCGAACGCTGAATCAGGATGGCATCCTCGTCGTTAGCGGAATTATGGAGAGGGACCGGTCGGCTATCCTGGAAAAGGCGGCTGAGCTGGAGCTCTTTCCCGAGTTCAGCCTTTCCGGGGGAGACTGGATTTCGGTTTGCCTGGCAGGCAAAAGGGACTAAGCTCCACTGGCTGAGTGCGAATGTAACGGTTTAAAACTAAAACTATGAAAAGGTTGCTGATTCTGATCCCGTTCCTGTTTTCGGTATTTACAGCGGAAGCACAGAACCAGAAAGAGATTGCAGTGGATACGACAACTTTCGTTGACGATCTCTACAAATACATGGTGAACATGATGGGTGACCAGGATAAGTCCCAGTTCGATGATTTCAGGACGGTATGGGACAGTCTGCCCAACGCTGAGCGCGTACAGATTATGGAAATTTCCAACCTCATGATCAGGCGAAACTGCAGGCCCAAACCCCAGTTTACCAATTATCTGGCAGTTCTGAATAAATTTTACCTCCAGGATAATCTGAGCTACGGTTTTGATGAGTGGCAACAGGGCTACCGGGATCTCGTCAGCAGGGAGAATACACTATTGAAGCAGATTGATCAGGTAATAGCGGTGACCAACGATTTGCTCGATGGAGCCTATATTTACAAGGGGGCCACCGTACAATGGCAGGCACGCCGTAAAGACTTCCGCTTCAGCTTTGAGAAATCCTTCAGGGTTGTTTTTGAAAATATCGACATTGTCTGTCATGCCTCAAAAGACAGCATCGAGATAAAGGACGCAAGTGGCTATCTTGATCCCTATACCTCGGAATGGATCGGCTCGAAAGGGAAAGTAGACTGGACCCGGGCCGGATATCAGCCTGAGGAGCTTTATGCTGAAATGAAATACTATAAGATCAGTCTCAAATCGGCGGGCTATAAGGCCGATTCCGTACTGCTCTTTTACAGATCTTTGTTCGACAAGCCAATGATGGGGCGCCTGGAAGATAAGGTATTGTTCATTAAAGAACCCTCTGCGGCAATCTATCCGCAATTCTTCACCCATCAGAACAGTTACAGTCTTCCGGGTTTTTATGACGGGATCAACTTTGCCGGGGGATTATCCATGCAGGGGGCTAACCTGGCCGGTACAGGTTCGGAATACGAACCTGCCATTCTGGAGATCTTTAGCAGGGATACCCTCCGGATCAGGCTCAGGTCGCAGATCTTCCTTTTCAACCCACAGACGATCAAGACGAACAGCACGGAGTTGTCGATCTATCTTGAAAAGGATTCCGTTTATCATCCCGACCTGGTCTTTACCTATAATATCAGCAAGCAGGAATGCCGGTTTACCAAATCGGAAAGGTATACCTCACAGGGGCCATACCTGGATACCTATCACAAGGTGGACATGAACTTCGACGAGCTTTACTGGAAGAGGGATCAGCCTGAAATGAAAATGCAGGCAATGACCGGAACCTCTATCGGGCGTGCGACCTTTGAATCAGATGCTTTTTTTAATTACGATTTTTACCTGAGCCTACAGGGTATGGATTGGGAACACCCTCTGGTTCAGCTCTGGAGGTTTTCGGAGATGGTGAGGGGAAGGGATTTTTCCGTATCCGCCTATGCCGCCAATATCGGTTACGACGCCTACCAGATAAGACACCAGCTGATGGCCTTCGCAAAACTGGGTTTCCTCTATTTCGACGATAAAACGGATATGGTTTACCTGCGCCAGAAACTGTTTGATTATATTGACGCAAGTATCAGAAAAAGAGATTATGATGTGATCCGCTTTATCTCCAGGATCGAAACCGGCGGGGAAAATGCCCGGTTGAACCTGGAGAACAAAGACATGTCGATCCGGGGTATTCCGACCATTTTCCTGAGCGATTCCCAGAGTGTACGACTGGTACCCACTGGCAATACGATCATTATGAAACGGAACCGGAACTTTCAGTTCAGCGGATCCATCGATGCTGGTCTGTTCCGCTTTTTTGGTCATAATTTCTTTTTCGATTACAATGATTTTAAAATCAATCTTCAGGATATCGACAGCCTGCAGTTAAGGGTGAAGACCGGGAAATACGATAGCTATGGACAGGCTATCCTTAACACCATCGATAACAAGATTGAGAAGATCACGGGTGAACTGCAGATTGATTTTCCGGAAAATAAATCAGGTCTTAAAAATTATCCGGAATACCCGCTCTTTACCAGCCGTGAAAAATCATATATCTTCTTCGATGAAGCCCAGATTCAGCAAGGTGTTTACAAACGCGACAATTTTTATTTTGAACTGGATCCCTTTACCATCGATAGCCTGGACAACTTTACCCGGGAAGGGATGAAGCTCGACGGAACCTTTGTGTCTGCAGAAATCCTTCCTCCGTTGCGGCTGGAAATGACCCTGCGGGACGATAACTCTCTGGGTTTTTATCTCAAAACTCCCTCTCAGGGGATTCCTGTTTACGACGCTCAGGGAACCTTTTACAACGATATAGAAATGAGCAGCAAAGGGCTGCATGGCTACGGTTCGCTGGATTATGTCACTTCAACAACCTGGTCGGATGACTTCCTTTTCCATCCGGATTCCGTCACTTCCAAATCCCGGAAATTTCAGGTCAGGGAACGATTCACGGAAACTCAGTTCCCGGAAGTGGAAAATACCGTGGTGGATATGCGCTGGATGACCCGAGACAAGGTGATGTTCCTGGAAAGGACCGAACCCCCGTTCAGGATGTTCAAGGATACGGTCCTGCTGCGTGGCGACCTGGCATTGCGTCCGTCAGGTCTTTCCGGCAGCGGGCTGACCTCTTTTCCTGACGGAGTGATGGACTCACGAGAATTCCATTACAAAGCCAGGGAAATTCTTGCTGATTCGGCCGGTGTTAAATTCAAACCGAAAACCTCCGAGACCTATGCCTTCGAAACCGATGACGTGAAAGTTCATGTTGATTTTTCACGCAGGCAGGGTGAATTTACTGCCAATGCCGATTATACCCTGGTCTCCTTCCCGGACAATTATTATGAGACCCGCCTCGACCGTATGAACTGGTTTATGGACAGGGATGAGGTGGAACTCACGCAAAAGAAGGTATTGGACAGGAACTGGGTGGATATAGGGATAGACACCCTCCGTACCAACGGACCAAGCTATGTCTCCGTTCACCCGAAGCAGGATTCACTGAATTTCGTTGCACCCCTGGCCGTTTACAATTACCGGCACAGGATTCTGAATGCCAGGAAGATCCCGTTTATCCAGGTTGGTGATGCCTATATCTTCCCTGCTCATAAAGAAGTGAAGATCGGGATTGAAGCGGCTATGGAAAAGCTTGATAAAGCAAGGATCCTTGCCAATCTGACCGATCGCTATCATTTTATCTATGATGCATCCCTGAACATCAGGAGCGCCAAAAATTACAGCGGAAGTGGAATGTATGATTATATCGATGAATTCGGAACCCGCTACCCTTTCCGCTTTTCCGAAATCAGGGAAGATACTTCGCTGGAAACGAGGGCCTCTGGAACCATCACGGTGGTCGACTCATTCCGTTTGAGTCCGTATTTCGAATACCAGGGCTCGGTGAAAATGAATGCGAAGGACAGACAACTGCTTTTTGCCGGAGGTGTACGGCCACGGTTCGACTGTGATATCAGCAGGAACTGGTTCAAGTTCGAAACCCGGATCGATCCGGACAGTGTGATGATCCCTGTAGGTGAAAAGATGCAAAACATCAACCTGAATAATGTTTATGCCGGTACCCTGATTGCAAGGGATTCCACACATATCTATTCAACCTTCCTGTCGGGAAGAAAGGATTACTTCGATAAGAACATTACCAGTGCCAGCGGTTTCCTTTATTTCAACAAGCCAAAAAGAGCCTTTGAGATCGGTAGTCGTGAGAAACTCGCCGATAATATGGAACCGGGTAATTACCTGCGGCTCGACACCGACAGCTGTAACCTGCACGGGGAAGGAAAGATCGACATGACGCTGGATTTCGGACAGGTTATTCTGACTGCGGCTGGAAAAGCCGATCATGACATGGCCCGGGGTGAGTTGAAGATGGACCTGCTCCTTGGAATGGATTTCTTCTTCTCGGAAGAAGCACTGGGAATTATGGGCAGGGAAATTGACAGTCTGCCCGACCTTAAACCCGTGGATCTGTCAGAACCTTTCTACCGTCTGGGTGTGAGCGACCTGGTAGGTAAGGATGTCGCAGAGAAACTGCAGCGGGAAGAACAGTTGTATGGCGTTTACAGCGAACTGCCGCCGGGGCTGAAACATACTCTCTTCTTCAATGAACTCCCGCTTGAATGGAATCAGGAAACACGTTCCTTCCGGTGCAACGGGACTGTGGGTATAGGCCATATCGGCAATGTCCAGATCAATAAAAAGGTAAATGCCTATATCGAGATGGTTGAGAAGGGATCCGGTGATCTTTTTGACATGTACCTGATGATCGACAGCAAGACCTGGTATTACTTCGCCTATTCACCTGGCGGACTCCAGGTCCTGTCATCAAACAAGGAATTTAACGATTTTGTCTTCAATCTGAAGGTGGCCGATCGTCGGTCCAAAGCCAAACCGGGTCAGGCGAAATACACCTATTCGCTGGCTGCCCAGCGAAGGATGGAGCTGTTCCTGGAACGCTTCAGGGAATACGAGAACAGGAAAGCGGAGATGGGGAATTAGCCCCGACTCCGCTTCCCCAGTTCGATGATATCGAGAGCGCCGGGCTTACCGTTGCTGATTTCAAAACGTATGGCGGTACGAACAAGGTGAAAGCCATAGGTCCCGGCAGCCCCTGGATTCATATGAAGCAGGCCGTTTTTCTTATCCGGAATCACCTTGAGGATATGCGAATGACCGGTGATGAAAAGCCCGGGAGGATTATCATGGATCCGCTCCCTGATGCCGGGTGCATAGGAGCCGGGATAGCCCCCGATATGCGTCATCCAGATATCAAGACCTTCTCTCATCAGTCGTTGATGGGTAGGATAGGTCCTGCGCACAGGATCTCCGTCAATATTTCCGTACACGGCTACAAGCGGTTTCCAGCTTTCCAGGATCCGGCACACCTCGATGTCGCCGATATCGCCCGCATGCCATATCTCATCGACCCCGCTGAAGAAAGATTCCAGTTGCGGATCAAGATAACCGTGAGTATCCGAAAGAAGTCCTATACGAAACATGGTTGATCAATAGTTGCGTGAAAATACTAAATTTACGGTTTTATACAGCTTATGCACCTCTTCTACACCCCTGATATCTCCGGCAGCACTTACCAGCTCAGTGAAAGTGAGTCGAAGCATTGCATACGTGTTCTCCGTTTGAAACGCGGGGATGAAGTCCGGCTCGTGGATGGCCGTGGTGGCCGGTACAGTGCACTGGTAGAAAGTGAAGATCCCAGACATTGCCTCCTGGTTGTAAAAGAAAGGGAACAGACAGCTTCCGATTTTCCCTATTACCTCCATATCGGGATTGCCCCGACAAAAAATATGGACAGAATGGAATGGTTCCTGGAGAAGGTAACGGAAATCGGTGTAAACGAAATAACACCGGTGATCTGTGAACGGTCGGAGAGGAGGGAACTGAGGGTCGAGCGGCTGGAACGGGTTGTTGTGGCGGCTATGAAGCAATCCCTGAAAAGTTTTCTTCCGGTAATAAATGATCCCCTTCCTTTTTCGAAATGGATCAGTACAGTTCAGTCAGGATTCAGGGGGATAGCACACTGCATGCCCGGTGAGAAGATCAGTTTGTGGGATATCAATCGGGTCGACGAAGTTTGTCTCGCAATCGGACCCGAAGGTGATTTCACGGAAGATGAAGTCGGACTGGCTCTGAAATCAGGTTTTACTGGTCTCGATCTGGGGACCTCGAGACTAAGGACCGAAACAGCAGGAGTGGTAGCCGTGCACGGCATTCAGATGATGAACGGGATAAAAAATAAAACCGCCCCATAGATGGAGCGGCTTTTCTTCAGGCTGTTACCTTGCGTAATGTTTTTAAGATCAACTCTTCTGAAGGTTCGATCTGGATGTCGTCAAGGAAATCGCCGGTTTCTTCATCCATAAAATACTCTTCCGGATCAAAGAGATTATTTGTTCTCATACCGGATGGAATAAAATCATCAACTAAAAAACAAAGAGTAGAGTTTTTCATCATAGGCAGGAACTGGTTTAGGTTTTCTCTTAATTAACGTCCTAAACCTTCCGTTATTGTCCTGCCGGTAAAAAATCATTGAACGGTGAGTGAAAGATCTTTTTCCTTGATCATTTTCCTCAGATTTATCAGGGCGTACCTCATCCTTCCGAGTGCGGTGTTGATGCTTACATCGGTCTGCTCTGCAATTTCCTTGAAGCTCAGACCACCAAAGTGACGTAACAGGACGACCTCGCGCTGATCTTCGGGGAGGCTGTAAATCAGTTTGCGAAGATCGCTCCTGATCTGGTTCCGGATCAGAATCTCTTCCACATTCAGATCCGACAGCTTGCGGCTGTTGAAAAGGTCGATCTCCTTATCGTCATTTGAAACAGCATTCATCTGTTTTTCCTTGCGGAAATGATCGATAATGAGGTTATGGGATATCCTGATCACCCAGGACAAAAACCTGCCGTTATCACGGTATTTTCCATCCCTTAGTGATTGTATGACTTTAATGAAAGTTTCCTGAAAAAGATCCTCAGCTAAAGCCTGATTTTTTACCGTCAGAAAAATATAGGTGAACACCTTTTTCTTATGCCTTCGAATTAAAATCTCGATACAAGATTCATCACCCTGAAGAAACGCTTGTACCAATTCCTGGTCGTTCAGATTTGAAGCTTTCACAATCCGGTATGTATTGGTTTCAGCGTAAAGGTGTTTCGATAGGCAGTCGGTTTATGTTAAAGGTTGTATATATGATGCAAGAAAGCAAAAAAAATTGTTATTGCAAAATATGTTACCTTTGTTTGCTTACTCTTTTAAAGAAAATTAACAAATTTCATGCCAATTTATAACGAGAAGGAGATCTATATTAAGGGTGCCAGGGTGCATAATCTGAAAGGTGTTGATATCTCCATTCCAAGGGATAAGTTGATTGTAATCACAGGATTATCCGGATCGGGAAAAAGTTCCCTCGCATTTGATACTTTGTATGCCGAAGGACACCGGCGCTACGTGGAAAGTTTATCGGCTTACGCCCGCCAGTTCCTCGGCCGGATCGATAAACCGGAGGTGGATTACATCCACGGCATTCCGCCCGCAGTAGCCATTGAACAGAAGGTAAATACCCGGAATCCAAGATCCACTGTCGGAACTTCGACCGAGATATACGACTACATGAAGTTGCTCTATGCCCGGATAGGTAAGACTTATTCACCTGTTTCGGGCCGTGAGGTGAAGAAGCACGAGGTAAAGGATGTGGTGGATTTTGTCCTCTCACGACCCGATGGAGAGCGGCTCGTAATTGTGGCTTCCGTGTGCATCTTCATGGACAAGAACTTCAACTATCAGCTCGAGATCCTGGAACAACAGGGTATGACCCGCGCGATTATTGATCATAAAATCCTGAGCCTGTCCGATCTTAAGGACCGGCCCGAAAAAGTGGATAAGGGTATTCTGCAACTGGTGGTCGACCGTATTGTTGTTCAGCGCGATGAAGAATCGGTGAGTCGCTTTGGGGATTCCGTGCAGACAGCCTTTCAGATCGGACACGGACACTGCCTGGTCTGGAACCCCGAGACGCTTGAAGAGGAACGGTTTTCACGGCAGTTTGAAGCCGATGGGATCGTTTTCGAAGAACCAAGCGAATACCTGTTCAGCTTTAATAACCCGGTTGGTGCCTGCCCGGTCTGTGAAGGCTATGGGAAGGTCATCGGGATCGATGAAGAGCTGGTTATCCCGAATAAGAGCCTGTCTGTATACAACGATGCCATTGTATGCTGGAAAGGGGAGAAGATGCAGAAATGGAAGGAGAAACTGGTCATGAATGCCGATAAATTTGCCTTCCCGGTTCATAAGCCGGTGGGGAAACTTACGGAGGAGGAATACAGGCTGTTATGGACCGGCAACCGGTATTTCAAAGGCCTGAACAGTTTTTTTGATTACCTGGAGGAAAAAAAGTACAAGATCCAGTACCGGGTTATGATGGCCCGTTATAAGGGCAAGACGGTCTGTCCGGAATGCAGTGGTTCCCGATTGAGAAAGGAAGCCGGCTATGTACGGGTCGGAGGAATGAGGATCAGCGACCTTGTCGAATTGCCTGTTGTTCGTCTCTCGGAATTCATGGATCAGCTTAAACTGGATGAAAGCGATGAAAAAACTGCTGCCCGTCTGCTGCTGGAAATCAGGACGAGGTTGAAATTCCTGGTGAATGTTGGCCTGGGATACCTGACCATCAATCGTTTGTCGTCGACACTTTCCGGAGGAGAAAGCCAGCGGATCAACCTGGCCACATCCCTGGGCAGCAGCCTGGTCGGATCCCTGTACATACTTGATGAACCCAGTATCGGTTTGCATTCCAGGGATACCAAACTTCTCATAGGTGTGTTGAAAGAACTGAAGGACTTGGGAAATACGGTTCTTGTAGTAGAACACGATGAAGACATTATTCGGGCTGCAGATCTTGTCATCGACATGGGACCCGCGGCAGGCCGGCTGGGAGGAGAGGTGGTATTCACCGGGGATCAGAAAGCACTGAAAAAAGACCGGAACAGTCTTACGGCAAAGTATATCAGCGGAGTGGAATCCATCCCTGTACCATCGTTCCGGAGAAAATGGAACAACTTCATCCTGATCCGAGGGGCGAGGGAAAACAATCTGAAGGGCGTTGATGTAAAGATCCCCTTAAATGTCCTGGGTGTTATCTCCGGTGTGAGCGGTTCCGGCAAATCTTCACTGATCAGGGGGATTTTGTACCCTGCACTGAACAAGCATTATACAGGAAGCGGCGATCGTCCGGGAAAATTCGATGAGTTAAGCGGGGATCTGCATCTGATCGACAGGGTTGAATTTGTCGATCAGAACCCGATCGGAAAGTCATCCCGCTCAAACCCGGTGACTTACCTGAAGGCTTATGATGAGATTCGGAAACTGTATTCGGATCAACAGTCGGCTGTGGTGGCAGGTTTTACAGCCTCTCATTTCTCTTTTAACGTGGAAGGTGGAAGATGTGAGGAGTGCCAGGGAGAAGGGGAGATCACGGTGGAAATGCAGTTTATGGCCGATGTTAAGCTGATCTGTGAGAGCTGTCATGGGAAACGCTTCAAGGACGATATTCTCATGGTCACCTACCGCGACAGGAACATTAACGACGTGCTGGAGATGACCATTGATGAGGCTGTCGAATTTTTCGGGGCCTCTGATCAGTCGACCGAAAAGCGGATTGTAAAGAAACTGTTGCCCCTTCAGCAGGTAGGACTGGGTTATGTCAAACTCGGACAATCGTCGAGTACCCTCTCGGGTGGCGAGAGTCAGCGTGTAAAGCTGGCTTTTTTCCTGAGTCGTGAGAGTGAGACGGAGAGGGTCATGTTCATTTTTGACGAACCGACGACCGGTCTGCATTTTCACGATATCCGTCAGCTTCTTGAGGCTTTTAATGCCCTGATCAGAAAAGGACACACGGTTTTGGTGATCGAACACAATATGGACATGATCAAATCGGCCGACTGGGTAATCGATATGGGGCCGGAAGGTGGCGAATACGGAGGCCGGGTAGTATTTGAAGGAACGCCTGAACAGTTATCTGCTTTCAGGGATTCGTATACCGGCAGTTTTCTGAAAGAAAAGTTCAAAACCGGAAAATAAAAAAAAAGGCTGTCGATCCGACAGCCCCTGATAGTTTAATTTGCGGCTTATTCTTCCTTAAAGCCGAACATGATGGCGACGCAGCCCTCTTTGGGTTCCTCAACCTGTCCGTCGGGTACCGGCACCTTCACAACGATTTTTAGCTGTTGGCTGGATTCCAGTTTGAAATCCCACTTCCATTCATAGTCCTTGTTCTTATTATTGAACAGTACTTTGCCATTGCTGTCGATCACCTTGAATTCGATATCCGACAGGTTATTGGCTCCACAGACCCCAATACGGTATTCTGTATTGGAATAGAAAGTCTTGTATAGTTCAGCTTCCTCTCCTTCGATCAGCAGGGCAGCGTGATAGTTCCCGTCGTGCTGGTAAGGAGCAAGCCCCACTTTACAGGTTTGTTTTGCAAATTGTTTGCATTGGGCATTAGCAGTCTGAGGAAGCATTAAAGCCAGCGCACTTACTATTAGATAGAGTATGCCTTTTCTCATCGTGGTTTCAGTTTAAGAGATGTAGCCGTTTCTTATTTCTTTTACTTTTGCAGCCAGTTCCCTGAATACTTCAGGGGTGATCTCGATGGATGACTCAGATTTCAATGTGGTGACATTGGTTTCAGGATCTTCAACTGCCGTGATCTCTCCCTGTTTGATAATGATCTTCTTATAGATCTCATTCAGGGCCTTCACATCCTGAAGAACGCTCTGTGCATCCGGATCATCCGGGGATTCTTCCAGCAGGTTGATGATGATTTCCAGCGAAAGCTTCTGGTCAACAATCCGTTCAACCATTTTATTATTTTCCAGCCGGGCGTTTCCGACCAGGTTCGTTGCAATATAGAGACCTTCAACCCATCCCCCGACAAGAATAATTGAGGCGGTGGATTCAAGTCCTTTGTCCTTCAGATACGAACTGGAGTTTAAAAGGGTTTCAGAAATAATATCAATAATTACATCCCTGTTATTGATATTCTCTTCCAGGCGCTGTATGGTCGCTTCGTCAATGGCATCCAGGATATTCAGTCCGTCAGCCATCTTTTTGGCCACTTCAATGTATTTCAGTGTGGCCTGGGTCTGGTCGAATAAACTGGCGAAACTCAGATCGGTCGTATAAATCCCGAGGTTCAGGGCCATGCTTTTATTGGTAATATACCGGGAAGAGTTTTCGGTAGGATTCAACAGTGCTTCATTGTAGGTAGCCCTGCATTTTTAATTAACATAGCCGTTTCAAGGGGAGAGGGAAGGGAATAGAAAATCCGTTTGGCCGTATTGATCTTATCCCTGGTATCATCGTTAGCTCCAGCCTCAAAATCCTGTGAAGTGTCGCCTGAGGAAGAGCCATTCTGCTTTGAACCACTCCTGTTACATCCAGTAAAAACGAGCAGTAAAAAGATCATAAGCAGAGTGGTGACCTTTCCGGACTCGCGAAATTTTTGATTCATAGGGCTATGGTTTTATTTCTCGTTAGAAACACAGTGTTAATGAAGTAAAATTAATAATTTTTTTAAAAATACAAAAAGTGCAGGATTATTCTAAGTACCACTCTCCGGCTCATTTTGAAGAGGTTCAGCATCGATTCTGCCCGATGGAACTTTGGAAGGGGAAGAAGTGTGACAGTCTCACAAACAGTACATTATCGCTGCCATTGGCTTCAGTATTCTCTTTCACTGATCAGTTTCCCGTTCTCATCCCAGGAACACCAGGTGCCCGTACGTTCGCCATCGGTGTATTCCATTTCATATCTTTTTACCCCGTTATCATCCCAGATCATCCACTTCCCATGTTTCTTGTCGTTTCGGTAGGTTGCAACGGCAATAAGAACCTGGTTTTCATTATATTGAAGCCATGTCCCGTTGATGTGTCCCTTGTTGTAGATCCGCACTTCCTGCAGTTTCCCCGAAGGGAAAAGCAGATGGTATTCTCCGTCCAGACTTTTTTCATCCAGCAGGTTGAATGCTTCTTCGCTCAGCGAAATATAACTGCTGTCCTGCACTGCCGGCTTCTGACCGGCCTGGGCAGCAAGATCCCTGGCTGCGAATAAAACTGCCAGTATTATCAGTAGCACTTTTACCTTTCTCTTCATATCTGTTTCAAGTTTTCAGGCAGGGCGGGAACCCGCCTTTTGCCTGTGTTTCAAAGTTAAGATAATGTTAACCACAGGCAAAATAAAACATGTTAATTTAAGATCAATCTTGATAAATCATTTAAAATCAAAGAAATAATATCTTAACATTAAATTAATGCCCGGTTTTATTCCTTCGGTGGAAAATCAGAACAGGCGATCGCTGAGCAGTGGCTTTGCATCCCCGGGAAGTTCCTCTGTCCAGCCAATCATATACTTCGTAAAATCTCCTATCTCCAGTTCCTTGAGGTCCCTGGCATACGGATCCTGCATGATATCGTTGGGATAGAGTTTTTCCGCCAGTTTGATCCTGTTCTGGCTTTTGCGCATTTCACTTTTACAGAGGTCCACCGCTCCGAACAGATGCAGGAGGTTATGAGCTATTTCGGACGGATATTTGTAACTGACAATGCAAAACTCCACGTCGTCTGTGTCGAAGGTGTTGACGGCAAGGGAGATGTCGTTCCTAAAATAGTTGTTCACCAGGAACATCAGGCTCACACTCTCCACGCCGGCATCATCCCGCAGGTAAGCAATAAGCCGTTCTTTAGTATTGGGTTTTTTCTGTATCGGAATCCCATCCTTGGCTTTCATGTACAGTGATTCTCCCACTGTTTTGGCCACAAAGTCTCCCCAGCGGTTAAGTGCCTCAATCCCGTTTTTATAGCCCGATGATTCGAGGGTCTCCTTGACGGTCTTCGAAGGCAGGTTTCGCTGAACAGTGGCAAATTCATTGCCGATATAGTAGTCGGTCTTGATATTCAGTTCAATCTTGTTTTTTCTCGCCTGTTCCTCAATCCAGTTTACTGCCAC
>JBMOLL010000070.1:0-10383 GCA_049325415.1 Bacteroidota bacterium | reverse complement strand
TGTTAATATATATCTGATTCATAGTTATTTATGAACTGAAGCTTTTAAAATGAAACCACCTGGCCTGTTTGTTTACTTTTGTAAAGTGTTGCTGGTTTGATTGTTGATTTTGAATCCCGGTGATGTTGCATTGTGTAAACCAAGATAATGTTTACGTCTGTAAATTTGCATATTCAGAGCGGATAAAAGTCAGGCAGCACACTTCCCTCCTGCCCTTCTAACATTTTACTGCTTTAGATTGCGGACTGCGAGCATTAAAAATAACTATCCGGGAATTTATCTTCTCCTGAAGGGAATATTTTAGCGTATTCCCGGTCTCCATGCATGCCATGCCCCTGTGAAAAGGTTAAAAATCCGGTAAATACAGCCTATAATACAGTAATTCAGTAGTTTATTAAGTATATTACGGTCCTTTACCGACCTGTGAATCCACCCGGAACTGATCAAAACCCAAAAAATTGCGTTCTTGTTTTCCTGATCAGGGCAGATTTTCCGTTTCAGCCTCTATCTCCCCCTCGCTCCTGGCTACCATGGTGGCTACCGTTGCATCGCCGGTTATATTCACCACGGTGCGCAGCATATCAAGTGGCCGGTCCACTCCAAGGATCAGGGCAAGCCCTTCGACTGGAATCCCGACTGAATTCAGGACGATGATCAACATAACAATACTTCCCCCCGGGATCCCGGGAGTTCCGATAGAGGCAACCGTTGCGGTCAGGATTATAAGCAGTTGCTGGGAAACCGTCAGTTCAATACCAAAGACCTGGGCGATAAATACTGCCGCAATGGCCTGGTAGCAACTGGTTCCGTCCATATTTACCGTTACACCAATAGGAAGCACAAAATTAGCCACCGTTTTTGAGACCCTGAATTCACCCGTCACCTGCTTCATTGTAACCGGCAGGGTAGCTGCACTGGAACTCGTGGAAAAAGCGACCAGCTGGGCCGGCAGTATTCCCCGGAGGAACTTAAGTGGCGGAACCCGGTTGATCAGCAGCATGATCAGCGGATAGACCAGCAGTAAAATGATAAACAGGCCTGTAATGGTCGTTATCATATAAAGTCCAAGGGCCGAGAACAGATCCAGGTCCCCGGAAAAATCCACGATCAGACCGCTCATCAAGGCCATTACCCCGATCGGGGCAAACTGCATAATGATATCTATTATCTTAAGGATCACGCTATTGAGTCCGTCAAAGAAGTCTTTGACCACACCTGTCTCCTTCCCGGGAACCAGAATCAGGGCAATGGCAAAAAGGATGGCAAAAAAGATGACCTGTAGCATATTTCCGTTGTCACTCGCCGAGTCGATGATATTCTCGGGCACCAGGTCCTCGAAAAACCTCAGAGGCGACTTTTCCCTGAGCTCATCCGCATCCTGCTGCCTGAGCGTGATATCGCCGGCGAAGCGTTCCCTGTATTCCTGTCGTTTCTCCTCAGGAAAAACCTTTCCGGGCTTAAAGCTGTTCACCAGTATAAGCCCGATGGAGGTGGCAAACAGCGTAGTGATGATGTAGATGGAAATTGTTTTCAGCCCGATCCGTGAGAGTTTGCTGATGTCGGTCAGACTGGCAATGCCCTTGACAAGTGAAACGAAAATAAGCGGTACAGCTATGACTTTCAGTAGTTTAAGAAAGATATTTCCCCAGGGCTTAATCCAGTCACTAACGAGTTTCTCCTGGCTGGTCCAGACCGCAATCAGACCAACCAGGATCCCTATTCCCATCCCTATAAAGATCCTTGCCCATAAGGGAATTCGTTTTCTTTTAGCTTTCTGATCCTGTACTCCTTTTTTCATAACCTTGCTGTATGTTGTTATGCCAGTGCTTCATATAGAATTTCTGCAGGATGCCTTGCAGCTACACCGGTGCCGTCCTTGATCTGGTGACGACAGCTGGTTCCGGCTGCCACTATATCGTACCTGTCAGAATTTTTCCGGATATCAGGGAAGAGTACGAGCTCTCCTACTTTCATGGAAAGTGCATAATGTTCCTTTTCATAGCCGAAAGAGCCTGCCATCCCGCAACAACCGGAGGGTATCTCGCTAACGCTGTAATTCTCAGGTATGGACAACATGGCAATTGTGGCTCCGGTGGATGCCACAGCCTTCTGCTGACAGTGGCCATGCAGCCTGATCAGTCGCTTTTCTGAAGTAAACTGGTCTTTTCTGATCAGTCCGTTTTCCATACCTTTCACAAGGTATTCCTCCAGCATTAAAGTCTTCGGGCTAAGTTTCAAGGCTTCTTCCTTCAATTCGGGTCCGGCAAGGTCGGGGTATTCATCCCTGAAGCCCAGAATGGCGGATGGCTCCGTTCCGATCATAGGGCTCTCCTCCGTAATCAGCTCCTTCAGTATCCGCAGATTCTTCCTGACATGCTTTTGCGCCGTCCGGATGAGGCCCTTGGAGATAAAGGTCCGTGCACTGTCAAGTCCGGTAATGGCCTGCACCCTGATTCCTAGCCTGTTGAGCAGTCGTACCGTGATGATTCCAATCTCAGCATCATTGTATTCAGTAAATTCATCCACAAAATAGTATACCAGCGGGGCATCTGCAGGCAATGCCCGGTTCATACCCTCAAGATGGCTCCTGCACCAGGCTGAGAACCGGTGACTGCTGAGCCGGGGCAGTGATCTTTCAGTTGCGAATCCGGTCAATCTGCTGATCAGAGCAGAAAACGAGCGCTGCCCCAGCATACCGTTAAAAAGCCAGGGCCAGAGTGATCCCAGCCTGTTGATCGTGCTGATATATGCAATCATCCGGGTTCTTATCGGAATTCCGTGCTGATCGTACCAGTGCTGCAGGAATTCGGCTTTGAGACGGGCCATATCCACACTCGACGGACATTCCGATTTACAGGCTTTGCAGGAAAGACACTGATCTAGCACCTCGTAGATCTCCCGATGATCAAACGGATTGATCTTCCGGGTATCCGACAGATATTCCCGGAGAATATTGGCTCTTGCCCTGGTCGTATTCCATTCCTCCCTCGTGGCCATATAACTCGGACACATGGTGCCTCCTGTAAGCTCGGTCTTCCGGCAGTCGGCCGATCCGTTGCATTGTTCGATATGACGAATGATCCCTCCCGATTCTGAGAAATCGAAAATAGTCTCCGGCTCAGGCACCTCCCGGCCGGGCTCATACCTGAGAAAACTGTTCATCGGGGGACTGTCGGTGATTTTTCCCCGGTTAAAAACCGTAGCGGGATCCCAGAGTTTCTTGACAGCCCTCATCAGGCTCATATTGTGTTCGCCGACAATAATCGGTATAAATTCGCCTCTCAGCCTGCCGTCGCCGTGCTCACCGCTCAGCGATCCCCTGTACTTCTTAACCAGCCGGGCTGTTTCAAGGGCAATAGTGTGAAAAAGTTCAACATCCTCAGGCGATTTCAGGTTCAGAACAGGACGCAGATGCAGCTCTCCTACCGAGATGTGGGCATGATAAACGCAACTTAAACCGTATTTTTCAAGCAATACATTGAAATCGGAAATATAAGCTTCCAGTTGGTCTACCCTTACGCTGGTATCCTCGATCACCGACACGGGTTTTCCATCACCTTTAATATTGGATAATACACCAAGTCCGGCTTTTCGAAGTGCCCAGACCCTGGAAATGTCTGCACCGCTGACCCGTGGAAAGTGATATCCAAGCCCGGCACCCCTCATCTCCTGTTCCATCATTTGCGCAGCCTGGAGCAACTCTTCTATGGTGTGCCCGGCAAATTCAACTATCAGAATGGCTCCCGGATCTCCTTCAACAAAAAACCTGTTCCTGCGCTGGGTGATATTCCCTTTGGTACAGTCAAGGATGGTCCGGTCCATAAGTTCCACGGCAACGGGATGATGGCTGAGTGCCACCAGGTTGGCCCGGATGGCTTCCATCACCGTGTTCAGGTGCACAGGCACCAGTAACTTTACCGGTGGTGGCAGCGGGTCAAGGTGCAGGGTGGCTTCTGTGACAAGCATCAGCGTTCCTTCCGAACCAGCAATCAGTCTCGACAGGTTGAAGTCTGTATATCGGGCATTATCAGTTGTGTAGCGTTTAGTGTCCAGAAGTTCATCCAGGGCGTATCCTGTGTTTCTCCTCGAAACACGGGGATCGGGGAATTCTTCCCTGATCGCTTTCTGGTTATGTGGATCATGCAGAAGATCATCCACTCCGCGATAAATTTCTCCCTCCAGTCCCGGCAGTTTTTTCTTTACCTCAAATTCGTTTTCGGATAGCGGACCGAATTCTGCGACAGTGCCATCGCTCAGCAGTCCCCTGACCGATATCAGGTGGTCGCGTGTCGACCCGTAAACCAGGGAATGGGAACCACAACTGTTGTTCCCGATCATGCCCCCGATCATGCAACGGTTGGAGGTCGACGTTTCGGGACTGAAAAACAGTCCGTAGGGTTTCAGTATCAGATTCAGTTCATCGAGAATGACCCCGGGCTGAACCCTGGCCCGGCGTTCTTCCGGATTAATTTCGAGGATCTCTGTCATATGGCGGGAGATATCCACCACAATTCCGTTCCCGACGACCTGCCCGGCAAGAGAAGTGCCTGCTGCCCTGGGTATCAGCGAAATACCTGATCCCCGCGCAAACAGGACAAGCGTCCGGATATCCTTTTCATGCTTTGGACGGGCAACAGCCAGCGGCATTTCGCGATAGGCTGAGGCATCGGTGGAATAAATCCGTCGCAGGGCTTCCCTGGTAAAGAGTTCACCGTCGAGCAACCCGGCCAGCCGGTCCAACTCATGTTGCTGAACTGAAACCTTCCCCTTTTCAATCTGATCGTCCTTTGATTCGCTCCCTGTATTTTGATTCATCCTTTAGCGCAAAATAGCAAATATAGCGATTTTCGCTTCCCTGAGGAACCCGGAAACAGACAAAACCAGAGGTCCGGGCTTTATCTTCTGTAGTCGGTACTTTCAAAGATCTTATCGGCCGAACGTGCAATAAATCCCCTGAAAAGGCGGCCGTCAGGTCCGGTATATCTTCTTGCAAACTCATAATAGCAGGACGGGATCTCCTTCAGCCCTTCTTCGAACTGAACCAGAACACGGTCGGCCAGTGTACTCGACTGTTCAAGCAACTGATCCGGTGTGCCTTTTATCTCACCGCCGGAACTGTTCAGTGCATGGCCGTTGGCTTTCAGAAAGGCATTGACTTCCTGCAGGGAATCGAAGGTGTCCAGGTGGTTGACGCTTACAGTAAAATGATTGGCACGAAAGCCAAAGACATACAACCAGCCGGCATATTCCGACTCAGTTCTAAGTTGCTCATATACAGCGTACGACGGATGTTCCATGAATTTACCGCTGAAAAGGATCCTCGAGGGATGAAGGGCCTCCCCGGGCAGGTTTCCGACCAGGGAACTGACCGTTTGTTGAAGGAAGGGAGAAAAGCTGCCGGTAAGCAGTTCGCTGATAAAAACCAGGGGGGCCAAAGGATCCGGATGTTCAAAATGTGCCGCCTTCAGTTGTTTGTCTTCAAAGAAATATTCCCCGGCCCTGACATAACCGGAATCGATGAAAGGCCGCGCCAGTACGTCGATTGAAACCCGGGGATGATCAAAGGTCCTGAAGGCAACATGATCATTGAGCACCCGGTTTCCCCTGTTGCGGAAAAGCGCATGAATGGCCCCCGCAGAAGGATTTTCAGCTGCATAATCTCTCCAGAGACGGTTAAAAATTTCATCTTTGTTCATAGCAGTAGTTTTAGAGATAACCTCATTCATGAAAAAAAGTTCGTCGGGAAAAGGATCTTCCGCAACGGACTTTCATGGAACTGCTGTAAAGAATAAGCCGATATGATTAAAATCATCCTGAATCCCAATGGAAGGCAAGTTTTTTTTACCTAATTTTATAGCGGATATCCACAACAAATAAAATACTGATAATCAATGGATTTATTAGAAAAGATTCGCGAATCCGCGAGAGCACACCAGAACCGTATCGTATTACCGGAAGGTGATGAGGAAAGAACCATCATGGCTGCTGATACCGTGATCAGGGAAGAGTTGGCCCAGGTTACCATACTTGGAAACCCGGAATCCATTCAGAAACAGATCGACAAATTCGGACTGAGGAACATCAGCAAAGCACGGATTATTGATCCTGTTGCGCATGATAAAAAGGCAGATTATACGAAACTGCTCTATGAGATCAGGAAGGAGAAAGGAATGACGATGGAAGAAGCAGGCCAGCTTGTCGAAAATCCGCTTTACCTTGCCACCCTGATGATCAAAGCCGGTGATGCCGACGGAGAAGTGGCCGGAGCAAGGAACGCCACAGGTGATGTATTGCGCCCGGCTTTCCAGATAGTCAAAACCCTACCCGGTATCAGTGTTGTTTCCGGTGCTTTTATTATGATATTGAAAGACAGCAATTTCGGCGAGAATGGCATCCTGGTTTTTGCCGATGGTGCAGTCCATCCCGATCCCAATGAAAGAGAACTGGCCGAAATTGCAGTGGCCACAGCCAAAACCACCAAATCCATTCTGGGCTTTGAAGCAAGGGTCGCCATGCTTAGTTTCTCCACCAAGGGCAGCGCAAAGCATGCTATGGTCGATAAGGTGGTCAATGCCACCCGGATAGCCAGGGAAATGGATCCAGGCCTCCAGATCGACGGTGAACTCCAGGCGGATGCAGCACTGATTGAGGCTATCGGCAAATCCAAGGCTCCCGGCAGCAGTATAGCCGGCCATGCCAACGTACTGATCTTCCCGAACCTTGAATCAGGGAATATTGCCTATAAACTCGTACAGCGCCTTGCTCATGCCGAAGCCATCGGACCGATTCTCCAGGGAATGGCCGCCCCTATCAACGACCTCTCCCGTGGCTGCTCGGTAAGCGACATCGTGAACCTGGTTGCCATCACATCCAATCAAGCTTCAGGGTTAAAATAAACTATTGGATGATAAGCTGTTATATTGCATTATTTAAGTAATTACATAAATCTTAGTTTCAGGTATGATAATTTTAGTGTTAAACTGTGGGAGTTCGTCCATCAAGTACCAGTTATTCAACATGGGGGATCGCGATGACGTGATCGCCAAGGGACTTGTTGAGCGTATCGGCTTTAATGATGCCATTCTGTCGCATACGCCTGCAGGAGGTGAAAAATACAAGGTGGTGACAGGGATTCCCGACCACACCGTGGGCATCAACATGATCTTTGAGGCGCTTACCAGTGAGGATCACGGTGTGATCAAGGATGTAAGTGAGATTGTAGCCGTGGGTCACCGGGTTGTCCAGGGAGGTGAAAAATACAAGGAAAGTGTACTGATTACCCAGGAGGTCATCAGGGATGTGGAAGCCTGTATTGACCTGGCTCCGTTGCACAATCCGGCCAACCTGAAAGGGATCATGTCGGTTGACCGGCTGCTCCCGGGTATCCCCCAGGTTGCCGTTTTCGACACCTCCTTCCATCAGACCATGCCGGAATACGCTTACATGTATGCGATTCCGAGAGAATACTACGACAAGTACAAGATCAGGAAATACGGCTATCACGGGACCAGCCATAAATTCGTTTCCAAAAGGGCCAGCGAGATCCTTGGCCGTGATACCCGCCATATGAAGCTGATTACCTGTCATCTCGGCAACGGTGCTTCCATTACGGCCATTGAACATGGTAAGTCAATTGATACTTCAATGGGCTTTACTCCTGTCGACGGGCTGATTATGGGTACTAGGACAGGAGATATCGATCCGGGAGTGCTGCTTTTCATCGCCGAAAAAGAACACCTGAGCCTGAAAGGGGTCAGCAATATGATCAACAAGAACAGCGGCATGGTGGGTGTTTCCGAGATTTCTTCCGATATGCGTGATCTGGAACTGGCTTACTATGAGGGAAATGACCGGGCGAGCCTGGCACTTACCATGTATGCCTACAGGGTCAAGAAATTTATCGGTGCCTATGCTGCAGTGATGAACGGTCTTGATGCCATTATCTTTACGGGGGGCGTAGGGGAAAACGACTTCAATATCCGCCGGATGATCTGTCAGAATATGAATTATCTGGGGCTGGAGTTTGATGAACCCGCTAACCATGGGGTTAAGGGGGAAGACAAAATAATTTCCAAACCGGATTCCAGATGTGTGGCAGCGGTCGTGCGAACCAATGAGGAACTGGTCATCGCTCTGGACACCTTTAAAATCCTTGAGAAATGTGTTTAACAATATAGGAGATACCCGGGACGAGCCCGGGTATTTTTTTTTTATTTGTAGTTCCAAACCACAGACGGTATGTTAAAACATCTCGATGACCTCAGGTCCTTACTGGATAATCAGCCTATCAGACGGCTGGTGCTAGCAGCTTCTGAAGACGCGCACTCGCTGGGTGCCGTTATGAGAGCAGCCCAGGAGAATGTAATCCGGCCAATACTCGTCGGTGACAGGGAAAAGACAGAAGGCCTGGCCGAAGTGATGAATATCGATCTGAAGGGTGTCGAATTCGTTGAAGAGAAAGACCTTATCAAAGCGATAAACCTGTCGGTCAAGATGGTGCACGATGGCGAGGCTGATGTGCTTATGAAGGGTAAGATTGGAACTTCCGATATGCTCAGGGCCGTATTAAACAAGGATTTCGGGCTTCGGACCGGAAAACTGCTCTCCCATTTCGCACTGTTTGAAGTGGAGACCTACCACAAGCTGATCGCTGTTACCGATGTGGCCATGAATATTGCACCAAACCTGGAGGAAAAGATTGCCATTCTCAATAATTCCGTGGATGTGCTGCGTAAACTGGGGGTTGAACTTCCCAAGGTGGCTGTTCTTGGCGCTGTGGAAAAAGTAAATACCGATATGAGCGCCACGCTGGATGCTGCCCTTCTCTCAAAAATGAACCAGCGCGACCAGATCCGTAAATGCCTGGTCGACGGTCCGCTGGCCTTTGATAATGCGGTCAGCCTTGAAAGCGCCCGTCATAAGGAGATCCGAAGTGATGTTGCCGGAGATACCGACCTCCTGCTGATGCCCGACATCGAGGTTGGTAACGTGCTTTATAAATCGCTGGTATTCTTTGCCAAAGCCAAAGTGGCTTCCATGATTGTCGGAGCCTCCGCTCCCATTGTCCTCACCTCCCGTTCTGATTCCGAACAGGCGAAATTCGATTCCATTCTTCTTGCTGCCGTAACAGCCTGAGAATCATGAAAGCGATCCGATCCCTGAAGGAGATTCCCGAACTGGTCAGAAAAGGCCCGTTTAAACCCCGTATTGCCGTGGTTGTAGCAGAGGACGACAACACCTTCGATGCGGTCATAAAAGCTGAAAATGAGGGCCTGATTGAGCCTGTGCTGATTGGTGACGAAAACAGGATCCGCGAAATGGCCGCAGGGAAAGACCTGGCTCTTCGCCCCACGATGCTCATTCACACGACCGATCACGGCCATGCAGCCAGGACCGGTGTGGCTATGATCCGGAACGGCGAAGCCGACATCCTGATGAAAGGTCTGATATCTTCCCCCGACTTTCTGAAAGCGGTGCTTGATAAAGAAAACGGCCTCCTTAAAAGTGGCATGACCCTTTCCTACGCCTGCGCACTGGAAATCCCCTCTTATCCGCGTCTGCTGATTATTTCCGACCCGGCAGTACTGCCCTATCCCTCGGAAAGCCAACTCGCGCAGATGACCGGTTATGCCATAGATCTTGCCGGCAGCCTGGGTATCGGACAACCAAAGATTGCCCTGATCGGAGCCAATGAGAAAAAAGAAGGGAACTTTCACTACAGCGGCAGCTACAGGGAACTTTTACAACTCTGGGAAGGAGGGGCCTTCGGGGATGTTCTGATGGATGGTCCGCTTGATGTGTTCCTTGCCTGCGACCCGGAAAGCGTCCGCATTAAAGGCACGGCTACACCGGTAAACGGGGAAGCAGATATCCTGATCTTTCCCACCCTGGAATCCTGCAATCCCTTCTACAAAGGCATCATGCTTTTCGGGGGAGGAACGCTGGCAGGCTATCTTCAGGGAACTACACATCCCGTTGTCTTTATGTCGCGCAGTGAGAATTTTGAATCGAAGTATTATTCCATCGCCCTGGCTGCCCTTTCGGCCATGGGACGCCAACACGAATGAACCGATGAGCGATTGTGCCCATATCCTGGCCATAAATCCCGGATCCACCTCCACCAAAATGGCGGTTTACCGGGAAACCAAATCCGTGCTGCTGAAAACCATCCGGCATGAAAGCGGCGAACTGGAGCGATTCCCTAAGATAACCGATCAGTTTCAGTTCAGGAAAAGCCTGATTTTAAAGGAGCTGAAGGAGAGTGATATCGACCCGGATACCATCCGCATTGTAATCGGACGGGGCGGACTGATCCACCCCATCCCTTCCGGAGTATATGAGGTCAATGAAGCCATGATCCGCGACCTGGAATCGGGACTGCTT
>JBMOLL010000069.1:20266-70575 GCA_049325415.1 Bacteroidota bacterium | reverse complement strand
ACTCCCTCACTTTTCTCACTTTCCTCACTTCCTCACTTTTCTCACTTTCCTCACTCCCTCACTCCCTCACTCCCTCACTCCCTCACTCCCTCCATATGATTTATATCACATAGTTTTTTCCGTTTAATTGTCTTAAATTTGGCGTGATCAAACCAAATTAATCTTATACTCATCATGAATATACCGGGAAATCTGAAGTACACCAGGGAACACGAATGGATCCTTGTAGAAGGAGATACAGCTACCGTTGGCATCACGGAATTTGCTCAGGGCGAATTGGGTGATGTTGTTTTTATTGAAATTGAAACTGTTGGTGAGACCCTTGCTACCGGTGAAACGTTTGGTACCATTGAGGCAGTAAAAACCGTATCGGATCTTTTTATGCCGGTATCCGGTGAGGTCACGGAAGTTAACCCTGCACTTGAAATTAATCCGGAAGTGGTTAACTCCGATCCTTATGGCGAAGGCTGGATGATCAAAATGAAGATTTCGGATCCCTCCGGGCTGACCGGTCTTCTGGATGCCGAAGCCTATAAGGCGCTGATCAGTTAATTGCGATCCCGGCCTCAAACCATCGTCCCGGTTGCGGTAATCCTCCGAAATCCATATAACTGGCATTGAAGAGGTTGCCGCAGCCTGCATGAAGGGTGATCCTGCCGGCACGGTACATGACATTTAAATCGCTTACCACCACTGGTTCATAGGCTGTTTCAATATTCTCTCCTGATGCGGGTTCATAGGAGAGGTAGCTTCCGTTGCGCTGCTGGAAGCGTGAACGCCACAGCATTTCAAGATTTTTAAAAGGGCGGAGATCGGCTGTAAAGCCCACCTGATTGCGCAGAAAATCAAGGGCATAGTATGAGGTATAGCTTCCGGGTATCTTTTTTACACCGGTATAGCTCCAGTTAAGGGTGAGTTTGTGCAGAACGGGCAAAGGTCTGGCAAATTTTGCCGGTTGCAGGGAAACGGAAGCTTCCGCGCCGAAGGTCTCAAGGGTGGTATAGTTCAGCGTGTGCCATTTATTATCCTCCAGCCATACCCAGTCGATGATTTCGCGGCCCGCCCTGTAAAAGACGGACCCGGTGAAGTCAAGTGCTTTGTAGCCACCGCTGATTCCAGTTTCCGCCGTCCATGCTCTTTCCGGTTTGAGTTCCGGATTACCTTCATTTTGCGGACCGTGGTAATAGAGATCGGTAAACGTGGGCAATCGCATCGAACGGTTTACCGAAGCGTAGACCTGCCAGTTCGTGCTGAGTTTATAGCGCAGTCCGCCGCCGGGGTAGAGTACCGGATCTCCCGAAAGAAAGCCATTCATATACACAAAGGCTCCGGCGCTCAGGCTTAGTCTGTTGAGGGTGATCCTGTGATTCAGTGTCAGCTTCAGTTCATTCCTGCTCCTGCCATAGGCAAAGGATATTGAATCATAACGAACAGATACCACAGGATCATCCAGCGGCAGTCCGAGAGATGTACTCAGGATCGAGGTGCGGCGGAGCCCGAGTCCGAATCGGGTGAAACCAAGGGCAGAAGCGAAAGATCCTCCGAGTTCATTGCTGAGGATCATACTCCGGTGATAGTTCTGATAGAATTGCGGATTGTCTCGTTCAAGAATGAAATGATCGTTATTTATCCTGAATCCCGTTTTCAGGCTGAGCGGAAGTTTTCCGATCCTGATCCTGGTTTCCTGTGAGGCAAATACAGCGGCCGTTTCTTCATACTGGTCGGGAAACCGCAGGGAATAGAACGATGCGGCACCAAAGTTTTTCAGGTTCATGCCGGCCATCACCGATCCGGAAATATTTCTCCGGGATGCGGTTCCCTGCAGGTAGAGGTTGCCAGTGTGATAATCCGTAGAAGTTATATAGCCTTTGGAAGCTGAGCCCGAAAGATGGGCCAGAAGACGCCTGTTTTTACCTCCTGAGTGCAGGGTGGCGTAGGCCAGCCACCTGCTGAAAGAGCCTCCTGCGAGGGCAGCGCTGACTTGCCGCAGCGAATCCGGAACGGTCACGATATTTATTGCTCCCGCATAAGCGCCGGATCCGTAAAAGGTGGCCGAAGGACCGTAAAGAACTTCGATATGATCGATTACTGAAAGATCAAAGGGAAGATTCAGGTTGAAGTGTCCGGTCTGGGGATCTGTAAAGTCAATCCCGTTAATGAGAATAAGCGTCTGGTCGAAGGATCCGCCCCGCATACTGATATCGGCCTGAACACCAAAGGGTCCGCGTTGCCGGAGGTCGGCCTGGGGCAGGATTTCCAGGAGATCGTCAAGCGATTTCGCCCCGGAAGAGGAGATTTCCGCCGCACTGATCACCAGTACCGGAGCAAGCCCGCTGGTAAGCATCACCAGTGCCGCTTCTCCTACAAGCTCCACTTCTTCCAGTTCGATGATCTTTGGGGTGAGGCTTGTATCACTCTGGGCCTGCAGCACCGGCAGATTCAGCATGGTGTAAACCGCCGAAAGGGTGCCGATTCGGATCACCCGGTTCAGGGAGGCAAAGACGGCGTAGCCCTTGTTACGCCACCGGCGAAAAGTAACAGGATACATCCGGCTTAGTTTTCCATCAGATCTTCAAGTGATTCATCTTCACCATCAACCGTCAACTGACCGGTTGGCAGAGGATTTTTCGAGATCTCTTTGAAAAAAATGCGTTGTTTGACTATATCACAGGCCATGTAAATGGCGTTCCGGAATGACTGTTCAGAGGCTTCGTTTTTTCCCGCCAGTTCGTAGGCGGTTCCGTGCGCAGGACTTGTCCTGATCACGGGAAGTCCGGCAGTGTAGTTCACGCCTTCGTCCTGTGCCAGTGTTTTAAAGGGGATCAATCCCTGGTCGTGATACATGGCAAGAACAGCATCAAACTTCCGGTAGTTGCCGGAGCCGAAGAAACCGTCGGCAGGGAAGGGTCCGAAAGCAAGGATATCCATTTCCCTGGCCTTTTTTATTGCAGGGATAATCACACGCTGCTCTTCATCACCCAGAAGGCCTTCATCGCCGGCATGAGGATTCAGGCCAAGCACGGCAATCCTTGGTTTCCTGATCCCGAAATCCATCAGGAGGGAATCGGCAATGATTTCCAGCTTACTAACAATGAGATCTTTGGTAATTGACTGACTGAGAGAGGCCACCGGGACATGACCTGTTACTACGCCGACCCTCAGATCGTCCTTCACCATCAGCATAACCACATCGTCGACCCGGAAACGTGCCTGGAGGTATTCGGTATGCCCGCTGTATTTGAAGCTGTTGCTCTGGATATTGTGCTTATTGATTGGCCCGGTTACCAGGGCATCGATGGCCCCGTTCTCCAGATCGTCCACTGCAGCTTTAAGCGCCAGGTAGGAGGATTCTCCGGCATGCGGGGTCGATTTACCCAGTTCAACCCTGATCTCCTCATCCACACAGTTAATGATGTTAACCCGTTTCGGATGAGCTTCAGCTGCCGACCTGACGGTGTTGAGATTGAAACTCTCCAGGTCGATGGCTTTGCGGTGATAGGCGGCAACCTTGGGGGAACCGTAGATGATGGGTATACAAAGATCCAGGATACGGTTATCGATCAGAGCCTTGATGATCACTTCATAACTGATGCCGTTGATATCACCGTGGGATATGCCGAGTCGGATTCTCTCGCTCATAATGGAAGATTTATCGGGTGTGGTTTAAAAGGAAATCGTAAAGCAGTCTTACTCCAACGCCGCTGCCTCCCTTGCCCCGGTATTCTTCGGTGGTTTTATTGTAGGACGGTCCGGCAATATCAAGATGGATGTAAGGATAGGAAGTAAAGTTTTCCAGGAATTTCCCGGCAGTTATGGCACCGGCATATTTTCCTCCGATGTTTTTCAGGTCGGCTATATCCGATTTTAAAAGTTCCCCGTATTCATCCCAGAAGGGGAATTCCACGATCCTTTCATAGCAATGTTCACCACTCATTTTCAACTGGTCAAAGACTTCTCTTCCGGCGTTTCCCATCCCGACAATACCGTACTGTCCGATAGCGGCATGGGCCGATCCCGTGAGGGTCGATAATTCTATGACAAGCTCAGGATCATACTGTTTTGCATACGACAGGGCGTCGGCGAGGATCATCCGGCCTTCGGCATCGGTATTGAGGACCTCAACGGTGGTTCCGTCGTACATGGTCACCACATCTCCCGGTACATAGGCGTTGCCGTCGGGACGGTTATCCGTGGCGGGTGCCAGTCCGATCACCCAGACCGGCAGTCCTGAAGCTGCAACGGCGTAAAGGGTGCCGGCAACGGCAGCTGCTCCGGCCATATCGCATTTCATGTAATCCATGGAATCAGGCGTGGGCTTCAGGCTGAGACCTCCTGTATCGTAAACGATCCCTTTGCCCACCAGGACCAGCGGTTTTTCGTTTACCGCATTTTCCGGTTTCCATTCCATAATGGTAAAGGTAGGAGGATCGATACTGCCCCTGTTCACAGCCAGGAGGCCTCCCATTTTCAGTGATTCGATCTTGCGTTTATTCAGAACCTCGGTTTTAAAACCGCTTTCCTTTCCCATTTTTTCAATCTCAGCAGCAAGCTGAACGGCCGTAAGATAGGAGAGGGGTTCGTTAACGAGGTCACGTGCCTTGCTCACGGCGGTTACTATGATATTCAGCCTGTTGATATTCTCTTCCGACACCTTTTCGGAAAGGATGCCGATACCGGTCAGGGTTTTCTCTTTCAGGTTGTTTTTGGTGAAATACCTGTTGAACTGGTAGTTGGTCAGGGCAAGTCCTTCCGCGAAGGCATAGACTTCCTCATCGGTAATTCCTCCGTTGACAATACAAACCTTGTCGGCATCAAAGCCTTTCAGCTGACGATGCAGGGAACAGGCGGCCTTACGGGCTTCTTCAAGACGGATGTAATAGGCTTTATCCTGATTTCCCAGGATCTGGACCAGGACGATCCTGTTCAGGTGATTGAAGGTAAGAGTTTTCTTATCCTCCTCAGTCCTTTTCTTCAGGTAATCCAGTTCATTTTTGTTTTTAAACCACGGACTGAAATCACTGTCTTTCTTGCCGAGGATGATTATATTTTCATCATCGGTAATCTGGTCTTTTTTATATAATAGCATTAATATTCGGTTTTTACATGTCATGCAAAGATAGTGAATTTTGGATAGCAGGTATAGCCGTCAGCTGCAAAGGGCGACATTGAAAAATGCTCCGGCGGTTCAGTTTTTCCCTGCGGGTCGGTGCAGACTTTATTTATTTTCGGTGTATCTTTAAAGTCATGAGTAAAACCCGGTTTATATTCCTCTTCTTTTCCATGCTGTCAGTCGGCAGTTTCTTATCCGGACAGAGTAATTTTCGTATCGGGGCCGGACTGGACCCTGTCCTCTGCTTTACTTCCGTGAGCTCAACAACTGAAGGACTCAAGAGTGCTTCGGCCAGGAACTGGGAAGTACTGAATTTCAAGGGAGGTATAAAGGCGTATTATGAAACCGAAGCCCTGTTCGGTATCAGCTTAGGGGCTGAGCTTTCACGGAAGCGCTTTGGTTTTCTTCATGAGGAGGAACTCGGTGGCGGGCCGGTCTCCCTGCTCGGGCACAGTGAATTGTACGGGATCTATTTTCCTGCAGAGGTTTTTATCACGGTGGCATGGAGCAAGGAACCCTATTTTCAGATTGCGCCTTTTGCAGGTGTGGCGCCGGGCTGGGACTTTTCCACCTACAGAAACCTGACCCGGCTCGATACCAATTACGGGTATTCCTACGAATTTAACAGCCACGACTATCCGAAGCGTTCTTTCGGAACGCGGGTATATGCCGGCCTGAATATCCGGACCATTATCAATGACCTGGGATACCTGGAATGGGGTCTCTCTGCAGGAAGTGACATCGGAAGATTTCCGCCGTTTAATTATTCCATCACACTGGATGAGAATACCTGGAATTATTCAGAATCTCTGGGTCTGATCTACCTTTCCGTGCATCTGACCTATTGTTTTATCAATTTCGAGATTTTCGACGGACGCTTCCTGAAGCGGCAGTATAACTGAGTGTCTCCTGAAATCAACTCAGCCCATCCTGGCTATTTCCTCCAGTTTTGCCCTGTTAAGGATGGTCATGGTGCCCCCTTCCTCCCTGATCAGCCCTTCTTTCTGAAAGCGGCTGAGGGTACGGCTGATATTTTCCCTCGATCCTGCCGTCATGGATGCCAGTTCGCTGCGGTTCAGAAGCAGAGGGAAGGTTGGATTTTCAAAAATGTAATCGGAAAGGTAGAGCAGGATGTCAGCCAGCCGGCCATAGCTCTGCTTGCGGTTCAGTCCGATAATCCTGAGATGGCTCTGGATGGTTTCGCGACAGGTGGAAACCATGATCTCATGGGCAAACCGGCCATTGCCCAGAATAAGCTTTCTGAAGGTTTCCTGGCCGATGTAACACAAATCGAGTGGTGTCAGTGCCTTGTAGGTGAATTTGCTTACCTCCCCGCAAAAAAGAGAGGGCAATCCCAGGTAACTTTTCCCGGTGATCAGCTGGATAATCTGTTCCTGCTGACCCGGGTGCGAAAGATACTCCTTGACTATGCCGTTGCGGAGATAAATCACATGACTGAATGGCACGCCCTGATGCAAAACCGACTCGCCGGGCAACAGGCTGAATTGTTTACAATGGAGTTCCATTTCGGAAAGTTCAGGTTCCGAAAGCAGGGCTACCGCACAGGATGCTTCTGTACAGGAACTGCAGCGAATTTCTCCGGAGATCTCCATCTTTTTTGAACAAGTTAGGGAATAGTGATGAATATCACAAACAGGTAGGAATTATATCACAGTATAATTATTGACCGGCAGCGGGTTAGAAGCTTATCTTGCCGGAAATGTCAGACTATGAAAGCAGGTGTAGCACGGATGTTATTGTTGTCGGCTTTGATCATGTTCGGAGTGATGCTGGTTATGATCCTTGCAGGTTGTCTCGCAGGGGCCTGCGGTGCAGGTGATACATTTTTCTGCAGGGTTTACTGCCCGATAGGCAAGATATTGCTTGTGAGTGGATTAGTATTTATTGCCTTTCTGAGCATCAGGGAGGCCCGGCTGAAAGGGTGAACTCTTATTCCAGAACAGGAGGATTAAGCGGGAGATAGAGATGAACGGCCGTTCCTTCTCCGGGAGTGCTGTTGATTTCGACCGTACCCCTGTTTATTCTCATCAGGTCAAAAACAAGGGATAAACCCAGCCCTGTGCCTTTCTCACTTGAGGTACCCGGTTCGGATTCGGTTTTCTTCCCGGACATAATCTCCTCCAGTTTCTTATCCACCATGCCCACTCCCGTATCCTGAACAGTGATCCGTACCCGGTTTTCATTTTCTTCCAGGGCAGTCAGTACTAAAATCTTTCCTCCTTTCTGTGTGAATTTCAAGGAATTGGTTATCACATTCCTAAGGGAGATCTCCAGCAGTTGCGGATCAAAATATGCCACCATATCAGGATCGGAGCGGTCATCGAAGACAATTTCCTTTAATGCAGCATTTTCTTCCAGTGTTTTCAGAACACTGTTTACACTGGTCTTGATCCCTCCACGGAAGGGCTGGTAATTGATCTGGTTATTCTGGCTCATTCCCCAGAAGATCAGGTTATCGATCAGGTGGATGACCGAGTTGGTCATTTGCCGGATGGTACGAAGGATTTTTTTCTGATTTTTTACGGAGTCTTCAGCCAGAACCAGGTCGGTAAACTGTTGCAGACTTCCGATCGGGGATTTCAGATCATGAGCGATTATGGAAAAAAGCCTGTTTTTCAGTTCAATGCTGTCTTCAAGCTGCCGGTTTTTTTCATTCAGCTGAATGGTGCGTTCCTGAACGATCTTCTCCAGGTTTTCATTGATAAAGATATTTTCAGCGTGCAGTTTCTCCGTCTTTTTAAAGGCTTCCACCCATTGGGCAATGAGCATGCTGGCCTGGATAAAGGCAAAAATGAGCAGGACATACGGCATGATATAGCCGTTCAGCGGCATAACAACCGACTGTGACAGCATGAAGTCGTGAACTTCGCCGTAGATTATGATCAGGAAATTAATAAAGTAGACCGTGTCATAAACCCTTTTTCTGAACATGCCCAGCATACTCCTGATCAGGTAATAGGCAAACAGGGTGGTGGAAATAAGCTGGAAGAGTGTTATGGTATAGGCGAAGCGGTTTACCGGCATAAAAACTACCATAAGAGCGAGAACCAGCATTATTGCACAGTTTACATAGGTCAGTTTTTTCAGGATTGCCGTCGGGAAGAGATTATAGAGATACCAGGCGCCAAAAATATAGGCCAGATAGGTACTTAAATATTCCAGCCGGATCAGGTTACTCCAGGATATGGAGAAAAACTGGCTGATGAAATAGTGATCGGTGGAAAGTGACCGGAAATAGATACCCAGCAGTGCCAGGGCAAAGTAAATCATTACCCGGTCTTTTTGCAGCAGAACCTGGAAGATGATAAAGAAAAGTGCAAAAGCCAGGAGGATGGCCTGACTGTATTCCTGGCTGGTTTGGGAGCGGAAATCCATTTTCCTGATTTCCCTCGCCTGTCCAAGGTACATGTTCTTCCAGAAGCCACCCCTCCGGTGACTGTAATTCGAAACCTGCACCAGCAGATCCAGGGTGTCGGACTCGGGTGTGAACACATGGATAAGCGGACGATAGCCGGGTTCACTTTCTTCGGCACTCCGGCCGGTTTTTCCATTTGAAGCTACCTTTTTCCCGTTCAGAAACAGTTCATAGGATGTGTCAAAAACAGGGATCAGGAGGGCCAGTGTGTCCTTGTCTCCGGGAAGGGGAGGCAGGAGGATCCTGAGCCGGTAGCTTCCATAACCGAAGCGGGATAGCTTTTTCCCGTTAAGCTTATAGCCCGACCAGTAGGAAGGCACGGCGACCAGCAGATCGGGATGAGGAGCATCGGGCTGACTGAAATCGGCCGGTGTAAGCAGTTGTTCCCAGTAAAACTCCCAGGTGCCTGACAGGCTGTAGATCTGCCGGCTTTCATTTTCCGGCTGCCGCAGGTCGAGGAAAGCCTGCATTCCGGCTGAATCCTGTACCGCGGCTTTTATACCGGGATTCATTACTGCGAGAATGAATAATACAGTGAGCCCTATCCGGAGACGTCTTTTCATGGAATACGATTCCTGGCATTAAATTCCTATACAATATTAGGACTCTTTTTTCAGAAATCCTGCCTTCAGGCTAAATAACTCGAAATACGGAGTTCATCTTTCCCTGATTCCCTGCCGTTCCGGCTCAGGTACAGCTGGTCGAACCAGGAGGATGGGGCCTCCGGTTCCCTTTTATATTCCAGCCGGCCATTGAATGAAGTGCCAAGGGTCCTTGCCAGTTTATCGAGGATCATCCAGCCCCCATATCGGCTGCTTTCTTCAGGTCCCGTGGATGATGCCGGGATCCAGCTGTCGGAAAGGGAATTATCGAGGATCCTGCAACGGGCTTCCAGGCTTTTATCCCTGCAGGCTATTTCAATGATATATTGCACCTCATTCTTGTTGCTGTTCATTCGCTTCGGTTTGGTTACCAGGGTCGTGTTATCTGATTTACGCCTGTCGATCCTGTATCCTTCATTTTTCAGGAGTGAAGAAACAGAAGAAAGCTGATCTGAAAGAATATCCTTTTCTGTAAGGATGAGAATCAGGTTGCTCTTGACCGGCTCTTCCTGTGAGAACACCGGAAGCAGCAGGAGGGACAAAACCGTGGTCAGAATAAGTGTTTTCATGCTGTTATCCTTTAACCTTTCCGGATATAAAACAAATGTTATGCCAATAATGCCATGAACCGGGGTTAGCAGTTGCCGAAAACCCTGAATGAAAAATCCTGATAGTCGCGGATCACGAGGCTGAAATATCTTTACATTTGCCGGATTTTAATTTCAGACGAAGTGAAAGGTTTGTATACCATTGGATTGCTTGTCCTTTCCAATACATTTATGACGCTGGCCTGGTATGGTCATCTCCGGTTCCGGGATATGAAGTGGTTTGCAGGACTGCCCCTTCTGATCATTATTCTTTTAAGCTGGGGAATTGCGCTGTTTGAGTATTTTTTCCAGGTCCCGGCCAATCGCATCGGCTTCAGGGAGAATGGCGGTCCTTTTACACTTGTTCAGCTCAAGGTCATTCAGGAAGTGATCACCCTCATCACTTTTACCGTATTTACGCTCATTGCTTTCCGGAATGAGACCCTCCGCTGGAACCATTTTGTCGGCTTTCTTTTTCTGGTCCTGGCGGTGTATTTTATCTTCCGTAAATAATCAATCCGTCACACTTACCTCAACTGATTCGCTCTGCCAGAGGCCATGTTTGGTGCAGACAGCCATGGCAGCCACGTTCATGGTCATTTTTGGGACGATAAAAAAATCCACTTCCACATGCCCGGCCTGACCGCCAAGGGCACCCGGGGCAAAATGGATCTCAGCAATAAAGGTTTCCCTGTTCCAGAGCTGCACATAACTGATATAATGATCGGCATCATCGGGATGCGGATATTCCGTTCCCATCCTGACTTTTACCTTGAATTTTTCTCCGCGCCGGGTCTGTTTGTCACAGATAATAACGGGGGTATGACGATCGAAATAGTCTTTTCTGACTTCTTTTTCCTCCAGGGAAATATCTACAGGGGTAAATACTCTGGGCATAATTTTGCACTTTTTAATATCCTTTTCAAATATAGTGGTTTTACAGGAACAGCACCCCTGAGATCCTCTTTCGGGACGCAGTATAAAATATTTTTGTCTTTTTCTTTTGCATATCTGACGAATTAAGGTAAATTTGCCACCGCTAATACAGAGCAGGCGTTCATTACATAAGATATTTTGCGGGGTGGACCCGCCTTCGCTGAAGCTTCGGCGGACGAAGGCAGTTTACAAGCAAAAAAATATATTGCGGGGTGGACCCGCCTTCGCTAAAGCTTCGGCGGATGAAGGCAGTTTACAAGCAAAAGAATATATTGCGGGGTGGACCCGCCTTCGCTGAAGCTTCGGCGGATGAAGGCAGTTTACAAGCAAAAAATATATTGCGGGGTGGAGCAGTTGGTAGCTCGTTGGGCTCATAACCCAAAGGCCGCAGGTTCGAGTCCTGCCCCCGCTACTAAGGAAAAGCCTTCCGGACGATAGTCCGGAGGGCTTTTTTCATTTCCGGTGACCGGAAACTCTTTTTCAGGGACACCCGAAATGAAAAAAGACCGTAGCTGGCCCAAAGGGACAGCAAGGGTTTTCCTTAGTACAGCTCCCCCCAGGTCCGCGAGCTTGCGAGCAATCCTGCCCCTGCTACTTAGAAATAGGTGTTATTACATGGAAAACAACAAGTTAACCCCATTTTGTTTATATCCTCTGTAACATTACTGAAACAAAGCCCTTCTTTTACGTAATGCATTCTATGTCAAATACATATTAGTATAGCAAAAATGGCCATACTTCGTATAAGGCTAAAAATAAGCAATATAGCTTAAGGTACAAGTAATGGTTTGACCGGTGAACTGGAGAAGGTTTGGGAATGAGGCGATCTGGGGCCTTAAATCAAATCTTTCAATATTAGTTCAAATGTAACTGATTGATTATAAGATATTAAATTGCATATTATCTTTTTGATATTGCCTTCATTCAAAATAATCTCAAGGAGCCAATAGACTTAAAAACACTTTTTTCCGGTTAACTAAGTAATATCAGATGTTCAGAAACATGTGAACGACATGACAGAAAACAAGTTATCTGATTGGCAGATAGCCCATTTCGGGGTAACTTTACAAAAAAAATGAAGACTTTAACACTGATATCAACCAGTGCAGTATTGAGCCTGGCGATATCGACATGTCAGTCTCCTGATTCAAGGAAAGTTACCACCCAGAATCCTACTAAAGATGACCAGGCAATCACCGGAACAATTCTGATTTCCGGTGCATATGCCCTTTATCCTTTTGCAATAAAGTGGGCCGATGCTTACAAAAAGCTCTATCCAGGAGTGGATATCCAGGTCGAAAAGTCAGGAACAGGAAAAGGAATTGATGAATTACTGGCCAATGAAGTGGATCTCGCCATGGTCTCAAGGGAACTGAATGCAATGGAAATGCAAAAAGGACTCTACCAGGTTCCTGTAGCCAAAGACGCGGTTGTACTGGTGATGAATGCAGATAATCCATTTCGGGAAGGCGTTTTAAGTCAGGGTTTGAGTCCGCGGATACTCGCAGAGTTATTTACAGGCGGAAAACCTTATTCATGGGGACAATTACTGAAAACGGAGGCTAAGGAACCTGTAAAAATCTTTACACGTGAAGATGCGTCCGGCTGTGCTGAAATCCTGGCAAATTTCCTGCTGAGAACACAGGCTGAACTGAAAGGAGAAATGGTTAGCGGAGATGAAGAGATGATTAAAATGATCAGGGCAAATCCAGGCTCTTTAGGGTATTGTAATCTGTCTTTTGCCTATGACGCCGAAACCGGCAATCAGATCCCCGGGATACAGGTTGTCCCTGTTGATATGGATATGGATGGAAGGGTTGACAGGGCCGAACAATCCTATGGAACTAAAGAGGAGATTTATCGTGCTATCTGGCTTGGATTGTATCCAAAAAACCTCTGTCGCCGCTTATCTTTTGTCTACAAGGATAAGCCAATAGATCCAAAGCTCAGGCATTTTCTGAAATGGGTACTTACGGATGGGCAGGAATTAGCCAGAAATAACGGTTGTTGTAATTTTAATAATGTCGAGACTAATCTCAGTCTGAAATCATTGGAGTAGAAAGCCGGGGCTAACCTGGTTCAGGATTCTTGCTTTCGATTGAAACAGGATTTGATCAGCTTCCGTTTCAATGATCTGCAGATTAAAGATTTATGCAAAATCATTAATGGATATGATCGATTGAACGGAGGAACCTTTTGCTTTTCCTGTCGATAAGACACCAGTGGGCATAAAAAATTTGTATAAGTTATCTGAAAATCTTTGTTTATCATATTTGTAGCGTTTTTTGTAGAAAACCACCTTCTTTCAATAAATCCCCGGTTTTCAGGTTTTAAATCGTTTTTCTTCCAGTTTTCAAGTACCATAACTTTAAGATTCATCTCTGCTGAATTTCAGTAAGGTCGATTGATAAGCTTTCCCGGTATCCTGAAATCCTTTCCGGAGCGATATACCCTCTTATTCAGTTTGAGTTTTGCGGTTGAAATGCTATTAGAGCTTGAATATAAAGGCTTTTCAGTGGGAATGAAATAGCTGGCTCATGCTCGTTTCATATTCGACAGGAATTTCTTCAGAATTCCAAATAATTCTTAAATTGATCCTCTTAAACAGCGGGGGAATGAGGGTCATATTTTTATTGTTTCTGTTCACCTTCCTACTCAGCAAGGTGAATGCCCAGGAGAGGTATAAAGTACCGCCTCAGGGGCAGCATAAAATAAGTCATCTGACCAGTGCCGATGGTCTTTCAAACAACAGGGTAAGAGTTATCATTCAGGATGCTGTGGGCTTTTTATGGTTCGGGACCCAGAATGGATTGAACAAGTATGATGGCTATAGCATCAAGACGTACTGGCCCGATCCGCATGACAGTACAACGGTCTCCTCAACCCTTATCACTTCGATGTTATTGGATAGCAGGGGAAAATTATGGGTTGCAGGGATCGACGGACTGGATATTTACTCCCAGGACTTTGACAATTTTACCCGGTTTAAGGATAGTATATCCTCAGCCATAAGCAGTGTTTACGCTCTGGCTGAAGATCACTACGGTACCGTATGGATTGGAACTGACATCGGTTTGTTTTCCTATTCACTGCAAAGCCGCAAAGTGAATTATTTCAGTTCGGTTTCAACAAATGGCGATTCGTTACTTAAGAAAGGTGCTTACCGCTTATTTGCCGATAATCAGAACAGGTTATGGATCACAGTTTTGAACTATGGGCTGTGTGTATATAATATTGAAACGTCGAAATTCAGTTTGTATTTGAATAATCCTGATGACCCTGCTACCATCAGTGATGTCAGGATTGAGCAGATTAATCAGGATATTAATGGAGATATCTGGTTGGGAACCATGAATAACGGGCTCAATAAATATGATCCTGAAAATGATGCTTTTATTCGAATTACTGTTGATCCGGAAGTCTCTTATTCTTCAAGGGTTACAGTCATGTTTAATGATCTTTCCGGAAATTTCTTTGTGGGTACCCGGGCCGGTCTGTATATGTTCGATAAAAACTCGGGATCATTTTTCGTCTATGCTTCGGAAAACCATAATTTTTCCAAGCTGAGTCAAAATTCAATCAATTCATTTTTTATAGATAATACCGGCACACTCTGGATAGGCACTTTCTCAGGAGGAGCAAATTATATGAACGTGAACGGGAAAGCGATTGTCCATTATATTGCCGGGGCAAAGGATAAGCAGTTTTTAAGCGGTCCGAATATTTATCCGATTACAGAGGACCCAAAGGGGAACCTTTGGATAGGCACCGATAACGGACTGAATTTCCTTGACCGCTCTACATATACTTTCAGGTACTACACGAATGATCCCGGTAATCCCAATTCATTAAGCTATAATGATGTCAAAGCGCTTGACTGGGATAAAAGCGGACGGCTCTGGATCGGGACCAACATGGGAGGGCTGAACTGTCTGGATGTCAAAAGAAAGAATTTTACAAGATTCAGGCATTCGCCGGATGATCCGGGATCTATTAGCGGCGACAAGGTATACGGTGTATTGATCGACAGATCGGACAATCTTTGGGTCATTTGCAACCAGGTAAGCGACAGGAGGAAACTTTGTCTGGATATGTTGCCGGCAGGAAAGACGGAGTTTATTCATCTGAGTGAAAAGCCTGATTTCGGCATTGATGAGGACAGGGAAGGAAATGTATATTTCGGGGCATTAAATGGTTTCTGGATATTTAACAATACCGACAGCACATTCACTTTGTACAGGAATGATGAATTTATTGAAAATGTGAATGTATTAAAAAAGGATTCTGAGAATGGGGTCTGGATTGGAGGAACGAAAGGACTGGTTCACTACGGACTGGATGACCATAGCTATAAATGGTTTTCAAAACAAACAGGTTTCCCCATCAGTGAGGTATTCGGAATTGTTGAAGATGATAATAATGGACTGTGGGTTTCTACCGCCTCCGGTTTGTTTCAGTTCCCCGGAATTGTAAAGGATATTTCTGATACTACCTATGTCAGATATGATCAGCAGGATGGGATGCAGAGTGACCAGTTTAATTATAACTCGTATTATAAATGTAAATCAGGAGAAATCCTGTTTGGAGGCGTAAATGGCTTTAATACCTTTTTTCCTGATAAGTTGCAGAAAGACACCATCCTGGCTAAAGTAATACTGACCGATCTGAAAATTTCGGGCACAAGTGTGCCGATTGGTGAAAAGGTGCTGGGACGTGTGGTTCTGGAAAAATCAATTTCAGTTACGGAGAACCTGGTTTTGGATTATAAGCATAAGATTCTGACTATTGAGTTTTCCACACTCCAGAAAAACAGTCCGAGTAAACCTCTTTTCCGAACAAGGTTGGTTGGTCTGGACGATGACTGGCAGTACAGAAGCTCCGGGAATAACCTGGTCACCTATACCAATCTTGCCCCCGGGAAATACATTTTTATGGTTTCTGCTGCAAATAATGACGGAGTTTGGAATCCGGATCCTCGTTTACTGACAATTACTGTAACAACTCCATTCTTCAGGGAATGGTGGTTCAAGGGAGCGCTTATTCTCCTCTTTCTTGGCATGTTTGTCATATTTTATTACTTCCGGACCCGTTCGGTAAGAAAGCTGAATACTGTACTCGAGAATAAAGTGAAGAACAGGACAGCTGAAATCCTGGAAAAAAACAGGCTGCTGGAGCAGGCAAATCTGCAATTACAGGAAAACCGCAAAGAAATTATTGCGCAGAAAGAAGAGTTGGAAAAGCACAAAAACAACCTGTCTGTGCTGGTTGATGAGAGGACAGCTGATTTGAAAAAAGCCCTGGCTAAAGCGAAAGAATCTGATGAGCTTAAATCGGCATTTTTTGCAAACATGTCTCATGAAATCAGAACCCCGATGAACGCCATCGTTGGTTTTGCCGGTTTGCTTGAAAAGGAGGGAGAAGACCGTTTGAAAAAGCAGAAATTCGTCGATATTATCAAAACAAATTCCCGTGTACTGCTTAAGATTATTGAAGAAATCATCGATTTAAGCGTAATTGAATCAAATCAGTTGATAATATATACAGCCGAATTTGATCTGAATGTCCTTATCGACAACCTTTATTCTTACTATAGTCTGAACAATTCAAATCAGGAAGTTGAAATAAGGGTAAACAACGAGCTTGAAGCGAATAATTTCGTGCTGAAAAGCGATGAGACACGAATCAGGCAGATCATAACCAATCTCATGGATAACGCTGTCAAATTTACCGGCAGAGGTTATATTGAGCTGGGGGTATCCAAAAGCAGCCATCACCTGCATATTTATGTAAAGGATACGGGGATCGGAATACCTGCTAACGCCCTGGATACCATATTTAAACGTTTTACAAAAATTGAAAATAACCGATCAGCTTTTGTCCAGGGCCTCGGTCTGGGGCTTACTATCTCAAAAAACATTGCTGAGATCCTGGGAGGTAATCTTACTGTTGAATCAGAAGAGGGTAAGGGATCCAGGTTTGTTTTTTCAATTCCCTTTGACAGGATTATTTCCGTTGAAAAGACAATCAAAACAGAGACATTGAAGAAAACTGATCTGAACTGGTCCGGGAAAACCATCCTGATAGCTGAAGATGTTGAGGTGAATTATTTATACCTGAAGATTGCCCTGGAAAAAACGGAGGTCCGGATCCTGTGGGCCAAAGACGGACGGGAAGCTATTGAGATCGCTGAAGCATCAGGGAAGATAGATGTGATCCTGATGGATATAAAAATGCCTGGCGTTGATGGCCTCAGTGCTGCTAAAACGATCAGGGAAAAGAACCCCGGACAGATCATCATTGCGCAGACCGCCTATGCAAGGCCCCAGGAGAAACTGGAGTTTTACAATGAGAATTTCGATGAGTATATCACCAAACCGATTAGTTATTCTGAATTGTATAGTATCCTCGGAAGATTCATGTAATTGGCCCGCCTCTCTGTGTCAATTAATTATATAGATGATATTTCTCTGTCACATATGCTCTGACTCGCTATCTCCCTCTGGTTTATCTAATTCTGTGAAATGTAGTCAGATAGATCACCGGTATGTGGTAATGTAAAATTTTGTTTTCCTCTCCTGAAGAGGTCCGCATCCGGTTTCTCGTTTTTCAATACATCCTGGTCATGATTTGAAGAAAGAACCCGGGGAAGGCTATTCTTATTCTTCGCCATTCCAAACCTGAGCTACCTATTTCGCAATCTGTCTGACCCAGGAGGCTTTGGGCCTGTCTCTTTTACCCGGGCGAGATCCCTTTCATGATCATCCTGAAGTGCCCTTTTATTATGCGCTCGTGGCTCACATCGAAGGAACGGATATACCTTTCCTTATGCAGCACACTTTGCAGGATCCCGATCATCTGCGACCAGAGCGTAATCACCAACTCATTTGCCGTAAGATCCTTCCGGAGAGAACCGTCCTGCTGACCTTTTTCCAGTACCTTACGCAATACACCCAGCGCCGGTTCCATCAGCAAGGGTACAGCGTCTTCTCCCGGATTGACGGGCGGGGCCAGTTCAAAACGCAGGATCAGTTCAAAATGCCGCGGGTAATCCTCTACAAAATGAACGAACTCATCCCCCAGGTCAGAAAGTTGTTCCTTTCCCGTTAACGCAGGGTCCTCAGCTTTCTTCAGATACCTTGCAAGGATCTCAACACCCTTTCCGGCTATACCATATAACAGATGATCCTTGTTCCTGAAATAGAGATAAAGCGTTCCTTTACTCAGTTCCACCATTTCCGCCACGTCATCCATCGTTCCGCTTTCACCCTTTTCGGCAAAGAAGATCTTCTCTGCCGCTGATATAATGGTTTTCCTGCGTTTTACCTTCTCTCTTTCTTTTCTCTCGGAGATTCCCATAGCTTTTCAGGATATAAAGATAAGGCAATTAATAAAAAATGACTCAAAGTCATAAAATATAATGAAGTCATTTTTATTTTCCATTGGTTTTCTTACATTTGGATATCGGAATATACGTAATTTTAATATCTATTCCCAGGGCAGGCCTGTCTTTTTAAAGGACGTTCACCAAGCGGAGAAAATCCTGATGGCTGCAAAGGGTTTGACGGATAAAGATACCACACTAAAAGAATAATGTCATTATGAATTCTTCAGGTTTTTCGATCAGTGCTTACCACGATGTCGGACCGATCTATGATCAGCTCCATGCGCTGATCAGTCAACCCGTCTGCCCGGTCGGACGGGAAAAAATGCAGGAGTACCTCAGCTATTTTGAGAAAAAATGTGCCGGTTCCAAAAAGATCATTTCTGATGCCGGGCAGTATATCCCCGGTGGGGTGCAGCATAACCTGGCCTTCAACTATCCGTTTCCCCTCGTATTTACAAAAGCGGAGGGGCCTTTCCTGCACGACGTGGACGGCAACCGCTATATCGACTTCCTGCAGGCGGGCGGGCCGACAGTTCTTGGGAGCAATTACCCTGCGGTAATGGAAAAAGCCATTGAAGTGATCCGGGAAACCGGCCCTTCAACAGGTTTGTTCCATGAATATGAGCTGAAAATTGCGGAGTTCATTTGTAAGCATATACCATCGGTGGAAAAGTTCCGCATGCTTGGCAGTGGCACCGAAGGCGTGATGGCGGCAATCCGCGTTGCCAGGCTGGCTACCGGGAAAAAGAAAATAATCAAGGTCGGCGGTGCTTATCACGGCTGGAGCGACCAGATGGTATACGGCATGCGGATCCCCGGCACCGGTCGCTTTGAATCACACGGAATTCCCCGTGCCTGCACGAAGCATACCCAGGAAGTATTTCCCAACGACCTCAAAGCCCTGAAGCGCAAACTGCGGTGGAACCGACTGAGGGGCGGTACAGCGGCTGTTATCGTCGAACCTCTCGGTCCCGAAAGCGGCACGCGTCCGGTTGATGTTCATTATAATGCTAAGGTTCGGGAACTCTGCACCCGCCATGGTGCCCTGCTGATCTTCGACGAGGTGGTGACTGCCTTCAGGGTTGGTCTTTCAGGTGCGCAGGGTTATTTTAAGGTGGATCCCGATCTGACAGTCTTCGGTAAGGTGGTGGCCGGCGGATATCCCTCTGCCGGGGGACTGGGCGGTAAAAACGAATATATGTCCTACCTTGCCGCCGGCCTTCAGGGAGTGAAGAAGCGGGCGATGGTTGGAGGTACCATGGCCGCAAATCCGCTGAGTGCGGCAGCAGGCTATCATACACTGCTGGAAATTGAAAAAGCCGACGCCTGTGCGAAGGCCGGCAGAGCCGGCGACCGCCTGACCCGCGGTCTCCAGGAACTGATCCGTAAATATGAATTACCTTTTGTGGCCTATAACCAGGGCTCAATCTGCCACCTGGAAACGTCGGCCACCATGTTTGTTGAGGTGAATTTTATGAAACCATGGACCATTCCGGGGGCCCTGAAGCAGATCAAGGTGAGGAAACACATGATGGAAGAGATGGGGGCTGCTTATATGGCCGAGGGCCTGGTTACCCTGGCCGGAAGCCGGATGTACACCAGCATGGCCGATACGGATGAGGTGATTGACGAAGCGCTGAGACGTTTCGAAAGAGTCTTTCAGAATATTGAGAAAACCGCATAATATGACCGGAGAACAGTATGTACTGGCCCATGATGTCGGTACCAGCTCTGTCAAATCTGCCCTGATCAGTCAAAAAGGGGAGGTTCTGGCCCATCATGTGACGTCCTACGCTATGAACCAGCCTAAACCGGGGTGGGTGGAACAGGATCCGGAAGATTACTGGAACGGTGTTATTGTCAATACACGTGCGATCAGGTCGATCAGCCGGGTGGATCCCGCACAGATCGTTGGGATGGTTTTTTCCACCCAGTCCATGGGCATTATCCTTCTTGATAAGAATGACCGGGTCCTGCACCCCAATATCACCTGGGTTGATGGCAGGGCAGAGGAGCAGGCCAGGTGGCTGATGAATCGCCTTGGAGGAAGGGCGTTCTTCAGGAGCCTCATCGGGATTGAGATCACGGGAAAGGATGTGATCCCAAAACTGAGATGGCTGAAACAGAACAAAGCCGACTGCTACGGAAAGGCTGTGACTATTCTGGATGTCAATGGATACCTCAAATTCAGAGCTACCGGTGAGAAGGTATTTGAATGGTCGGGAGCCTGTTCCTATGGTTTTGATTTACGAAAGAAGGATTGGGAACGACTCGTTTTTAAAGTAGCCGGGGTCGACCTTGGTAAACTACCTCCCCTGCTCCGGTCTGTTGATCTTGTGGGCAGTCTGTCTGCCAGAGCCGCTGAAGAGCTGGATCTTCCCCGCACTGTCCGTGTTTATGGCGGTTGTGATGATACCCAGAGCGCAGCCATGGGCTCGGGCGCCAATGGGGAAGGAGAAGCCCACATCTACCTGGGGACCTCGGCATGGGTTGGCGTCAGCACAGGCCGGTATTTCAAGCATAAAAACGGTGCCGTGTGCATTCAGAGCGCCGATCCGGCAAATAACCTCATTGTTGGCGTTACCGAATCGGCAGGATCAAACCTGGAATGGCTTATTGAAAATTTTTACAGGCTGGAGAAAAACGACCCGAAGGTTGAAAATATCTATGCCTTTATCAATTCAGAGACCGAAGGAGTACCACCCGGCTCTGACCACCTGATATTTACCCCGTGGCTCCTGGGTGAACGTTGCCCGGTAAGCACTACCTTTACACGGGGAACCCTGTTCAATATCGGTCATGAACACAGTCGGGGCCACATGGTAAATGCCCTTTTTGAAGGGATCGGGTATAACCTGAAATGGATTCTCGACAATTTAAAGCGCGATTTCAGCATGGATGTGAATACGATAAGGGCCATCGGCGGAGGCTCTGTCAATGACCGGTGGATACAGGGGATAGCCAATATTACCGGCAAAAAGGTAGAGACCATTGCCTATCCCAAACTGGCCGGTGCCATTGGTGCAGCCGCCTGTGCTTTTGTTGGGAACAGGACTTTTGGCAGTTTCAATGACCTGAATGCGCTGGTAAGTGTGGAAAAATCGTTTATTCCCGAAGCGGAAAGCAACAGGATCTTCGGATCGCTCTTTGAGACCTATAAGGCAGTGTATGCCGATCTCATGAAGACATACAAAACAGTTAATCAGAAAAGATTCAGTCTATGAACACGGAACTATTGAAAAACCTCAGACTGGAAGTCATTGCATCGGGTCTCAAACTGATCAGGGAAGGCCTGGTCGCCCGAACCTGGGGCAATGTTTCCGTTAAGGTGGATGAGGAGCATATGCTGATTACACCCAGCGGAAGGAAATATGAGGATCTGACTGAAAAAGATATAGTGCTGGTGAATTTCCACACCCTGGAATACGAGGGGGAGATCAAGCCTTCCTCTGAATTCAAATTGCATGCGGAGATCTATAAGAGCCGTCCCGGGATAGCAGCCGTCATTCACACACATCAGATGAATGCTTCAACCTGCGCAGCCGCCCGCCGTGAAGTACCGCCCATACTCGACGACATGGCACAGATCATCGGACCCTCCGTCCGCGTAGCTCCCTATGCCCTTCCTTCGACAAGGAAAATCGTTAAGGGGACCGTAAAAGCCCTGAAAGGAAGGATGGCCGCGCTCATGGCGAATCATGGAGCAGTTTGTATCGGTCGTGATCTCGATGAAGCCTTTGTGGTTTGCCAGGTCCTTGAAAAAGCCTGTAAAGCCTTTATTGAAGCGGAGTTTCTTGGTGGTGCAAAATCCATTAATCGCATCGAAGCCTCCATGATGCATCAGTTTTACCTCAAAAAATACTCGGCAAAGGCAAAAGATAACCGCTAAGCTTGCCGGGATGAACCGCTCAGTCTGTCCGGCCTTTTTTCATCATCGGACTCTCCCTCAATAAAAGCACTGCTGCCAGGGACAGCAGGCTGAGGAAGGCAAACAGCAGCAGGAAGTTACCCAGGTACTGGTTGTTCCGGATACTCATTCCGGCAACAAAGCCCATCCCTGTTAATTGTCCAACCCAGAGCAGGATCCCCTGTGAGGTCGATTCCGGTGCGGGGAAACTGACTTCGGCTGCGTACTGGAATCCGATGGGTCCGGCACTCATCACAAAGAATCCCAATACGAAGGAAGCCAACAGGGCTATGTTGTAAACCGTGTCCGGATCCTGACTAAGCATCCCCGAAAAGGTCAGCCCGAGTACACCGGGGATCATTCCGGCCAGACAGATCAGCAGGAAGAGTTTTCGTTTCTGAAATTTATCGGACAGCAAAGGCAGGACAACAGCACCCACAATTCCGCCAATGAGCATCAGGCCTCCGATAAGTCCGTCGGAATCCTTTACCCCGATATGCTCGGCGATCGAATCGGTCATCGAACTGATCGCGTTAAAGATGCCAAGTCCGATCAGGAAAAGGAAAATGGTGATAAGCATATCCCTGCGCGACAGGATGAGCTTCAGACCTTTCATGAAGCCGAGCCTTTCTTCTTCATTGTAAGCTATTCCGGCCGGCCGTTCCTTTATGAAAACAAGTGCCAGCAGTGCTGCAAGTACCGAAAAGGCTGCATAGTACCAGAGCATCGTCTGAAAACCCTCTCCATAGCCCGGCAGATCCGGATCGGAAACCACGAGCAATGGAGTAAGCAGCATGGCAATAACAATTCCCAGATACTGGGCCAGGGCAAGCAGGCCGGCTGCCAGGGCTCTCTCGCGCAGAGGAAACCAGCGGGCGGTAAATGCCGTAACCCCGTTTAAAAGAAATGGCTGGGCAATGGCCAGGCCGGTCTGTGCCAGCACAACACCGGCGAAATTTTCTGCAAAAACAGCTTTGATCACGCTGAAAACCCCGAGCAGCAGGGCTCCGATTCCAATGCCGATCCTGATCCCGAAGGTGTCGATCACGTATGATGCCGGGAAACTCATAATCAGGAAGATCAGCATGTAAACCATGGCCAGAAAATCAATATTTATGAAGGAGGCAGGACTGAACTGTCCGGCATAAAATACCTCGGCAGGCCGTGCAACGGCAGCGTGGGTCAGCCACTGGATCTCAATGGATATGGTAACAAGCATAAATACAACGAGGGCAATATACCTGTACCCGGCATAAGTACTGTAGATTTTCATGGATTCGGAATCTGGTCTGTTTTCTGGAACCACACTTTGAATATAGGATTTTTTTTGGTAATTCCTTTGTTAGCAACTGAATTTAAGCAGTTCCCGTTTGGAAAGTCAAAATATTCAGTGCAAAATGAATCCACAGATGGAAATGCTTTGTTCAAATTCTCTCCAGTTAGAGGGAGTGATGAAATAGTTAGGGAAACTCAAAGAGGTTTTGCAACTTATGATTAGCTTTGTCAACTGTCATGGGGAACGCTGGAAAGTATAGTATTTTGCTTTTTATTCTTCTGGTAACTTTTGTTCAGGGTATCCTGGCAAATGCCAATATTATCAGAATCAACAGTTATGACAAGAATGCATATAATGCAGGACGGCAGAACTGGGATGTTGATATCGATGAACACGGGGTTGTTTATTTCGGAAATTCGGATGGTCTCCTTTTTAACGTTTTTGGAGAATGGGGGTTAGTTACCATGAATGAACCCGGACCAGTACGGGCTGTTTACACAAAAAATGACACTGTCTGGTGCGGCGGAAATGAGTATGGATATTTCACCAAGATTCGTGGCGATCTTGTCTATCACAATCTTGGTATCTTGAATGGAGAAATGGTCTGGGATATTGCCGCTGTAGGCAACCAGATCTACTTCCAGTCGGAAAATACTATAATACAGTATAATAAATCTGATCAATCGATACATTCAACAATTCTGAATGAGGGTATCTGGACTATTGTCAACTGGAATGGAAAAATATGGGTGACCCTTAGGGACGGACAGGTTGGGTATATGGATTCACTTTCTTTTAAAAGTGTTTTCCAGACCAACCTTTTTGTTAATCACGAGATCCGGGATATGTTTGTCCATAATGATATTCTGTATATCATCATGTTTAGCGGTAAGGTTTTTTCATTTAACGGAACAGATATATCGCCGGTTGAATTACCAGGAGAACTTTCGGAAGGGGCATTGTTTACAGGGATGAGCTACGACAATGAGACCTTTTGCCTGGGCACGGTTACCAAGGGCTTTGTGCAACTGGACAATAATGGATCGATTATTAAGTGGATCCGCACAGAACAGGGTCTGATTGATAATACTGTGCTTTCGATGAAACAGGACGAATTGGGAAATGTATGGTTAGGCCTGGATTATGGTATTGCAAAAGTTGAATTGCAAAGCCCTATAAACCCGATATTTGAAGGTGGAGCTACCTATTCAGTTAAGGATATAGGAGGAAAAACATATCTGGCCACAAATAAGGGGCTCTTTTGTTCCGAAGATGAAGAAGACTTTAGTTTTATTGAAGGAACTGGCGGTCAGACCTGGAATATCCGGAGTATTGATAAGGAACTCTATATCTGTCATAACCGGGGTTTGTTCAAATTGGAGCAAGGGAGTTTTGTACCTCGGTGTGAATTCTCCGGGTTCCTTGATTTTGCTCACTTTGAAGGCACAGATTATTATCTGGGTTCGACCTATCAGGGTGTTATTTTACTCCGAAAGCAGGGCAACCAGTTCATATCAGAGGATAACCTGAGTATCTGGGGTAATTACCGTTTGATTTATGATGAGGCAAATACTTGCATTTGGGCAGATGTCTATAAGGGATCAATCTATAAGATTTGTATGAACCAGGATCGATCCGTGAAAAAGGAAGAAATGAAGGGCATAACCCGGGTTTTTGAAACAGGAAGCGGAATATATTTCAGTAACGAAAAAAGCCTCCTAAAGTACAATGAAGTGGGATTCTATGTACCTGACCATCCACTTTTAAACATTGTCAAAGGGGAAAATATAGCTGCACTGGATTTTAGTCCTGAGGGGAATGCAGTTGCCTTTATTCAGGGAGGTGAAGTAAAACTCTATGTACTCTTGCCTGATGGGATCATACACTCATTTAATACAGGTCTTCGTTCTCTTAATACTCAGATAGTGTCTGTTTATGAGTTCCTTGATTTGAACGGAAACATGTTACGATTGGCAACCGACCGGGGAGTAACCACTTTTAATATACTTTATAATAGCAGATATAAAAAATCCAGCCAGCCTGTGATCTCTTCCATGACTGTACTGAATGAAGGTCATCGTCAGTGGTTTTATCCTTATCCCATGGAAGGGATCCACCTTTCAAAACGGAATAAGGATCTGCGGTTCCGGTTCAGTATTAACAAATCAGAATACAGTGTGGTTGAGTACAGATACCGGTTGGAGCCGCTTGAGAAAGAATGGTCGGAATGGAATTCAAGATATATGGAAGCTTTCTACCCACAGGTAAAAGGCGGAAGATACCAACTGTATCTGCAGAGCAGGATCAATGGAGGTCTGGTCGAAGATGCATCGCTGTCATTTTCTGTAGAAAAGCAATGGTTTCAGGAAAGCTGGATGGCTCTTCCCTATGCTCTGTTTTTTCTGGGCTGGATCTTTGGAACCTATTTTCTGATCTCAAGGGTAAGTGAACGTAAATTGAAAAAGCAAAAGCAGTTGTACAAAGAATGTGAATCTCAGAAAACCCTTAGCCTAAAGAACGAGCAGCTTCTGCAATATATCGAAATTATCAGCCATAAAAACGAATTTCTCATCAGACTCAAATCAGGTCTGGAATCCATGCGGAACAAAGAAGCCATGAACTGGGCAAACCGGATCGCTGATGAAGTGGATAATGAAAAAAAGGAATTCCTATTTCATAAACTTTTCTCTGAAATTCATCAGGACTTTATCAGTCGTCTGACCAATCAATATCCAGATCTCACATCCAACGATATCAGGATCTTGTCCTTTATCAGGATAAATCTTGATAACAAGGAAATATCCAATTTAATGAACATATCCCAGCGCAGCCTTGACACGAACCGCTATCGTCTCCGCAAGAAACTGGCTCTGGACCATTCTACAGATCTGAATCAGTTCATCAGGGATTTCTGATTTTTTTTGCGCTTGTAATATTCAGTTAACCAGACAGATAATTCTGCTTGTTGCATATTTGTTGTGTTCTTTTGGACAAGCGTTGAGAATTAGTCGACATATTTTTTTTTGTATCAGGAATAATCCTGGTTAAGCTTGCACCTGCAATTTCTCATGGCAATTACACTTCTTCTATTATTAACAAACAAAATCGCAGCTATGCTAAAAAAGATTACTCCTTTATTGGTACTTTTGCTATTCGCTGGTACCACACTGCATTCACAGGATCCAACTGTGCCTGCACCAGTCCCCAACAAGGCCGCAGAAGACGTTTTGTCTGTTTACAGCGATGCCTATACAAGTATTACTGAGATTCTGTTCCCCGACTGGGGTCAGTCCACTTCGGCTTCCGAGATTCAGATCGAATCCAACAAAACCCTGAAGTACGCTAACCTGACCTACATGGGCCTGCAGTATTTCAAATCTGATATTAACTACCTTGAATACGTACATCTGGATTATTACACCTCAGATGCTGCTACATTCAAATTTACCATTGTGGTTACCGGAAACGAAAAAGCATATAATATTGGTACCACACTGGGGATAATAAAAGATCAGTGGGTAAGTGTAGATATTCCGTTAAGTTATTTCTCCACTTTAAACCTTGCCAATGCCTTTCAGTTTAAAACTGAAGGTGACGGAACCATTTATCTGGATAACCTTTATTTCTGGAAAGATCCTACCACAGAAGCTAATGACTTTACCTTGAGTAATCTGACCGTAGATGGTGTCACAGTTGCCGGATTTGCTCCAAGGACCTTTACCTATCTTGCCGATTTAGCCAGCGGGACTACAACAATTCCGACTGTTTCTGCGACAACAAGCAGCCCGACAGCTACAACGGTTATTACTCAGGCCACAGCTTTGCCTGGATCAGCTACTGTTGTGGTGAATTCTGCAGATTTGTCCAAAACTCGGACATATAAGGTAAACATCCAGGCTACCGTACCTCCGACTGCTGCACCCAGTCCTACGAATGCTCCCCGCGATGTGGTTTCCATTTACAGCGATGCATTCACCTCTATTGCAACGGATATGTTCCCTAATTGGAGTCAGAATACTATTGCCAGTGAAATCCAGCTTGAAGGGAATAATACTCTGAAGTACTATAAATTAAATTATATGGGAATGGAGTATAATGTAACAGATCTTTCTGGGTATGATAGTTTGCATCTTGATTATTTCACAACAAATTCTGCATCATTTTATGTTTCTCTGATTACCAAAGAAGGCGAAACATTATATAATGTGAAGCTGAAGAAAGGTTTGGTTCTAAATCAGTGGACTAGTATTAACATTCCGCTTGACTATTATGATGCCACACGCGACCTGACCCAGGCATACCAGTTAAAGATTCAGGGCACAAATACCGTTTATTTGGATAACATCTTTTATTGGAAGATACCAACACTTTCCGGTCAGGATGTGACTCTTGCTGACCTGACCGTTGATGGTATAACCATTAGTGGTTTCAACACTGCTAGAGATAGTTATATTCTTGATTTTCCGTACGGTACTACAACTGTTCCGGAAATTGCTGTTACAACAACCGATCCAGGCGCTACTTATGTCATTACTCCGGCTGAAGGTATGCCGGGAAAAACCACTATTGTGGTTACTTCATACGACCAGACGGTAACAGCTACCTATACGGTGGAATTTACTACAACCATTCCTCCGGTAGCAGCTCCGACCCCGGATAAAGATGCAGATTTTGTCATCTCTGTATATGGCGATGCATATAACAGTATTGCCACCAATGTCAATCCTAACTGGGGACAGGAAACTATCGTGACGGAATTCCAGATCGAGTCGAATAACACCCTCAAGTATGCCCGGTTGAATTATCAGGGTATGGATTATCCGAATCCGACTGATGTATCAGAAATGGAATATTTACATGTGGATTTCTTTACTGGTGATGCAACAGCACTGGAAATATTCCTGATTGCCGCCGGTGAGAATTCCTATAATATAGCTACCCAAAAGGGTATTACCTTTAATACCTGGAACAGTGTGGATATCCCGATGAATGTATATTCAAGCGCAGGCCGGGATCTTACTGCTGCTTACCAGTTTAAAGTTGTTGGAAACGGAACGGTATACTTTGATAACTTCTATTTCTTTAAGGTTAATCCGGCAACAGATGCAACCTTAAGAAACCTTAAAGTGGATGGTAAAACCGTTAACGGTTTTGATGCAGCAATAACTGACTATACCTGCTTGTTGGGTAATGGAACAACCAATATTCCAGTTGTAGAAGCATCCACCACCAACGATAATGCTACGGTTTCCATAACAGATGCTACCAGCCTTCCAGGAACAACTACAGTGCTGGTTACTGCAGCTGATGGTGTTACAACCAGGACCTATACTCTGAATTTCGAATTTGCACCGGTCGGGATGGAAGATTTTACCGAAAGTGAATTAACCTTCTACCCGAACCCGGCTTCTGATAAACTCTGGTTCAAAGCATCCTGTTCTGTTGAGTCATTAAGTATTTTTGATATCAGCGGAAGAAATGTTCTGAATTTCATGCCAGATTCACCCGAAGGTTCACTTGATATTCAGCCATTGAAAGGAGGACTTTATATTGTTAAAGCCCAGGTAAATGGTCAGATGGAAACAATAAAGCTTGTTGTTAAATAAGTTTATTGTGAATGGAATAAAAGCCGGTCCTACTCCGGCTTTTATTCTTCCACCCGTGGATCAGAGAATTTGCATTACAGTCGCGAATTTTTTCTCATTCAGAAAGTAAATGATCATGTCCGGATCACTTCTGACGGCATATGTAAAAACAATCAGTTGACATAAAAAGAAGAACTGGATTTTTTTGAAAGGCTCATCCATCCAGGAGAGCAGGACATGCGTTAAAGAAAAAACATGAAAAAACTTTTATTCTTTGTTTTGGCATTTCTTAGTTTCCTGCCCCTGTTGGCACAGGAGACCTGGTCTGTATCCGGAAAGATAATCGGAGGAGATGACAAGCTCCCGCTTATCGGTGCAAATGTAGTTGTAAAAGAGAATTCCAGGGGCACCATTACCGGTATCAACGGAGAGTTCAGGATCAGTGTTCCGCCAAACAGTACCCTGGTGATATCAATGATAGGATACAAAAGTGTGGAGAGAAAAATTACCGGGAACAATACTGTCATAGATCTGGTGCTTGAAACGGATGCATATGCCTTGGAGGAAATAGTTGCTGTGGGATATGCCACAATGAAGAAGAGTGATCTTACGGGAGCTGTTTCATCAGTCAAGGCAGAAGACCTGCAGAAAACACCGGCGTCAAGTCTTGATCAGGCACTTCAGGGAAAAGTGGCTGGTGTCACTGTGAATGCAAGTAGCGGGCAGCCGGGCCAGGCTGCTGTGGTGCGTATCCGGGGTATCGGTACGGTCAATAACAGTTCACCGATTTATGTGATCGATGGCATTATAACCGAAGATATATCCTTCTTAAGTCCTAACGACATTGAAAGCATGGAGATCCTCAAGGATGCTTCATCCACGGCGATATACGGTTCCAGAGGGGCCAACGGGGTAATTCTTGTAACCACAAAAAGCGGAAAAGAAGGAAAAGCAAAAGTGACTTTCAATTCGTACGCCGGTATCCAGAACAGGTGGAGAACACTTGATCTCATGGAGAGGGATGAATTCGCTGAAACATTGTTAAAGTTGAACCCCAAAGCATCTTCAATTGCCAAGTATCAACAGCAGGGTTTTAATGCCTGGATGAAGGATAATGTGGGAACATCCCCTTATTTTCCTCTGTTGCAAACTACAGCCAATCCTTATGGAATGGATTACGGTTCTGTTGAAACCGACTGGCAGGATGAAGTCTTCAGAAAAGCTCTGGTACAGGATTATTATCTCTCACTTACGGGTGGTGACAACAAGAATAACTATGTAATCAGTACCAGTTATTTTAATCAGGATGGGACGATCATCGGTTCAAGTTATGAAAGACTTACCCTGCGTGTCAATTCTTCAATGCAGGTTAACGAATGGCTAAGGGTTGGAGAAAATCTCTCTTTTGTGAATTCAAAAGGAAGGAATGCCATGCATAATAATTCCAGTCCCGGAGCCTCGATCTTATCTGCAGCTATTGCCATGGCTCCCTGGGATCCCACCCATTACCCGGAAGGGTCGTTTAATAACCTTGGTGAGGATATGGGAGGACAGATATCGGCTGCTTCCAATTTTAAGAATGTCGTCAATCCTTTCTCGATGGTAGAAAATAACCACCCTGAGAATACGGTGGAACGTTGGGTCGGGGATGTTTTCATGGAGATATCCCCTATTAAGAATTTCAAATTTCGTTCGGCAGTAAATATGGACCTGGCTAATAACAGATACAGATTCTTTGGAGATGAATATGAGTATTCCGACTACGACAAGAGAGTTAAAAACTTCCTGTCAAGCGAGATGCAACATTATCGGACTATGATTATTGAAAACATTGCCTCCTATCTTCTGGATATTGACAGGCATAGTTTTTCCTTTATGGCTGGACAAACAACAGAGCAGTATGAATATTACGGCATGGGCGGATCCGGTGCTTCTATACTGAATCCGGTTGAATCAAACTGGTACCTGTCAAAAACAACTGAAGATAAGACGGAATCAAGCGATGGCGTGGCCAGGTCCAGGATTTTCTCCCTCTTGGGCAGGATTCACTATTCCTATAATAGCAAGTATCTGGTTACATTGAACTTCAGAGCTGACGGTTCGAGTAAATTCCCCGAAAATGTATGGGGATATTTTCCCTCTCTTGCTCTTGCCTGGCGCATTAGTGATGAGGAGTGGATGAAGAACATCAATTCACTTGAATATATGAAGTTGCGCTTTGGCTGGGGTCAGATAGGAAATGACAAGATCGCATCCAACAGTTTCGTTACGAATATGACTGAGACAAGTAATGTATTCACGGGTTATCCCTTTGGGCTGAATCAGGAACTTGTTAACGGAGCCGCAGTTCTAACATATGCCAATCAGGGGGGAAAATGGGAAACGACGGAACAGCTGAATACGGGAATAGATTATCGCTTCAAAACCCGAATAGGTCTTGTTGAAGGAAATGTAGAAGGATTTGTCAGGGATACCAAAGAAATGCTCCTGTCTGTAAAAGCTCCTGCACAGGCAGGGAACAGGTTTGATCCTCAGAGTAATGTCGGGACCGTAAGGAATAAAGGTATTGAACTTTCACTGGGAACCAGGAACAACCTGGGCGGTTTTTCATATGATATCAGCGGTAACGTTTCTTTTATTAAGAATGAATTAACTGCTCTGAATGGCGGAAGCCCTGTTTACGGCGATCGTACCCTGTGCGATGAAGGCCTCGCATTGTATACATTCTGGGGATATAAGTATGAAGGAGTCTATACTTCTGATCAGGAAGCCCTTGACCACCTATGGTCATATTCTGAAACCGAGATCGGCGCCCATGCCGGCGATGCTCGGTATACCGATCTAAGCGGACCAGAAGGGATACCCGACGGCAAGATTGATGATTATGACAAAACAAACCTCGGAAATCCTTTTCCATGGCTTACCTATGGTCTGAACATCTCAGCTGATTATAAGAACTTTGATCTGAAACTGTTCTTTCAGGGAGTTTACGGAAATGAAATTTATAATGCTGTCAGACACAGAACAGAAGGGGCTGGAAACGATGCCACTCTGGGCACAGCAATGCGTGATGTCTGGATCGACTATACCGATGTGATGAAAACCAGCATGGAATCCTATGGTATTGACTGGACTGAACTGGTTAACACCGATGGTACAATACCTAATCCAACAGGTAGCCCGATGAACAGGGAAACCTCCTCCCGTTTTATCGAGAGCGGTGCTTATCTGCGTCTTAAAAATATTCAGGTGGGCTATTCCCTTCCTGTTTCCATTACTGAAAAGATCGGCGTAAGCCGTTGCAGGTTCTACCTGAGTGGTAATAACGTAATCACAATTACCAAATATACCGGATATGATCCGGAGATCGGCAGCGGGGTAGATTATGGAAACTATCCACAAGCCCGGACCATCAGTATTGGTGTTAACCTTGATTTCTAAGCAAATAAAAAGTGGATTGGAAATATTTACGAAAATGAGAACAAAATTTACCATAATTCTTTTACTGACGGTTACCACCCTTTTTATGAATTCATGTGATTCTTGGTTGACCGAACCTTCACCGGCAGTCACCGGACTGGAAGACTACTTTTCAACGGGAAGCACGGCCATATATGCCACCAACGCAGCCTATGTACCCTTGACCTGGGAGTACAACTATACCTATTTCAGCTATTTTTTTATTGGGGATGTAATGTCGGATGATGCTCTGAAGGGAGGACAGAATATAAGCGATATGGCTGATGCCTATGACCTGGAAAACTTCAAGACTATTGCAAATAACGGACTATTGCTTGATTATTACCGTGCTCAATATCAGGGTATTGGAAGGTGCAATCTTGGACTTCGGGAAATTCCCAAAATGAGTCCGGATGGAGAAATGTCTGCCGCAGTCCAAACCAGACTGATCGGTGAATTGAAGTTTCTGCGAGCTATGTACTACTTTAATCTGGTCCGGGTATTTGGTGGGGTCCCGTTGGTGGACTTCGTCATTGAGTCATCGAATGACTGGCAACAACCAAGAGCTACGACAGATGATATTTATTCCCTGATCATTTCTGATCTGGAGGATGCAAATGACATGCTATGGCTGAAAAGTGCATATCCCGCGGAAGATCTTGGCAGGGCAACAAAAGGTGCAGCACAGGCCATGTTATTGAAAGCAAATCTGTATATCCATAATTTCAGTGAGGCAGAGCGATGGGGCGACAGCATTATGCTTTCTCATGAATACGAGCTTGTTGCAGACTATTTCGACAATTTTACCCTGGAGGGAGAGAATGGCAGTGAATCTGTTTTTGAGATTCAGTATGTTGACGATCCGACCGGTGATTATGGTGGTTCTAGCGGAGAGGGAGGTAATGGCTACACACGGGGTACCTTTAGTATAATTCTGACCCGCTCCCGGTCTTCAAAACTAGGTGGGGGCTGGGGTTTCGACAAACCTACTCAAAATCTGTATGATGAATACGAAAATAATGATCCCAGGAGGGACGCCACTATTCTTAATCCGACCGATTCACAGATAGATAATCCCGAACAGGAGATTTATTTGGGCTGCAGGTATCTGAATAGAAAAACCGGATATTATGATGAGAACGGATCAGCAATCGAATTATCCCACCCTTCCAGAGGACCCATCAACCGCAAAGAGATCAGGTATGCCGATGTTTTGCTCATGTATGCCGAGGCTTGCTGTGAAACCGGAAACCTGGGCAGAGCAAAATATGCGCTGGAAGAAGTAAGATACAGAGCAAGGAACGGAAATGCAGCAATTTTACCAGAGTTTCCTGACTACAATGGATATACGGATACGAAAGATGACCTGATCATTGCCGTGAGACACGAAAGAAGAGTGGAACTGGCCATGGAAGGGCACCGCTGGTATGATCTCTGTCGCTGGGGCATTGCCAAAGAAGTCATGGATAACTACAAGGCTGGCGAATCGGCTGAAGTCCAAAGTCATATGGCGGAGTTTGTTGCCGGTAAACACGAACTTCTTCCAATACCCAGTAAAGAAATTGAATTAAATCCAATGAATCAGAATCCTCAATACTAAATAATAATATTCACTAAAAACTTCCAAAAAATGAGACGAACAGCGTTTTATTCTGTATTAATCAGCCTTGTTGTACTTTTATTCTCTGGCTGTGATGAAAAGATCATTGAGGTTACGGGGATCAGTCTTGATCAGGTAACCCTCGAGTTGCCAATGGAATCTGCAGTTACACTGTTGGCAACCCTTGAACCTTCAGGTGCTGAAGGTGATATCCTGTGGAGTTCTTCTGATCCTACCGTCGCAGTCGTGAATAATGGTGTGGTAACCGGGATTAAAATCGGAACAACCACCATTGCCGCCACATGCGGTGCATTTACTGCCAGTTGCGAGGTTACCGTTACTGCAAAACAGATCGATCCGAACAACCTGCCGGAATCACTCAAGGGAACAAATTATCATGTTATTCAGATGGATGAAATCTCCTATGAATTTATCAAGGATAAAGTAGACAACGATTTCCGGCCCGATGAGGATATAAAGAACCTCTGGGTTTGGGAGAATACCTTTGTTGCCGGTACACCGGTTGGAACGAACTTTTACGGGCAGAACGAAGGCTGGGTGAGCCTTATTGTTTCTATTGTTGGCTGGTCAGGCGCTGGCTGGAACCTGGGTACCGGTTATGGAACGATAGATATGACAGATATGTATGACAATCCTGATGATTATGTATTTCATGTTGCTTTGAAAAGTTCACAACTGGTTTCAGGCTATCTGTTCAAATTCACAGATAAATCCACCTCTGCTGCCGTGTGCATAGGAAATGTTCCTATTGAAGGTGTGGCACCCTACAGGGATTTTGTAAGGGATAATGAATGGCAGGAGATCGAAATACCTGTCAGTTACCTTAATTCCCTTGGATTATTCTATAACAAAGCATTTTCAGACAACCTGAATATTGTTGAGTTCCTTGCGGGAGGTGCTGCGGGCATCACCCTTGATATGGATGCTGTGTTCTTTTATAAAAAGGCGTCGAAATAGTTTTGGTTAAACAATTATTGAGGAGCTTTTTGCTCCTCAATAATTTAAATTCATGTTATGAGAGTGTACTTTTTTTTATTTCTGTTTCTCATTTTGCAATTACCGGAAGCCTGCGACAGAAATGAGTCTGTAGATCTGGAACTTGATAAAGATGAATTGATCCTTGAAGTGGGTAGTAAAGATATCATCAAGGTCACAAAAGCTCCCAATACAGGAGAAGCGGTTGTTTGGTCATCCGATAATGATAAAGTGGTATCTGTATTCTTTGGTACGATAACAGCTCTTGCCCCGGGAACTGCAATCATTAAGGCCACTCTCGGGGAGTTGGTGGATTCGTGTGTGGTGACTGTTCCGGAGAGAGAATATGAACTCGTCTGGTCAGATGAATTTGATGGTTCAAGTCTGAACACTGATAACTGGACCTACGAAACAGGAACCGGGTCTTGGGGCTGGGGCAATAATGAGAAGGAGTATTATACCAGCCGGTCTGAGAATATCAGGGTTGAAAACGGGATGCTTGTCATTGAAGCAAGAAAGGAATCTTATAGCGGAAGCAGCTACACCTCGGCACGTATCAAATCGCTAAACAAACAGGAATTTGCTTATGGAAAAATCGAGGCGCGGCTTAGGCTTCCCAAAGGTGCAGGTACCTGGCCGGCATTCTGGATGCTGGGAAAAGTGGGTAGTTGGCCAGGGTGTGGGGAGATTGACATCATGGAGCATGTAGGAAAAGAACCGAAAAACATCCACTGTGCTCTTCATACTTTGAATAAGAACGGTATGAACGGTAAAAATTTCAGTGCTACACAGACCCTGGAGGTGAATGCTGCGGATGACTTCCATGTAATCACTCTGGAGTGGATCGAAAATGAATTTCAGGGCTATGATCGAATGCATTTCTATGTTGACGGGGTCGAAACAGCCACATTTGGGGAAACAGCTCAGCTTCAGGATTCCAAAGACTGGCCTTTTAACACACCTTTCTTTTTCATTATTAATCTGGCTATCGGAGGCAATTGGGGTGGTACCATCGATGATACAATGTTTGACAACCCGGTTCTTTACCAGATTGATTATATCAGGGTGTATCAGTATAAATAACTCCTTTTAAATGAATCCGTTTGCCTGCCTGATACCCGTATTACTTTTTTTTTCCTTTTCCTGCGATCCCCGGGGAACGGAGCCCCTAGTGCCTGAGGGACCGTTCACCCAGGGACGCAGTGTAAAAAGGGGAGTTTCTTTCAATTTTCAGAATGCAGTCGATATCAAAGTTCTGGGTAAGGGAGTATCATGGTCGTATAACTGGGCGCCATCTTTTAGTCCTCTACATGATACGGCTGTTGACAGTCTAAAAATGGACTATTGCCCGATGGCCTGGAACAGCATTAATGAAGCTGCATTAAGAGAGTATATTTCCTCTCATCCAGATTGCAGGTACCTGTTGGGATTCAATGAACCTAATATGACAAGTCAGTCCGACATGACTCCCTCCCAGGCTGCCATGGAATGGGTGAAAGTAAAAGGCCTGGCCAATGAGCTTGGATTAAAAATGATCTCTCCTGCCTTGAATTATGGTAATCTCCCTGGATATTCGGATCCAATAGTATGGCTGGATGAATTTTTCTCCCTTGTTCCTCTTGAAGATGTTGAGGGAATTGCGGTCCATTGTTACATGCCAGGTGTGTATTCTGTCGTGTCCTTTCTGGAAAAGTTTAAAAAATATGGTAAACCGATCTGGCTTACGGAATTTTGTGCCTGGGATGGATTAAATGAAAATTCGTTTACAGCGGAAGGGCAGCAGCAATTTATGTCAGATATGATCAACTACCTGGAGAGCGATCCTGATATTTTCAGGTATGCCTGGTTCATTCCAAGGGGCGGCGGCAGTGAAGATAACTTTCCATACATGTTCCTTCTCAAAGCAACTTCCCAGGGAACCTTAACTGACCTGGGGAAGATATTTGTCGGGATGTCTTCTCTTGATACCAGTATTTATTATGCTGAGCAACAAATTATTGAGGCTGAACATTATAATTCGATAAGTATTTCGGAGAGTCTCAATGGTACATGGGTAAGCGGTCCCAGAGTTAGGGTCACATCAGAAGCCCCTAACGAATCGCTTGAACTTTATAATTTTCTGCCGCAGCAATGGGTGGAATACAGACTTCGGGCAGAAAAAAGCAAAGTATATTCCCTTGAGTTTCGTTATGCAACTTTTATTGATTCGGAAATCGAAATAGAGATCGATGGTATTCAGGAAACAGTTCTAAATCTTGAAAATACCGGTCAGGATTATATATGGAATACAGTGGGGCTCGAATTGACACTCTCGGAGGGTAGGCACATCATCAGGATTACTCCTTCAAAGGGCAGAATATGTCTGAACTGGCTTAGATTCAGTTAAATTATTACCATTTTGTTTTCCAAGAAGTACACGTTATTTTATTAATACGGCTGAAAAATCCGGCGATGGAGTTAATTCGAAAAGAAAAGGGATACTGTCGTATCCGGTAACAAATAAGTTAACTGACCTGAAAAAAATAAGGCAAGAGAGAAATTAATGATGACTCCTGAGATGGGAGAATGAAAATGTGAGTTATAAAAAACAGATATGAAACCTAATTATCTTTATGCCATACTGATTTCACTCATTGCAGCACTTGGAGGCTTCCTGCTTGGGTTCGACAGTGCAGTTATTTCAGGCGCTACTCCATATTATAAAGTTACTTTCGGGCTGGATACCGGGTCATGGCTAATCGGACTTTCGGTCAGCTCCATTATTCTGGGCTCGATTGGTGGAAACCTGATAGCCGGTCCACTTGCAGACAGGTATGGAAGAAAAAAAGTCCTTTTGATTACCGCATTTCTTTTTGCTTGCTGTGCACTGGGTACCGCACTTGCGCATAATATTGTATTCTTTATAGCGGCTAGGATTGTCGGTGGTGTTGGAGTAGGGATGGCAATCCTGGTAGCACCCATGTATATTGCGGAGATCGCTCCCCGAAAGTGGAGAGGAACCCTGGTTACCTTGAACCAGCTAAATATTGTTTTGGGAATTTTTGTAGCCTATTTCTCCAATTATTTTATTCAGAGAACAGTATCAGACACCGATCTGAGTTGGAGATGGATGCTTGGCGTAGGACTAGTACCTGCAGGGTTGTATTTCCTGTTTCTCTTCTTTGTACCGCGCAGCCCAAGATGGTTAATCAGAAAGAAATTTGATGAAGAAGCCTTGAAGGTCCTTATAAAGATCAATGGTAAACATCATGCCGATTCTGTATTTAAAGAAATCAGAACAAGCCTGGAAGCAGAGTGTAAAAACGAAAAAGGCTCACTCGCCGAGCTTTTTTCCAGGAAAATGAAATGGGTTCTGCTTATAGGACTTGGGATCGCGTTCTTCCAGCAGATCACTGGTATTAATGCCATTTTCTATTATGCGCCAATGATTTTTGAAATGGCAGGAGACGGAAAAGATACGGCTTTCATGCAGGCCATCATTCTCGGTTTGACAAATGTAGTTATGACTGTCATTGCTATGTTTCTTATCGACAGACTGGGTAGAAAACCTCTTCTGATCATCGGCTCTGTCGGTATCTTTATATCACTGTCTATTGTTGGAGTATCTTTTATAACTGCTCATTATTCCCTTACAGAATATAATTTGTCAGGCATTGTATCTGAACTGCAAAAAAGTGGAAAATCAGATGATTGTGTTGAGCTAACTGAACTACTGGAGCCCATGCTTGGCAAAACGTATAAAAAGGAGACCATTTTTTTTGATGAAGTAAGAAATACTATTGGGAAGGATTTTTACAATTCATATAAGGAGGTGATAATCAAAAACTGTATAACTATAAACTCGGTTGGGGTGCTGATCGGTCTTATACTTTTTGTAGCTTCTTTTGCCATTTCACTCGGTCCGGTTATGTGGACGCTTTTCTCGGAAATCTTTCCGAATAAGCTTCGCGGTCTGGCGATTTCCCTTGCGGGATTCTGGAACTCTATTGTAAGCTTCTCAATCGCAACAGTATTTCCTCTGGAACTGGAATACCTTGGCTCGGGTGCCACCTATTTAATCTATGCCGTTTTTGGATTCCTAACCCTGCTTTTTGTGGCCTATTTTATACCGGAAACAAAGGGTAAATCACTGGAAGAAATTGAAAAACAGTTAGTACGGAAATAAATATTTAATAAGATGAAACTGAACACAACACTTGCATTCATTGTGCTTTTTGCACTATCAGCCTGTAACAATAAAATGGAAAAAACCGGTGAGAACTGGACCCCGGCCCATGTGGAAATGAAAGATATGGAAGGCAAATACCGCCTGTATGTCAACAACCAGGAATTTTATATCAAGGGAGCCGGGTGCGAAGGAGGTGATATTAAAGCACTGGCCGGACATGGGGGCAATACTTTCAGGACCTGGCGGGTCGATAACAGCAAACAGACAGGTGAACAGGTCCTGGACCTTGCCAGGGAAAACGGCCTTATGGTTGTCATGGGTCTGAATGTTGCCCTGGAAAGACACGGGTTTGATTATAATGATACGGTAAAGGTAAGAGAACAGTATGAACGGTTGGTGAAACAGGTCGATAAGTATAAAAATCATCCTGCATTACTGGCATGGGGTATCGGTAATGAACTGAATCTTAGATCGACCAATCCAAAAGTCTGGAGGGCTGTCAATGATATTGCCAATTATATCCATAAAAATGACGGAAATCATCCAACAACAACCATGCTTTCCGGAATTTCCAAAACTGATGTCGACTATATCAAAGAATATTGTCCGGAAATTGATTTTATTTCAGTTCAGATGTACGCCGATGTGGTCAACCTCAGTACAAGGTTGAAAGATGCCGGTTATAAAAAGCCATACCTGGTTTCTGAATGGGGTGCTACAGGTCATTGGGAAGTCGGACAGACTTCCTGGAATGCTCCTATTGAACAATCTTCTTCTGAAAAAGCCGATGCCATAAAATACAGGTATGAGAACGTGATCCTGAAAGATGATTCGCTCTGTATGGGATCCTTTGTTTTTCTCTGGGGACAGAAACAGGAAAGAACCCCGACATGGTATGGACTTTTTTCAGAGAGTGGTGAGGAGACCGAAGCCATAGACGTACTGCATTATTATTGGACCGGATCCTGGCCGGAGAACAGGGCACCGAGGTTTCATAATGCAACATTTAATGAAAAGGGAAGAAATAATAACATAACCACCATTCCCGGTGAACCTTGTATTTGCAAGTGTCTTGTCAGCGATCCTGACGAAGATGATATAAGCTACAAAATTGAGGTCCTTGAAGAAAGTTCTGATAAAAGAGAAGGGGGAGATATTGAATCCAGACCTCAGGCGATCATAATAAAGGATTTAACCTTCACTCAGGACGGTTTTGAGTTCAAAGCCCCGGATGTTCCGGGAGCTTACAGACTTTTCATTTACGCATCTGATGGGAATAATCATGTAGCTACGTTTAATTTCCCCTTCTTCGTAAAATAATTTACACAATGTGCCCGGGAGACCTTATCATCGGAGAATCAGTTCTTAAGATACCCACAGGAACACCTGAGTGGGACCGCCTTGTGACTGTGGATGGTGAACAGTTTTTCCGGATTTCAGGATATGACAGACTTGAACCCTTCCTGATGAATATAGTCAGTCACTCCGATCATTGGATGTTTATTTCAAGTACCGGAGGATTGACCGCTGGCAGAAAAACTCCGGAACTGTCAGTTTTCCCCTTCGAATCCGAAGATAATATTCACCACTCCTCGGCATTTACCGGTAGTTTTACAATATTCAGAATTATTACTGATAAAGGTTGTATGCTCTGGGAACCTTTCAGTTCCTCTTACAGGTATATCTGGGAAACCCAGAGGAACCTATATAAAAATCCAGCCGGGAATAAAGTCATGTTCGAAGAGATAAACTATTCACTCGGAATGACATTCCGGTATACCTGGATGAATAGCGAAAAATACGGGTGGGTTAGAAAAGCTGTCCTGAAAAATATCTCCGACAGGGTTATCGACCTTTCTGTTCTGGATGGTATTCGGAATATTCAGCCATACGGAAGAACGCTTTCTATCCGGGACCATCAGAAGGATATGGCAGAAATCTTTATCAGGAATGAACTTGAACCGGAAACAGGAGTCGGTATTTTCGGTTTGTCCGCTGTTCCCCCGGACAGAATTGAAGCCAATGAAACACTTAAGGTTACTGCAGTATGGGGAACAGCCAGGCAGAACAGGGCCATTCTTTTGTCGGAGGGTCAGGTTGAGTCATTCAGACTCACCGGAAAGGTAAATACGGAAAGTTTCAAAAATGGGAAACGTGGTTCCTACCTGGTTGTCCGGGATCTTCAACTCCAGTCCGGGACTAAAACCAGGTGGTATATTAATGCCGACGTGGCGATGGATCACGTGTCAATGACTTCCCTGATTGAAGAAATTAAGGTAAACTCAGGAATTGAAGAAAATATTGAAGAAGATGTGCAAATCGGAATAAACAATCTGAGATCATTAGTAGCCCTTGCCGACGGGATTCAAGTATGCGATGATCCTGTCGTTGAATCCAGACATTTTGCAGGTGCCCTTTTCAATATCAGGCAAGGAGGTATTTTTTTTAATGATTATCTTGTTGATTGTGAAGATTATGAAGCGCACCTGAGTGTTGTAAACCAGGATGTTGCATCCCGATTCCGGGACAAGCTTGATGATGTGAATGGCTTTGTTTATTACCAGGAGTTATGTAGGAAAGCCGAACTGACATGTGATGCAGATTTGATTCGACTAACTATTGAGTATTTACCCCTGACAGGTATACGGAACCATGCTGCTTTAACTGATTCCCCAATACCCTGTCAAAGAGGGTCCAGACTTAGGAGCCTGTCTTTCGGTTTCAAGGGAAATTGGACAGAGATATTCCAGAGCTGGGAAGCACTGGCATACTCATATCCCGGATTCATTCCGGGAATGATTTTCCGCTTGCTGAATTCCTTGACGGTAGATGGATATAACGCATTCCGGATATCAAAGGAAGGAATCGAATGGGATGTCCCCAGTTCGGAACAATCCGGAACATTTATCGGATATGGTGGCGATCAGCAGATCGGTTGCCTTCTGAATTTCCTGGAGCTAACCGATAAATATTACCCGGAACTTTTGGCAAACTGGCTCGACAAAGAGTGGTTTGTCTTTGCCAATGTTCCCTTCAGGATAAAGACATACAGTGAAATTCTTGAAGATCCCTCTAATGCAGTCTGGTTCGATTCAAAACTGGATGAATCCATCCGGTCAAAGGTGAAGATCAAAGGTGCAGATGCGAAATTTCTTACTGGCAGGTATGGGGAGATCGCTCATACTTCACTCACTGAGAAGCTTTTAATTGCTCTTCTTACCCGTCTGGGTAATTTCATTCCAGGGGGAGGTATCTGGATCAATACTCAAAATGCTGACCGCTACTGTTCTGTGAATGAACTGACTGGCTGCGGTATTTCCATGGTAACCACCTATCAGATAAACAGATTGCTGAATTTTTTAATTAAACAGTTTAAAAAGGATCATAGAAAGTCATTTCCGGTTTCTCCATACCTGGTCACTTTCCTTAAAGATATTATGCTTGTATTGAACGGAACAGATCCTGGTCAGGCCGCTGAATCATCTTTAATAAGAAAGAAATTGATGGATAAACTTGGTATCGCAGGTAGTATTTACAGGCAATCGGTTTATTCAGATTATCCAGAGGTTAAGGAAAGACTACTGAAGGAAAATATTCTGGAGTTTCTGGAACTGGCAGGTAAACATATTCGGGAAACGATCAGGGTTTCGATCAGAAAGGATGGTCTCTACAATACATACAACCTGCTTGAAGTGAAAGGGAATAAAGCAGAAATTGTACATTTGGAGGAAATGCTGGAAGGGCAGGTAGCTATTCTGGGCGCCTGTTTTTTGTCATTGGAATCTGCCGTTTCGCTTCTGGAGAATATCAAACAAAGCAGTCTGTATGATACCCGGTTGAATAAATATCATCTTTTCCCTGCAAGAGTTTATCAAGGAATACTTGAAAAGAATAATATAGCACCCCACTACCAAAGAAGATATCCGGTTATCAGAAGCCTTTTAAAATTCTGTAAACAACCGGTTTTCAGACAGGATATGAAGGGGAATCTGCATTTTAACGGTGATTTGAACCATGTTTCTTATCTGAAAGACTGTCTTACCGGACTGTATGTTTTGAATGCTCCGGAAAAGGAGAATATTTTAGGATTGTACAATACGGTATTTAAAAAGGATTCAATCGCAGGGAAATCGAATTTATTAAGCAAGAAGGAGGATTACGGCAACTATTACTGGTTTATTCTTTCAGAGCTTTTATACAATGTAGCTTCTTTATCTGAAAATGTCCATTACTCAGAAACGCCCAGCAAAATAAATTTGGATCTGAAAAGTAGCTATTATTCGATCAGGCAGGATTTGGGATTGAACAGAGAGCCATCCCGCAGCAATACATTTCCCACCGACCCTTGTTTTTGTTCGCCTGTCGGGAGGAATGGGTGGCAGCCCGGATTATCAGGAAGAGTGAAGGAGGAAATGAAATGCAGGATGAAGGAACTCGGTGTATTGATCCATGACGGTACCCTGCACTTTAAACCCTTTTTGATTAATGAACAGGAATTTATCAGGCCCCAGAATGGTGAGCCTTACCTCATTTTTTCCATTTGCAGTATAAAAGTCGTGTACTATTTAGCTGCCAGGACCTTACTTTTAGTAAAGAAATTTTGCGGGGATATTATTGAACTGGAGGATATGACTATCCCCCGGCAGCTCAGCAATGAGATATTCAGCCGCTCGGGCCTGGTTGAGTCTATTGAGGTCTATCTGAAGTTGATGGACGAGTCCTGATTTTAATGAATAGTTTTTTTAACACTTATGCAGATTCTGAATTACCCTCCAGGGAATAGTTTTATTGGAATGGCACCTGCTGGAGTGCCTGACCGCTATCTTATATGCTTAAGATAGTGGAGTGAATCACGAAGCTGCGTCTGGCATAAACAAAAGGGAAAGAAGGTTTTAGTTTTATTGCATTGTTTATTTGGCCGAAAGAAGCAGGGTAGAGGGAGACAAGTAATCATAATGAGGTAATTACCTGTATAAAAGATCTTTTTTTTTTAGTTAAGTGGTTAGTTAGTTTTAGTTATGCAGAGGAGAGGAGATGGTATTCATCTCCTTTCTGTTTTACCATTTTGCCTGACAGAATGTTTGCGATCAGGTATTTTAATTTGTTGTCTGGAAAAAATACTGACCTGGGTCTTCAAATATTGGTTACTTTTAGTCAACAGTAAAATCGAATCAGATCTGTTTTATAAAGATTTGTATGGATTTTTTGGTAGAAATATCGTTTCCCTATGGAAAGAAAAAGCAAGAAAAGTATACCAGGATTGAATTCGCTGTTGAATAACTGGCTTCTGAGCAGTGAGATCCGGGTATTATATTTACTACTGTTCATCACTTTCGTATTCAGCCTGCTTTATTTCAACGTCGGTATTGATATCGGTGGCGACGATGCGGCCTATCTGCTCCGGGCGAAGCGACTGTGGGAGAGAGGAGAGGTTCCGGGATTCCAGGGTGTGCTTTATCCTGTTTTACTGGCACCATTTTACGGGCTTACCGGCGGCAGACTCTTCTGGTTAAGATTGCTGTCGGTACCCATGTTCCTGGGCAGCATCTGCTTCCTATACAGGACATTCAGAGCCGGTTTCAAACCCTTTACCTTCTTTGTTCTGCTGCTCACCCTGTCGATCAGTTATTACTGGCTTCGCTATGCCTCACTCACCTATTCGGAAGCTCTATTTAACCTGATCCAGTTCGGACTCCTGTACTTTTTCTACCGTCGCTTTACCCGCGAACAGATTGCTTTCCGCGATATCCTGCTCCTGTCGGTTCTGGCACTTGCCCTGATGAAGACCAGGGCAAGCGGAGCAGCCGTCTATCCGGCGGTTGTATTTTTCCTCCTGCTGCAAAAACGCTGGAAGGATCTGTTGCATTTTACCTGGATCTCGGTGTTACTGGTCTTTTCCTGGGATTTGTTGTGGAATGTATTACAACCTGCCAATAATTCTGCTTTTGCCAGCCAGCTCTCAGGCTTGTTTCAAAAGAATCCCTACGACACCTCCCAGGGAAGTGCGGATCTAGCCCTGCTTTTCAAGCGCTTTTTTCATAATTTCAACAGCTATGTGTCAAAACACGTGATGCAGGCCCTGGCGCTGAGAAGCTATGGCGCTGTGAAAGAGAACCTCTTCTTCACACTGGCAGGGGTCTTGTTTTTTATCGCGGCATTTTTCAAAAACCGGTCCAGGGAACCGATCATCATTTTTTCACAGATTTATCTGTTCCTTTCCCTGGCCGTTGTGTTGCTTACCCCCGAAATGTGGGACCAGTCACGCTTTATCCAGCCCCTGATCCCCCTGATCTTTATTCTTGTGGTTTATGAAATCCGGCAGTTCTTTAGCCAGAAGATGACCTGGATGCCCGGCCTGCTTGTATCTCTCCTCTTTATACTTCAACTGATTCCGGCAGCACATTTTGCCGGGGAAAACAGGGCAGCGCAGCGGGCCTATCATCATGGCGACCCGTATTACGGACAAAGTCCCGACTGGAAGAATTATTTCCGTGCCTGTGAATGGATCGGCAAGAACCTGAACGAAAAGGAAGGCCTGGTAGCAGCCCGAAAACCGCAGATCGCGACCCTGGTTTCCGGGAAGGATATTTTCTTTGGCATTCACACAGTCGAAAGTTACAGGGCTTCAGCCATGAGAAGCAAGCTGGAAGATTCCCGGGAGCATTTTACGGCCATCGATATCGAAAAGTTCTTCCGTTACCAGGTTCCTCAGCAGATTGCCGATGCACTGGCTCAAAGCTATGCCGGGGTGATTATGAAGGACTCCGAATTGTCGGGCCTGCAATTGTTTAATATTCAGGATCAGGCTGTATATCAAAAGATTGTAGAGGTCAACAACCAGCTGCAGTATATCGTTCCACTGTCTTCACTGGTTGATGACCGGAACAACTTCAGCATTGCTTTTGCCGACTCACTTCTGCAGAACCTCGAAAGAAACGGGGTTGCTTATCTGCTGCTGGGGAATCTGCGGGTATACAGGGAAAGACAAACGGATGAAGTCCTTTCTGCGGTCCACAACTATATGACTGCCATCAGGATCAGATATCCCGATATTTTTGAACAGGTGTATCAGGCTGGACCTGAAACCGGTGAGCCGGCAACAGTGTTCAGGATCAGGTATGTCTCAAATCAGGAAAAGCCTGCGCAGGCTGTTGTTCCGGAAAAAGCACCTGTACCGGATGCTTACGGGGAGATCTGCGAATATGCCCTGAAGATTTCAGAGAGCGGGAGCCTGATTGCCTGCAGCCGCCTTCCCGGGCAAGAGACTATGCAGGCAGGCACACGGTTTATAAACCTCACAGAGGCTCCTTTGATGGACTACCGGCAGTTTATGGAGTTGATGGAAGCCGGGAAAAACAGATTCCTGCTTCTTGACGCAGCGGGCTTTGATATCAACCGGGTGGAGCAGGACCTTGTTCCGGTTCTGTCGAACAGTTTCCACGGCCTGGTCTATATCGGGTCTGCAATGTATCGTTTACACCGGATCGATTCGCCGGAGCTCTACTCAAAAATCGCCGGGAACAGTTATGTGTCAGGCTATGTTGTTGGTATTGAGCGTTTACGTGAGCTTCCGGTTTCCGGACGACAGTCGTTCCAGGCATTCGAACCCGCTTATATGCTTGCGGAGCTGAAGAAGAAGAATATCAGGTATATCATTGAAGATCAAAGTGCCGGCGATCTGAATCAGAATATCCCGATGAAACTGGTTTTCCTCATCGGCAGGGTCTATCCGGATGCCCTGCAGAAAATAAAGGAAACCGGAGGGGATAAAGCTCCCGTGATAACGCTTTACCGGGTAAAATACGATCAGCCCTGATGAATCCTGTCCTGTATGGCTTCTGTTCTGTCGTACGGTTAAAAAAGCAACAGGGGCCGGTACGGGTTTAATCGCAGGCCCCTGTCAGGGATTGAACTACAAGAAAATTTTTTCATGCGGGTGTCCGGTTTACTGTTCCGGCCCCCGGGTGTTCTCAGAAGCTGTATTTCATTTTTAGCGTCAGCATATTGTAATCCTTCAACCCGGCAAACAGGTTTTCCCCTTTGCCGCCGAAAAGCACGGCTGATACGGAAATCTCGGCATTTTCACTGGCCTGCAGAGCGATCTCCGGCATGTAGACCAGGGCATAATTATTCTTAACATCCTTCCAGTCGGAAACGATAAAGCCTCCACCCAGGGGAGCAATCTTCAGTTTCTCGGAGAAAAATTTCTTGTAGAACTGGGCAAAGAAGTAATCGTTCATACTTTCCCTTCCCCTTTCATGAATGAAACCATGCATGTACTGCAGGTTGAAATAGGAGCCGTCGGGTAGAAAGTAATCAGCCCCCACAATGAACTTGAGGTATGGTCTGGAACTGTCAAGAACCAGTGAATCCATTGTAACAGGAACCGGGGAAAGGGGATACAGGGCGCTGAGATCGGTGGTCATGTAAACATCCTCCGTTGGAAGGAACAGGGCACCTTCAGCCCAGAACCCCATCCCTCCGATACTGGTGGCCAGATCGGCGCCGAAGATGTGCGATCTGACAAACGATAGTTCCGAGTTTATATTTACTCCACCGCTCGCGTCATCCGGAATAATGGTATTCAGCGTGCTGAGGGGTAGGCCGTCAATGCCATAAATATAGCTCAGAGAAAAATCCACTCCCGCTAGGAATCCTTTGAATTTAAACCCGGCTGTGGAACTTTCCTTCAGGTTATATCCCGGAGTCAGAAGGGTACCGCTGGATCCTTTTAGAACCAGTCCCGCGGGCAAGGTTACTTGGCTGTTCAGTGCTTCCGAAAACATGCCGACAGGCAGATTAGCCGGTTGAAAGAAAGGAACATAGACCCCCTGCAGCGAGAAATCGTTGTTCAGGTAAAAATCAAGCCGGATGGCATCCGATCCGCGGTGACGGCCAAAATCGAGGATGTCTTCCATGTCGTATGGGTTCAGGTTGCTGGTCGGATTCAGCTTATCAGCTGTTCCCCAGGAAATATACTGCCGGCCGACCTTGAGGTCCAGATTTTTCAGGAGGAAGCCGTTAACCTGGAAATAGGCTTCCCTGATCTCGAGGTTATAGGGATCGATAATTCCTTTGTTATAAAGGTCCGAAGAGGTGACCATTTTTGGCAGTCCGATATTTCTCAGCCATACCTCGCTGTGAAAAAGGGATGAGCCGGAAACTTTCTTATCCAGGTTCAGTGTCAGCCGGGTCTCGTTCCATGCCCAGCTGTTCGGGCTTTTCAGCAGGAAGCGTTCATCGCTCAGCAGGTTTCCGGAAATTTTCAGTGTATTGTCATCCATGTCCTGTGCTTCGGCTTTCATCGCCGCTGAGAACAGGAGGATCAGCAGGAAGATCCATTTTGTTGTTTTCATAACTGTGTCTTTTCTTTATCGCTGTTCTTCGGAATGTATCTGACCGGGCCAGGCCCGGTGGTTGCATCTCCGGGTAAATAACTATTGCAGCAGTTTTCGTACCGTGAACTCATCATCCGACAAACCAATGTCGTATTTGACATCCGTCATCTGCATTTTGGTACTGTGGCTCTTTTTAAGGTCTGTCATCATGATCTCCTTGGAATTCCAGTAATTGCCAACCTTCGTGAAAGTGTATTTTGCTTCCTTTACCTTCGTGTTGCCTTTATCGTAATATTCCATTTTCTCAGGACAGAAAGAACTTTTGTTAATCGTTGCTATGATTTTCGAATAGTCTGAATTTCCTTTGGGAACCAGTTCAAGAACATATGCATTTGCTTCTGTATTAAGCAGTTTCGGAGTGTATTTGTCGGTATAGGGCCTGGGCTCCATATCGTCGTAGGAGAAGTCGGTCCCGGCAAAGTTCTGGTTTTTGACACTTGCGGAAATCCGTCGCTCCTTTCCGAAAGCCGGCAGGTAGAGATACATCACATCGTCGGGAAGGGCCAGCACGGCAATCCCGGCCTGCGACGCAGGGGAAGTAAAACGCATGATCCTTTTATCGGTACCCTTCTGTTTAAGGTAGGCTTCCCTTACCTCTTCCTTTCCGTTCTTATCGATGAGAATAATCCGGTTAACCCCTGAAATATCCTTCGGGGCATAGAGGACATTATCCATGTTTTTTAAGATCGTTGAAGCATCCTGGGCGTTTGTCCCCATCGCCTGAACCAGCAGGACCAGGGCAAAAATTGTTATTCGGTAGAAATAGGTTTTCATGTTGTTTGATGATAAGATGATTACTATGCTTTTTTCTTTTTTCTGAAGGCAAGGATCAGGATTACGGGCAACAGGGTAAGGGCGGCCATGCCGGAAGCGACCATACTGATGGCGATGAGCAGACCGAAGTTCTGAATAGGAAGGAGCTCAGCCTTGATCAGGACGAGAAAGCCTGCCGCTACTGACAGCACATTGATAACCACTGCTTTTCCCTTGGACAGGATCGTGGCTTCAATGGCTTTTTCCGCATCTCCCGATTCCCTGAAGTAGGTAGTGAATCCGGTAATGACATGGATGGAATAATCGATCCCGATACCGAGGGCAATACTGCCCACCAGCACCGTGGCGATATCCAGGGGAATGCCTGTCAGGCCCATGAATCCCAGCAAGAGCATGATGGTGGCCAGGATGGGCAGGGTGGCATAAATGCCTTTTTTAAAGGAGCGCATCATGGCGCTGATAATGATCAGGACCATGATGATGGCTATGATCAGGCTGCTGTACTGGCTTTTTACAAGGCTGTCGTTCAGCCTGACATATATGGGAGGGATCCCGGTAAAGGATATCCGGCATTGTTCGCTGGAGTTCTCCCTGGCGAATTGCGCCATTTTATCTGAAAAAGTTCCTATATCACTTGTTTTTATGGAGGCAAATTTCGACTGGATAATGGCCCTGTCAAGATCCTCCGATACCAGTTGCGACATTACATCCTGACCGTCGAGCAGGAACCAGAGCTGTTCCACCTTGGCACGTTCATCGGGGATCTTTACCCCTTCGCCCATGGCATTGTTCATTTGCGCCACAAGGTCGGCCACCGACTGGGCAGATGAAATATTCGGATCTTCTTTCATGAAGCCTTCCGTTTTCATCATGAGTTTCAGTACCCCGGGATCCTGTATGTCACCATCAAACTGGATATAAACCGGCATTGATCCCCCGAATTTCTTCTGCATCAGGTCCTCGGAGATCCTGGTGGGATTGTCTTTTTTAAAGTATTCGGTGAGATTGACGCTGGTTCGTATGAGGAGGATCCCCCCGATACTTAGCAGCATCAGCGCTCCCCAGATGATCAGTACCCTGCCGGGATGCCT
>JBMOLL010000069.1:0-20256 GCA_049325415.1 Bacteroidota bacterium | reverse complement strand
GATCCGGGTAAGCGGCAGCAAGATCTTTTCTGTAAGTATGGATTTACTTTTCCCGGGTTTATTGTTTTCTTTTTTATACAGGGAGAATGCCGCAATCACAGCCGGAACAAAAAAGATGGAAAGAAGGAGGGCAATCACAATCCCGATGGAGGTAGCGATACCGAAATCCTTGATCATGGTCAGGTAGGCTCCGAAAATAAAGGAAACGAACCCGATGGCGGTGGTCAGGGAGGCCAGTACCACAGGAAGAAGCGTATAGCTAACAGCCATGATCAGTGCCTTTTTCCGGTCTTCAAGGACAAGCTGATTGATACTGTTCAGAACATGGATGGTATAGGCACTGCCGATGGCGACCAGTATCACAGGCATGATATTGGAAATAATGGAAATCTCATAACCGGTGAGCGCCATAATTCCGAGGGTCCATACCACGGTGATCCCTGCTGTTAATAATGGTAGTATCATCCCGCGCAGCGATTTAAAACTTAAAAGCAGGATGAGGGCAATGATGACGAAGGCTATCGGGATCAGCCAGATCATGTCCGATAAAATCAGATCGGTAATGTCATTCAGCATGAATGGCAGACCGCCGAAATAGATGGTTTCAGGCAGATTTAAGTCCTTTACACCGGATCTGATCCGGATGGCGATCTCCTGTTTTTTTGAATCCGGAAGCAGGTTGAAGAGGATTAAGGTAGCGGTACCGTCTTCGGAGACAATGGCCCCTTTGTACATCTCCTTCGAGAGCACGTATGCTTTCAGACTGTCGAGCTCTTCCGGTGTAGAAGGCAGATTGTATTCATCCACCAGTTTTCCGATCTCTATACCCCATTCGGAGCTTTTAATATCAAGGATGTCCGTCAGACTTGTCACACTGGCAACGCCGGGGATGATGCGGACACTGTCGGTGATCTGTTTGACATGCTCCAGCACCTCTGTCGTGAATACATCCTCTGTTTCCAGAACGATCATGCCGATTTCGTTTCCTCCAAACTGATGACCGATGTTTTTATAAAGAACGCCGGTATTATCATTATCCGGCAATGTGCTCAGGATATCCGAATTGATACGGAGATTCCTGATCTGGTATCCCAGGAAAGCGGTTAATGCAACTACAAGGATTATGATAATCCATCTTAAATTGATTATTCTGCTGACGATACGCTCCATAGAAAATTTGAAATGACTGATTTGGTTTTTTGGTCAGCGCAAAGATAATATTAAAAACTGACCAGATAGGTTTTTCGGTCAATATGGAAAGAAAAAAAATGTTAATTTTTTCTGGATGATCTCATACTGCCGATGATCATGTTAACCAGTTCGCTGATGATGTCTTCATATTCAGCATATTTATTCTGGAGGTAGAGGGGGAGTTCAATACTGCTCAGCAGCATGATGACCGCATTGACTGTTGAAGGGATATTATTGATTTCGGTAAAGCCTTCTTCATTTCCCTTCTCCAGGATACGTGAAAGTTGTTCCTGTTCGAACCTGGAGAAGTCTTCCCTGACTTCTTTGACAAAATGGTATTTTTCGAAAAAATCGGCTTTGAGGGTCTCGTGATAATTCACTGCAGTACTGAGCAGTTTAAGCCGGGTAAGAAAGTAATCCCTGATAATGGTCGGAGCATCATTTGTGCTCCGGGTAATCTTAAGCAACTCAGCTTTCACTTGCTCCAGCTCATTTTTTACCACTTCATTGAACAGTTCTTCCTTGCTCCTGAAGTAATAATACAATACCCCTTTTGCTTTATGCAGGTGCCGGGCAATCTCGTCCATGGTGGTTTTGTGAAAACCGTATTTGGAGAAATGCAGTGTTGCTACTTCAACAATGGCGGATCTTACTTCGTTTCCTGACATAGATTTGACTTTTCCTGTCGTAGGGTCAAATTTAAAATTATTAAACGGAAATAGCCATAATAAACCGGAAAAATTGCCGGATAACCAGGTACCGGAGGATTTCAGTAAGTTCATGACTCAATGCATTCCTGCATTTTTTATTGCAGCCTTTCCCCCCGAAGTTATTGCGGACTTCGGGTGTAATTGACTGAAGACCTGCGTCTTTGTTTTTTACTTCACATTTAAAGGCAGGGATTTGTAATATAAAATCCTGTATATTGCGACATATTTCATTTAAAAACCGGCCCTCATGGAAAGTAAAAAGCAAAATGCCTGGAATTTCACATCCCTGTTCTTCTTCTTTCTGGTACTGGCTTTTGTGGGCTATGTGCTGGATAAAAAAGGGATTGATGTGATCAGGACCCCGATCTGGGAATTCTTCCTGATGGCCATGGCATCCTACCGGATGACCAGGGTACTGGTTTTTGAAAAGATCTTCAAATACTTCAGGGACCTTGTACGGTCTCATACAAAGTATCATGTTGTTCATACCATCAAGTTCATCATTACCTGTCCCTGGTGTGCCGGAGTATGGGTATCGCTGATAATTGTGATTTTTTATTTCCTGGTGCCCTATGGCCGTTTCCTTGTCTTTGTACTTGCACTTTCCGGGATCGCCAGTTTCTTCATACAGGTCGTTAACTTCATGGGACTCACCATTGAGGAAAAGCAGGGCGAACGACAGGAATAATAAAGGACCGGAACAAAAAATGTTTTTTTATATTATCTTTACCTGATCCACTAACTAACTCTTCATGCAGTACAAAGTCTTTGCATTGTATGCAAGCCATACCGGTCAGGTATATATTAATTATACCACGAGTCTGACAGAGGAACTGATCCGTTTACAGGAAGAACCCGGCGATGAATGGATCACAAGGGGACGGCCCTGGACACTGATCCTGCTGGAAGTGTTCCAGTATGAATCCGACGCTTATCTGCGAAAGAAGGACCTGGAGAGTGAAGCAGGTCTGAACTATATCCGGCAGTCGGTCCTTCCGCTTTTCCGTTAAGATTTTTTCATCGTTGGGGATGGCAGCGTACGGGCCCGATGCTTGCCCTGCAATGCTGATTATGGTATCCCAAACTTTGTTATCTTTACGCGTTTATTGGAGAGAATCTCACCATGGCAGAAAAAAAGAGAGAAAAAAGGAAATCCGGCCTTAAAAAACTCCTGGTAAAATACCGGCTTGTCCTCATCAACGATGGAACCTACGAGGAAGTGGGCTATATCCGGCTCTCCAGGCTGAATGTAATTTCCGTTGGAGGAGGGCTCTCCCTTCTTCTTCTGGCCGCTGTATACTCCCTGATTGCCTACACCCCCATCAGAGAAACCATTCCGGGCTACCCCGATGCTGTTATGACCCAGACCATCCGGGAAAATGCCATGAGAATTGATTCCCTGCGCAATGAACTGGCGATACGTGACCAGTATTTCGAGAACCTGAACAGTATCATCTCAGGAAAGGAGCCCCAAAGTTACCTGGATGATGCCGGCTCGGCCCAGGTTAGCCGTGATGATATTGTGTTTCTTCATTCGGCCAATGACTCTCTTTTAAGACAGCAGGTAGAAGCCGAGGAGCAGTTCCGCCTGAGTGTAGCCGAAGTCCCGGCAAAAAGGGGGGATCTGCACGATCTCCATTTTTTCACACCCGTGAGCGGAATGATCACCAATCCCTTTAATCCGCTTGAAAGCCACTTCGGCGTTGACCTGGTAACGGCTCCCAATGAGGTTGTCAAGGCCACACTCGACGGTACTGTCACGATGGCAACATGGACGCTGGAAACCGGTTATGTAATTCAGATACAACACGAAAATAACCTTGTTTCTGTTTACAAGCATAATGCAGAGCTGTTTAAAAGTCCGGGTATGAAAGTCAGAGCCGGAGATGCCATTGCCATTGTGGGGAATTCGGGAGAACTGACTACAGGGCCGCATCTGCATTTTGAACTCTGGAACAACGGGAGCCCCTTAAATCCTGCGGATTATATCGTTTTCTAAGCCTGATGAAGAAGAGAGTAGCCATACTGGGATCGACTGGATCCATTGGAAAGCAGGCCCTTGAAGTCATCTCCGCTCATTCGGAAGAATTTGAAATTGAAGTTCTTACAGCAAACAATAATGCAGATGAACTCATCCGGCAGGCCATGCAGGTTGTGCCCAATGTGGTGGTAATCGGGAATGAAGCCCATTACCAGCTGGTGAGAGATTCCCTGGCTCATTATCCGATAAAGGTATATGCCGGGGAGAAGTCCCTGGAACAGGTGGTGGAGATGGAGGAAATCGATATTGTGCTTACAGCCATGGTTGGTTTCTCCGGTCTGCGTCCGACGATCGCAGCCATCAGAGCCGGAAAGCGGATTGCCCTTGCCAACAAGGAAACCCTTGTTGTTGCAGGAGAGCTGATCACCCGCCTTGCCATTGAAAATAAGGTGGCTATAGTGCCGGTTGACTCCGAACATTCGGCAATTTTCCAGTGTCTGGCCGGTGAATCGATGGATGCGATTGAAAAGATCATACTCACCGCATCGGGAGGTCCGTTCAGGGGAAAAGATGAAGCTTTCCTGAGGACGGTATCCTGCGAAGAGGCGCTGAATCATCCCAACTGGTGCATGGGGCCGAAAATTACGGTTGATTCGGCATCGCTCATGAATAAGGGACTGGAAGTTATTGAGGCCAAATGGCTTTTCGGACTTCAGCCGGAACAGATTGAGGTGATCGTGCATCCGCAGTCAATCATTCATTCCCTCGTTCAATTCAGGGATGGTTCTATAAAGGCGCAGATGGGACTGCCGGATATGCGGCTCCCGATCCAGTATGCGCTGGGTTACCCGGTACGCCTGAACTCGGGTTTCAGGCGCTTCAGCTTCATGGAATACCCAAATCTGACTTTTGAGCAGGCAGATACAAAAAAATTTCGTAACCTTGCCATTGCTTTTTCAGCCATGGAAAGGGGTGGAAACAGTCCGTGCGTAATGAACGCTGCGAACGAAGTCGCCGTGGAGGCATTTCTGAACCGTAAAATCGGTTTTATGGATATCCCCTATATTGTTGAAGAAACCATTGGGAAGGCTCCCTTCCTGGAAGAACCGGGACTGGAGGATTATTTTTTATCAGACAAAGAGGCCAGGATGATGGCCGGTAAATTAATAAAGGTATAATGGAAATATTAGTAAAAGCGGGTCAGTTTCTCCTCAGTTTATCCATACTGATTGTTTTGCATGAAATGGGCCATTTTCTGTTTGCAAAACTTTTTAAGACAAGGGTAGAGAAGTTCTTTTTATTCTTTGATGCCGGTTTTTCGTTGTTTAAAAGGAAGATAGGGGAGACGGTTTACGGGATCGGCTGGCTCCCGCTTGGAGGATATGTCAAGATAAGCGGGATGATCGATGAGTCGATGGATAAGGAACAGATGAAATTACCGCCTCAGCCCTGGGAATTCCGGTCGAAGAAAACCTGGCAGCGACTGCTGATCATGCTGGGTGGCGTAATGGTTAATTTTGTGCTGGCGCTTGTCATTTACATCCTGGTTTTCTATACCTGGGGAGAAAAATATGTACCCATGCAAAACCTGAAATACGGGATCATGGTGGATTCCCTGGGTCAGAAAATGGGTTTGCAAAACGGCGACAAAGTACTCAAGGTAGGCGAGGATGACCTGGTTAAGTGGGAAGCCATTCCTCATGACATCGTGGTGAATGAAGCGCGCACGCTCACAGTTGACAGAAACGGGGAGATCGTGGTGCTTGACCTGCCCGATGATATTATTCCCGGTCTTCTTAAAGCCGAGTTTCCGATTCTTCCCAGAGTTCCTTTCCAGATCTATGCTATCAAGGAAAAAACGTCGGCCGCGGAAGCCGGTATAGCTGAAGGCGATTTGATTGTTGCGCTGAATGGCCGACCCGTTCATTTTTACGATGAATACCGGGAAATGACAGCCGGTATGAAGAATGAGGAAATCCACCTCGGCGTCCTCCGGGGCAGCGACACACTGACTATTGATGTCCGAACCGATTCGCTGGGAAAAATCGGGGTATATCCAATGCTGGATGATACCTACTGGTTTACCCCGGTCGAAGTGAAGTATACCTTCGTGGAGTCCATCCCGGCTGGGATCCGGAAAGGAATACAGACCACGAAATCCTACCTGAAGCAGCTCAAGCTTCTTTTCATGCCTGAAACAAAAGCCTATGAATCGCTTGGCGGTTTTATCAAAATCGGCAGTATCTTTCCCGCCAGCTGGAACTGGCAGAGTTTCTGGAACCTGACTGCCTTTCTTTCCATCATTCTGGCAATTATGAATATTCTTCCAATCCCCGCACTCGACGGAGGTCACGTGATGTTCCTGGTCTTCGAAATGATCACAGGAAAAAAACCCGGTGACAGGTTCCTGGAGTATGCCCAGATAGTGGGGATGGTCATTCTGCTCAGCATTTTATTGTATGCTAACCTTAACGATATCATCGGTTTGTTTAACAAGTAGAAAAAATTGTATACTTTTGTCCTGATTAAAAACATAAAACTATGAAACCTTTCGTGTTACTTGGTATGCCTGGCGGGGCTGAGATCCTGATCATTCTCGTTGTATTGCTCTTGCTTTTCGGGGGACGTAAAATTCCTGAGCTCATGAAAGGGATAGGACAGGGAATGAGGGAGTTTAAAAAAGCCACTAAAGGCGAAGACGAGGAAAAAAGCAGCAAATCTTCCGATAAAGAACTTGAAAAAGGAAACATCTGAGATTAAGAAAGTTGTTATGGAATAAAACCTGTTTCTGAGCGGAACAGGTTTTTTTTATACTTTTATCCTGCTTTTAACGTTTTTCAAGAAATAAGCAAAGCAAAAATCCTGAAATACCTGTGTTATGAACAGACCTGCCTATTTTCTCCTCCTTTCAATGATCGCAATGTTAATCCTCCAGCTCCCGGGTTGTGACAGTACCGGTGCGCAGGGTGGAAAAAAAGGGAGGATCCTGCCTAATGTCACCGGGGGTGCCGGAGAGGTGCTCGTGGTCATGGATAAGTTTAACTGGGAGAATGCAGCTGGGGAGGCCCTGAGGAACGTGCTGATGAAGGAAGTGCCCGCCCTGCCTCAGTCGGAGCCTTCGTTTGATATATCCCAGACTACAGCGGCATCATTCGATGGTTTTTTCCAGTTCCACAGAACCATCGTACTCACCGCCATCAATCCTTCTCTAAAAGAACCTGTTATTGGGTTCAGGGAAGATGTATGGGCCCGGCCACAGATTGTTGTCGATCTGCAGGCTGCTTCCAGTCAACAGCTCATAGAACTCATCGATGCGAACCAGGATAAGATCCTTAATCTGCTCCTTCAATACGACCGGAAAAGGCTGATGTCGGTTTACAAATCGTCGAGCGATCCGGCGCTGCAGGAGACTATTCTGAAGGATCATCAGGTAAAAGTGGTTTTTCCCAGGGGATATAATCTCGACCTCAGTAACAAGGAGTACAGTTCGGTGAGCATCGAAACGCCCGACTATTCCCAGGTCGTGCAGATCTACGAATACCCGGCTGAAAGTGAAGAAGCCTTAAGTACGGAGAATCTCATGGCCATGAGGGATAAGATCACTGAAAAATATGTCAGGGGTCCCGACGACAGCAGTTACATGGTTATTGCAGGCATTCTCCCCCCGATTGTCTATGACCTGAAAATCAATCAGCGGAATGTCGTGGAGATGAGGGGTCTCTGGGAACTCAGGGGTGGATTCATGGGCGGACCCTTTGTGAGTCACGCTTTTTATGATGCGGCCCGTAAGAGAGTCGTGGTTATTGACGGTTATGTCTTCTACCCGAATGAGAAAAAGCGGATCAGGCTCAGACAGGTTGAAGCGGTAGTTTATTCCATGGAGCCGGTTTAAGCCCCGGGCATGAATTTTTTCATGACCCCGATCAGCATGTCCCTGGTGAAGGGTTTCATGATGTAGTCGTTGAAGCAGCCGGCATACAGGCCGTCCTGCATATCCCCTTCAAAGGTAAAGGCCGATTGGGCGATAACGGGAATCGTGGGTACGCTTTTACGGATTTCCTTTGTAGCCTCGTAGCCATCCATTCCCGGCATGAGAATATCCATGAGGACTATATGGATGCCCGGGGTGTTCTCAAAGAGTTCCACAGCTTCCACCCCGTCTCGGGCACGTAATATCCTGATCTGTGTCGGCGCAAGTAATTCCTTGATATATAAGTAATTCGATTCAACGTCTTCAGCGATGAGAAGCTGGTACGACGACCAGTCGCTTGTTTCACTCCTGGAAGGTTGCACCTGGCTTCTTCTCACCGGTTTCAGGTTACTCAGCGGAAGGCTGAAATAAAACCTGGATCCGGTGCCGGGCTGAGATTCAACCCAGATTGCACCTCCGAACAGATCTGACAGGCCTTTAGCAATGGAAAGTCCAAGACCAGAACCCCTGAAAACAGTTTCGTTTTTCTCAACAATTTTAACAAAACGGTCAAAAATGATACGGGTCTTATCCTTTTCGATGCCTTTCCCCGTATCTTTTACAAAGAACAGCAGTGAGCGACCCTCGTTTTCTTCCTCAAGCAAATAGTAACCAAAGGTAATTTCACCTTTCTGTGTGAACTTTATCGCGTTCTCCAGCAGATTATGGAGGATCTCAGAGAGTCTCATCGGATCGCTGTAGATCATATAATCTTCTTCTCCTTTCCCGGGGGTAAAGGTGAGCCTGATCCCGTCTTTCCCTGAATTGCTCAGTTCTTCCCTGAATCTCTCCTCAATTTCGCGCAGTTTCTGATTGAGGTTGAACTCCCGGCGGTTCAGTTTCAGCTGGCCGGAATCGAGCCTGGAAATAGTTATGATTTTTTCAATCAGCTGTAACAGGTCATTGGATCCGTTGATGATGTTTTCCAGGTAGAGTTCCTTCTTTTCCTCCGAGTTTTCGGTTTTCATAAGCGAGGCGAAACCGATGATCGCATTCATCGGTGTCCGGATCTCGTGCGACATATTTCCAAGGAAGGCCGTTTTCAGCCTGTCGGAAGCCTCTGCCTTATCCCGGGCCTCCTTCAGTTCATTTTCATGGTCTTTCCGGTCGGTAATATCAATGATCGAAACCACTTTGTAAGCGGTTCCCCTGATCGGAGCCCCTGTCATGTATCCGGTCCTGACCATTCCTTCACGGTGCAGGAAACGGAATTCATATTTCACTTCTTCAGGATCTGCCTGCAACAGCAAAAGATAGTTCTCCAGGATAGGCCTGTCTTCACGATGAACCAGGTTTAGCCAGTTCATTTTGCCTTCCAGATCTTCGGCAGAATAGCCTGTAATTCTTTCAAACTCCCGGTTAACCAGTCGTATGGTGGAGGACTTATCGATGATCATACTTGCAGCATCCGAATGCCGGAAAACAGCCTGAAGGATGGCAAGATCATTGAAGAGTGAATTTGAAGTTTCCATAATCTTTAAATCCAGACCTTTAAATATCCGAAAGGTAAAATAAATATTTTACAAATGCAGTGAATGTTTGGCTGCAGCCAGACTGCATTACCTCAGGGGGCTGGGTTAACGCTGGTAAAACAGGTTGGGTTTTTCAAATTCGAATAATGTCGGATAGTCCTGGTCAAATTTACGAAGGACCTCTGTCATGATCAGTTCCCGCATGAACTTCGACCGGTTGTTGATCTTATATTTCTGGCAATAGAGATTAAGCGCTTCCATTTCACGCTGATTGAACAACAGCGTTGCCCTGTTCGTGCGCTTCAGCTTCACATCCTTCTTTTTGTTATTATCCACAGCAATCCGTTTTAATTGCTTAAAAATAAGCAAAGGCACTCCGGTGAACACTATCCTGACCGATGAAACAATTAACAACTTCCTAACACGAAGGAAAAGTAAAAAATAAAAGGGTATAAAAAAGACTGATAATATAATTCATAAATATCACATAAAAAGATATATAATCTATAATAATGTAAGTAAAAATGTATGTAATGTGCTTTATTCTACTATTTATTTCATGAATTTCTGCACAACGTTTTTGCTGTGCTTCGGTATTCACGGGTCCGTAAGGGGCGGAAAGCCGTTTGTGCTTAATCAGCCAGGTGATTTAGCCCTTTTACCGGAAGATCCGGTGAGGTTTGGCTATGCGGAAATACAGAGCCGGGTTGAAAGTGGTATCGGGAAAAAGAGTGGAAACCAGGCCTGGGTCGATTATAATCCTGCCGGGGGACGTGGGCTGTATACTTCGCTTATATTGACTGAGAAACAGCGTGGATCAGCTGTCTTCGTGAAGGATCAGAATAATTTCCTTCAGGCGGATCAGGCGCAGGGAGAAGGCCAGGATCAGGGCGGCAAGAAGGGAGGCGAAGAAGGCCTGATACCAGATCAGTCCTGTGGTGGAAATGAGCCAGGTAAACAGGATCAGCAGCAGGGGGAAGGCCATGATTTTCAGGATCAGGTCGGCACGGGTTCGGAGTGAAACGACTTTTGTGGCGAGGAAGATCTGTGAAATCGCATAAAATGCCTGGGAAAAGAGACCTGCCCAGGCGGCTCCTACTGCTTCATACCGGGGGATCAGCAGCAGATTGAGCGAGAAGTTAAGGACCACGGTTATCCCGGCCAGGGTATTCAGCGTCCGGAGGTTTCCGTTGGCTGTAAGCAGGGTGCCATAAATGTAGCTCAGGGCAATGAAAATATAGCCGATCATCAACAGGCCAAAGATACGTGCGGTATAGGACCCGCTCTGGTGATAGAGCAAAGCCATAATCTCTTCCCGGTAGAAATTCCCGGTTACAGCCAGTGTGATGGCGGCAACCATAAGCAAGGATACGGAGATGGAAATAAGCGAATTAACTTCCTGCTTGATCTTCAGCATCCTGGAGAACATTGGCAAAAGAAGGGTTGCAAATAGCAGGGAGAACTGAGAGGCGGCATCGAGGATCCTGAACGACTGGGCATAGATCCCTGCCTGTTCCTTTCCGTTTTCAAGCATACGTTCCAGCATGACCGAATCGATCCGGTTAAACAACGACATAAGCAGGATCAGCAGGGCAAAGGGGTAGCTTTTGCGCAGGATATCAAGACTGTCGCGGGCACTGAAAACGATTCTTATGCGTCCTGTCTTCGAAATCAGAATGGAAAGCGTCACAATCAGCGTAATAACATAGGAAAGCGTCTGGGTGTAAACAAACCATTCGATACGGAAGGGCTGGTGAACAATCTGGCCCCAGAGGAGCAGTCCGGTAAACAGGATCATCAGTGATTTATCCAGAACCGAGATCAGGCTGTCGGTGGTGAAATACTGCAAACCACTGATATTGGTCCTGAAATAGAGAATAAAGGAGGAAAGGAACTGATTCAGCACGAGGAGCCACAGCAGGCGGAACTGTTCGCCGGAATATCCGATGATCCTCCCCAGGATAAAAACAATGGCGGCATAAATGAGGGAAAGAATGAATTTCAGGGGGATGATCCTTGAAAGATGGGTTTCGGCCAGCTGATGATTGCGGGCAACGGAACGGTTATTAAAATTATTGATGCCCGCGTCGAGAAGGATATTGAGAATGAAGGAAAAACTGAAGAGAGAGAAATAAAAGCCATACATCTCCGCTCCAACCCGGTTCTGGACCGCTACTTCAATTCCGAAAAACCAGAAGGGTTTGACCAGAAGGTTTAGAAAAACCAGCAGGGCCAGATTCGTAAGAAACTTTTTTTTCAAAAGTCAGTGATTTATTTCCAAAGCGAATGGAGAAAAATTTTTTATTTCACTACAAATGTAATAGTTTCGCCCCATATTTACATCAGGGGTTCTGATTAGTTAAAGTGTTGATATAATGAAGATAGCGGTTAACACCCGTTTGATGATCCCGGGTAGACTGGACGGAATTGGATGGTTTACCTATGAAACCCTCAGGCGCATTACGAGCAGTCATCCGGAACACCAGTTTTATTTTATTTTCGACCGGAAGTTCAGTAAGGAACTTGTATTCAGCGAGAATGTGACTCCTGTGATCGTGCATCCCCCAACCCGTCATCCTCTTTTATGGATGATCTGGTTTGAAATATCCGTGCCCTCCGTTCTGCGACGGCTGGGTGCCGATATCTTTCTGTCGACCGATGGTTTTCTTTCCATGACCAGCAAAGTACCTCAGGTAGGGGTGATCCACGACATCAATTTCCATCACCGTCCGGAAGACCTCCCATTTTTCAACAGGAGGTATTACCGCTATTATTTTCCGCGCTTTGCCCGAAAGGCGGCCCGGCTGGCGACCGTATCGGAATATTCAAGGAGGGACATCATCAATCATTACGATATCGCGGAGGAAAAGATCGACCTGGTTTACAACGGTGCAAATGAGATGTATGAACCGATTCCGGAGTTGCAGAAGGAAAAGGTCAGGAAGAAGTATGCCGACGGTGCGCCCTATTTCATTTTTGTGGGAAACCTGCATCCCAGGAAAAACGTCAGGAATCTCCTCCGTGCCTTCCAGTTATTCCGGGAGGAAAATAAGGGCGACTTTAAACTGATCATTGTTGGCGAGAAATTCTTTTTTACCCGGCCAATCGAGGATCAGCTAGAAAGCATGCCCTACCGAAAGGATGTGATCTTTACCGGTCGTTTGTCGAGTGAGGAGCTCAAGGACCTCCTCGGGGCCGCGTTTGCCCTCACATTTGTACCTTTCTTCGAGGGCTTTGGAATACCTCTTATTGAAGCCATGCGTAGTGAGATTCCCGTGATCACTTCCAATGTTACCAGTTTGCCTGAAATTGCCGGCGATGCAGCATTATATGTCAACCCGGAAAGTCCGGGAAGCATCAGGGATGCCATGGTCCGCCTTGTGAAAGAACCGGGTCTGCGTGAAGACCTTGTGCTGAAGGGAAGGGCGAGAAGAAAGCTTTACAGCTGGGACAATACCGCACAGGCACTCTGGTCGACCGTGGAAAAAGTGCTTCAGCAGCATGCTTGAATCATTCCATAAACCCGGTATTATTGAAGCCGGTTGTGATGAAGCCGGGCGGGGAGCCCTGGCCGGTCCGGTATTTGCTGCTGCGGTAATCCTACCTGAAGGCTATACGCATCCCATCCTTAATGATTCCAAGCAGATTTCAAAAAAGCAACGTGATTACCTGAGGGGAGAGATTGAGGAAAAAGCGCTGGCCTGGGCTGTTGCGATGATTGATAATGACGAGATCGACCGGATTAACATCCTCAAGTCCTCCATAAAGGCCATGCATTGTGCCCTGGACCGGCTTTCGCTCCGACCCGATGAAATCCTGATCGACGGGAACAGGTTTTTTCCATACAGGACTATTCCCCATCATTGCTTTGTCAAAGGCGACGGGCGCTTCAGCTCGATCGCTGCGGCTTCGGTCCTGGCCAAGACCCACCGGGATGAATTCATGGAAAAAATCGACCGGGAATATCCCGTATATCACTGGCGACAGAACATGGGCTACCCGACCGCCGAACACCGGAAAGCCATTGCTGCAGCGGGAGTGAGTCCTTATCACCGCAAGACATTCAGACTGCTTGACGAACAGTTGAGCCTCGATTTTCTGGTGCCCGGCGACCTGTTGTAAAAAACCGGACGCAGCGATCATTCTAAAAAGTTTTTTTTCATCTTTGTGAAATCATCCGTTTATCCGCGAGGATAAAAATAGTCGGCCCGGACCCTGAAATGCAAGAAAGGGAACCGGCTGAAAGTTTATTGTTATATGTCAAATAAATTATAGCTAATGAAGAAAGTTTTCAAATTGATGCTGGCATTCCTGCTGATTCTGCAGGTTAATGTGAAAGCTGACGAAGGTATGTGGCTGCTGAGCCTCATCCAGAATCTGAACATCGACGAGATGCAGGCCATGGGCTTTGAACTGTCGGCTGACCAGATCTACAGTATTAACAACGCGAGTCTGAAAGACGCAGTCGGAGCCCTGGATTACGGTTCCTGTACGGCTGAACTGGTGTCATCCGAAGGATTGATCCTGACGAATCACCATTGCGGTTATGATGAGATCCAGTATCACAGTTCGGTGGAGCATGATTACCTGAAAGACGGATTCTGGGCCATGAGCAGGGAAGAAGAGCTTCCCAACGAAGGAAAGACCATTTCCTTCCTCGTAAAAATGAGTGAGGTTACCGACCAGGTCCTGGCCGGTATTACCGATGACATGAGCGAAGGCAAAAGGCAGGAGATTATCCGCACCGTTTCCGGAAAGCTGGAAGACGAAGCCATTGAAGGAACTCATTATGAGGCTTATGTTAGAGCAATGTTCAACGGTAACCGTTATTTCCTGTTTGTTATGGAGACCTTCCGCGACGTACGTCTGGTTGGTGCACCGCCTGAATCGATCGGTAAGTTTGGTGCCGATACCGATAACTGGATGTGGCCCCGTCATACGGGCGATTTTTCCATGTTCAGGGTATATACGGCGCCCGATGGCAGTCCGGCCGACTACTCCCCCGAAAATATTCCCCTGAAACCCAAAAATTACCTGAAAGTTTCGCTTGGCGGGTATAACATGGATGATTTTGCCATGGTCATGGGTTTCCCCGGAAGTACCGACCGGTACATGACCTCCTGGGAGGTTAAGGATCTGCTGGAAGTAGAGCATCCGAACAGGATCAAGATCCGCGGGATCCGTCAGGATATCATGATGGAAGATATGCAGAAGGATGCGAAAATCCGGATACAGTATGCATCAAAATATTCAAGATCAAGCAATTACTGGAAATACAGCATCGGTCAGTCAAAAGGTCTGATTGATCTGAACGTGGTAGCGAAAAAAGAAGGCGAAGAAAAAGCCTTTACCGACTGGCTGATGCAGGATCCTGTCCGCCAGGCCACATACGGTGAGGCTCTCGGGCTTATCCGGGATGCCGTGGAAGGGCGCAAACCTTATGAGAATGCCTACCAGTATATCAGTGAGTGCCTGCTCAGGGGAATGGAATCGACCATGTGGGCCCTGAATTTCAGGGATCTGAACGGAGTGCTCAGTGATCCCGATTATAACGAGGAACAGTTGAAAAATGTCGTTGATGATATCCGTGCTGCTTCAGCCGATTTCTTCAAGGATTACAACATGGAAACCGACAGGAAAATTACCATTGCCATGCTGAAACTGATCATCTCCGACCTCGGGGAGGAATATCAGCCCGAGGTGGTGAAGGAGATCAAAACCAAGTACAAAGGCAATGTGGAGAAATACGTTGATAATTATTTCAAAAAGACCGTTCTGCTGGATGAGGCAAAGATGAATGTCTTCCTTGACAATCCGAAGAAAGCCGTACTGGAAAAAGATCCGGTATTCGTTGCCGCCAACAGCATCGTGGCCAAGGTAATCTCGGTCAGGGGCGGATTGATGAAGTACAACGACCAGTTCTCCAAAGGCATCAGGCTCTATCTGGCCGGCAGGATTGAGATGCAGCCCGATCATGAATTCTATCCCGATGCCAACTCAACCATGAGGCTGACCTACGGAAAAGTGGGCGATTACGTTGCCCGCGATGCTGTCCGTTACAGCTATTATACAACCCTGAAAGGTGTGATGGAGAAGGAAGATCCTGACAACTATGAGTTTGTGGTTGCCGATAAGCTGAAGGACCTTTACAACAAAAAGGATTTCGGACCCTATGCCCAGGATGGTGAGATGAGGGTATGTTTTACCACCAATAACGATATCACAGGTGGAAACTCAGGAAGTCCCGTGATGAACAAAAAAGGTGAACTCATCGGTATTGCTTTCGATGGAAACTGGGAAGCCATGAGCGGTGATGTCGCTTTTGAACCGGAGCTTCAGAAATGTATCTGTGTGGATATCCGTTACGTACTTTTTGTGATCGATAAATTCGCAGGAGCTTCTCATCTGGTGGATGAGATGACCCTTGTAAGGTAAGAACTGCAACAACACAGGGCCGGTAAATCGACGGAGAGAAGTTGGTTCGGAAATTTTTCCGCACGACTTTTTCCCGTACCGTTTGCCGGCCCTGTTTTTTTTTCTATTTTGGGAGATGCAAAATAAACTGGTGGAGATATACACGGATGGCGCTGCCAGCGGAAACCCTGGTCCCGGTGGCTACGGCGTTGTGATGATGGCAGGCCATCACAGGAAGGAACTTTCGGAAGGCTACCGTCATACCACCAACAACCGGATGGAATTGCTGGCGGTGATCAGGGGGCTTGAGGCGCTGAAGAGGAGTGATCTTCAGATCAGGGTGTATACCGATTCCCGCTATGTGTCGGATGCGGTGAACCAGGGCTGGCTGGAGAACTGGAAGCGAAGGAGCTTCAAAAAAGTTAAAAATGTCGATCTCTGGAAAAAATTTATTGAACTTTACGATATTTACAGACCCGAGTTTATCTGGGTTAAAGGACATGCTGATAACAAGGAGAATGAAAGGTGTGACCGGCTGGCGGTAGAAGCCAGTCATTCCGCTGATCTGAAAGAGGATGAAGGCTATATTCTGGGAGAAGATGAAAAATTAATTTCTTTTTTTTAACTTACCGAAAATTATGGTAGCCAATGGCGGAGATGTCAATTCTGTCGTATGAAGGCCCGCTCACTTTCAGTACAATAGACAGGCTGCTTACGCAATTCAAGTATAAGGCACAGGAGAACAACATCTCCTTTAATACCTATAAAAAGCTGATATCGGTAATGATTGAGGCCCTTGAAAACATTTACAAGTACAGCGACCGCTTCAATAAAAACCCGGACATCTCCCGTAAATACGCCCCGACCTTCCGGCTTGTAGCCAACCAGCAATATATTCGCCTGGAAACGACCAATCCCGTGCATAATTCAGACATCGAGGTCCTCTCGACCAAGATTGACCGGGTCAATAATAAAACCCGGGAAGAGCTGAAGGCCCTGTACAGGGAAACCATTACCAACGGCCATTTTTCTCCCAAGGGAGGTGCGGGCCTGGGTTTTATCGAGATGGCAAAGACTTCGGGGCATAATCTTGAATACTCTTTCAAAAAAATCTCCGACGAATTTTCTGTATATTCCTTTTGTGTTACCTTCAGCCTCTGATTGTCCTCTTTCGGACAGCCCTGTTGCAAAAGCGAACAATATCCCTCACCGTGCCGACAGGCGGCGCGCAGGATAATTTTTAGTTTATCAGCTTATTAAATGAATTGGCACAAAACGTGTTAGATTATTTTCAAACTGCACTGCATGTGGCAGAATTTTTTTAAGGTAGCACTCAGAAATATCAGGAAGAATCAGATCTTTTCCCTGATCAATATATCAGGACTGGCCATTGGTTTTGCCAGCGCCATTCTCATCCTTTTGTTTATATCCGGGGAACTTAGCTTCGATCGTTTTCATGAGAAGAGCGACAGGATTTACAGGATGTATGTCGACGGAAGGATCGGGGAGCAGGAGTTCAGGGGAGCCTGGACGAGCATGGTAATGGGCCCAACCTTTGCCGAGGAGATCCCGGAAATCGAGAATTATGTGCGCTTCGACATTTACAACCAGCAGCTGATCTGGTCGGGTGGGGAGAAGTATATCGAAGATCACTTCATGTTTGCCGACAGCAGTATTTTTGATATTTTCAGTATCCGGATGGTGAAAGGCGATCCGGAGACAGCGCTGAAGGAGCCCCGGTCGATAGTGCTCACTGAAGCAAAGGCCCGAAGATACTTCGGGGATGAGGACCCGATCGGGAAGCTGCTTACCATCAACCGGGACAGTAATTATTACAAGGTCACCGGGGTGATGGAGGAGTTGCCGGAAAACTCCCATTTCTTCTGTGATTTTATTGCCTCCATGGTCACCCTTGATTATTCCATGGATGTGAACTGGTTCATGAACTCCATTTATACTTACCTGCTTCTTGATCCTCGGGCCGATTACGGGAAGGTGGAGGAAAAGATGAGCGAGGTCCTGCTGGCAAACATCCGGGGTGAGCTGGAGACCTTTCTGGGCGTGGGTCCGGAGGAGTGGCAGGCCGGAGGGAACAGTTACGGGGTTTATCTCCAGCCCCTGAAGGATATCCACCTGAACCCCGATATTGAAGTAGGGGGGGAGATCTGTTTCAGACCTGTCAATGATAAAGCCTATATCTATATTTTTTCCATGATCGCGTTCTTCATCCTGATCATCGCGAGCATTAATTTTATGAACCTGGCTACCGCACGGGCCTCGGTGAGGGTGCGGGAGATCGGGCTGAGAAAGGTCGTAGGTTCCGACAGGCGCCAGCTTATCCTGCAGTTTCTTACCGAATCGATTTTTCTGAGCTTTCTGGCCATTATGCTGGCGCTCTTTATTGTGGAGATCTGTCTTCCCTGGTTTAACAGCGCCATGGATATGCAGCTCAGCTTTTCAAGGGTCTGGAAAGGGTACTTTGTTTTCTCGATGCTCTTCATGGCCCTGCTGATCGGCCTGTTGTCGGGTATGTACCCGGCTCTTTTCCTGGCCCGGTATGAGCCGATCGAAGGCATTAAGGGAGCCCTGATCCGTGGCCATCGTTCCGGAATATTCCGGAGTATTATGGTCGTGGTACAGTTCACCATTTCCGTTGCCATCATTATCGGTACACTGATCGTGAGCCTGCAGGTACGCTACATGCTGCGCAAGGACCTGGGCTTCGACAAGGAACACCTGGTCGTACTCAAAAGGGTCTATCCGCTGGGCGATGATCTGCAGTTATTCTGCCGGCAGGTGGAGAAGATCCCGGGCGTTATTGCAGCCAGCAATTCCACAACTTACCTCGGCTATAACAACAACACGGCATCGTTCAGGATGAAAGGCAGGGACAGGTCGCAGAATTTCCTGTTTGCACTGAACTATGCCGATCAGAACTTCCTGAACACCTATGGTCTTGAGCTTGTTTCCGGACGCTACTTTGATCCGGATATACCTGGCGATTCCACGGCAGTGGTGATCAACCAGTCGGCTGTTGATCGCTATAGTATCAGCGATCCTCTCAGCAGTGCGATACTTGAACCGGATGAGAACGGGGTAATGACCGAGATGCGGATCATCGGAGTGGTGAAGGATTTTCATCACAGCAGTCTCAAAGAGCCGATTGGTCCCTACATGCTGATCAACAAAACAGCCAACAGTGCCTGGAGCGGTTATATTTCCATCCGGCTTAGACCCGGTGAGAAAGAGGTTAAGAAGACCCTGGTACAGATCCAGCAGGTATGGAGTAAAATGACCCTTGGAGAGCCTTTCCAGTTCTTTTTCCTCAACGATGAGCTCAACAGTTATTACAAGGAAGAAAAGCGTACAGGTAGAGTTTCACTGATGTTCAGTCTGCTGGCTATTTTCATCGCCTGTATGGGGCTGTTCGGGCTGACCCTCTTTAATACCCAGCGCCGTACCAAGGAGATCGGGATCAGGAAGGCGATGGGAGCACGTGCGCGCGATGTGTTATTCATCGTTTCCCGTGAGATCCTTATACTGATGGGCTTTTCGGTTATGCTGGCATGGATCCTGGCATTTTATTTCATGCAGGGCTGGCTGGCCGATTTCCCCTATAACATTGGTTTCAGGCCCTGGCTCTTTATTATTGCTGCCGCCGCGGCCCTGCTCATCGCTCTCGCCACGGTCTCATTCCAGGCTATCCGGGCAGCACGTTCGAATCCTGTCGATGCCCTTCATTACGAATAAAGTGCTCAGAGCTGTTCCATGATCCGGCCCACGACTTTCTCCAGGTCGTCCGGCGTATCTACCCCCAGTGACTCATGGGCCGTCAGCCGGGTCTGGATCACTTTTCCGTTTTCGAGCCATCGGAGTTGTTCCAGCGATTCCGAAATCTCAAGCGGTGTAGGAGCCATTCCGGCAATCTCCCGGAGCACCTCTGAACGGTAAGAATAGATCCCTATATGTTTCAGATAGATATTCGTCCGGGTCCATTCCTCCTTTGCCGCACCCCGCCTCCAGGGTATAGGTGCCCGGGAGAAATACAGTGCTCTGAAATTCCTGTCGGTAACCACTTTAACCAGATTCTCACTGAAAAGGTCATCGTTCGGGGACAGGGGCTGGACCAGGGTGGCAATATCCACCCCGGGAAGATCGAAACAGCTCAGCAGTTCATGGATCGGCTGTTCGCTGATCAGGGGCTCATCGCCCTGGATATTTACCACATGTGTGAAGTTTTTCCCGCTTTCCCGGCTGAGGATGTCAAGGGCTTCGCGACAGCGTTCCGTGCCGCTGGAATGCGAGGGTGCTGTCATCACTACCCGGCCTCCGAAAGCCTTAACTGCGGCACTGATCCGGTCATCATCCGTGGCGACACAGAGATCGCTGAAGGCGGGTGCCGAGCGCTCATATACCCACTGGATCATTGGTTTGTTGGCGATCAGGGCCAGCGGCTTCCCGGGGAAACGGGTCGATGCATAGCGTGCCGGAATAATACCCAGAATCTGTTTCACGTTT
>JBMOLL010000068.1:0-10721 GCA_049325415.1 Bacteroidota bacterium | reverse complement strand
TCCTCCCCATCCTCCCCTTATACCCGGGGTCTGCTGGCCTGCAAGCCGGGGCCGGGCGAACTCCCCGCAAGACTGCCGACGGTCGGTGATTTCCTTTCAGGAAAATCCCCGGAACCCGCAAAAGCAAGGAAAATGACCCGCCCGTCCGACATCCAGCCGCTCCTTGAGATCCGCAAGCTAAGCACCTATTTTCACGGAAGAAAAAAAGGAACCGGTGTAAAAGCTGTCGACCAGGTCAGCATCCGGCTCTTCAGGGGGGAAACCCTGGGCCTGGTCGGCGAATCGGGTTGCGGAAAAACAACCCTGGGCCGGACCATCCTTCAGTTGATAAAAGCCACATCGGGAGAGATCATTTATAACGGGGTTCCTCTTACCGGTTTGCGGGAAAGGGAATTGCGGGCTTTCCGAAAAAAAATCCAGATAGTTTTTCAGGATCCCTATTCCTCCCTGAATCCGGGAATGACCATCGGAAGGATGCTCACCGAACCCATGCGGGTCCACGGGATCGGAAGGAACGGCAGGGAACGCCTTGAGCGGGCGTCAGTGCTGCTGAACCGCGTAGGCCTCGGAGAGGAGGACCTGACCCGCTACCCTCACCAGTTCTCGGGCGGCCAGCGTCAGCGCATCGGAATCGCACGCGCCCTGGCCACCGATCCGGAATTCCTCATCCTGGATGAAAGCGTGTCGGCACTGGATGTCAGCGTGCAGGCCCAGGTGCTGAACCTGCTGAATGACCTGAAGGATGAATTCGGCCTGACCTACATTTTCATTTCCCACGATTTGTCGGTGGTCCGCTACATGTCCGACCGGATCATGGTTATGAAGGAAGGGCAAATGGTGGAAGAAGCGGCAAGCAGCGAGCTGTTTGAAAATCCCTCTACATCCTATACCCGGGAATTGCTGGATGCGATTCCTGTCTGAACCAGCCCCGGAAGCCGGGGACCCTCGTCAGAAATTGTCGATCGAACCGTTCCCCGCCGCTGATTTGACATCCGGGCAATTCAGGCTGACATTGAAGTTCAGCGGCTTTTCAAATTCATCTTCCTGGGTAATAAGCAGGGTGCTGTCGGCATATACCCGTTTAAAGAACTCACCCCAGATAGGCAGGGCCATGTTGGTACCCGAGCCCAGGCTCAGGCTGTTGAAATGCGCTGCACGGTCCTCGCAACCGACCCAGACCCCTGCCGACAGCCGGGGGGTGATCCCCATAAACCAACCATCGCTCTGGTTCTGTGTCGTACCGGTCTTGCCGCCCATTTCACCCGTGAATTCATACCTCCACCGGAGACGGTTGGCCGTACCTGCATAATAGTGTCCCTTGAAAGTTCCGGTCATATCAACCACCTGCCGCAGCAGGCTCACCATCAGAAAGGCGGTTTCCTCGCTGATCGCTTCGGTTTCCCTTGCATTGAAAGTGGAAATGAGGTTGCCGTAACGGTCCTCGACGCGGGTCACATAGACCGGACTCACATAAATGCCTTTGTTTGAAAAGGTATTGTAGGCACCGACCATTTCCTCCAGGGAGATGTCGGACGGACCGTAGATCATCGACGGAACGGGGTCGATATAGGAGGTGACCCCCATTTTCCTCATTACCCGGATGACGCTTTCTGGATTGAAATTCTTGAAAAGCCAGGCTGAAACCCAGTTATGCGAGTTGGCAAGCCCCCATTTCAGGGTAACCTGCTCATTGGCGAGGGGATTCTCCCCGGTCGCCCTGGGAGTGTAGACCGAATCGTTGGCCTGGAAGGAAATGGGAACCAGCGGGATATAATCGCAGGGCGAATAGCCTTCCTGCATGGCCAGCAGGTAAAGAAACGGTTTGATGGTTGAACCTACCTGCCGTCTGCCCTGTGTGACATGGTCGTACTGGAAATAGGTATAATTGGCTCCGCCAACATAGGCCTTGACATGGCCCGACCAGGGTTCCATGGCCATAAAGCCCGACTGGAGGAAATATTTGTAGTAGCGGATCGAATCGTAGGGTGTCATCACCGTATCACGGTCGCCCTGCCAGGTAAAGACCCGCATGGGCACAGGGGTTCGGAACGACTCCCAGATCGAATCCTGGGAGACCCCGGCCATCTGGAGCCTTCTGTAACGGTCGGTTCGCCGCATGGAAGAAATCATGATCCGGTCGACATCCTTTTTGGTGATCTCCTCAAAGGGTGCATTGGAACGGCCTTTTTTCTCCTTGAAAAACGCCGGCTGCAGATCGCCCGCAAGGTGTGCATCCATGGCTTCCTCGGCATACTGCTGCATCCTGATATTAATTGTAGTATGGATCTTCAGGCCGTCGCGGAAGAGGTTATAATAGGTCCCGTCGGGCCTGGGATTCTTGGCTACCCAGCCATAAAGGGGGTCGTTTGCCCAGCGCATGGAATCGCGCTGATAGGCCTCCATGGCCCAGGAGGGATAGTTTTTCTTTTCCGGTTTTTTCTCGTACATGATCTTCTGCAGGAAAGCCCGGAAATAGGTTCCGTAACCCTGGGTATGACTGGCCAGGTTATAATCAAGCACGATGGGCAGCTGGCGCACCGAATCGGCGATCCCGCTGTCGAGGTAGCCGTATTTCACCATCTGGTCGAGCACCGTGTTCCTCCGGTTGAAGGACCGTTCCGGATTGTTTTTCGGGTTGAAGGCCGAAGGTGCCTTTAACATACCGATCAGTACGGCCGACTGCTCCAGGTTGAGTGAATCGGGCGAGGTGTTGAAAAAGGTGCGTGCAGCCGACTTGATCCCGACAATTGCTCCCCCTCCGAAAGGGACCGTGTTCAGGTACATCACAATAATTTCACTCTTGGTATAGCTACGCTCAAGCCGTACGGCTGTATTCCACTCCTTGAACTTTGTAATTGCCATGTGTGTTGCCCTGGCAGGCATGAACCTCCGGTAAATGGTATCACGCGGGAAAAGATTCTTGGCCAGCTGCTGGGAGATGGTACTGCCACCCCCGGTGTTCTGCCCGAGCAGAAGGGTGCGGACGACCACACGGCCAAGACTGCGCAGGTCAATCCCCGAATGCTTGTTAAAACGAATGTCCTCTGTTGCGATCAGCGCATCGACAAGGTAAGGTGACAGGTTTTTATATCCGACGAAAGTTCTGTTCTCGACGAAAAATTTTCCAAGTAGTTCACCGTTATCTGAATAGATCTCCGAGGCCAGGTTGGTCTGCGGGTTCTCGAGCTCATCGAAGGTGGGCATCGGGCCAAACTTTTCCCTGGATATCAGGACGAAAATGAGCACCGTTGTAAAAAAAAGGAAACCATAGACCGACCAGAGGATCGTCAGGTATTTCCGGGATTTATCTTCATTCTGAGGCATAGCGGAAAAAGTTTGTGACAAAAATAATAATTATTTATTAGCATATTTTTTGACCTGAGTAAAGCATTTCCTTTAATTTTGTGTCACTTTTATAACGTTGCAGGAGAGCGAATATGATTGAAAACCTTGTTATTGTTGAGTCCCCGGCCAAAGCGAAAACCATCGGAAGGTTTCTGGGCAAGGATTTCACGGTTAAATCCAGTTTCGGACACATCCGTGATCTGTCCAAAAAGAACCTGGGAATAAATATTGAAAAAGACTTTGAACCGGAGTATGTGGTCTCAGCGGATAAGAAAAAGATTGTCAAGGAATTGAAGGATCTTTCCAAAGATGCAGCCATGGTCTGGCTGGCTTCTGATGAGGATCGCGAGGGAGAAGCCATTGCGTGGCACCTTTTCGAGGTCCTGCAGCTTGATCCCCAAAAAACAAGGAGGATCGTCTTCCATGAGATCACAAAGAATGCCATTGACGAAGCGATCCGCAATCCCCGTTTTATCGATACGCACCTCGTAAACGCGCAGCAGGCCCGAAGGATCCTCGATCGCCTGGTGGGTTTTGAACTTTCCCCCCTGCTGTGGAAAAAAGTGAAGCCGGCACTGTCGGCTGGTCGTGTTCAGTCGGTCGCTGTAAAACTGATCGTGGAAAGGGAAAGGGAGATCAACAGTTTCTCCGCGACTCCCTATTACCGTGTTAACGGTATATTCCAGGGTAAGGGCAGCACTGCCGGCGAGGTGAATATTAAGGCAGAGCTGAACAAGCGTTTTGCATCGGGACAGGAAACCCGTATATTCCTCGATTCGTGCATACAGAGCAGCTTCAGCGTTGCCTCCGTGGAGAAGAAACCGGCCAGGAAGTCACCGGCCCCTCCCTTCACCACCTCCACTTTACAGCAGGAAGCAAGCCGTAAGCTGGGATTTTCGGTTTCGCAAACCATGTCGGTTGCTCAGCGCCTGTATGAAGCCGGTCTGATCACCTATATGAGAACCGACAGCGTGAACCTTTCGGGCCTGGCCATCGCCGCCGCTGCCGATGTCATTAAATCGACCTATGGTGAGAATTACCACCATGCAAGGAATTTCCAGACAAAGACTAAAGGTGCCCAGGAAGCGCACGAAGCGATCCGTCCGACCTACCTTAATAACGTCACCGTACCCGGAAACAGGGCCGAACAACGCTTATATGAGCTGATCTGGAAAAGGACCATTGCTTCCCAGATGAGTGAAGCAAAGCTGGAAAAGACCACAATTACCATCGATATTTCCAACCGTGCCGAGAAATTTCTCGCTAACGGAGAGATCCTGATCTTCGACGGCTTTCTCAAGGTTTATCTTGAATCGCTTGACGATGAGAACGAAGAAGAAACCCGGGGTCTGCTTCCAGCGGTAAAAAACGGAGAGCAGCTTGAGGGCCGGACGATTGAGGCCACCCAGAAATTCACCCAGCAGCCGCCGAGATACACGGAAGCCAGCCTGGTTAAAAAGATGGAGGAGCTCGGGATCGGAAGGCCATCGACCTATGCACCCACCATTTCCACCATACAGCAGCGGGAGTATGTGATTAAAGAAGACCGGCCGGGAACAACAAGGAACTATGAATATTTTATCCTTGAGCAGGGAAAGATCAGGCAGGAAACAAGGAAAGAAAATGTCGGCTTTGAGAAAGCCAAACTCTTCCCTACAGACATAGGTCTGATTGTGAATGATTTTCTCGAGCAGTATTTCAAGGAGATCATGGATTATAATTTTACGGCAACGGTCGAAAAGTCCTTCGATGAAATCGCCCTGGGGAAGATGAACTGGCCATCCATGATCAGGAAGTTCTATGTCCCTTTCCATGACAAGGTGAATCAGACCAGTGAAAGTTCAGAGAAAACCAAGGGAGAGAAGTTGCTGGGGACGGATCCCCAGAGCGGAAAGCCGGTCTATGTCAAGATCGGAAGGTTCGGCCCGATTGCCCAGCTCGGTGAAGCCACCGATGAGGAAAAGCCCCGTTTTGCAAGCCTGCTGAAAGGCCAGAGCATTGAAACCATCAGCCTGGAAGAGGCACTCACCCTGTTCCGTTTACCGAGGAACCTCGGCGAATGGGCCGGTGCGGAAGTCACTATAGGGATCGGAAAATTCGGACCCTATGCCAGGTATCAGGGAAAATTCTATTCGCTGGCCAAAACCGATGATCCCTACACCATCGGACTGGAAAGAAGTATTGAGATCATCCGATCGAAACAGGAAGAGGAGAAGAACAGGGTGATCCGGCTCTACGAGGAGGAACCCGGCTTACAGGTACTGAATGGGCGCTATGGCCCTTACATTACCTTTAATAAGGAAAATTTCAAGATCCCGAAGGGTACCGATCCGGCAGCGCTGACGCTCGAACAATGCAGGGAGATCATCGCAAAAGGTCCTGTCAAGGCAAAGAAAAGCACCAAAAAATAGATCCTATGGACCTGAACGATTATTTTGATCCGGTTGGACTTGAACGGCCGGCATTTACCCTTCTTAGCGAAGAGGACACCTTCAGCAGGAATATCGTGGTCCATACCCCCGACCATCCGATCAGGGACCTCGACCGGTTCCACCTGGCGCTGATCGGGATCCCCCAGGATGACAATGCCTTTATAAAAGGCAGCCGTACTGCCCCTGATATGGTGCGCACCTACCTGTATCAGTTGCGCAAGCCGCAAAACAATATCCGGATCTGCGACCTGGGCAACCTGAAGATCACTGCCAGTGTCAACGACTCCTATTATGCCCTGCGCGACATTTACATGGAGCTGCGGGAACGCAATATTATTCCGGTGCTGATCGGGGGAAGCCAGGACCTCTCGCTGGGGATCCTCTACGCCCTGGAGAAAGATCCCGGCATCCACCAGGTCCTGACGGTTGATCCGCGACTCGATTTCTCCGCCGTTCCCGGGGAGTCTCAGGCACTGCACTCCATGAACTACCTTGATTATATCATGAAGCAGGGGCGTGAAAAAGTGTTTGTTCTGAATAATATTGGTCATCAGAATTACTTTGTTCCAGTTTCGGCGATCGAATACATGGAAACGCACTTCCAGGAATCCGTCCGCCTGGGCATGGCCCGCTCCGATATCCGGATCACCGAGCCCCTGATCAGGGATGCTTCCTTTGTAAGCATTGATATGTCGGTGATAAGACATTCCGATGCTCCGGGAGTGGCCCTTCCGTCGCCCAATGGCTTTTTCGGGGATGAGATTTGCTCCATTTCCAGGTATTGCGGCCTGAGTGAAAAAGTAAGCGCCATCGGTTTCTTTGAACTCTGCCCCGGGAAAGACCTGAACGAACAATCGGCCCATCTTGCCGCCCAGGCCCTCTGGTATTTCACCGAGGGCTTCAGTCACCGGATCAAGGAAAACCCGGTCGACACACCGGGGCAAACCAGAAAATTTATTGTTAACCTGGATGCCGCCGGTCATGACATTATTTTCATCAAAAGCACCATTTCAGAACGCTGGTGGATGGAAATCCCGGTAAAAAATCCGGCTACGGGAGGCAACTTTTTCATTTCCTGCTCGTATGAAGACTACCAGCAAGCCTGCAATCAGGAGATTCCGGACCGCTGGTGGCGGTATTTGCACCGGCTGAGCCCGGATCCGGAGTAAAATTTTATCCTGTTGCGGCTCTGGCAAGAGACTGATAACGTGATATATATTTTCTGCACATCAGGGGTTATTAACATTCTTCTGTTAATAAATTTGGGGTGTAGAAGATTTTTTACTTATTTTACATTTCGCAAAATGCGTTCATGGATGTAGAACTGGCAACCTTGATTATCAAATTGATGAAGAGAACGGTTGTGATGTTTTTGCTGGGAATGATCATTTCGGAGACGATAGCCCAGCAGGACCCGAAATTCAGTCAGAGCATGTTTCTGGCGCCTATGTATAATGCAGGTTCTGTCGGAATTTCCGACAAGATCTGTCTTGGTGCCGACTTTCGCAACCAGTGGATGGGTGTTCCCAAGGCTCCGGTAAGCACCACCTTCAGTGTCGATGCGCCCCTGAATTTCCTGGGCAGGGCCCACGGAGTGGGGATTACGCTCAGGAACGACAACCTGGGTTTTAACAACGATTTCTTTTTCAGCCTTGCTTATTCCTATCAGATAGACCTTGGAAAGGGAAAGCTGGGGCTCGGTTTAAATGCCGGCCTCGTTAACCAGTCGGCCGACCCCACCTGGGAAGGAGCCGATGTAATCACCCCAGAGGGTGATCCGTCCATTCCACAGGCAGGCTACAGTGCTTTTGGCTTTGATATGGGCCTGGGAGCTTTTTACCAGTCTGACAAGCTTTATGCCGGGCTGTCGGTGACCCACCTGAACCAGACTTCCTTCAACATTCCGGAAGATAATGCAGAGACCAGGCTTGTGAGGCACTACTATGCCACTGCCGGTTACAACATCCAGTTACCGAACCCCATGATCGAACTGATGCCTTCCTTCCTGGTGCAGACCGACGGAAAATCAAACCACATCTACCTGAATACCAATGTCAGGTACAATAAAAAGTTCTGGGGAGGAGTTTCCTATACAATAGGAGGTGCAATTACGGCTCTTGTTGGTGTTGATTTGATGAACGGCGCAAAAATAGGATACTCCTATGATTTTGATCTGACAAAAATTGTGGGTTATAATACTGGTTCTCACGAGATTACCGTAAGATATTGCTTTGATATGAGTTTTGGTAAAACGCCGCAAAAATATAAGAGTATTAGAATAATGTAATAATTTAACTATATTTAACTGGTTTTTTTATATCTTAATCGTTTAGAAAAAAAGACTGTTTTTGCATTCAAATACGCATGTAGCTATGAAAAGAGTATTCGCCTTAGTCGTTCTTGTGGCAAGCCTGGGAGGTTGTAGTGACTACAATACAGGAGAGCTTGTAGGTGTGCCGAATCGCAAAGCCTATATTGAACCGGATCCGTATGGAATGTTGTTTATTCCTGCCGGATCGTTCACCATGGGGCCCAGTGATCAGGACATCGCCTGGTCGCAAAATGCCATGAGCAGAACGGTTTCTATCGATGCATTCTGGATGGATGAGACCGAAATCACCAACAATGAGTACAGACAATTTGTATTCTGGGTAAAAGACTCGATCATCAGGAAAGAGTTTGCCGCCCAGGGTCTGGAAGATTTCATCGCCAAGGACAAAGATGGCAACCCGCTGGAAGATAAAGACGGGAATGCAATTATCAACTGGGAAACCCCGCTTGATTTATCCAAGGATAAAGAAGGCAACATGAAGCAGATCATCGACGACCTCGGTGTATATTACTCGGGCGTTGACCAGCTTTCACCCAGGGGCAAGGAATTGAATGTCACCAAACTGATTTACAATTACTACTGGGTTGACCTGGCACAGGCTTCGGCAAAATCGAACCGTTTCTCCCTCGACTATGCCGGCGGCACTGCCGATCCTACCGTTGTTTACCAGGGTAAGGTTACCCGTCCGAACGGTGAACAGGAAGATGTTACAAGCAGGGGCTCCTTTGTAAATAAAGACTGGGTTCTGGTTTATCCGGATACTCTTTGCTGGATCGCAGACTTTACTTACTCCTACAACGAGCCGCTTGCTACCATGTATTTCTGGCATGCATCGTATGACAACTATCCGCTGGTTGGGGTGTCCTGGAAACAGGCCAACGCTTTCTGCAACTGGAGGACCAGCTACCTGAATGCCGCTCTTGCAAAAGCAGAACAGCCGCTTGTACAGAACTACAGGCTGCCCATCGAAGCTGAGTGGGAATATGCCGCAAGGGGTAATCTCGACCACAGCATGTACCCGTGGGGAGGTGTTTACCTGAGGAACAAACTGGGCTGCTTTGTAGCCAACTTCAAACCACTGCGCGGAAATTATGTCGACGATGGTGCTCTTGCCACCGAAAGAGTGGGCACTTACGCCGCTAACGAATACGGACTCTATGACATGGCCGGTAACGTAGCCGAATGGACGATCAACGCCTACGATCCCTCTGCCTATGTCTTCTCTCACGACATGAATCCCAACTACAAGTACGATGCCCGTCCGGATGATCCTCCGGTCATGAAACGGAAAGTGATCAGAGGCGGATCCTGGAAAGACGTGGCCAGGTTCCTGCAGGTCAGCATGAGGGATTTTGAATATCAGGATACCGCCAAGTCCTATATCGGCTTCAGGTGCGTCCGCTCTTATTTAGGTACTAACTAATGCTAAATACATTCTTATGGGAATTACAGAACTAGTACAGAGTTCGGGCTGGAAAAACTTTACCGCCAAACTATATGGTTTTGGAGCCTCCATAGTTATTATTGGTGCTCTGTTTAAAATTCAGCACTGGCCTGGTGCAGGTATCGCCCTGACCGGTGGTCTGCTGATCGAAGCTGTCATCTTTTTCTTCTCCGCTTTCGAGCCTTTGCATGAAGAACTCGACTGGACCCTTGTTTATCCAGAACTCGCCGGGATGACCGATCCGGACGAGATCGACGAGTACAAGGAACAGGCCATCGCCGACAGGAGCGTCGGACTCCAGAAGTTCGATGAACTATTCCAGCAGGCAGAGATCCGTCCTGAACTGATCAAGGACCTCGGGCAGAATCTGAATGTAATCTCCCAGACTACCACTCAGATCTCCGACATCACGCAGTCGTCCCTGGCTACCAAGGAATATTTCAATAAAATGCAGCATGCTGCAGAAAATATGGACAACGTAGCCACAGCCTATGGTGATAACACCGGAGTGCTCAATGAGTCAGTCAGCAAACTGGCCACCAGTTACCAGAAAACGGCAGATATGATCGATAAATCAGGAAATGATGTCGCTCAGAAATTTGCCGCTTCCAGTGAAAGCCTGACAAAAACCTACGAATCCATGACGGCCGGGGTGAAACAGGAATACAACCAGATCACCGATAACCAGAAGAAATTCAACGACCAGCTGGATCAACTCAACAAGAGCCTCCTCCAGCTCAATTCAACCTATGAATTGCAGTTAAAAGGCAGTCAGGATAACCTCAAAGGTACCACCGATGTCTATAAAGGCCTCGGCGATATGATGAGCAATCTGAAATCGTCGGTTGAAGAAACCAAGAAATATAACGACGAAATAATGAAACTCAGGCAGAGCCTTTCCGAACTTAACGGTATTTATGGCAATATGCTCTCTGCAATGACGATCAGAAAAAAATAGAATCACCCACTTTAAACGAGATCTATGGGACACGGAAAAGAAACACCGAGACAAAAAATGATCGGTATGATGTATTTAGTGCTTACAGCAATGTTGGCAATGAATGTGTCAAAGGATGTCCTTAATGCGTTCATCCTCGTTGATGAAGGATTGGTGCAGACAACAGAGAATTTTGCCGCGAAGAATGAGGGACTGTATGATAAATTTGCC
>JBMOLL010000067.1:0-71331 GCA_049325415.1 Bacteroidota bacterium | reverse complement strand
TACCGATGTATCAAAACTCCACCCGGGTATCGAACCCGGATGGAGTTTGCCAGAAAGAAAACTTCAGGTTCCATTACCCGATATATGTTAAAAGACAAAAAAAAATTGGATTACAACATAGAAGGGGCCGGGGGTGAGGATTATTCTTTTTTTAATCCCGGAGTGAGTTTTACTTTTATTTGCTTATTCTTCGAATATGTATTACTTTTGTCGCCCGGGCAAGTCTTATACGACCAGCTCCTGCTGAACCCCCCCAGGACCGGAAGGTAGCAAGGGTAGGCGGTTGTAGCGGTGCGATATAAGGAGCTTGCCCTTTTTTTTTGCAAGCTCCGATACTTTGTGTAATTTCATCCTGAAATTTATCTCAAACCTTACCAAACCTTATCGACTATGGACGAAAACGCAAAAAAACCGTTTCTAAAACCCGCACTGATCTATGGTGCCATCATGGGCTTTGTCGGAATACTTATTTCAGTGATCTTTTATGTCACCGATCTCCTGTTTAAACCCTGGGCCGGTATTTTGAGCCTGGTGATCACAATTGCCGTACTCATATACCTGTTGCGTGCCTATCGGAATGAATATCTCAACGGCTTATCAACCTATGGTCGCCTGGTCCTTATGAGCCTGGCCATCGGCCTGGTATCGGGCATCCTGGCTGCGGTTTTCAATTACCTGCTTTATTATGTGATTGATCCCGACCTGGTTCAGCGGACACTGACCTTTACCGAAAGTAAACTGATGGATAATCCGAGGATCCCTGAGAATATGATCGATAAAGCCATGGAGCGGGCAGCCAAAGGTCTTGAGCCTCTGAGGCTTGTCAGGAAAGCCCTTGTTGGCAATACCATTTTCCTGGGTGTCGTAGGATTGATCGCAGCCATTTTCCTGAAAAAGGAAGTGGAGAATCCAATGAACGAAGTTGCCTAATCGTTTCTGAATGAATATCTCAATTGTTGTCCCGGTCTATAACGAGGTGGAATCCCTTCCCGAACTGACCGGATGGATCGACCGTGTGATGAAGGAGAACCGGCTCTCGTACGAAGTCATTATGGTGGATGACGGGAGCAATGACGGTTCGTGGGAAAAGATTGTTGAGTTGAAAAAAGAACACCCGGAGATCCGCGGGATCAAATTCCGCCGTAACTACGGTAAATCAGCCGCCCTGCACACGGGCTTTCATACGGCCAGGGGTGAGGTGGTGGTCACTATGGATGCCGACCTGCAGGACAGTCCGGAGGAAGTTCCGGAGATGTACCGGATGATCAAGGAGGAAGGCCTCGACCTGGTATCGGGCTGGAAGAAAAAGCGTTACGATCCCGTTCTCTCCAAGAACATTCCCAGCAAGGTCTATAACTGGGCCGCCAGGAAACTCAGCGGGATTTACCTGCACGATTTCAACTGCGGTCTGAAAGCCTACCGGAACAATGTGGTAAAAAGCATTGAGGTATTCGGGGAGATGCACCGGTATATCCCTGTGCTCGCCAAAGCCAGCGGCTTCAAAAAGATCGGGGAAAAGGTTGTGCAGCATCAGGAAAGGAAGTACGGGGTGACCAAGTTCGGTATGGAACGCTTTATCAACGGTTTCCTCGACCTGCTGACCGTTACCTTTATGACCCGCTTTGGTAAAAAGCCGATGCATCTTTTCGGGTTGATCGGGACCCTGATGTTTATGATCGGTTTCATCCTGTTGCTGATCATCGGCATTGAGAAATGGGCAGCCCTGCGGCATCATGTACCAGCAAGGCTGATGGCGGACAACGTACTCTTTTACCTGTCCATCACCTGCATGATCATCGGAACCCAGCTGTTTGTGGGGGGCTTCCTCGGCGAACTCGTGTCGCGCAGTGCGACCGACCGGAACAGGTATGAAATAGAAACTGAGCTCTGATCAGGATGATACAAGCCCGGGTAATTCTTCCCGGGCTTTTTCATAGTCCTCGGGAACACCGATATCAATGAAGTACTCATTGGATTTCATGGCACAGATCCGAAGTTCGTTAAGGTAAGTAGCCAGGAATTCCGACTCGAAGGAAAACTTTCTTCCCACCGGGAACCGTTCGAAGATCTGCTTTGAAATAGCATAAACCCCGCCATTGATGAAACCGAATTTCAGGGGAGTCTTCGGAAGGAAATTCACCACCCGGCACACGTCCATCTCCACCGTACCGTAGCGCTCTACGTTCCGCATTTTTTTAACGGTCAGCGAGATATCAGCCTGGTAGGCCATGAAAAACTCACCCAGATCATGAAGGTTCACATTGAAAAAGGAGTCGCCGTTCAGCAGAAAGGCACAGTCCTTTTTCACAAAGGAAAGGGCATAACGGATGGCACCGCCGGTACCCAGCGGTTCCTTCTCGATGGCATAACTCAGCTTCATGCTTTTGTACTGCTCACCGAAATAATCGCGGATCACCTCGTACTTGTATCCGACCGAAAGAATGACATGTTCAATACCGTAAGAGGCCACGTAATCAAGAAGATAAACAAGAAAGGGCTTGTCGTTCAGGAGGGCCATCGGTTTGGGAACATCGCTGACGACCGAACGAAGGCGGGTACCTAAGCCTCCCGCCAGGATAATTGCTTCTTTGATGGAACTGGGTTTTGTGATCATTGTCCTTACAGGATTTTCCAGGTTCGCAGGCCGCCCTTGGTGAATTCGAAAGGCTGCACCTGTCCGCCCAGGGAGTGAAGGGTATCTATAACATTATGGCGTGTATTGTCGGGACAGTAGAACAACATAAAGCCGCCTCCGCCTGCACCACTGATCTTTCCCCCGGAAGCTCCGGCTTTCAGTGCCGCCCTGTAAATCTTCAGAAGCTGTTCGTTCACGATCCCTTCGGCCATCTGCTGCTTGTATTCCCATCCGAAGTTAAGGAGATCACCTATACGGTTCAGTTCGCCTCTCAGCAGCGCTTCCTTCATCAGGAGGGCCTGCTCTTTCATTTTCAGCATGGCGCTTACCGAACTGCTGTTGTTGCTGAGTACATTCTTCTGCTGCATTTCGATGATCTGGGAGGAAACGCGGCTTGTTTCCGTATTGAATAGTACAAGGTTGTAGGCCAGTTCGTCGAGCACCTCCTGTTTGATGCGCAAAGGATTGACAATGACTTTGTTCCCGTTGAAGAATTCCATGAAATTGACGCCGCCGAAGGTGGCTGCGTACTGATCCTGCTTGCCTCCGGCCATTTTAAGATCCTCCCTTTCAATCACATAGGCCAGGTGGGCCAGGTCGTATTCGCCGAGCGCCAGGTTGAGCCATTCCCTGAAAGCCCCGATAATAGCAATAACCAGGGTTGAGGAACTGCCCAGTCCCGATCCCGGAGGGGCATCGACATGGGTCTTCAGTTCAAATGAAAGCGGTTCTCCCGAATAGTCGCTTACGATCCGGTGGTAGATGCCTTTGATCAGTTCCAGCTCTCCGTCCATCGGCAGGTTGGCAGCCGAGTGGTACTCCAGCCGCTGGCCCTTATCGAGCGAATGCAGGATGATCTTCCCGTCGTTTCGCGGGGTGATTGTGGCCCAGGCATACATGTTCAGCGTAGCGTTGAGGATCGCACCGCCATAACGGTCGGAGAAGGGAGACACGTCCGATCCGCCGCCGGCAAATCCAATCCTGAGGGGTGCTTTACTTCGTATGATCATGGTCTTTCGTTTGTTGCAACAGGCCGGTGATGGTCTCCGCCATCCTTTTCCAGCTGTACTTTTCCTTTTCAAGGGCTGCATTCGCCGCGAACTGCTGTTCCAGTCCCTCATCGAAGTACCGGAGTATGGCAGCGGCGATGCTTCCGGGTTCCGTTTCCGTGACAAAACCCACGCGGCCGTCGGGAACAATCTCCGGTAATCCGCCCACCCTGGTAACGATCATGGGTTTCTCAAAATGGTAGGCGATCTGCGAGATGCCGCTCTGGGTTGCTGTTTTATAGGGCTGAACAACGACATCGGCCGCCGAGAAGTATTTTTTCACCTCTTCGTCGGGAATGAAATCGCTGCGGATCACGATCTCGTCCTCCAGTTTAAACTCACGGATCATCTCCAGGTAGGGCGCGGGATCGGAATAAAATTCACCGGCTACGAGCAAGCGCAGGTCGCGGCCCCGGAAACGCGGATCGGCAAAGGCTTTGATGAGCAGGTCGAGGCCCTTGTAATCGCGGATGAAGCCGAAAAAGAGGAGGTAACGTAAACCCGTATCCAGCCCGAGCAGTTCCTTGGCCTCCTGCCTGGGGAGCGCCGGTCCGAAATTATCGAAGATCGGGTGGGGGCAAAGGGCCCTTGGCTTGTGCCTGTCAAACTGGAAGGTGTCTTCCAGTACGCTGTCCGACATGGCCACAAACGCATCGCTGGCTTTGATGTAGTAGCGGGTGAACAGCCGGTCGCCCGGCCTTTTTTCATGCGGGATCACATTGTCGAAGATGGTCACCACCTTTGTATGGCGGTTCGACCTGACCAGCCTTGCCAGGGTACCCAGGCAGGGACCCATGAAGGGCAGCCAGTACTTGATCACCACAAGGTCGGGTTTCTCCCTGCGCAGACGAAGCCCCGTGCGCAGCCAGTTAAACGGATTGATGGAATTTACGGAGGACCTGATCTTCAGCCCGGGAGGAGCCGGCCAGTCGGCATACTGGGTCTTGCCCGGGAAAAGAAAGCCCGGATATTGCAGGGAAAAGGTTTCAATGCTGACCTCATGACCTGAGTTCCGGAACTCGGTTGCCAGTCTTTCATTATAGGCAGCCAACCCGCCTCTGAGTGGCCAGGCCGACCCGATGATAGTGATCTTCATTAACCTTTCCTGTACTTTTTCTCAAAGATAATATCTCTGCCCTGATTCCGAAATGTTATTTAACCCATTTTATGCTCATCGATCCAGGCGATCATCCCAGTGATATCCTCCGGCAGGAACCACCGGTATTTTCCCTCCTTCCTGAACCAGGTGGTCTGCTTGCGGGCATACTTGCGGGTATTGCGCCGGATCAGGTCCACCGCCTCCTCCAGCGTTGTCTTTCCCTCGAAATAACTGAAGAGTTCGCGATAACCGACGGTTTTCAGGGCAGTGAGGTGTCGCAGGGGATAGAGTTTCCGGGCTTCTTCTTCCAGGCCGGCGTCCATCATCCGGGAAACCCGGCTGTTGATCCGTTCATACAGCTCTTCCCGTCCGGGGTCCAGCGCGATGCGCAGGATGCGGAAGGGTCGCTCGCGCTCACTGTGGGTGAGGAAGGAGGAATACGGCCTTCCCGTCTGAATGCTGATTTCCAATGCTTTCAGTACCCGCATGGGATTGTTCAGGTCGATGCGTTCATAACTGAGGGGGTCGAGTGACTTCAGTTCATCCCGCAGGCTGGCCAGTCCTTCGTTGTGCAGCCTGCCGGCCAGTGTCTCCCGTATCCGGGGGTCGTAGGAGGGAAGCTCATCGATCCCACAGCAAACGGCATCGATATACAGGCCCGAACCACCGGCAAGGAAAAGTACATCGTGTTTTTCGAAGAGCTCCTCACAGAGCGTGAGCACTTCGCTTTCATAGCGGCTGGCGTTATAATCTTCGCTCAGACTGATCTGCTGCAGGAAGTGATGCGGAACACCGAGAAGCTCCGCCGGGTCGGGGACAGCGGTGCCGATCTTCATTTCGCGGTAAAGCTGCCGGGCATCGGCCGAGATTACTTCACTGTGGTAATGCAGTGCCAGCTTCGCCGCTGCTGCACTCTTGCCCGATGCGGTCGGACCACCGATGACGACAAGGGTTTTATTCTTCCGGGTAGAATTCATCAAACCCCTCTTCGTTTAACAACTCATCATCGATCTCCTCATTATTGAAGAGGTCATTCAGGTAGGTTTCTTCTTCCTCGCCCGGTGCCTGGTCGATGTCCATCTGGATCTGCACGGGGGGTTCGCCGGTGCGGAATGCAACGCGCGGGTAGACGAGCCCCGGTTTTTCCGTTCCGGTTTCCATGCATTCGATGAAAAAAGCCCTTTCCGAGAAGAAATCAAAGACATACAGCATGCGTTCACCGGCCGAACTGAGGTAATCACCGATCACCGCATCCTTCATCACCAGCGTGGGCTGGTCGCCATCGTTCATCATATCGATCAGCGTGATCTCCAGTTCTTTCTCCCAGCCTTCATCGGTCAGGAAAAAAGAGGCAAGCTGTGAGGAGTCGTAGCGGAGTTCTTTCTGGATGACCTCATGGAAATCGAGAAAGGTGGAAGAGCCGGAAATTTCAATATCCCTGACAAATTCCCGCTCCTCATCGTTTATAATGCGAAATTTAAACAACATCCCGGTTAAGTTGAATTAGAAAACGTATGGTATCCACACCGTCGGCATAATCCCAGGGCATCGGCGTCTGGGCCGTCCCGGGGGCTATCCCCCCGATCTCCCTGACAGCAGAAACCACGCACTGAAGCTCATCCTTTTGTTGCTCCAGCTGACGGTTTACCCTGCCAATATCCGTATATTTTTCGTAATAGACAACACCTACCGGGCTGGCGAGGGATAAATCCTCTTTCAGCAGCACGATACCGTTGTCGAGGAAGGGAATTCGGTTCATCAGGTACACCGAACGGTGGTAATCCACATTGTTCTGGTACTTGTTATGCCCGGCAAGGTAAGCAAATCCGTCGAAGGCTTCCATCAGTTTTTCCGGGGGAAAACCGTCCGGGATCCATATTTTGGTGACATTCCTGCAGCCCAGGCCGAAAAAGGAGAACACATCACGGCCCAGGGCTTCCAGTTGCGCCGGGCTTTCCTCCCCGCCGAGCACGGCCGCACTGTTCCTGTTCTTCCTGATGATCCGCGGGATAGAGCGGAAATAATACTCGAAATACCTGGAACTGTTATTGCTGCCGGTGGCAATAACAGCACCGGGACTGAGCAGCCGGTCTTCCGTAAAGCTTATCCGATCCCGGAAACGTGGTTCGGCATGTGCCACGATCTCTCCGCACAGGGGCAGGAGTTGCCGGTCGCGGGAGGAACTTTTGGCCATGATCCGGTGTCCCGACAGCAGCACGCAAAGGAAATCATGAAAGCCCACCAGGGGGATGTTTCCGGCCATGACCACTCCGACGTTTACCGGATCGGCCGGATCGTATGCCAGTTCCGGGTACATGGCGGTCCACTGCTCCATGGTTTCCCGTTCCAGCATAAGTACAATGCCCTGAAGAGCTTCCCTGAGTGCGGAGGGAGTGAACCAGGCATTTTCGGCCGTGGAACGGAGCAGTGCTTCGACAAAGCGGTCGAAGTACAGCCTGTTCAGTTCATCCAGGCTCCTGACGGGCAGTGGCGGGTCGTGGGTAAACTGCTCCAGGAACCGGCCCAGGAGGATAAAGGCTTCAGATCTTTCAGAAAGGTTCAAAACAGTTGCTGATATAAATTCAGCTGTAAATTTAATTTACTTTTCCTGTTCTTTGATCAGATTCAGTGCCGAACCTGCCTTAAACCATTCAATCTGGTTTTTATTAAAAGAATGTTGTACCCCGAATGATTCCGTCGTACCGTCGTCGTGGTGCAGCACGATGGTCAGATCCCGGCCCGGCGCGAAAGAGTCCAGTCCTTTTACCGTGATACGGTCCTTCTCCCTGATCCGGTCGTAATCCGACTTATCCGCGAAGGTAAGGGCCAGCATCCCCTGCTTTTTCAGGTTGGTTTCGTGGATGCGTGCGAATGATTTGACGAGAACGACTTTCACACCGAGGAAGCGGGGTTCCATCGCGGCATGTTCGCGGGATGATCCTTCCCCGTAGTTTTCGTCGCCGACCACGATCGATCCCAGACCTGCAGCCTTATAGGCCCTTGCCGTATCCGGTACGGCCCCGTAGGTATTGCTGAGCTGGTTATAGATCGAGTTGGTCTGGTCGTTAAAGGCATTTACCGCCCCTATCAGCATGTTATTGGAGATATTGTCGAGGTGACCCCGGAAGCGCAGCCAGGGTCCGGCCATGGAAATATGGTCGGTGGTACATTTCCCTTTTGCCTTGATGAGCAGGCGCAGTTCCTTCATATCCTTTCCGTCCCAGGCAGGGAAGGGCTCAAGGAGTTGCAGGCGCTGGGAGGCGGGATCCACGCTGATCTCCACCCGGCTTCCGTCGGCTGCCGGTGCCTGGTATCCGTTATCCTTCACATCGAAGCCCGCAGACGGCAGTTCAAGTCCCCTGGGTTCGTCGAGTTTAACAGTCTCTCCTTTTTCGTTTACCAGGGTGTCGGTCACCGGGTTGAAAGTCAGGTCGCCGGCCACCACGAAGGCGGTAACGATCTCCGGGGAGGCCACAAAGGCGTAGGTATTCGGATTCCCGTCGTTGCGCTTGGCAAAGTTCCGGTTGAAGGAGGTGATGATGGAATTTTTTTCCTGCCGGTCGGCATTATGCCGGGCCCACTGTCCGATACAGGGACCGCAGGCGTTGGCCAGTACCACGCCGCCGATCTTTTCAAATACCCCGATCATTCCGTCGCGTTCAATAGTGTAGCGCACCTGTTCCGAACCGGGGGTGATCGTGAACTCCGATTTAACCCGGAGGTTCTTGTCGAGCGCCTGCTGCGCCACGGATGCCGCGCGCGTGATATCTTCGTAGGAGGAGTTGGTGCAGGAACCGATGAGGCCCACCTCCAGCCTGGAGGGATAGCCGTTTTCCTTCACGGCAGCGGCAAACTGCGACAGGGGCCAGGCTTTGTCGGGCGTGAACGGACCGTTGATATGCGGTTCAAGGGTACTGAGGTCGATCTCAATCACCTCATCGAAATATTTCTCAGGATGGAGGTAGACCTCCGGGTCGCCGGTGAGGCAGGAGGCGATCTGACCGGCGGCGTCGGCCACCTCTTTTCTGCCGGTGGCTTCAAGGTAGATCTTCATTTTTTCGTCGTAGCCGAAAAGCGAGGTGGTGGCGCCGATCTCCGCACCCATGTTACAGATGGTTCCTTTTCCCGTGCAGGAGATGGTGGAAGCCCCTTCTCCAAAGTACTCGACGATCCGTCCGGTACCCCCTTTAACGGTGAGGATCCCTGCCACTTTGAGGATCACGTCCTTGGCCGAGGTCCAGCCGCTCATCCTGCCGCTTAGCTTCACGCCGATCAGCTTCGGGAATTTCAGTTCCCAGGGCATCCCGGCCATGACATCCACCGCATCGGCACCCCCGACACCGATGGCGATCATGCCCAGACCGCCGGCATTAACCGTGTGCGAGTCGGTCCCGATCATCATCCCACCGGGAAAGGCATAATTCTCGAGGATCACCTGGTGGATGATCCCGGCTCCCGGCTTCCAGAAACCGATACCATACTTGTTGGACACCGAGGAAAGGAAGGAAAAAACTTCTTCGTTATTCTGCAGGGCGGTCTTCAGATCTTCGGCAGCCCCTGTTTTTGCCTGGATCAGGTGATCGCAGTGCACGGTCGAAGGAACGGCGACCTTGCTTTTACCGGCCTGCATAAACTGAAGCAGGGCCATCTGTGCGGTAGCATCCTGCATGGCAACCCGGTCGGGATGAAATTCCACGTAATCTTCACCGCGGACAAAGGGTTTTGCCGGCAGCGCGTCCGATAAATGGGCATACAGAATTTTTTCGCTTAAAGTCAGAGGCCGGCCAAGCATTTTCCTGGCTTGCGAAACCTTTTCGGGAAACTGCCCGTAAATACGTTTGATCAGGTCGATGTCAAATACCATAGTGCTAATTATTTCAGTAAATGAGTACTCATAGGACAAAGATAATGTAATCTCTGGTTTTTCATGGCTGTCGGTGAATACATATGTATGTATCTGTAATAATCTATATGTTAAACAAAGATTTCGGGAGTTGGTTGGGGAAGCCGGATGATTTGTTCCCTATTTCTTCTAAACCGGGGCCGGGGTGGCGGAATATTCTATTTATTTCGTATTTTTAAAGTCTTAAGAACGCGAAAATGCCGACGAAAGCACTTTTCAGGGAGAACGTGAGCATAGCCATGAAGGCCATCCGGACGAACCTTTTAAGGACGATCCTTACTGTGATGATTATTGCCGTGGGCATCATGGCCCTGGTAGGAACGCTCACGGCCATTGATGCGATCAAAAGCAGTCTGACCGAGCAGTTCTCGATGATGGGGGCCAACACCTTTACAATTGAATCGAGGAGCATGCGGGTGCAGATCGGCAATCAGACCTATCGCAGGAAGAATTACGAGTTTATTTCCTACCGCCAGGCCGAGGAGTTCAAGGCGAACTTCGGTTTTCCAGCTGAAGTGTCGATTTTCACTAATGCTTCCGGAACAGCAGTGATTAAAACGGCAAGCTACACTTCCAATCCCAATACCGGAGTGGTGGGCGGGGATGAGAACTACCTTGCCACCGCCGGCTATGAGCTGGCGCGGGGGAGGGATTTCACGCAGGAGGATATTGAGCTGAACAGCAACGTGGTTATAATCGGCAGCGAGATCTCCACCAAGGCTTTCGGTAAGGATGTTGATCCGGTGAACCGTTTCATGAATGTGGGCAACGGCCGTTACCGGGTCATCGGTGTGCTGAAGACCCGGGGTTCCTCCATGGGGATGAGTTCCGACCGTCTCTGCCTGCTTCCGTACAGCAATGTTCGCCAGTATTTCTCACGGCCGCAGATGTCGTATTCCATTAATATCAAGCCGGTTGAGCCGGCCCTGCTCGAGTTCTGTATCTCAGAGGCAGAGGGAACCTTCAGGAGGGCGCGTAACCTGGGGCCGACGGATGAGAGCGATTTTAATATTACAAAGAGTGATACCCTTGCCCAGATGCTGATCAAGAATATGAAATTCGTGACGATGGCCGCCACGATCATTGCCCTGATCACCCTGCTCGGGGCCGTGGTGGGACTGATGAATATCATGCTGGTTTCGGTGACGGAGCGCACGAGGGAGATTGGCACGCGCAAGGCGCTGGGTGCCAAATCAACCATGATCCGCAGGCAGTTTCTGTACGAGGCGGTTGTGATCGGTCAGATCGGGGGAGTTGTTGGTATATTTTTAGGAATATTAATCGGAAATGCCGTATCTTTACAAATCGGATCCAGATTCATAATCCCCTGGACCTGGATGTTGCTGGGAGTGGGATTATGTTTTGTTGTTGGTCTGGTCTCGGGTTATTTTCCTGCTGTCAAGGCTGCGAAACTGGACCCGATTATCGCATTACGCCATGAATAACAAATAGATTATGGAAGACCTATTTCTTAAAAAAACTTTTAATTCCCCGGAAGTAGAATTTTCGGCCGAATCGGGAGAGTTGACGATTGAAGGAAGATCGATTCCCGAGGATCCGGGTGAATTTTTCGACAGGCTCACCAACTGGCTCAATAATTACTTTCTCCGTCCCAAAGATAAGACCATCCTGAATGTGAAGCTGGAGTACATCAACAGCGGATCGTCGAAATACATGCTCGAACTTCTTCGGATCATGAAGATCAACCACCAGGCCGGAAGGAACGTGCTGGTGAAATGGTATTACGAGGAAGGGGACGAATCAATTGAGGAACTGGGGCAGCACTACCAGCAAACCGTGCAGATCCCCTTTGAGCTGATCGAATATTTCTGAGCCCTGGTAAAGGCATAAAAAAAAGTCTTCCCGGATGGGAAGACTTTTTTATTTGTGCTCTATCCTGCTTATTTGTGATCCACAGAGTACATGTGCTCAACAAATTCAACCACCTTGGTGGAGTAACCCATTTCGTTGTCGTACCAGCTAACCAGTTTCACGAAATTGGGGTTCAGGCTGATTCCTGCACCGGCATCGAAGATGGAGGTACGGGTGTCGCCGACGAAGTCGTTGGAAACAACAGCATCTTCGGTATAACCCAGGATGCCTTTCAGTTCGCCTTCTGAAGCTTTCTTGAGAGCTGCGCAGATCTCTTCGTAGGTAGCAGCTTTCTCAATACGGCAGGTCAGGTCAACCACCGATACATCGGGGGTGGGAACGCGGAAAGCCATACCGGTGAGTTTACCGTTCAGTTCGGGGATCACCTTGCCAACAGCTTTGGCAGCTCCTGTGGAGGAGGGGATGATGTTCTGACCGGCACCGCGGCCGCCTCTCCAGTCTTTCAGCGACGGACCGTCAACGGTTTTCTGTGTGGCGGTGGTAGCATGAACGGTGGTCATCAGACCTTCGATAATGCCAAAATTGTCGTTGATAACCTTGGCGAGCGGGGCAAGGCAGTTGGTGGTGCAGGATGCATTGGATACAAACTGCAGATCGGTGTTGTATTTCTTATGGTTTACGCCCATGACGAACATCGGGGTGTCATCTTTCGGGGGAGCAGAGAAGATCACTTTCTTTGCACCGGCCTCGATATGACCCATTGCCTTTTCCTTGGTGAGGAAGATACCGGTGGATTCAACCACGTATTCGGCACCAATTTCGTTCCATTTCAGGTCGGCAGGATTTTTCTCGGCAGTTACCCTGATGGCTTTGCCGTTCACAACCAGCTTACCGTCCTTAACAGCAACATCACCTTTGAAAAGTCCGTGGGTGGAGTCATACTTAAGCATGTAAGCCATGTAGTCCACATCGATCAGATCGTTGATCCCAACAATCTCTACATCAGGCCTGGTCTGGGCAGCCCTGAATACCAAACGGCCGATACGTCCGAATCCGTTAATACCAACTTTAATTTTTCCCATGATAAATAGAATTATTGATTATACGCAAAATTGTTTTTTCGCTAACAGCAGCACAAAATTACAGAATAATCCTGAAACGGACAAGAAACGGAAGCTTGAAAAAAGTGGGCTTTCAACGGAGAGGAGGGAACATGGAGGGACCCTGTTGTTCAAGTAATTGCTTTCTTTCATCCCGCTTTTCCTTCCAGCTTTTTGCCCGTGCTGCTTCACTGATATTGATGACATTCCCGAAGCGGTATCCCACAAACATCCCGAAGAAGAAAAAATTATTCTCCTCGGTGGCCATGATCGGGATCTTTTTGGGATACAAGGTAAAGCTGCAGCCCAGTTCGATGGCGTGTACGAGTATATCCTGTTCGCTGTACTCAAAGCTGAAGCCGGTCTTTGCTGTCAGACCGGGGACCAGTTTAAGCTCGTTGAAGCCCATGAAAAAGGGTCCTTTGCCGCCGATATTCGACTGGTGGATGCTGGGGTCGTATTTCTGGTATTCGCTGGAGATCACCGTTCCGGTGCTTGAAAAGTTGAGGATCAGGTAGTAGACGGGTTTGGCGAAGCCCAGGCTTAATCCCCCGGTATAGAAAAAGCGTACCGATAATCCCGATTTATCCCGCTTGCGGTACCATTCCGTCTGTTTTCCGATCTCCCCTTTGAGCTCCCAGAAGAGATTCTCCTTGCCGAAGATGTAACTGCGGGTGAAATCGATGTAATTGACCACGGTTTTTACTTCCTTCGGATGGCGGATGTATGTGAGGTCGACATCGAACAGCAACTCGTTACGGACGTCGATCCAGCGGCCGTAACGGTAATTGGCAGCAAAGCCGTTGGAACTGACAAAGCCTCCGAAGGTGCTCTCATCGCGCAACATGATCCGTTTCTGCGTGTCGATCTCACCCTGCCCGGAAAGTTCCGGGAAGAGGAACAGCAGGAGGACCGGTACTACTATAAATGGCTTCATGCTTGCTCTGAAAGTGCCTGTTAGCGCAAAGATAACGGAATTCGCTACAGGCCGGGACAAATGAAAAAAAAAGATTTACCCGGGGTAAATCTTCAGTATACTGGACAGGCAGGTGTAAGGATCAGCCCTGAACTTCGGTCTGCTCGGTGTCAGCCTGTGAATAAGCAGGACAAGCATGCTTGCTGCATGAACTGAAAATAATACCTGCCGCAAATACGATAATCAGTATAATAGCCGCTCTTTTCATTGTCGTAAAGTTTAAATCCTGATCAAAAATGTGCTACAAATATAAAATATATCTGCAAAGAAAAAAATTGTTTATCCCGAATTAGCAGGCTTTATTCAAAATTGTTCATGAAACCCTGTTTTTCGAGCACCGAAAGAAGGACGCGGGAGAAGGCCAGGTTATCTTTTCGGGTGTACCTGACATCGGTAAAGACCTGCGCCAGGGTCTCCTTGCCGTTTTCTTCGATGAAGCGCCGGTTAACCGGATCCGACTCCTTGCCACCGTAGAATTCAGTGATGGCTTCTTCCGTGTAATCCTTGTAAACCTCGCGATGCACGACGGCTGAAAGCGGCAGCCTGTCGGTCTGCGCGGGTTCCTCGTCGGGGTAGCCCATGGTGATGGTGGTTACCGGAACCACTCCTTTGGGCAGTTTAAGCACTTCGATGATCCGGTCGGCCGTGTAGGTCGTGGTCCCGAAATAACAGATCCCGAGTCCTTCCGATTCGGCTGCAACACAGATATTCTGGGCTACCAACAGGGCATCAATGGCCGCGGTGAAAAAGGACAGGAAATTGTCGTACCCGGGTTCGGCTTTTCTAAGTCTGCACCAGGTATTGAAACGGTTGAAATCGGCACAGAAGGTCATGACTACCGGGGCCTGCCGGATGGCAGCCTGGTTGAAATGCAGCGGGGCCAGTGCTTCCTTCATCTCAGGATCGCGGTTGACGATAATGGAGTAGAGTTGCATGTTCCCGGTCGTGGAGGCCCTGATCCCGGCCTGGAGAATACGGTGCAGCAGGTCCGTTTCGATGGCATCGCTTTTATATTTCCGGATCGATCGGTGCTTGAGGAGTACGTCGGTCATGATACAATGGTGGTTATTTGGTTGTGGGGGCAAAGATAGGAAAAAGGAGTGAGGTGAGAGGAGTGAGGAGGGAGAATGAAGAATGCAAAATGGAGAATGTAAAATGGAGAATGTAAAATGTAGAATATAGAAGTGAGGAGGGAGAAGTGAGAATGCAGAATTTAGAAGTGAGATGTGTGAGGTGGGAGCAAGGATCTATGCCCGGATAGCGAGTTTTTCTTTGCGCCTTTGGGCCTTTGAGCCTTGACGTTAATGCTTTGCGTCTTTTTCGCCACCAGGGCACCAGGACACGAAGCAGCACTAATACTTTTTTGTTAGGAGTTAGGAGTTAGGAGTGAGGAGGGAGAATGAAGAATGCAAAATGGAGAATGCAAAATGGAGAATGTAAAATGTAGAATGTAGAATGTAGAAGTGAGGAGGGAGAAGTGAGAATGAAGAATGTACAATGCAAAATGTACAATGCAAAATGTAGAATGCAAAATGTAGAATGCAAAATGTAGAATGCAAAATGTAGAATGCAAAATGTAGAATGTAAAATGTAGAATGTAGAATGTAGAAGTGAGGAGGGAGAAGTGAGAATACAGAATGCAGAATGTAGAATGCAAAATTTAGAAAATAGAATGTTGAAGGGAGGTGTGAGGAGTGAGGAGTGACGGGGAGAGGATTAAGTCTTTTCAAAGGCAGGATTCAATTCCTTCAGGATCCTGGTAATTCGCTCCGTTTCGGCAACATCGATCCCCAGCCAGGTCAGGGCGGCTTCAACGGTGCTGAAGATTTCAATTTCCACAGGAGCGTCATCGGGCAGGTTGAATTTCATAAAGTTGGACTGGACCACCTGTGCCGGTTTTTCTGTAAGTATGGCTGCTTTGTGCTTGTTTAAAAGCCGGCCGGCACTTTCTTTATAAGTACTGTAGTCGATATTCCTTCCGAATTCAATTCCGGTTTCCGATGAACGGTAATCGGAAAGAACGGAATATTTGTCGTTCCATTCGGGATCAGATAATTCCGCAACCTTTGAACCGATGATCTCATCCAGGGTAAAAACGCCCTCCCATCGCTCAATAATCAGCTTCAGTTCGCTGACGATCCTGTATCTGAACACTGCATTCATACCTTTCCCCTCCCGGTTTGCCGTATAAAGTTAAAGGAAAGTGTCATACAAATCAAGATGGGAAAAACCGGATATTGAGCATAAAAACAGCTAGCCGCTAAAGGATTATCCGAAGTTTTCCAGCCCCAACGCAGGCATGCAGGCTCACTTGTCGGGACCGCCGACAAACAGTTTTCCGGAGATATTCAGTTTGCGGATCCGGATCAGGTAGCAGCCGGGCCGGCAGCCGTCCGTGTTCAGTGCTACAGGATTCCCTTCCCCGAATTTCCAGCTCCGGATGAGCCTCCCACTGAGGTCGTACATGTCGACTTCAGATTCCGAAACCTCACCGGGAAGGTACAGGTAAACGACCTCGCCTGCAGGATTGGGCCAGAGGCGGATCTTTTCCGTGGTTTCATCCCGCGGCAGGTCCATCAGATACTCCCCCTCAAATTCAACGGTGAACTCTTCAAAATAGAAACTGTCGATCCTGATTTCCACTTCCATATTGCAGGTACAGGTGGCAAGGATAGTATCGATGATGGTTTCCGAAAGCACGACCCGGTTGCTGTCCACTTCAACTGAAAAGTGGTGCTGAATGCCGCAGTTCTCATTACCCAGGTAACCTTTGATAAACAGTGTGCTGTCTGACTCACGGTACTTATACCCCATCTGGTAGCCGGATTCGCCGGATTTAAATCCTGAACCGCTGCATCCGGCTTCAATGGTGATCTTTCCGCAATACTGTGCCTGGAGGGCAGCGAAGCCCGTCAATAAAAGGAATGCAAGGATGATGATTCTCATGTAGCGTGTCTTTGTCATAAAGTTAAAAAGACCGGCTGAGAATTACAACAGAATTTCGTTAAACGCCGCCCGACTATCTGTTTTCCGTTTTTCTAAGGTCCAGGAATTCATTATGCAGTTCCAGCATGCCCTCTTCAAGGTTAACCAGGTCGTTTAGCATCAGTAAAAGAATTCGTTTCCGGTCAGTTCCTGTCGATTCAAGGTTTCCGTAAATAAAATCCACGAGTTTTCCTTCGTGGATGCGCATGTTTTCCCTGCTCTCGTCGATCCCGGCCAGCAGCGAGATGGTTTCATACCCGATCAGTTCCATCCGGGCATTCAGGAACGATTTCCATGAGGTATTTCTGACCGACACCATCCTTAGTCCGTTCACTTTGCCGATGATATGCCCGATACTGACATTCGGATCATATAGATAATATCTGACCGTATCCAGCGCCTGCCGGTGTTCGGTCAGCGATTGTTCCAGATCTGTCTTATTCTCTTCAAGTTCCTTCGTAACAGATACCAGAATGTTTTCCACAAAGTCCCTGTCGTCGGCATTCTCTTTGATCTTTCCGATCAGTAGTGCGATCATAATCCCCAGGATGACAGGGACCATGTCGAGCAGGATTTTTTTAAGCTGCAGCTTCATGACTTTGTGCTGTTTTCTGCCGCATCCCTGATGCTTTTCCCATCCAGGAGCAGATTCATGACTTCCTTCAGGGTGAGGTCGGCATGATTTTCCCTGGCATGGAGCATTCCCTCAATCAGGTTCTCCACGTTCCCGCCTGCCAGGTAAAACGCTTCCATCTCATCCCTTTGAGCCGGAATGCCTTTTACATTCAGGGTCACCAGGGCCTTAACGATCAGTGCCGGCGGAACGCTTCTGAATCTCATCAATACCAGTTGAAGCAGGCTGATCCTGACCCCGTTGGCCATTGCAAAAAACCACAGGCCCACCGGTACATAATGCAGAAATATGAACAGACCGGCAGTGGTCGAAACCAGTGCGAGCAGGATGCTCAGGGTGTCTTTTTCCATGGATAAGGTCTTGAAGGAACAGTAAAGATATGGATTTCGTCTGGTGCTGTCAAGTGAAAGATCATGTCTTCAGGGTTTTGCCCGGAATTCGATCACATGGCCCGGCATCCAGGGGCCAAAGGCATTCTGGTACCAGCGGTCGGTCATTTGTCCATCGTCCGTGAATTCGAAGGTATTCCTGAAATCGTACGATTGCTTTGCCTGGGGGTTCAACGGTTCCGGCCAGGTCATCCGGCCTTCAAAGGTGATAAGGTTTCCCTCTGCCGAAACATAGGCGGTATAAAAAACCCCGTTATTTTCAATGCAGAAACAGGCGATCTTCCCGGCCACCGGGTCCCAGTAGAAGTAGCCCTCTGCCTGCCCGGGCTTATTATCGCTCCATTTTTTTAAACGGATAAGCTGACCTCCATCTGCGACTTCAAAGGTCCGGTATACATTAGCAACAAGGGTACCATCGGGGGCTTTGAATTCCCCGGTCCAGGTTTTGCTGAGAAAGGGCTGCAGAGGTGCCAGTTTCTCCCCGGGCGACTGGGCATGCAGGAGAGTCAGGGGAAGCAGCCCCAGCAGGATGGAAATGAAGATTGTTTTTTTCATCTTTTCCGGTTTTTGTATGAAAGTTAAAGTCATTAATATCCTTGAATCACTTCTCTCACTTCCTCACTCCTCACTCTTCACTTCCTCACATCCTCACTCCTCACACCTCACTCTTCACAACTCACTCTTCACACCTCACTTCCTCCCTTCCTCCCTCCTCCTCCCAAAAAAACATGCAAGCCCAGCGCATAGATCCCCAGCACGATGAAGGGGATATCGGGCAGCCATCCCGACAGCACCGTGGCCGTGCCGATCAGCAGGGCATAGACCGTGAAAAGGAGATAAAGCCTCTTATTTACTGCCGGATACTTCAATGTCAGCAGACCTAGTACGACCATGGTTGTGGGGCAGGGCATCAGTCCGTAGCTTGAGAAAAGGAGGTCCCTGAAACTGAAGACAAAGCCTTCGCCATAGACATAGGCCGGGTACCAGAGTCCCCAGGCCAGGATCGGCAGGACCACAAAGCGGGCCCGGGGCAGGGAGCGGAGATCCAGGTCGGTGGTAGGGTGGAGGAGTTCGAGGATCCAGGTCCAGGCGATCAGTCCCAGCAGCACCGGGGTCGCGGCATAGACCGCCAGGTAAGGCAGGCCCTTTCCCCACCAGTAAATCGTGGCCCATACGCCCCAGTAGCCAAACAGGAACAGCCAGTTCAAAGCGAACCAGGCAGTGAAGGCTTTGCGGTACCTGTTGCCGTAGCGGAACACCAGGAAGAGCATGAGAAAAGCACCCAGGTGGAGAAGGATCCCCAGGGAGTTAAGCAGCAGGGCTCTTTCCTGCTCCACGAAAAAGTGAAAGCCTTCGCCGAGGGTCTGGGGGTTGAATGCCATGGAACGAAGCTAAGCTGTTCAGTTGAAAAAGACCTGACAATATCCTCAGTAAGTTAACAAAAAGTTCTGTATTCAAAAGGATGACAGGGTAAATCCGGCTTTTTCCTTATGGGTTTTCCATTATCTGAGGAACATACTGCTACCATCCCTTGTAGTAAATGCAAACCCCAGCATGAATTCATTTGGCAGAGCTGAGGTACAGGGTGGGAAAGGCTTGTTAAACCTGATCAGGACGGGGCATGCAAATGAATGACTTAAAAACCACCTTCCCGCTTGCTCCTGATAGCTGCATATTCCTTCGGCGAAATACCGAACTGGCGGCCGAAGCAGGTAGTGAAATACGACGGTGCGGTAAAACCGACCCTATAGGCGATCTCGGCCATCGTCAGCCTGTCTTCGGCAATCAGGGCGGCAGCTTCTTTCAGCCGGATCGTCCGGATGAATTCACCCGGCGTCTGGTCAGTCAGGGCAGTGATCTTCCGGTGCAGTTGCATACGGCTCATGCCAAGCTCCCTGCTCATGAGATCAACGCTGAGCCGGGCTTCAGCGATATTCTCCTTAACAAATTCGACTGCCCTGTCGAGGAATTCCTGGTCACGCCGGTTCAGGGTGAAGTCGGCAGTCTCCGTATCAATTTCCTTTCCAAAGCGTTCCCTCAGCTTCTTCCTCGAACGGATCAGATTTTCCAGCCTGACTTCAAAAACCCTGTAATTAAAGGGCTTGGAAATATAATCGTCGGCCCCGGTCTCCAGCCCCTCAATCTGATCACTGACCGATGCCAGGGCAGTAAGCAAGACCACCGGGATATGGGAGGTCAGCACATTTCTTTTAATCTGTCTGCACAGTTCGATACCATTCATTTCGGGCATCATTACATCGCTCACCACGAGGTCGGGGATGTGCGTGACAGCCATCTGATAACCTTCCTTACCGTTCACTGCCTCGATCACCCTGTACTGTTGCCGGAGGTTATTTCTGATGAAATGTCGCATATCGTCATTGTCCTCTACCACCAGGATCAGGGGCGCCGAGGTATTGTCCAGGTGACCGAGTATATCTTCCTCCTGATCCGGACTGAAGCTCTCTTCCGTCACAGGCTCATTGTCGGCAGGCAGGGTGTCGTGCGGTCTGGCGCTCACTTTTTCTTCAGCTCCCAGGTGCCTGTCGCCCAGGGGCAGGCGAACAATAAACACCGTACCTTTTTCTCTTTCACTCTGAACGACGATCTCACCCTTGTTCAGCAGAACAAGGTTTTTGGTCAGGGCCAGCCCGATGCCCGAACCCAGGTGCCTGACCGAGGAGTTTCCCCCCACCTGGTAATACCGGTTGAAGATATCGCGGATCGACTGACCGGAAATCCCGATCCCGTTATCGCTGACCTTTATCGCCACCCATTCGCTTGCCGGGCTCACTTCCTGCAGGATTTCAAAGCGATTCGAAAGCACGCTGCTCTCGCTCCCTTTTCCCAGCTCAATGACCACCTCGATCGTTCCTCCATCGGCGGTGAATTTGAAGGCGTTATAAACCAGGTTATTAAGAATTTTAATTAGCATATTGCGGTCGAACCATACCTCCAGTTCCTCTGTTTCGGAGCGGAAGATGAAACTAATGTTCCGTTTGGCTGCGATCTCTTTAAAAGGGGATACGGCTTCCCTGACAAAGGATACCAGTTCGTTCCTGTTCGAGGCCAGCTTCCATGAACCCGTTTCCGCCTTGCGAAAATCCATCAGTTCGCTGATCAGCCGGAGCAGGTAACGGGCATTGTGCTGCATCACCAGCAGGTGTTCCTTCAGGTTGCTGTCGCCCCGTAAGGTTCCGATCAGGTATTCGAGGGGAGTCAGGATCAGGGTCAGGGGGGTGCGAAATTCATGGGTGATATTCGTGAAGAACTGCAGCTTCATCTGGTTCAGCTCGTCCGATTTCTCCTTTTCAAGGTTTTTCAGCGCCACTTCCGATTTCAGGCGTTCGCGGGCCTTGACATCATTGTAAATAGCGTAGGCCAGAAGCACAATCACCAGCACATAGACGAAATAGGCAAGCCAGGTCCTCCAGAAAGGCGGGGTGATGATGATTTTCAGAACTGTGGGTTCATCCTGCCATACCCCGTCGTTATTGGATGTTTTCACTTTGAAGATATAGGTCCCGCCCTTCAGGTTGGTGTAGGTGGCTTTCCGGTTCCCGGCGTCGGTGTAAAGCCATTGTTCATTGAAGCCTTCCAGGGTATAGGCGTATTTGTTTTTCTCGGGGGAGGCAAAATGGAGTGCCGAAAATTCGAGTGTAAAGACATTTTCCTTATAGGAGAGCACCAGTTCCCTGGTCTCGGAGATGGATTTCTGCAGGATGACTTTGCCGTTGACCTGGATACTCACCTTAACCGGTTCATTGAATATGAGCAGGTTGGTGATGGCTGTTGCCGGTTTGAACTCGTTCTTCCTGATGCTGTCGGGGTAAAAGGAATTGAAGCCATTCACCCCGCCGAAAAACATTTCTCCGCTCCGGCTCAGGAAACAGGTATGCTCCGAGAATTCATTGCCCTGGAGTCCGTCGCTCAGGTCGTAGTTGCTGAATTCACCTGTTTTCACATCAAAGCGCGACAGTCCGTTATTGGTTCCGAGCCACAGGTTTCCATGCGGATCCTCCAGGATCGACTGGATATGGTTCCCCGGTAATCCGTCACTCTCATCATACTTCCTGAATGTGGCCTGGTAGGGGCCGGTTCCCGGGATCATCCGGTTCAATCCGTCGTTGGTGGCTATCCACAGATCCCCGGCAGCCGACCGGTGGATCATATTGACTTCGTTACTGCTTAGGCTTTCCGGATCATCGTTGTCCTGCATGTAACGAATAAACCGAAACGTTCCGCTGGCCGGATCCCGGATGAGGCGGTTAAGCCCTCCTCCAAGGGTGGCGATCCACAGATCGGGGCCAGAAGGGTCATTGTAAATGAAACGCACAATATTGCCGGACAGGCTGCCGGAATCAGCCGGATCGTTGGTAAAGCGAACAAAACGGTCACGTTTTCCATCCTCTCCGGGTATAAAATGATGAAGCGCCGCCCAGGTCCCTATCCACAGGGTCCCGTCGTCACCGGCCGTGATGGAAAAGACCGAGTTGCTCATCAGGCTGTCCGGATTGTTGTAATCCATCGAATGGTACCTGAAGCGACCGGTCTGCCTGTCGTATATATTGATGCCGCCGTTGGTCCCTATCCAGATCCGGTCTTCTCCGGCTTCCAGCAGGGTAAAGATGTTTTTACCGCGCAGGAAGGTGTTCGCTGAACCCCGGCTTCCCCCGGCTTCATCCGGCCCCGGAAACTTTCTCCAATCCTCTTCGTTCCGGTTCAGGGTGTACAACCCTCCATCGAGTGTTCCCACCCAGAGCAGCCCGTTCCTGTCTTCATAAATGGCCCGGATATAGTTACTCGGTGGCTGCTCAGTGTCTGCGGTCCTGATCTCGTAGCTGTTGAAGTGCTTCCGCAGGAGGTAAAGCTTATTGATCCCTCCTCCCAGTGTTCCGATCCATAAATCGCCTGTGCGGTCCTCATAAAAGCATTTAACTGAATTGTTGCTCAGCGACCCGGGCCTGAATTTATCAGCCTGGTAAATAACCGGTTCATTTTGCCGCAGGTCAAGCATGCAAAGGCCGCCTCCCCGGGTACCGATCAGCAGTTTACCCTGACTGTCCTGGTAAATGGCAAGAATGTCATTATTGGGAAGGGTGCAGTTCCTGTTCCTGCCCGACTGAAAATGCGTGAATGCCGGATCTCCTGTACGATCCTGTTCTCCGTTCTCCAGCATGTCCAGGCCATTGTGAGTCCCGATCCAGATCCTTCCTTCCCTGTCCTGGAAGAGTGCCGACACATCATTGGAAACCAGGCTCTCAGATTTTGATGCATCGTGCTGGTAATGGGCCACAATGAGGGGCTCGCCCTTTTCATCAAAGCTTATTTTGTAGAGACCACCCCATGATCCCAGCCAGACAAAGCCCTGCCGGTCCTCCAGGATCGCCGTGACTTCAAAGTCAAGATAGTTCCGGAAAGCCGGATCGGTATTCATCAGGTCATCGGAGCGGATCACCGACAGACCCGACTGGGTCCCGGCCAGCAGGTCGCCGTTCCTGCGGGAGGTGATCGCGGCTACATTCTGGCTGGCGATGGATGCAGGATCTTCAGGATCGGGGAGAAAGGCGGTGAAATTGTCAGGCTCGCTGTTGTAGCGGTTTAGTCCGCCGTTCAGGGTTCCGATCCAGAGCTGACCGCGCAGGTCAGTGTGGACCGAAAGGATGTAATTATCGCTGATGCTGCCGGGCTGCCCGGTTTTCCGGCGGTAGATCCTGAATTCATAGCCGTCGTAGCGGTTCAGTCCGTCAAGAGTACCGATCCAGATAAAACCTTTGGTATCCTGCCCGATGCAGTTCACCTCACTCTGTGAAAGGCCCTGGGCCGAAGAGATATGCTCAAAGTAAAGGTTCTCCTCTCCGGCAAACCCTTGTCGGCAGGCCAATACGGCAATCAGCGCTATGAACAGTATTCTTTTCAGCCTCAATATGATAAGCAGGTTTAAAATCCGCGGATTTCCCGGGTGAACACCATAGCAAAGTTAAAATTTTCTTTCCGTTACAGGGAAGCACTTCTCCGGGAAGACGGAACGGGGAAGGGCACTGCCGGAAAGCTACCGGCAGGTTCTTCCTCCGGTGCTTTGAAAAAATGGTAGGCTTATATTATCTAAGGTGTATAATATCAACACAATAGATTACATTACCTCATCTTTTACCACGGCTTTTCATTTTCCGCACTGCACTTTTATCCCCCGAAAAATTAAAGAAAATGTTACAAATACTAAAGCATTTGTGCTCCTGTTAAAGCCTTTGTTACATCCGGTAAAGTCCTTCATTTTCACCGGGGGTAATTTTACCGGAGGAACAAACGAAAGACGATGAGTGAAAAATCCAGACCGGCGGAGATGAAGCGCAATCAGTTGAAATTAATTGTATTACAGGTGCTATTCCTGGTGATCATCAGTGCCGTTCTGTATTTTATAGTATTCAATTAAATGATGAAGACAAACAAGAATATAGGGTGGGCATCCCTTCTCTTTAGCGGGCCGGAGCATGGCAGATGGAAAGTTGTGTCAGGAGGGTGGCTGCTTATCTGTTTCATGTTATTTACGGGTGCTGTGTCACCTTTATCTGCAAAGAATTTCCTGCTGGAGGAGAGTACGGATTATCTGCGGATCAGTACGGCCGCCTACCAGGTGGACATTAGCAGGCAGGAATTCAGCTTCATCCTGCGTCGCAGCGGGAAGGAGCTCCTGCAGACGGCCCCATCCCAGGCTTTTTACGTGGAGCAGGGGGGTGTAAAGTATTTCCCGGACAGGCTGCTGGCATTTAAAGATGCGGGCGACAGCCTTTTCCTGGAATATGCTGTCAGGCCTGCCGGAGAGTCCATACGGATAAAAATGTATTTTGCTGAGAAGCATTTTATGCTTCAGCTCACCAACGGCATGACGGCTGCAAAGCTGGGTGCTTCCTTTTTGCTGAGGGCTGATGAGCACTGGTTTGGCGGTAATGTGACCTCCGCTCAGAACTGGCCCTCGAGCTCGGCATCCTTCGAAGTGGATCCTTTTTATGCCACCAGCAACCAGGCTTCGCCCCTGTGGCTGTGTTCAACAGGTACCGCCGTACTGGCCGATACCTATCATACCATGGCTTACAGCTTTAACAAGAACGGAAGCGGACTTTTCTCACTTCATATAAAAAATACCGTTGAAGGACAGTTGGTATTTACTGTGGGCAGTGACCTGCGTGAGGCTTTTATCAGTGCAACCGACATTTTTGGAAAACCGGGTTCGGTGCCGGTGAAGGAATATTTTTCCCGGGCGATCTTCAATTCATGGATCCAGTTCCGGAAAGATGTCAACCAGCCGGGGCTGCTGGCGTACGCCGCCGCGATCAGGGAGCATGAGTTGCCCTGCAGCATTCTGGAGGTCGATGATATGTGGACCCCGGCCTATGGCGATTTCACCTTTGACAGCAGGAAATTCCCTGATCCGGAAGCGATGATCGGCACCCTCGATTCCCTTGGTTTTAAGGTGGTGCTGTGGGTGACCCCCTTCGTGGAAAAGAGTTCCTCCAGTTACAGCTTCCTGCGTTCCAGGGGCTACCTGATAGGCGAAGGTAAGGGCAAAACGCCATATTTAACAGAATGGTGGAACGGTACGGCAGCCCTGATCGACCTGTCGAATCCTGATGCTTATAACTGGTTTCTGGCACAGCTCAAGGAACTTCAGGAGCGTTACGGGGTAAGCGGTTTCAAGCTGGATGCGGGAGACGCAGAGTATCTGGCCGGGCCTTACACAAGTTACGGAAACATCACACCCAGTGAGTATACCGATCTTTTTGCCAGTATCGGGCAGTATTTCGCAATCAATGAACTGCGCGTGAGCTGGCGCACCCAGTCGCTGGGGCTCGTTCAGCGGCTTCGGGATAAGAGTTCCGACTGGAGTGCCGACAGGGGCCTGGGTTCGCTTATTCCCCATGGAATGACAGAAGGACTGATCGGTTATCCCTTCTTTTGCCCCGACATGATCGGCGGTGGAGAGATGGGCAGCTTTGAGGAAAACAGGGGCCTTATCGATCCGGAATTGTTCATCCGCTGGACCGAAGCCAGTGCCTTCATGCCCATGATGCAATATTCCTTCGCCCCCTGGAGAGTGGATTCGCTGGCCCTGGAGCTCAGCCTGAAATATACCCGGCTGCACGAGAGCCTGGGCGACTATATCTACAGCCTTGCCGAAGGATCCGTGAAAACAGGTGATCCCATCGTCACTCCGCTGTTTTATTATTTCCCCGGTGATCCGGAGTGCTGGACCATCGCCGACCAGTTCATGCTCGGAAAGCGTTTCCTTGTGGCTCCGGTGCTTAAAAAGGGCAGATGCTCCAGGGATGTTTACCTGCCGGAAGGTACCTGGGTCGATTTCTGGAACGGCGACCTGATCCGGGGCGGGCAGACCCTTAGGGCTTATCCGGCTCCGCTTGAGAAACTACCAGTGTTTATAAATATTACCGACTAATACCAAACTGTAAGATGAAATCCTTCAGAATATTAAGGAAGATAGTATGGGGTGTTTTTTTCCTGCTGGCTGTGAGCAGCCAGGCTTTTGCCCAGAACTTTACGGTAAACGGAAAAGTTAGCGATGAAAAGGGATCCCCCCTCCCCGGAACCTCCGTGTTTGTCAAAGGGAGTGCTACGGGAACCATTACCGACAGCGAAGGCTTGTTCTCGCTGACGCTGGGATCGGCCACCGACACGCTGATTTTCTCTTTTGTCGGCTATCAGACAACGACGGTCCCTGTTGCAAAACGCAGCAGCATTTCTGTTACTCTTCAGCCCGAACGACTTTCGCTGAATGAAGTAGTGGTAATGGGTTATTCTGAAAAACGAAAGTCGGAGATCACCAGCGCGGTTTCCGTGGTCAGCGAACAGCAGTTGAATGATGTGGCGGCTTCAGACATGACCAGCATGCTGCAGGGTAAGGTTGCCGGGGCGCAGATCACTGCCTCCTCGGGTCAGCCGGGCCAGGCTGCGGAGATCAGGATCAGGGGAACGAGTTCCTTCACCGGGAACGGACTTCCGCTTTATGTGGTGGACGGGATCCCGGCCGGACAGGGTGATCCGGGTATTGATCCCAACATGATCGAGTCGGTGACGGTGCTGAAGGATGCCGGTTCGACCGGAATGTTCGGTTCCAAAGCCAACTCGGGCGTGATCGTAATTACCACCAAAAGAGGAAAGACGGAGAAGCCTGTCTTTGAATTCTCTTCTTCCGTGGGCTACAAGACCCCCGAATTTAATCACTTTGCGCTGATGACTTCGGAGGAGCTCAAGGATTACCGGAAAGATGCCTATATCCGTACCGATTATACCTTCAATTCACGGGCCTTTAAGATGGAATGGCCCGACAGCCTGGATACAGAGCTCCGTAATTTCGACTGGCTGAATGCTGTGTACCGGCCTGCAATGCTGCAGAACTATAACCTTTCGGCCAGCGGAAAGACCGATAAATACAATTATTTCGTCGGGGGAAGTTTCTATGATGAAAATGGAACCTTTGTCAATACCGGTTTCAGGAAATTCAGCCTGCGTTCGAACAACGAATACCGTTTCAGCGAAAAGCTCAGTCTCACGGCCAACTTCGAGATTAACGCCTATACCCAGCAGCGCAACGACTGGAGAAGCGTGACCTATTCGGTGCAGAATAACCCGATTGATAATCCGTACGACAGTGAAGGGAACCTGGTAAGAGCGGTGAATTCCGTACCGGCCTGGCGCAGTCACTGGAATGCCAACGGTCTGCAGTTTATCAACTATTCGGAATACAGCAGCATGCATGTCGATAACCGGATCGATCTTGGGCTTACTGTGAAGATCCTGCCCTGGCTTACCTTCTCTTCGGGTAACCGGGTAAGCTATTACAGCACATGGAACCTGAACCTGATCGATCCGAGAGCCGACTGTGAATATTTCGGTACGGGACAGAACCAGTCCGATACCTGGTACGGTGCAGGTGTGGGAAGCACCAACCTGTTTCGTTTCAGCAAGGACCTCGGCGAGCATCATCTCAGCGGTCTTTTGGGCGGAGAGCTCGGTTACAGCTACGATATGCTGGGTTTCGGGGGATCGGGTACCGGTCTTGTCGAAGGCTATTCATCCTTCGCCACCATTGCCAAACCGGTATCGTTGACGGGCTACAGCTCGGAGCAGGCCGGTGAGTCGCTGATCTCGCAGTTGAACTATAATTTCCGCGACAGGTATTTTCTATCCGGCTCTTACCGTGTGGATGCCGATTCACGTTTTGCCCCCAACCGGCGCGTTGCCGCTTTCCCTACCCTGAGCGGTTCCTGGCTGGTAAGCCGTGAGCGCTTTGCCGAAAGCTGGGCCCCGGTGATCTCCGACCTGAAGCTGAGGCTCAGTTATGGTCTGACCGGGAATAACAATATCGGACAGAACCTCTACATGGCCAAGTACGATCTTACCCAGAAGTACAACGGAGGAGTGGGGGCCAATCCCTCCCAGCTTGCCAATCCCGACCTCTCATGGGAGAAAACCTCCCAGCTGAATTTCGGTATTGACCTTGATCTTGCAGGAAGGGTAAACCTCATTTTCGATATCTACCGCAAGCACACCACCGATCTGCTGATCCCCCTTTCCCAGGTTCTGTCAACCGGTTATGAAACGGCCTGGACCAACTTTGGGGAAGTGTATAACCGCGGAGCGGAACTCTATATCTCCGGCGAGGTGATTAAAACACAGGACCTCAGATGGATCGTCGATTTCAACATCAGCAGGAACAGGAACGAGGTTGCCGGTGTGGGTGAGACCGTGATCGAGCAGAATATCAACGGAGTGGTAGAACGTAACATCGACGGACAGCCGGTGTGGTCGTTCTATGGTCCCAAATGGCTGGGCGTCGATCCGGAGACCGGTAACTGCCTCTGGGAGGTGGTGAACACCGACGACGAGGGCAATGTGATCAGCCGCGAAAGCACCACGCGTTATGTGGATGCCACCAGCCAGATCATCGGGAACCCCTGGCCCGATTTCACGGGAGGATTCGGTACCGACCTGCACTACAGGTTTATTACCCTGCATGCCGCTTTTGCCTTCTCAAAGGGAGCCGATGTATACAACCAGTTGAGGGAAGAATATGATAACGACGGAAAGGACAGGACCCTGAACCAGCAGAAAATGCTGAGCACCTGGTCGAGATGGACGGAGCCCGGCGACAATGCCACCCATCCCTTCTTTAATGCCCAGAATATCGGATCGTCCAACCTGTATTCCTCACGCTACCTTGAAGACGGCAGTTTCCTCAAACTGCGGAGCCTGTCGCTGAGTTTCGACCTGCCTACCGCCTGGGCAAGGAACACGATCGACAGGATCAGTCTTACCTTAAGCGGTAACAACCTTTTCACCTGGACGAAGTATTCCGGGATTGATCCGGAGGCCTCCCTTGCCAATACCGGCTGGAGTCTGCCGGGCGTGGCCAACACCTATGTATACCCACTCAGCCGGCAGTACCTGGCCGCACTCAAAATAAATTTCTAACAGCATCAATATGCCAGAGACCATGAAAAAGTTAAGCAGCAAAATATTACGCCTCTTCCTCTTTGGACTGATTCTGCTCATACCTGTCAGCTGTAACCTGGATTACGATCTGACCGATTCGATCACAGCCGACAAGATCCTGAACTCGACCGACGGTCTGGAGCAGATCTGTAACGGAAACCTGGCCCTTATGAAGGCCCGTCTCCAGTTTCAGGGACAGTTTAACGGGGGGAACAGCATCTATATCAGACAGTATTTTTACAGCAGCGAGTTTGCCAGCGACAACGTTGTCTGCGGCCACATCACACCCGATCCGCTCTTTCTTTCGTTCACCTATGAGCACAATCCCACACAGCTTGACATGGGTTATTTCTGGTGGGTGAGCTACAAGATCATTGCTTCGGCAAATACGGTTATCACCATGTATGAGGAGGACCGGATCGCTGACCTGACCCCTGCCAGGAAACAGATGATCGGAGAGAATTATTTCATCAGGGCCTTTGCCTACTTTTCCCTGCTGAATTTTTATGCCAAACAGTACGCCATTGATCCGCAGGCACCGGGTGTACCGTTGCGGCTGACCAACACCGAAGGGTCGCAGCTGGCCAGGTCGACCGTTGGCGAATGTTACGACCAGCTCCTTTCCGATCTGCAGTCGGCTGAAGGCCTGATGAGCAAGGAAACCGACCGTGGGGTGGCCTATCCTTCTATCGGGGCCGTTTATGCCTTCCTGTCGAGGGTTTACCTGTATATGGAGGACAACGATAATGCCATAATTTATGCGGATAAGGTGTTTGAACTCGGGACCTATGAAATCGACGACGATTTCGCGGCCTATTTTCCCAATGCTGCACTGGGAAGAAAAGAAACCATATGGTGCCTGAAGTTCCTGGATGAAGATGTGATCCAGGCGACCCAGGGCGCACTCTCCTCGATGTATAACACTGCCGGTGGTGGCTGGGGCGAGGAATTTGTATCCGATCCGCTGAGGAAACTGTTTGACGACCGTCCGTGGGATACCCGGGGCGCTTACCTGCTCGACTCCATCTCCGCTGGTCTGTATAAAGACGGAGTAAAAGTGATGTACATGTCGAAATTCAATGATCAGAACGGCATCCCAACGCTTACCTCACCGGTTTTCTTCAGGCTTTCGGAAGTCCTGCTGAACAGGGCAGAAGCCTATGCCAAAAACGGGGAGGGGGTAAAAGCACTCGACGAGCTCGACGAGCTTAACAGCAGGCGCGGCTATACGGCTGATAAGCTTTACAACGGAAGTGTACCTCCGGGAAGCACGGCCCTGGATGAGGTGCTGCTCACCCGGCGACTCGAACTGGCCTTCGAAGGACAGCGGAAATTTGATCTGCTGCGCAACAGGCAGGATCTCAACAGGCAGTACTGGGGCTATCACATTCCCAACCTGGTGCCGGCCGATATCGATTACAACACGGTGCCGGAAAAAAACAGTGCCACCTTCATCACCTGGGACGATCCCAGGAACCTGTTCTACATCCCGGCGCAGGAAACCGATCTCAACAAGGCCTGCGTTCAGAACGAATAGGTCTGACCGGGTGGTACAGTATGTGCAATAAGCTCTTTATAAGAAAGTTATAATGAATTCTAAACACTAACTTTAATTATTTGTATTATGAACAAGCTAAGAACAATTACGCAGATTTCCATTTTTTATGGACTGGCCCTGCTCTTTCTGGCAGGCTGTAAAGAACCGGTTCCTCCGGTTGCCGATTTTGAATACTCGGTCGATGAAAGCACCCTTACGGTGACCTTCACCAACCAGTCGACCGATGCCACCACCTACCTCTGGGATTTTGGCGATGGACAGACCTCTGATGCTGAAGCACCCAGTCATGTGTATGCCGATTTCGGTAGCTACGATGTGACCCTCACGGCCACCGGCGACGGCGGATCGGACGAGAGCACCCAGACTGTTGAGATCCTTGCCCTGGAGCCTGTAACCATCGACGGAACTTTCGGTGAGTGGGCCTCCGTGAACTCCCTCTATAATCTTCCCGATGGTGAAGGCCGTACCCTTATCGAAGCCAAAATCGTGGATTCCCAGGATTACCTGTATGTTTTCGTGAAGGGAACCTCCGCTATCGGCGAAGTTCTGCAAATGTATATCGATGCGGATAATAACGGGACCACCGGCTGGGATTACTGGGGATATTACGATGCCCCGGGTGTTGAGTACCTGATGGAAGCCGTTGTGGTTGCCTTCCCCGATGGAACTCAGCCGGGATCGGTGGTGAAAACAGCAACAGGTGCCGATGTTAACTGGCCCTGGGAAGATTTTGTGACGGCTAATGCCATGGCCCAGAGTTCGGGTTATGTTGCGGTCGACGGTGGAAAAGCCATTGAGTTCTCCCTGGTGAAGGATATGTTCTCCTTCCCCGATCTGGGAAGTACGATCAGGATCACCTTCGCCAACAGCGATAATACCTGGACCAATGTGGGAACACTTCCGCAGAATTATGCTGATCCGCTGGCAGTACCTGCTGCCTATACTATGGCCAATTGAGTAGATTTTTCATATGGGTTAAAGTTGTCTGAGTGATGAGGCGGGTTCTCCGGAACCTGCTTCATTACCTTTTTTCAGGCAGCGACTCTGACCCTGAAGACCCACCCTTTTATCCCATTTAATTGTCCGCGAAATGAAGAAAGCACTCATTTTTTCCTGCCTGTTGGCGCTGCTCCATGTTCTTCCTGCACAGACCTTCAGCACCCACACCTATGCCGGCAGCGATTCGGTCCTTGTGAATCCCGAAAGGGGTTTTTACCGGTATACGGATCGTCGGGATGCCACTTCTTCCATGGATCCGGTGCAGCTTAAGAATTTCCGTAAACAGGGCTTTACCCTGATTTACCGGATTTTTTACATGAGAGATTATGTGGATCAGCCGATCTCCCAGGCCTATCTCGACCGGATCACCGAGGATTTCAGCCGGATGAGGGAAGCAGGTCTGAAGGGGGTTATCCGCTTTGCCTACACGTCCTCTGATGAAGCACCCTACGGGGATGCCTCGCCCGACCGGATCAATCAGCATATTGCCCAACTGAAGCCCTTGCTGCAGGCAAATGCCGATGTGATTATGGTGTTGCAGGCAGGTTTTATCGGCGCCTGGGGTGAATGGTACTATACCGACTATTTTGCGGATCCCTCGTCACCATGGATCGTGAGCCCGGAGAACCTGGAAGCCAGGAGGGAACTTCTCTATAACCTGCTCGATGCCCTTCCGGCCGACCGGATGATCCAGCTTCGTTACGTGGGCTATAAAATGGATTTTTTCGGGGATAGCCCCTTAACGGAAGCCGAGTCATATTCCGGAACACCGAAGTCCCGGGTTGCTCATCACAACGACTGCTTTGTCTCTTCCTATAACGATGTGGGAAGTTACAGCAATATTGTGGAGGAGAAGAACTATCTCGGTCAGGATACAAAATTTACTGCCATGGGCGGAGAAACCTGCAAATGGTATCAGAGCCGGTCGAACTGCGACACCAGCGTGTCGGAGATGGAACGTTTCCACTGGACCTTCATCAACGAGGATTACTACGGTCCGACCCTCTCAAACTGGAAGGAGGAAGGCTGCTACGTGGAAATGGAAAAGAGACTGGGTTACCGCTATTCCCTCCTCGGTGCAGAGATCAGGGACTCTGCCCGGCAGAAGGGTTCTTTTAACCTGAGTCTCCGCCTTATCAATACCGGTTTCTCCAATCCGGTAAACCCCAGAGCCGTGGAACTGGTGCTCCGAAACAGGGTGACCGGAGAGCTTTTTTCAGCACCGGTGGCGGTCGACCTGCGGCGCTATGAACTGAACACCACCATTGAACTTGCTATAGAAGCCGGGATCCCGGCGACAATGGAGAATGGCGATTACGACCTTTTCCTGTCCCTGCCCGACCCGGAGATCACCCTGAAGAATAACCCGGCATATGCCATCCGGCTGGCCAACGACGGGGTCTGGAACGCTGAACTGGGAATGAACGACCTGGGGCATGTCCTCCATATTGTACCGGCAGAACCGGGCCCCGATTATAACGGGCCGGTCATTTTCGCTTCGGCCGGCACCAGGACGGCCGGCATCCCTTCTGCACCGGGTATCAATCTGAGTTCCTTTGCGCGAAACGTGATCGTAAGTAATGCCCGTAGCAGCGAGGAGGAGAGCTACCGGCTTCATATCGAAAGAAGTACGGCACCATCCGGCGGCTTCATGGCGCTTACGGTTGTACCCGGAAAAACCGGGGTGAATTATTTTTCTGATTACGGGCTGGAAGCAGAAAAGACCTATTATTACAGGGCTTATTTCAGTGACGGAGCCAGCGTGTCGGAGTGGTCACCGGTAGCGGCCGTTACCACGGGGACCGGAAGTTACAAGTATCCTGTGATTCTTGCCGACGGCCATACCGATGACTGGAACGCAATTGTACCGGCTGCAGCAGTGGCCGGCGACGACGGCGAATATTTCCTCAGGGCCTATTTCAGCCGGGAGGAACTCTGTGTCTTACTGGAAGGCGATTCTGCCGGCAGTCCTCAAATTTACCTCAACAGCGACCTGGATGCCACCACCGGGGAAAACAATTTGAACTGGTCATCGTCCGGTTTTGAGTACCGGATCAGCGGCGATTCGCTCAGTTCCTATGGCTCGGGTGCCTGGCACTTCCGGTACAGGATTGATTCCCTCCGCACTGCCGATGGCGTTTACGAGTGCAAGATCCCGCTTACTGAACTGGAGATCGAAAGCGGGCAGACCGGGTTCCGGATTGCCGCCCTGATGAAACTGAAAAACACAGAGGTGGTCCTGCCGAATGAATCCAATCCCTGGGTTCTGGAAAGAGTGCTGCCCTCGCCCCTGGTGACGGGTCTTACGGTACGGCATTCCGTCTCCATTCCCACCCGCCTGATTGCCACCTGGGACCCGTGCAGCGGAAGCGACGGATACATACTGACCCGCACTGAAGTACCAACAGGGATCCATGCGGTCTTTGAATTCCCGCCCAACCTTTTTCAGCTTATTGATGACGGATTGAATATCAACTCCCTATACAGTTACTCGGTTTGTTCCTACAATTTCTCCGGACTCTCGGAAGAGACCCGGGTGGAGAACATCAGCACCGGCATGTCCGGCAGTCCTGCCGGTGAAACGATCAGCGTCTGGCCGGTACCTGCTACCACGGTACTGCATGTCGATGGCCGAATGTTCCCCCGTCCGCTGGAAGTCTCCCTTTACACCCCGGAGGGTAACCTTGTATATACCGGGAAGATGTACGGCAATCTGGAGCTTGATGTAGAAGGCTTTCCGAGGGGGATGTACCTGCTGCAGGTCTCCGGCAACGGGCAGAAGGTCGTGAGGAAGATTGTGCTATTGTGAGACAGGGGTAAAAGCACACACCACCAAAACCAATGTTTTGTGTCTTTGCGTCTTTGGGCCTCCGCGTTAATGCTTTGCGCCTTTTTCGCCACCAGGGCACGAGGACACGAAGCAGCACAAAGATTTTAATGTGAGAGTGAGGAGAGAGAATGTGGAATTCAGAATGCAAAATGCAGAATGCAAAATGCTGAATGAAGAATGCTGAATGTTGAAGTGAGATGCGAGATGTGAGGCGCGAGTATGAAAATCTACCTCCTAAGCCAATGTTTTGTGTCTTTGCGTCTTTGGGCCTCCGCGTTAATGCTTTGCGCCTTTTTCGCCACCAGGGCACGAGGACACAAAACAGCACAAAGACTTTTTTGTGAACCTTAGAGCCTTTGTGGCTCCGCTTTAATCCTTTGCGCCTTTTTCTCCACCAGGCATCGCCTACGGCAAGCCCTCGGCCGCCGGAGAACACAAAGTCACCGGGAACACCAGGAGATTTTTTAAGCTATGAACTTGATATTATTCAACTTTTATATAGTCATTCTTAACATGAGGGCAGGTATTCTTTTTCCGGATAATATGACGTAAGGTATCGTCTTTAAAAAAGAATTTCTCATCGTCGAATATTGTATATTCCATCCCTGAGTATTCCGGAATGCAACCCGGGATGGTGCTTACCGGTTCAGGAAAGCTGTCGACAGGGATACATTCAAATCCGAAATAATTGGCAAGCATACAGGAATCCAGTGCATAGCTGTCGAGGATCAGTATGCTGTCGATAATCTTCCATGATCCTTCAGAAAAGGAGCGAAAAGTGCAGGCTCCAACCCTGAAATGAAAGGTGTGGTCCGGTAAAATCTCAATGTCGGCCCCATAGGGAAAAGGCTTTTTTGTCGAGTGCCAGGTTCCGGTGAAAAAGCTTTCATTATCATTATTTTGTCCGGATAATTCTGAACCCAGAAGGATCAGCAGGCTGATAATGAAAAAAAGGTTCCTCATAAAAATACGGCGAATAGATGTTCCCTTAAACGACCTTCACCCTAAAGTTACACCATAAACCCGAAACAGGAATTAAAAGGCCGGAAAAATCATCTGTTGTAAAAAAATCCGGTCTTCTGACCTTCCGGCTCTGATCGATGTAAACCTTAAAAGTTTCTGATACGGTTTTTTTCTAATGGTGGAGAAACTGGATGCCCACCTTTGCCACGGAGCAACGAGGGGTGGAACGAGAGGAAGTAGCGTGACTAGACCGGTAAAACAGCGATTTAAAAATCATAAAGACAGTCCTCACCCCGTGTATCGGAAATTGCTATGGGCAGGAGCTATCCTGCCCCTGAGAGGAGTTTTCCTGAGGAAATCTTAGTGGTCTTCTGATTTTGCGGCCGCAAAGAACAACATTCTACAGGCGTACTCCGAAAGCCCAATTCCCGGGCCAATATATCCGGATCATCTTTATGAGAGTTACTGCTACTCCGATCTGGCGATAACCTGATAGTCCTTCTGAATACCTTATCTCCACGTTGAAACTCCCGGATTTTTTATAAGTTTACAATAGTTCTCAATATCACCGCCACCTTGAATAGTACGCTACAGACCAAAGGGGGGATCCTGCTCGAAGAAACCGGGAAGATCGCCTATTATGTTGCCCTTACGGCTTTTTCCATCATCATTGTTTTTAACCAGTTGGATTATGTTTCTTACGGGTACCATCCGCTTATCCTGATCGATACGCTTTCCATGCTGCTGAGCTGGGGAGCTTTTTTCCTATACCGGAAAGGGCTCGTATCTTTCCGTCTCGGAAGCGGCGTCCTGGTGTACGTTACTTTTACCGACCTCTTCCTTTCCCTGTATTATTTCTATTTTCATTCCGTTTCATTCACCGGAAATGTGTTATTGTATATCCCGGTTTTCTGTGCCAATATTATGGTGGTTGGTTTCTGTAATGGCAGAAGACATGCCTTCATCGCCGGGATTTATTTCATCCTGGCCTTCACAGGTCTGTTATTCCTCTCCCGTGATCCCTTCCTGATGAAGAATGCCGTGATCATCATCGTGCCCGTACTCGGGTTTTCGTGGGGAATTACCGGACTCCTTTACGTATTCGGAAAAGTACATGCCGCAGAGATCAGCATCCGGCAGGAACTGCATGAAAAGGAGACCCGCTTTATCAAGGAGCATGCCGACTATCTCAATCTGCAGCTCGATTCAAAGCAAAGGGAACTGACCACAAAGGCAATGTACCAGCTTAAACTGGTTGAAAAAAACAATGCCTTCATTTCAGAACTTCGGGACATGCAAAAAAATATGGATTCAGCCGGAATTGCGAAGTTCAACAGTCTTTTGGAGGAGTACAGCATTATTCACATGGAAAATTACTGGAAAGAGTTTGAAACCTGTTTCCAGGAAGTACATCTTGAGTTCTACAGGAAACTTCAGGAAGGCTATCCTCACCTGACCCCTGCCGAAAGGCGTCTGGCGGCTTTTATCCGTCTTGACCTTTCATCCAAGCAAATCGCTGAGATCACGCAGACCACGGCAGAGAGTGTCCATGTGGCCCGCTCGCGGCTGCGAAAGAAAATCGGGCTTGATAAGGGGGAAAACATGACAATTTTCTTCGGACGTTTATGAAAAAAATGTGCCGTCGATGAAGTTCAGGATTCAGTCTCCTGATTATGAAAACAATCCTTCTTTTTTCTCTCATGGACTCTTTACTGTTTGTTAAGTTTTTTCTAAGCCCCTTTTTTATGATGGTTTCAGCAGAATGATGACTTTTGAGGTTTTGCACCTCAACAATCAAACTCATGAAAACGTTTCCCGGAAAGATGCTTCGCAGGAGAGCTTGTCTCCTGTTTATTTTTACAAGTCTGCTGTTCTCACTGGAGCTAAGTGCAGCTGCCACACTTACCCTGGTTGAGGCTCAGCCCAATAAGGTGAAATTAAAGCTCGGCGGTATCTCCAATGCCTGCGTTACCTATCCAAGTACGTTTGTATATTACAAGATCAACAACTACCAGAGTTCCTGGACGATAGACTGGATGTACAACGCTGTCAATGATATGACTGCAGAAATATCGCTGAGTATGATCCAGCCCTCTTCCTCCATTTCCATTTCTTTCCAGGTCAGGTACATGGGCTGGTTCTGGGGAACCTGTAACTGTGATTATTCCGAATTTCCTGTTTTCACATATAATCTGCCTGCTTACCAGCCCGTTTCCAATGTTCAGGCCAGCGATAGTGCCTATTCCGACAAAGTAGTCCTCAGCTGGACCCTGAATGAATTTACCTTCGACAATCAGAGCTATAATATATATTTTGAGGGTACAAAGATCACCAATGTTCCTGCCGGAACAACTTCTTTCACCCACACCGGCCTGGCAGCAGGCAGCAAGGGGACCTACACCGTACGGGCCCTGGTGAACGGGAAGGAACTGGATGCCCCGGCAGGGAATCAGGGATCTACCTTTAATCCGGCCCTGAAAGCAAGTTCCGATGTGAAAAACAAGGTTGTTCTGACCTGGACCAATTTCAGTAACCTGTCCAATACAAGCGGTTACCTTATCGAACGCTCCGATGGCACCCTGAACAGCCTGATCTACGACAGTCCCTATAACAGTTACACTTCATACGAGGATGTATCCTCTACCCTGATCCCCGGCTATCTCTACACCTATACCTTTAAGATCAAGCCCTATGCCCAGACAGGGATTTCCGGCACGGCGAAGGGAAAAGTCAGACCCAACGGTAAGATCTCCGGCACCGTGCATACACCAGTGACTGTGAATAATCCGGGAGGTGTTGGCGTACCCGGCATTAAGGTGGTAGCCCGCTTAAAGGGAACTGCCCTGCCGACAGATACTACCACCGTGTACTCAGCCATCACTGATGTCAACGGTTCATTTACCATTTCCGATATCTATTATTATGAAGAGGCTGTTTTCACGGTCATGCCGGTGGCTGAAGGCCGTACCTTCGATCCAACTGAAAAGGAAGTTACCCTGAATATCGAAAGCCATAATGCAACTACTGATTTTACAGACGAATCCTCCTTTCTGTTATCGGGGACAGTATTGCAGGGCTCCTGTCCGATGCCCGAAGTTGGCTTCCTTTTAAACGGCAAAGGTGTCAGCGGGGTGAATTCCGATGAAAACGGTCGATTTAATTTCACAGTGACCAGTGGGGGAAAATACACGATACGGCCTGTTCTGGAAGGTCATTATTTCAGTCCCGACAGCCTCTCCCTTGATGTGAGCGGTAATACTGACGGGATTATCTTTGATGATACTACCCGTTACGTGGTGGCTGGCCAGGTGTCGGCCAGTTGCGGAGTATATATCGGGGACGCTACCCTGCGTTTTTACACACCAGGTGAACCAGCCTGTTTCAGCACCACCGTCAGCACCGGCGCAGGTGGAATGTATACCCTGAAGCTGCCGGCCCGGAAATACTATGTTGAGATGCTTAGTTTTACTTCGGTTGATGAGGACCTGCTGAGTTCCATCGAAGGGAAGGCCTATTTTTCAAAGAACGACAGCATCGACCTTACGGTGTATGACCCGGAGGTCTTCAGCCATGACACCCTGACCAAAGACTTTGTTTACCGAAAAGCGCCCACCTTGCTGGTAGCAGGACTCGACCGCTACATGACCTGTTCCGATGAGATCATGCCGGTAATTCCCCAGCACGGGGAGTATGTGGTTGAATTTGATCCGGTGGAGTCGTTTAACGGTTCTCATTGTCCCGCCGGTGATGGCCGGATCATCATTATGGAGAACATCTCGTCATCCGGCACCGGTTTCGTTACCGACACCATCGATTATATGCAGGGAGAAGCGGTCACCTATACCTTTACGGGAGGTAGCCCGAATATTGTCGCACCGTATAAAAAGTCGTTCCAGGCTATCTTATACCGTGATAACCAGACCGATACGGTGTATACCGATGCCCTTGTTGTTGGTAACAGGGCCCGATCTCAGACCTTTACCACCACCACGCCGCAGATCCCCTTCCAGATCCTGCATAATCCCCCGGGAGACTGCAGCTACAGCTACCTGGAAAAGAACACAAGCGTGGCTACTTCCTTCTATGCAAGTATCCAGCAGGAAGCTTCTGTAAGTTCATATCTCAGGGCACAGATGGGACAGTCGCTCAGCGTTGGTGTATCTGTGGGTATTGATGTATCGGTCGATGTTTCCACTCAGTTCGATGTCACGGGTACCTTCGGGGCCGGAGTCAGCGGCCTCACCACCGACCAGCTGACCTTTACCACCACCACTACCGATCGTTTTCAGACAGCGGGTGGTGGCAGTATCACCGGATCAGGCGGAGACCTGTACGTGGGAGGTGCCCTGAATATGCTGTATGCCGTTTCCGATGTGCTGCAGTACGACTTCGACCATTGCAGGGCTGAAACGTCCAAAACCCTGGTGATGGAGCCTAAAGGACTGGTCACAACCTTTATGTATACCGAGAATCATGTTAAGGAGGTGATCATTCCGGAACTTGAAAGCATATCGGCCTACTATGCTTCAAAAAACGTGACCGACTCAGCCGAATATTTCAGCAACCAGATGGATGTCTGGAAGCAGGTCGTTGAGCAGAACCGCAGGAATATCGAGGATGCCACCTATGTCACCAACAAAACTTTCAGCGGAGGTATAAGTTATGAGAATTCGGTGGAATCGACCACCAACAATAACTTCTCGATCGACCTCAGCCTGTATATCGAGGCCGGTGTTGCAACGGACATCGGGGCTTCGGTTGGCGGACAGGGGATCTACGGCGGTGTGGCTGTTAACTCGCGGACCACTATCGGCGGAGGCTTCGGACTGGAGCATACATGGACCAACACCGTCGGATATGTGCTTTCGGATGACGATATCGGCGACAGCTATACCGTGAATATCCTCAACGACAATGTATACGGAGTGCCGGCCTTCAGGCTGGTGGCCGGGCGCACAAGCTGTCCGTGGGACACCGCCACCCTGCACCGCGACGGGGTACAGCTGCTGGCCAATACCAATTCCCAGACGGTGAAGGAAACAGATCCGGCAGTTTTCGTACTTCAACTGTCAAATACCAGTGAGAGTGATGAGACCCGGACTTACGACCTGGTGTTCGACCAGGTATCGAACCCCGACGGGGCTGTTATTACCATTGGCGGAAGCCCGGTGGTGGGGGGGATCCCGTATCCCTATACCATTGAGGCAGGTAAGAGTGTGAATGTCACTGTTACGGTCAGGAAAGGACCTTTGGTTTCGGTATACAACGGGCTGAAATTCACACTGAAGTCGGATTGCGACGACCAGCTTTCGGATGACGTTTACCTGAATGCCGTTTTCTATAAGGAATACACCCTTACCCTGGCTGTCAGCGGATCGGGAACGACAACGCCGACTGCCGGAGCCCACACCTATCCCGAAGGGAAAAGTGTGATCCTTTATGCCTCACCCTCTCAGGGTTATGTATTTGATAAATGGATGGTGGGAGCTACCAAATACACTTCCGATGCGATCATGGTTTCCATGAGCTCTGATCTTACTGCCACAGCCTACTTTGTGCCCACAGCAGCCACCCAGTATACGCTAACGGTCACCACTCACGGGAACGGAAGTACAACCCCGCCCGCAGGGACCCATTATATCAATGCCTACAGCCGGGTAAGTCTGACCGCTCTGCCTGATATGAACAATATCTTTGTCAAATGGCTTGTCGATGGCAGGGAGATCACCGTTCCCGACACCTCGATCGAGATCAGCGGAAATACAGTCATAGAAGCCTGGTTTGCGCCTTCTCACCAGGTAGTGGTGGCAGTTGCCGAAGGTGAAGGAACCGTGTACCCTGCTCCGGGGATCCACAGTGTGGCCGAAAACTCGGTTATTCACCTTTATGCTTCACCTGCAAAAGGATTTGTCTTCGATCATTGGGATATCTCTTCGGTAATCTACACAACGCCCGATGTCGACCTGCCTGTAACAGCTGACGTGACAGCCAGTGCTTATTTTACAGCTACTTCAGCCACGCAGTACACGGTGACCATTGAAAACGGCGAAGGCGGGGAGACCAATCCTCCGGCCGGAGAGGTCTATGTGGTCGACGGTGCAGAGCTGACCCTCACAGCCTATCCCCATACTGGAAAGGTCTTTGACCACTGGGAAGTGGATGGCACTTCACAGAACACAAATCCGCTGCTGATCACTGTATCAGGCGATATGACCGTTAAGGCCCTTTTTGCGGATGAGCCGTCAGGGATCGGGGAGGAATTGATGCCTGTCATCTCCCTCTTCCCCAACCCGACCAGCGGGATGCTAACCGTACGCTCCGACCGGCAGATCGACCGGATCATCATCACCGACCTGTCGGGACGAATGTTGTATAACCTTCAGAAACTGAACACCCGGGAGTGCACCCTTCACCTGGAGAATCTCCCGGCAGGGGTTTATATCCTTACTGCGGGTACCGAAAAACAGCTTTCGCAGTTCAGGTTCACGGTGCTGCCCTAGGAAGTGTTAAAAGGCTTTTCAAGAAAGAACAGGGCCCTTCTCTCCCTGCCTGTGGCAGGGAAAGAAGGGCTTTTTCGGAGGAGGGTGGGGGCGAGCCCGTAGAAGTCTGCGCATCACTCCTGCAAAATAACTTGGTAATTGCAGGCGAGGGTGAGGACCGGTAACTTGTAGACCAAAAAACCATACAAAAGCAATGTACCCAGGCTATATTCCTCACCCCAAAGGCCTCTCATGGAGAGGGGAGCGAATAAAAGGCATGATCCGGGCCTTTTGCCAATCGGGCAAGTAATGGCTGATTCAGGCAGCTTTTGCCGGGTAACCGGGGGAGGGACAGGAGGGTGGGGGCGGAGCCTTTCGAAGCCAGTGGGGACAGGACTCTCGCCATAGAGCTGGAAAAATCTAAAAACATCGTACAAAAGTCTGCGAAAATGTTGAGTTATTTGAACCTGAATGAAAATCCAAATTGACTGTATGAATGTCTGCCATAACCCAATTCTGCAAAAACTCCGTATTTGGCAAATGGATAATAATATACTCCACCATATATACCGTAATCCAATTTGCTTAACGAAGGTACTTCAATTGGAAATGCACTAAAACCACCAATTCTTCCTTTCAGGTAAAAATAAAGTTTAGTGTACATTTTTTTATTTAAAGCAATCGGATTGATGTAGTAAAAAACTTCAGTTCCATAGAAGAACCCATTCCCTCGAAAGTATCTGGTTTGATCATATGTATTATATTCATAAAGAGGCGTATAGCCACCGAAAACAGCTATGCTTAAATCAGGCGCCAGTATATAATTCAGGGATATTCTATAGCTTTCATAATAAGTAAAGTACTGCAATAATTTTAAGCGATCTGCTAATCCTATTTGTAAATTGAATCGATTCGGATATTTCTCATTCTGAGCCCTTAAATGGATCATCGAAAAAATAAGCAATAAAAAGAATGAAAGCCTTTTCATGTCATCTTTTGTTGATATGTTAATATAATTAGATGATCCTCAATGTGATCTGGGCGTTGGTATTGTCAAAACCCTGTACAAATAAGCTAAAACCAGTCATTGCAAAAAGAATGACTATAAGTCCTGCTCCTGTTCTGGTTTTGAACATTGTTTTACTGTCTGATTGCAATTGTTAATGTACTTTTTTCATGTGCTCCTGCTGCTTTCACATGCAGGTCGGTCTAATTATCCACTCTCAACCTGATCGTAATATGATTCCTGGTCAGCGTCTCCATAATCCTTTCGATACTGCTCACTTTCACCTGACCGACGGTCTTTAAAACCACATACGCTTCCCCTTCCTTTAGCTTTATTTCCGATAGAACGACATCCAGTGAATCCATAAAAACTATCTCACCGTTCAGGAAAAGGGTGGTGTCATTAGCCAGGTATAAGGTGTCAGGAATGGGAACAGTATCTACAGCTGTAATCAATTTCTCTGGTGCTTTGCCGGGTCGGTTACAGGAAAAGATGGTGATGGAAAGTATTGCAGAAAGCATGTAAATGTATTGTTTCATAGATGCAAATATGCCTAACGGGTCCGTCAAAAACTCCCTTTTCACTAAAGTTACTCCAATAAGCCGAAACCATCGTTAGAGAACCCGGAAAAAATGTCTTATTTGAAAAACACCGGTCCTCTCTGCCTTCCGGGCCAGGCTCAGGCAAGCCCGAAAAGGTAACAAATCAGCCATCCCTCCCACCGCCGCTCAGTCGTAGCAAGTCGAAGGCGAGGCGGGGGAGGGACAGGAGGGCGGGGCGGAGCCTTTCGAAGCCAGTGGGGACAGGACTCTCGCCATAGAGCTGGAAAAACTCAAATACTTCTGACAAAAGTCTGCGAAAATGCGGAAATCGTTGGATTTTCTCTAATAGTTTACGGAGTGGTTTTGATTACAAGACTTAGGAGGCTTAATGCTTACATATACATCGCTATGTTAGTTATATTTGATAAATTCTGAGCATATTTAATTATTGAATTCCAATATTTCTAATAATCGAAAAGCTCCAGTACCAATAAATTCAGTATAGTTGTTTTGGTTCATGGAATTCGAATTAGTCGCGTTAATAATACCGAATAATTTGTATTTGCCATTGATTTCAATAAACACTGGAGAACCGCTAATGCCTTGTTTACCAATTGATTTTAGTCTGAAATCACAGTTTATTGGAGTGCTAAACTTACCTGCTTTCACTTGCTTCGGTATTTTGTATATGTTTACAAGTTCAGCTTTAGGATACCAATAGAAGTTTTTAATAGATTTTAGGCTATCAGGGTACATTCCAATATAAAACATATTCTGTCCAGGTCTCATTGAATAAAAAACCTCTTTTGTTACAATATCTTTAGTTGTGAAGCCTTTTATTTTTTCAGAAATCCCAGTGTTAAATAGAGAAAAAAAATTATATACTAAAACTATATCGCATAACGAATCTCTATGATTTAAACCATAGTTATTAACATGGAAGGTATGGCAAGTCCAAAATCCTCCACTCTCTAAAATCGTAAAATATTGAATCATTATTTTTTTTATAGAGTCGTCGCGTTGCATAACATGTTTGGCCGTAGCTATATACAAATGAAGGCTATCCGGACGAAAGTAAAAACCTGAAGCTTGAGGTAATTTGTATTCCTTTAGAAATTTTTGGTAGGACTTATCTTTATCTACCCCAATAGCCTGCCTCTTGAAAAGAACAATTTGTTGAAAAAGTGAATCAGGGGGCCTTTGTGCACTTGCTTGAATGCATGTCATGTATATTATAGAGGTTAATACAGTGATAAAAATATTATTCATATAATTGCGAATAAAACTTTTGTTTCTAAGAAAAATAGGCGTAAGACATTAGCGTTGCGTCTTAGTTAAAACATTTTTAATTGATTACAATTTTATGCTTTGAAATATTGATATTCTGCGTTTTCAATTTTTTTTTTATCAGTGATAGATCAAAGGGAGCTAAGCTTATTGAAAGACATTGTGTCTTGAGAGAGTCTGAGCAAAAACTCAATTCCTTTCGATATCATTTGAAAAATCATTAGATCTTACCCCAACGCAAATAATATGCAAAAAATGGATCAGTGATATGCAAAATTCTATCATCCTTTTCCCAGTCAATTACTGGTGTAGATGACTCATCAGATGAAGCAATTTTTGACATATATTCTAAAACTCTTGATATCTCATGAGCTTCTGGTGTTCTATCGACAGAGATATTCGAAATTTCTCTTCTTAAATCGACATATTCGACCTTTTCAAGAGCAGGTTTTAAGTTTGCCAAGGCTTTAAGAACTAAACCATAAATGTCCGGATCACTTCCATCTGAAGTAGGTCTTTTGATCCTATCACTTCTTTGTCTAGGACCTTTACTTAATTTTTCAAACATAATCTTGCCAGTCATTACTGCTACATCCGAGTAAAGTTTTTTGAGTTTGTTTTCTTCAAAACCAATTATTCTTTTGTTTGGAACTGTTTCATGTATATTGTTTATAGCACAAAATTCTCTACAAAATTCTTGCATTAAATGCGGGCTACTTATTGATTCATTCACAAGAGAAAAAATAACACTGTCTTCAACTGATAAGTTTAAAAGTGGAAAACCAATCGCGGCAATCTCTTTTAATTCGTCTTTCTCCCAAGGTGGAATATTTACATTTTCAACTCGTCCAGTCATTTCCTTCTCTACTTTTATCGGATCAAAACGTCTATGCGGAATTGCAATAAAAATAACTGGTTGTCCATCAAATATCAGTGATTTCACTGCCCTAATTATTGAGGCTTGTTTATCTCTATTTAAGTAATGAAAGTCATCTATAATTAAGGGAATTTTTTTTTCAGCAAGTAGATTTAGTGCGATAGATTTTACACTGCCTCTTCTCGATTTAGTTTTTGTTAAGTTATCTTTCTTGTCCCTAAAATATTCAACTTCACCTCCGATAGAAGGCATACCTGGAAAGGGTATTGACAGTGTAAGTTCAGCTTTCCCTTTTGCTTTATTTGAGTGTGTTTTTTCTTTTCCTTGTGATTCTGTGAAATCAATAAATCCATCTAATTGATTAACAATATCTAACCAAAATTCATCTTCACTAGAAAAAGAACCGCCATCGAACCAGACTGATTTCTCCTTCGGAAAAATATTCTTGACTAAAACAGTTTTTCCAGATTTAGTAGATCCAGTGACTACCATTAATTTGCACAAATTGTCGTTGGCTCTTCGAACTGAATCCTCAAGTTTTAATTCTTGCCTTGGATTATAAGTCAAGACTGGTAATCCACCAGGAACAAATACTTTTGATGTTCGATATATTTCCATTTTCTCTAGTTTTGCGTTGTTTTTAAAGTAAATTTCATGAAAGGATTGATATCATTGCATTATCTTATAGTCGAACAATGCTTTGGAAAATGTATCTATAGTTTATTTAGAAATAAAATAATTCTTGGCAATATTGTATAATATCAAATCTTGGTAATTGCCAACTGTAATTCCTTTACTGTAATATGACAAGCTAAAACTGTCAAGTGTCAATTCTCAAAAATTCCTCGAACGACGGGATTATTTGTATTTGCTCTATCATTAATAACTCCTTCCATCATTATTGGATAGGTGCATTCATCAAGTAGTGGTTGACTTGTTCTTGTAATATGCATATTACCATTTGGAAGCGCATATTGGAAATCCCAACCAAGAACCATCACCCTAGTTCCTAGGCCATTCAGTTTTCTTACTAATGGTACATAGTCGGTATCCCCTGCTATTAGTGTACAAACATCAAATTTTTTTAAGACCGCTAATTCAAAAGCCTCTAAGGCAAGCCAAACATCAATTCCTTTTTCCGTAGTTCTTCCAGTTCTTTGATCAAATTGAACCGGATATACATGTTGAACAATTCCATTATACATAAATAAATCATGCACATATCTTTCATTTGTCAGCCAAGACAATCTTTTTGTATCGTCAGTAATCATTTGATTTAACTGCGATGTATTGTATCGACCTCTAAACCAATGCGCTTCAACAATTTGGCAGTATCTTTTGTCTACTTGTTCCTGTCTTGATACTTCTTCTCTAATATACTCAGCGAGTCCATTGAATGAGATATATTTCCCTTTTGGATGATGGAATTTGTAAAATTCAGATACAATCATGAAAAAATTTCCATCTAGAAATGTTGCGATTTTTGTCAATTTATTTTCCATGAGCATAAGTAATAAGGTTGTAGCTTAACCATTGAATATTTTTTTAAAAAAAATGACTAATACCCCATTTCTTCTTTTGAAAGAAGATCAAAAATAATTTCTAATAATTCTATAAACATTTACCTTTTCATTTTCCTTTAATAGATTATTATTATCAATATAACTTACCCGAAGTTCCAAATCTTCTTCACCCCCAAAAAAACCACCAGCAACCCCGGGCACCGAACCAACTGAATTCCACCTATCAAGTTACAACCCCTCCGTTAAAAAGTCAATACCCCTCAGCTTTCCGCGAATAATTTTTTAAATTGAGCCCTTAAACCCAAAAAACAAAGACTGATGAACGGGAAACACCATTACAGGATCAGGGCGGGCGTAGGCATGGCGCTGGCGCTGCTGCTGTGCATCAACACGGGGGCCGTCCCTCCCGAAAAAAAGGACAAAAAGAACGACGGCAACGAGAAGAAGGCCGAGGCCCCGGAAGCAAAAGTGGCCTCCGGCCTCAGCTGGCGGAGCATAGGGCCGGCCTTTACCTCGGGCCGCATCGCCGATTTTGCCGTGAACCCGGTCAACCCCTTCGAGTGGTACGTGGCCGTGGCCTCGGGCCATGTCTGGAAAACCACCAACAACGGCACCACCTTCCAGCCGGTCTTCGATAACTACGGCGCCTACTCCATGGGCGTGGTCACCCTCGATCCCTCCAACCCGAACATCGTATGGGTGGGCACGGGCGAGAACAACCACCAGCGCGCCCTGGGCTACGGCAACGGCGTGTATAAAAGTGAGGACGGCGGCGGCTCCTTTACCAACATGGGCCTGAAAGACTCGCGCCAGATCGGCGACATCGTCGTCTCTCCCCGCTGCTCCGATATCGTGTTCGTGGCAGCCGAGGGCTCGGCCTGGGGACCGGGCGGCGACCGCGGGCTCTACAAGAGCAGCGACGGTGGCAAGACCTGGAAAAAGGTGCTGGAGATCAGCGAAAACACCGGGGTGAACAACGTGGTTATCGACCCCGTTAACCCCGACCTCATGTACGCCACCAGCGAACAGCGGCGGCGCCATGTCTTCACTAAGATCGGCGGCGGGCCCGAGTCGGCCGTGTACCGTTCGAAAGACGGCGGCGAGACCTGGGAGAAGGCCATGAACGGACTGCCCTCGGTGCATATCGGGGGGATGGGCATCGACGTGTCGCCGGCCGATCATAACACGGTCTACCTCATCATGGAAGCCGCAGAAGGCAAGGGCGGCTTCTTCCGCTCCACCGACCGCGGCGCCTCCTGGCAGAAGATGAGCGACTACGCCTCGAGCGGACAGTACTACAACGAGATCTACTGCGACCCGGTCGATGTGGACAAGGTCTATTCCATGGAAACGGTTTCGCAGGTGACGGTCGACGGCGGCAAGACCTGGACCGCTGTGGGAAATAACAACCGCCACGTCGACGACCATGCCCTGTGGATCGATCCGAAAGCCACGAGCCACCTCCTCATCGGCGGCGACGGCGGCATCTACGAGACCTTCGACGGGGGGAAGAACTACCTCTTCAAGTCGAACCTGCCCGTCACGCAGTTCTACCGCGTCTTTGCCGATAACGCCCTCCCGTTCTACAATGTCTACGGGGGCACGCAGGACAACAATACCCTGGCCGGTCCGTCGAGGAACCTGAGCAGCGACGGCGTCACCAACGAGGAATGGCGCTCGGTGAACGGCGGCGACGGCTTCTGGGCCGCGGTCGACCCGACCGATCCCAATATAGCCTACGTCGAGGCGCAGTACGGCAACATGTACCGCTACGACCGGCGCAGCAACGAGAGCCTCGACATCAAGCCGCAGCCGCGCGAGGGAGAGTCAACCTACAAATGGAACTGGAACACCCCGCTGGTGATCAGCAAACACAGTCACACCCGCATCTACACCATGGCCAATAAGGTCTTCCGCAGCAACGACCGCGGCAACACCTGGGAGGTGATCAGCGACGACCTAACCTCGGGCACCGACCGGAACACCTGGCCGGTGATGGACCATTTCTGGAGCCGCGATGCCGTGGCCAAGGACATCTCCACCAGCCTCTGGGGTACGGGCGTGGCCTTTGCCGAATCGCCAATCGACGAGAACCTGCTCTTTGCAGGCACCGACGACGGCGTGCTGTCGATTACGAAGGACGGCGGGAAGAGCTGGACAAAGATCAGCAGTTTCCCCGGCGTGCCGGAATATACCTATGTGAGCGATATCCTGCCCGACCGCTTCGATAAGAACACCGTGTACGTGAGCTTCAACAACCTGAAACGCGACGATTTCAAACCCTACCTGTTTGTGAGCCACGACCTGGGCAAGAGCTGGACGGCCATCACGAACGGACTGCCCGAGGGCTCTGTACATGCCATCGAACAGGACCCGGCGGTTCCCGGTTTGCTTTTCGTCGGTACGGAATTCAAGATCCACTGCAGCACCGACGGCGGACAGACCTGGATGGACCTGGGCTCCGGCCTGCCCTCGGTTTCGGTTGAGGATATCACCATCCAGGAACGTGAGAACGACCTGGTGATCGCCACTTTCGGCCGCGGCTTCTACATCATCGACGATTACACACCGCTCCGCGAGGCAGCGAAGAACAGGGCCCTGTTCGACAATGCCGGGCTGATCTTCCCCGTGAAGGATGCGCTGATGTATATCGAGGACGGAGGGAAGTACGGCCAGGGCAGCACGCTTTACAAATCGGCCAATCCCGAGTTCGGAGCCACCTTCACCTGTTACGTGAAAGAAGTGCCGCAAACACTGAAACAGCAGCGGAAAAAGGCGGAGAAGGAACTCTTCGAGGCGAAGAAGCCCATCCCGCAGCCTTCCACTGAACAGCTGAGGGCCGAGGAAGAGGAGATCGCCCCCTACCTTTTGTTCACCATTACCGACGCACAGGGCAACGAGGTAAGAAGGCTTACAAAGAGTGCTTCCGAGGGAGTCTCACGGGTAAGCTGGGACCTGCGTTATGCGTCCACGCGACCGCTGAACCTGCGCGGGAAGAAGTTCGATCCGCTGGCCTCATCGCCGGCCGGTATTCCCGTTATGCCCGGTGTATATAAGGTAAGCATGGACATGGTCGCAGGAGGGGAGATGAAGCACCTGGCTGGACCGGTGGAATTCAAAGCCGTGCCGCTCAACAATACCACGTTGCCTGCAACGGACCGCAGGGCCCTGGTTGAATTCCAGGAGAAGGCCACGAAGCTGGCCGGGACCTACATGGCCCTGGAGCGTAAGCTCGACGATCAGCTGGAGAAAGTGCTTTACATGGAGCAGGCTGCCCTGCAGACGCCCGGCGCAGCGCCCGACCTGCTGAAGGAGGCACAGGCTGCGGAGAAAGAGATCCGCGACATCCTCTTTATCCTGAACGGACCCGAAGCACCGGCCAGCTACGAAGAGCTCCCACCGATGACCATGCCGCTGAGGGAACGCATGAGTTCGATGATCTACGGTCACTGGTCGTCGACCGCCGATGTCACTTCCACCGAGAAGGCTCAGTTCGACATTCTCACGAAGAGCCTGCCGGCGCTCGAAAGCCGCCTGGCTGCCGTGGAAGGGAAGATCAAAGCCATCGGGGAGAAACTTGACAGAGCCGGTGCCCCCTGGACACCGGGACGTTGATTCATTTAAGGATCCAGAGCGTCGTGTCGCTGCAGCTTTCGAGCCGGTCGACCGACGCTTTGTCATTTATCCCCGCGAAGAAATCATAACCGGTAAAGGTCTCGAGCGAGTCGACAGTGATTGCGTAATGATAGATAGAGGCTTTGGAGCCGGCGTTGGGAAGGAGGAAGGCGATCATCTTGTTGGGCGGACTGAGGTCGAGGATCACCTTGAAATAGTACTCCGGCACCCCCACTTCGTTTTTACCGATGTGGGAGGGGCAGCTGTTCAGCACCGGGCCGGTGATCACGTATACCGAATCGCAGTCCACCGCCCAGTCGCGTACCTGCTCCTCCAACTTTTTCCAGATCCCGCGGTTGAAGGCCGGTACCTGCGGGCTCATGTTCGACATCAGGAAGGATTCGCTCATGGCCGAAGCCGACCAGCCCATGTCGGCAGCCGGGGCGAGGTGCCCGCGGTCGTAGCCGCTGCCCTTGTAATCGTCGGGAGTGGCGGAACCGGTGAGCACGCGGGTGTCACTGCGGAAGTTATCCGTGCGTTCCTCCCCGCCGCCGCTTACGTCGGCCGAAGTGAGCACATAGGCCACCCAGGCTGCCTGTTCCTCGTCTTCGTCATAGCTCAGGGTGTAGCCGGGGGAGGAAAGCAGGGTGTCGCCCGTCTGTTCCACCGGCCATCCCTCTTCAAAACGGTCGATTTTAAGGGTCACGGGGGAGGAGATCCCGCTGATATCCGCTGCTGCGGGAGAGGCTTTGCGGCTGCTTTCCCGGTGGAAAAGAGAGGGGTAGTACCTCCACAGTAAAAAAAATGACAGAATAAGTAAAAAAAGTGCGATGAAAATGATTACTTTTTTCTTCATCTGCGTCTAAATTATAATTATAAAAAGCAAAGGTACTGAATTGTTACTTCCCGGTCTGCGACAGGCGTGCAGCAGAAGGGCGGGGCAGGACCGGCAGGGGGCCTGACCTGAAGTGTATGATGACATGATGAAGCAGTTGAATTTCAGGCAGACGGAGGTACTTGTTAAAATCCTCCCTCCCTGTTTATTTCGTGGTTGATAACTCTTTTGAGATTTTTCAGGGAGGCTGAACAAGCGATTTATAGATTATTTAATATTGTATTAATATGCATGCGCAGAATTGCACTATTAAATAATTGATAAATAAAAGATTACAATTATGTTTTTAGAAAGGATTCTGGTAATTATTTTAACTTTTAACACCAACTATCTATGAATTCAAAGAAAGTAGGAGCGGTTGTTGCTTCCCAGCACGAGGAAGCATTAGAGGAACCTCCGAGCAAAGCGGGTCAGGTCCGTGTTCAAACGGCCACTTCGCGCAGAGTAAGCTTCCCCAGCTTTGACCCGCCTGTGAACCAGGAAACCCTGGAATTCTACAAGAGACATTTCCCCGGAACATCATTCGACAACTGGACTGACTGGCGCTGGCAGGTCAGAAACAGTTTCACCAGCTACGAACAGTTAGCAAAATTCCTTCAACTTACCGAACAGGAGAATGCACCCGTCACGAACGGCTACAACCTTCCCATCCGCATTACTCCCTATTATGCCAGTCTGATTGATACGGCCAACCCTGAGCAGTCCCTCCGTAAGACCATGGTGCCCGTATTCGACGAACTTCTACTCTCTCCCGACGAAAAGCCCGATCCCCTCGCCGAAGAGAGCTCCAGTCCGGTGGAACATATCGTACATCGTTATCCCGACCGCGTGCTTTTCCTGGCCACCGGCTTTTGCTCGGCTTACTGCAGGTACTGCACCCGTTCGCACATGGTTTCCAAGGCCGACAAGGTCCATTCCTCGAAGAACGAATGGGACCGGGCCATTGAGTATATCCGCAGTCACAGTGAGATCCGCGACGTGCTGATCTCCGGCGGCGATCCCCTGACCCTTTCCGACAGCCGGCTCGAGTACCTCCTGTCGAACCTGAGGGCCATCCCCCATGTGGAGATCATCCGCATCGGGACCAAGGTTCCTGTGGTGCTTCCGCAACGGATCACCCCCGCCCTGGTCAACATGCTGAAGAAGTACCACCCGCTGTTCATCAGCATCCACTTCACCCACCCGGATGAACTGACGCCCGAAACCCGTTACGCCTGCAACATGCTGGCCGATGCGGGCATCCCCCTGGGCAGCCAGACCGTCCTGCTGAAAGGCGTGAACGACGATGTCCTGGTGTTCCGGAAACTGATGCAGCAACTGCTGACCGTCAGGGTACGGCCCTACTACCTGTATCAGTGCGACCCGATCCCCGGATCGAAGCATTTCCGTACCCCGGTAAGCAAGGGGCTTGAGATTATCCGCGGTCTGCGTGGCTTTACCACCGGTTATGCCGTGCCGCAGTTCGTGATCGATGCTCCCGGAGGCGGTGGCAAGATCCCCCTGCTGCCCGACTATTTCCAGGGCCATACGGAAGATGAGGTCGTCCTGAAGAACTACGAGGGAAAGCTCTACCGCTATCCCGATGCACTTTAAGGGTGGTAGCTGAGCATTCCGGTGTCGTGGTGGCGAAAAAAAGACACAAATTTTAAACGCAAAGCCACAAAAGCACAAAGGCACAAAGGCTTATTAAAAATTCTCCTGGTGCTCCTTTGTGATTTTGTGGCTTAGTGGCGAAAAAAAAGACACAGAATTTTAACGCGGAGCCACAAAGCATCGCCTTCTGCCAGCCTATGGTGGCCGGAGGGCACGAAGCCACGAAAGTCCACAAAAAAACTATTTGTGTTCCTTGGTGACTTTGTGTCTTAGTGGCAAAAAAAGGCCTGCTTGCCCGGGACAATGAATGATAAACGAAATATGATAATTGTTCTTTCCTGCAGAACCGCTCATCAATCCCGGGGCATATAATAAAAAAGTATTATTTTGAACCTTCTAATACAGTTTAGCAGAACGAATGAAAATAGGCATTACCTACGACCTCCGCAGCGATTACCTCAAAATGGGCTACACCGAAGAGGAGACAGCCGAATTCGACAAGGAGGATACCATTATAGCCATCGAAGAGACACTCGCATCCTTTGGTTTTGAGACCGAACGGATCGGTCATATCCTCGCCCTCACGGAACAGCTGGCGGCAGGAAAGCGCTGGGACCTGGTTTTCAATATCAGCGAAGGACTTTACGGGACAGGCCGCGAGGCCCAGGTACCTGCCCTGCTCGACGCCTGGAAGATCCCCTATGTTTTTTCCGGTCCGCTCGTACTGGCCCTCACCCTCGACAAGGGCATGACCAAGCACGTGATCCGCGATGTCGGCGTACCTACAGCCGATTTTGCGGTGGTAAGAGAACTGGAGGATGCGGCCTCGGTAAACCTGCCTTTCCCGCTCTTTGCCAAGCCTGTGGCCGAGGGCACCGGCAAGGGGATCCATGCCGCTTCGGTGATCCGGAATAAAGAAGAATTAAGAGAACGCTGCGCCGAACTGCTGGAAAAATTCAAACAGCCGGTGCTGGTCGAAACCTACCTCAGCGGGCGTGAGTTTACCGTGGGGATCACGGGAACCGGGAAAAAAGCCCGCAGCGTGGGCGTGATGGAGATACTCCTGAACGAGCATGCGGAGCAGGGCGTCTATTCCTATTTCAACAAGGATAACTTCGTGGGACGCGTGGAATATGTGCTGGCAGACGGTCCCGTGGCCGCCGAATGCGAGAAGGTGTCGCTCGATGCCTGGCGCGCACTGGGCTGCGAGGATGGAGGAAGGGTCGATGTTCGCTTCGACAGCAAGGGGATCTGTAACTTCATCGAAGTGAACCCGCTGGCCGGTTTGAATCCCATTATTTCCGACCTGCCGATCCTTTGCGGGAAAAACGGCATCAGCTACCGCCGGTTACTGCGGATGATCATGGTCTCGGCCCTGGAAAAAAACAGTATACAATTTAAAATGAAGGACTAAGATGGCAGGCAGGGCACTGATACTCTACAACCGCCTGTCGGAGAACCCGCTGCCCGATGAGCTCGACGTGCTCGACCAGGTGGCCGTGGTCGAAGAGGCACTGCAAAAGCTGGGCTATGAAGTGCGGCGGGAATGGTTCAACCTCGATCTCAGCCGGGCCAAAGAAGTGATCGGCAGTTTTGCACCCGATTTTGTCTTCAACCTGGTGGAGAGTGTCGACGGGAAGGGCCGTCTGATCTACCTGGCCCCGGCTCTGCTCGAAGCCATGAACATGCCCTTCACCGGTTCGGGGGCACAGAGTATCTTCCTGACCTCGAACAAGGTGCTTACCAAGCAGTTTTTCCGCTACAGCGACATTCCCACCGGAGAATGGTTCAGCACCGCGGAGGCTGAACTGGTTGCGCCCGATAAACGTTATATCATAAAACCGCTATGGGAAGATGGCTCAGTAGGTATTACGGAAGAGGGGGTTTTTCACGGAAACGATCCCGCTCTACCGGCTGCAGCAGCACCTTTAAACCCGGAAGATTACTTTATCGAAGAATATATACATGGCAGGGAATTCAATATCTCGATGCTGGGAGGACCGAATGGACCGCAGGTGATGCCTCCGGCCGAGATCCGTTTTATTGATTTCCCGGAAGGCAAACCGCATATTCTCGGTTATAAATCGAAATGGGTGGAAGACTCCTTCGAGTACATCCACACGGTGCGGAGTTTCGATTTTCCGGAATCGGACCGGCCGCTGCTCGACAGGGTCAGTGAGATCTCGCTCAGGTGCTGGAAGGAATTCAACCTGAAAGGTTATGTAAGGGTGGATATCCGGGTCGACCGCGACGGCAAGCCCTTTGTGCTTGAGATCAACGCCAATCCCTGCATCTCGCCCGATGCAGGCTTTTACGCTGCCTGCAGGAAGGCGGGACTGGAATTTACCGAAGTAATTGAACGAATCATTTACGATACAAAACGATGAACAGGGAAAACTATACCCTCAGGTACGATGTACGCGATTCCGACGTGGAAGCCGTGGGCCGGATCGTCGAATCAACCGGTTTTTTCAATGAAGAGGAGATCGGCGTGGCCAGGGAACTGGCGGAGGAAAGGCTGGCAAAAGGGGAGGAGAGCGGCTATGAGTTCTGCTTCCTGGAACTTGAGGGCGAGACCGCCTGCTACGCCTGTTACGGGAGGATCCCCTGTACAAAAGGAAGCTATGACCTGTACTGGATCGCCACCGATGCCCGTTTCCAGGGTCGCGGACTGGGCCAGATCATGATGAAAGCCGTGGAGGAAGACATCCTGAAAAGAGGTGGAACCGGAATCTACATCGAAACCTCATCACGGCCGCAGTACAGGCCCACCGTAGGCTTCTACGAAAAGACCGGCTATCGTCTGGAAGCTCATTTTACGGACTTTTATGATAAGGACGACGGGAAGTACGTATTCGTGAAGAAGCTCTGACTCAGCGCAGGGTCCATCCCTTTTCGTCATAGTGGAGCCTCTCCCCCGTGATAAAACCTTCAATATCCTGAAAGGTCAGTTCCACCCCGGGCTGCAGGGTGCTGCCAGCATCGGGTAAGGGGGTGTCCTTTTCATGTTTCATAAGGATAAAGAGTCCGGGGGATACGAGTTCGCGCATCCCTCCCGACTCACATATAACTGCCTGTCCGGGGTCCAGCTGCCGGAGCAAGGCTTCCAGCATCCGTTCACGGGCCTCTTCCCTCACCTGCACAAACAGGGAGGGTCCGGCACCGGCCTGCAGCATCCGGGAACTGTCTTTCGTGCTGATTTTCCGCTCCCGGATGATCAGGAAACCATCGCCCCGTTCCAGCACCTCCTCATCCCCGTCCAGCGGGTGGAAGTGCGGTGAGATCTTTACCCCGGCGGGCCGGAGAGGCCTGAAATGCTCAAGGAGCCGGCAGGCCAGCGTGGTTTTACCGCAGTTACGGCCCGTGCCGGAGATCATGATCCAGTGAGACAGTTTCATGGCTTTATTCGTTTTCAGGTTTGGGGTATACCTCGCCGTTCACCATTACGATACGGAATCCGGTCTGACCGTCGGTATACTCCGGCAAGATACTGTTTCTTGCGGTAACTTTGGCGGCTTTGTAGTCCTCATCAAAACTTCCTCCGCGCACCACAATCTTTTTGCCGCTCAGGGGGCCTGCCGGCACTACCTGATCCTCGGCGGTGTAAGGTCCGTACCAGTCGGAGCAGATTTCCCGCTGTTTTACCAATAGTAAGGTTCAGCACCCGATCCGTTGATGAATGTTGTCATAATACTTGATTAAGGTAGTTTAATACCGGTTCTTCCAAATGAAGGAAGGATCTCCTTCTTCAGATATTTAATGAAAAAAAACCATGTATCCTTCGTCACCTGACAATATGAAAAAATACAGGCAAATGTTAATATCGGTGACGACCCTTCGGACCATTTTCATAGCGCTGGATTATGCTTTGTACATATTTTCTTCGGGTAAAGGGGGCAAATGCTTCCTGTAAACAGGTAATTTGTGATGGATCAACCGTGGTTTTTACCTGTGCAGAACTGAAGTTGGTGTGCTATTTTAGTGCTGTAATTCAGTAAGGTTCCCTGGTCGGCAATTCTTCTGCACCTGAGGAAACAGTATCCACAATTAAAAATGAAACTGCATGGCACTGATTGACTGGACAGACAACATGAGTGTACAGATTACATCGATTGATGCTCAGCATAAGAAACTCGTAGGGATGATCAATGATTTTTACGAGGGCTTGAAAAACAAGGGAAGCGATCAGCTTATGGGGGAGCTGATCGGGAAGATGAATGATTATATCTCGTATCATTTCAGCTATGAGGAAGAACTTTTCAAAAAGCATGGATATCCGGATTACACCCTGCACCTAAGGGAGCACCAGGCTTTTATAGCAAAGATCGCCGACGTGGAAAAAAGATTCAGGGAGGGTAAGATGATCCTGTCAATTGAGATCACCACCTTTCTGAAGGACTGGCTTATAAAACACATACAGGGCACCGATAAGAAATATACCTCCTTCCTGCTTTCCAAAGGAGTGAAATAAAAGCCTTTCGGAAGGCTCTGTGAATGTCTCCGGGAAGGGTTTTACCTCATCTCGAAGGGAATCCCCAGGAAATCGGCAATCTCCTTCATCTCCTTCTGAACAGGTACGATTACGGAGACTCCTTCTCTGCGGATCCTTTCCTCCTTCTCGCGTTCCGGTTCGCCGGGGATATAAACCCGGTCGTGTCCTTTTGCGGGTTTAGCCGCTTTGAAGGTCTCGATCCAAAGATCCATCTGCTTCTTGAAATCAGCGGTGGTCTGGAAGGCATCCACGCGCATCGCGCCGAAGAAATGTCCCGTTCCTTCGCCTACTTTTTTCTCCAGCACGGGCAGATAGGCCACCGAAGGCGGGCAGAAAGGACCAAAATTGGCGCCAGAAAGCACGGCGGAGAAAATATCAACAATGGCACTCAGGCAGAAGCCCTTGTGAGCGCCATGTTCATAATCACCACCCAGGGTTACCATCGAGCCTCCGCGTGTGATAATGGCGGGATCGTCGGACGGTACGCCGTCGGCGTCCTGTACATAGCCCAGCGGGACCTTTTCACCTTTCTTTTCGGCCACGGCCAGTTTGCCCCGGGCAATGGGAGTGGTGGCAAAGTCGGCAACAAAGGGAGGGTATTTGCCTGCAGGGATCGCAACCGCGATAGGGTTGGTGCCCAGCATCCTCGAAATGGAGAAGGTGGGGGCCACCAGCGGGTTGGCGATGGTCATGGAGATCCCGATCATGTCGTGTTCCAGCGCCATCATGGAATAATAACCGGCAATCCCGTAGTGGTTCGAGTTCCGGGTCGACACCCAGCCTGTTCCGGCAGTCTTTGCCTTCTCAATGGCAATCTTCATTGATTTTACGGCAGCGATCATCCCGATGGCTCCGTCACCATCCACAACGGCCGTGCTGGGCGATTCATGAACGATCCTGACGTTAGGCTTCACATTGATACGATTCGCCTGCCAGAGCTGGAAATAGTCCTTGATACGGATCATTCCGTGAGAGGGCAGTCCCCTGAGTTCGGCTGCAATAAAGACTTTAGCCGTTTCGCGGGCATCCCCGGGGGTGCATCCCATTTTTTCAAAAACCTTTGCAGTGAAATCTTCAAGATAGGCTGGTGTATACATTTTTTTGTTTTTTGATGATGCGGTAAAATTATAAATTTCCGGTAAACCCGTTCCGCCCGCGCCGGGTTGAATTCATGGAAGCAGCGCGGCGGCATTAGCCCCGAGGATCCGGTTCCGTGCAAAATCGCTGATGTTTAGCTTCTCCAGGAACTTCTTCTGGTTAAAGCTGAAATTGTCGGTTCCGAACAGGATCTTGAGGCTGAACTTTTCCATAAATTCACAGGTCAGTTCGACATCCCGCTGCAGGGCATTCCAGGCACTGAAGCCCGACATGTCGCAGCGCAGGTTGGGGTATTTTTCCAACAGGTCCCATATCAGGCCTTTTTCATGTACCTCGCCGGTTTCGTGGAAACGATGCGGGTACATCCTTGTACTGAAATGATTCCAGAAGTTAGGTCCGTGGGCTACAAAACAGATGTTCGGAAAATCGAGCAGAGCCTGTTCGAGTTCATTGAAACCGTCGAGGTAACCGGGGATGCCGGTGAGACGGCCGTCAAGCTGTCTCTTCAGCCTGCCTTTGGCGTACAGCTGAAGGATATACCGTGCCGAATCGCCGTTAAAACGCTCGTTGATCAGCCGCCGGTAAATTCCGTCGCTCAGTTTCCTGCCACCCGGAAGGAAAACGGTCCTGGGCTGTTCGGAATGGAATACCAGGGGCAGCTTCCTGTCGTCAAGGAAAGCCAGCAGGTCCCTGATCAGGGGATCGTTCCAGTTGCGCGACACCTTGAGCTCGCCACAGCCGGCAAAACCCTCGTCGAGGCAGCGCTGCAGGTCATCTTTCCAGGTCTTGCGCGAAGGGTCCGGAGCGTAGAAGGGCAGGATCCGGTCGGGATGGTTCTTCCATACCCGCCTGACTTCATTCAGATCCAGCGGCTGGTAAAAGGCCGGGACGGGAGGATGTTCCTCTTCCCAGGTGAGCAGCCAGCAGCGGTCGATCTTCGAATGATCGAGGTACCTGAGCAATCCGGCCTCCGTTGTTCCCATCAGGCCAACATGAAGATGCGAGTCAATGACCATAGGAAGGTGTTTTTTGAATTAAAGGTCTTTTTTTACCGTTTTAACAGCATTGGCCTGAGCACTGGGCATGATCAGCATGTCGTTGATGTTCACATGGGGAGGCCGTGTAACGGCAAAAAGGATGGCTTCCGCGATATCCTCAGCATACAGGGGGGTGAATCCCCTATAAACGCCGTCGGCCCTTTCCTGGTCGCCGTGGAAGCGAACCACCGAGAATTCCGTTTCCACCATACCGGGATCGATCGAGGTCACTTTAATGCCATGTTCCACCAGGTCGATCCGCATCCCTTTCGATAGCGCATCCACGGCATGCTTGGTGCCGCAGTAGACATTTCCTTTTTCGTAGACCTCCTTGCCGGCAATCGAGGAGATGTTGATGATATGCCCGGCTTTGCGCTCCACCATCCCGGGCGTAAGCGCCCTTGTGACGTAGAGCAGACCTTTGATATTGGTATCGATCATTCGTTCCCAGTCATCCATATCGCCCTCGTGGATAAGATCCAGACCTGAAGCCAGACCGGCATTATTGATCAGCACCCGGATATCTTTCCATCGTTCGGGCAGTGCTTCCAGCGTGCGAAAAACCTCTTCACGGTCGCGGACATCAAAACAGAGCGAAAGGACATCTGCCGGGGTCTTCGACCGGATCTCTTCCTCCACCTGGTCGAGGCGGTCGTTCCTGCGTCCGGTCAGGATTACATCAAAATCATTTCGGGCCAGGAGAAGAGCCGTGGCTTTTCCAATGCCAGCCGTGGCCCCGGTAATAAGAGCAATTGGTTTCATCGTTAGCAGCTTTGTGACAAATGTAGTAAAATATATGGAAGGGTGGGAGATGGGAGACGAGAGACGCGAGACGGGAGACGGGAGAAGTGAGGAGGGAGAATGCAAAATGCAAAATGAAGAATGCAAAATGAAGAATGCAAAATGCAGAATGCAAAATGCAGAATGCAAAATGCAGAATGCAAAATGTTGAATGTAGAATGTTGAAGTGAGGAATAAGATGCGGGAAGCGGGAAGCGAGATGGGAGACGCGAGACGGGAGACGGGAGAAGTGAGGAGGGAGAATGTATAATGCAGAATGCAAAATGCAGAATGCAAAATGTAGAATGCAAAATGTAGAGTGCAAAATGTTGAATGTTGAATGTAGAATGTTGAAGTGAGGAGTAAGATGCGGGAAGCGGGTTGCGAGACGTCTGCCATCGCCAGAGGCCAGGGCGGTGGAACGAGAGTGAAGAGTGACGGGTTACGGGATGGGTTACGGGTGAGATTCCTGAGCGGTCCCTGAGCCTGTCGAAGGGCCAGCTGTCGGTAAATTTTAAAGGCCCTCCTTCGCTAAGTCCTTCGCCAAAGGCTTCGGCCGTCGGCGAAAGCTTCGGAGGACGGAGGTTACGGGTTGACCACTCAAATACCTCTGACACTTTTTAGCCCAGCCTGCCATCGGGGTCGAAATACCGGCATCAGGCTATTCCGGTTGCTGAGCTTATCGAAGCACCGGTTCTGTTCCTGAGGCTGAAAGCCTCAAACAGGGTAGCCGGGGTCCCATCCCCGGATATAATGCGAATTACGGACACCGACCCTGGAAGGGTCGCACAAAGCGGGCAGGGTGACGAGTGACGGGTTGCGGGTTATCCCTAAAAACAACAGATTTTTCTCTGGTGATTTTTCGAGGATCCCCCCATGTTTTTTCCTTGCAATTATAAAATTATCTTTGTGTAGCCAAAAATTGAATACCATGGCACAGACCAGTGATCAGTTGCTTCAGCGAGCCCATGCCTACCTGACCGGTGATGAGATCTATTCCATCGGGAAGATGCTCGGCCGGGAACCCAATCCTTTTGAACTGAATATGTTTGCCACGATGTGGACCGAACACATATCCTACAAAAGTTCAATCCGCTGGCTGGAGGAGCTTCCGGGTCAGGGTGACCGGGTGGTGGTCCCTACCGGAACCGAAAATGCCGGGGTGATCGACCTGGGCGATAACATCGCCTGTGTGGTCAAGATGGAATCGCATAACCATCCGACGGCTTTCGATCCGGGGCAGGGTGCCGTGGGCGTCGGCAATGTCAACCGCGATATTATCGCCATGGGTGCGGAACCGATTGCCCAGCTGGGCATTCTGCGTTTCGGCGATCCCGCTCTTGAAAGGTCACGGGAGCTGGTGAACAGCGTCATCCGGGCCATCGGCAGCTATTCAAACAATTTCGGAGTTGCCGTGGTGGGAGGGGAGATATTGTTCGACCAGTGCTATAACTTTAATCCGCTGGTAAACCTGATGGCTGTCGGCCTGGTGAAGAAAGACAGGATCGTCAAGGCCGCTTTCAAAAACAGCGGGTATGCCATCTATCTCCTGGGACGTTCCACTTCGGGCCGGGGCGTGTACGGCGCCGGCTTTGCCTCCTCGGGCATGCGGAAGGAACGAACGGAGATGGTACCAGAGTCCCAGCTGGCCGATCCCTATGCCGGCAAGGTGCTGATGAAATGTATCCTGGAACTGAGGAACGAAGGACTGATCCGCGGGATGCAGGATATCGGCTCGGGGGGAGTGCTCTGTGCCGCCGCCGAAATGGCCTTCAAGGGCGGAACAGGCGTGGAACTGTATACCGATCTGGTGCCGCTTATGCGTGACGATCTCACACCGCTTGAGATCGTTCTGTCCCAGACCCAGGAGCAGATGCTGATCGGGGTGAAGGCTTCGGATGAGAAAGAACTGATGAAATTTATTGCCAAATGGGGTATTCCCGCGGCCCGGATCGGGAAAGTAACCGACGATAAAAGAATCCGGATCAGGCATAACGATTCGACCCTTGGCGATCTGCCGGTTGCCTTGCTGGTAAGGGGCGGAGGAGCTCCTGTATACATTCGTGAGCTTCAGAATCCGCGCCGGAAGGTGGTGAAGATAGAAGCCGATGACCTGCCGGCACCGGGCAGTCTGAAAGATGTGGCCCGTTCCATGATCCGCCGGCCGAACGTGGCCTCCCGAAGATGGATCTACGAACAGTTCGATACCATGGCAGGACTGTCGAATCTCACGCCCGAACACAGCTGCGATGCGGCCGTTCTGCAGTCTCCAGCATATAATAAGATCATTGCTCTCAGCGTCGATGGCAACCACCGCTATATCCGCCAGGAACCAAGGAAAGGGGCCATGATCGCGGTCGCCGAAGCTGCCCGGAATATAATCTGTTCGGGGGGAGAACCCGTGGCCGTGGCCGACTGCCTGAACTTCGGTGATCCGGCAGATCCTTTTGTCTATTATGATTTCGTGGAATCGGTCAAAGGGATCAGCCAGGCCTGTGAAAAAATGAAACTCCCTGTGATTGCCGGGAACGTCAGCTTCCATAACCTCACCAGGGAAGGCGATGAGGTATCGTCGGTGCTGCCCACGCCCGTGATCGGGATGGTGGGTGTTCTGAAGGACAGGGAAAACATTATGTCGATGTATTTCAGGAGAAAGGGGGATATGATCTACCTGATCGGCCGTTCTCAGAACGATCTGTCGGGATCGGAATACCTGGCTGCCCAGTACCTCGTCGAAAGTTCGGCTTCCCCCGATTTTGACCTTGAATATGAAATGAAACTGCAAAAGGTGGTAGCCGGTCTGATCCGCGAGAAACTGATCCGCTCGGCCCATGATGTCTCGCTCGGCGGCTTGTTTATCACCCTTGTCGAATGTGCTATCCCGGGATCGCTCGGCTTCGATATCACCTCTCCCGCAGAAATTCGCACCGACGCCTTTCTGTTTGGCGAGGCGCAAAGCAGGGTCGTGGTTTCCGTTTCACCGGAATCGGAAGCAGCCTTTCTCGATTTTATGATGGAGCAGGGCATCCATTTTTCGACACTGGGTCATGTTACCAAAGAAGAACTTCGTATCGACGATTCTTCCTTTGGATTTATTTCTGATTATGCCCGGGATTTTGAGAACGCCCTGGCCCATATGCTGGAAAAGGAATGAGTGAAGGAACAGAAGGAAAAAAGGGGGCCGGAGAGTTGACAGGAAAAGAGCCCATGGGAATTTTATTTAACCGTATAGCCAGGCGCTACGATCTTTTAAACAGGGTCCTTTCCTTTGGGATCGATCAGCACTGGAGGAGGATCATGCTCCGGAAACTGAAAAGCCGGTCTGAAGAAAGGCATGCAGATACATACACGGTACTTGATCTGGCAACAGGAACCGGCGATGTGGTGATCGGTATCCGAAAAAGAATACCGAATGCAGGGGTGACCGGTGCCGACCTGTCCCTGGAAATGATGAAGATCGGCGAGGAAAAGGTCCGGAGGAAAGGACTTAACGGCGTGCGTTTTGTTCCGGCCGATGCGGCGGATCTGCCTTTCGGAGAGAACAGTTTCGATGCGGTCACCATTGCTTTCGGGATCCGGAATTTCAGCCAGCTTGATCAGGCCCTGAAGGAAATCCGGCGGGTACTTAAGCCGGGAGGTACCCTGCTTGTTCTTGAATTTGCCTGGCCCCGCTCAAAAGCCGTGTCGGCCCTCTACAGTGCCTATTCAAAAGTGATTATCCCGGTTGCCGGGCAGATCCTTGCCGGCGACAGGGCTGCCTACAGGTACCTCACATCCTCCATCCGTCGCTTTCCGAACGGGGAAGCCATTACGGGCCGCATGGCCGGAGTCGGTCTGACCGACTGCAGTTACCGGCCCCTGGGTGCAGGGATCGTTCATCTGTACGAGGGGAGGAAAACTGAAGCATGAAAACACCGTTCCCTGCGATCATACTATTTTCTATATTTGTACCGTTTTAACCCCAATGAAAAGATATTTACTGCTCATACTCTTTGTAACTGCTTCGGTGGCTGCTACGGCACAGCAGGACCGTCCGCAGAACCTCCCTGCCTACGATTACAAGCGACTGCATTTCGGCTTTACCGTGGGCGTGAATACCATGGACTTCAGTATCCGGCGGAACACGGTAAACGGTCTCGTTGCCGATGTGCCGGTCCTGCAGCCGGGTTTCCAGGTGAATATTGTTTCCGATCTGCGGCTGAACGACGACCTGAACCTGCGCTTCCTGCCGGGGATCAATTTCGGACAGCGCGACCTGACCTTTTACGACGGTACCACCGAGGTCCGGACCATGGTTATCGAATCCTCCTACATCGATTTCCCGCTCCTGCTGAAGTACCGTGCCAACCGGCTGAACAACTGCCGCCCCTATGTCCTGGGAGGACTTAGTTTGCGCTACGATATGTCGGCCCGCAGGGAATACGATATGGAAACCAATGTGAGGGTACGGCTGAAACCTGCCGATCTGTACCTGGAAGTGGGCTTTGGCCTCGATACCTATCTCACCTTCTTCAAATTCGCCCCCGAGGTGAAGCTGGCTGTCGGAACCATGAATATTCTCGTTCCGGATCCCGAACCCAACGAACCGATGTTTGTGGAAGCCCTGTCAGGTCTGAATGCCTTCATCATGATGCTGAATTTTCATTTCGAATAGCACCATCAGCCTTTTCTCCGCCATTCGGCAAGAATTATTCCTGCTGAAGTGGCAATATTCAGCGATTCGGTACTGACTTCTCCCCTGGGATATTCCGGGATCCTGATCTTCTTCGTCACCAGGCTCCTGAGACTGTCCGACAATCCTTTCGATTCATTTCCAAACAGGATGAGTCCGCCGGGGCTCAGGGGCACGCTGTAAAGATCTTCGCCGTCGAGCAGTGTTCCGTAAACTGGGATGCCTGCTCTGGCCGCCTGACTTATCAGCGGTTCAAGCGGCTCGCTGACAACCTTCACCCGGGCAATAGCCCCCATGCTCGACTGGATGCATTTGGGGTTATAGGGATCAACGGAATCGGGGCTGCAAATGATCTGCCGTACCCCGAACCAGTCGGCTGTGCGGATAATGGTTCCCAGGTTTCCCGGATCCCGGATTGCTTCAAAGACCGGTACAATATCACTTTTAATCAGGCTGTGGTCCGGTTCTTCCTTCGGGATGCGCACCACAACCATCACCCCCGGAGGTGTGCTAAGGGAAGAGGCTTGCTGTAACAGGCTTGCTTCCGCTTCCGTAAAGGCGCAGCCGGAGCGTTCAAGATCCGTTTGATGCACCCTGATCCATTCCGGATAGGCAAAGAAATGTACCGCGCTGAGCTTACCCGAAAGATGGTGATGAAGCAGTTCCTCCGCAATCTTCTCTCCTTCGGCAAGGTAAAGATGCTCCCTGTCCCTGTGTTTCTTTTCGGCCAGCGATTTCAGAAAACGGACCTGATTCTTCGAGATAGTCATTTCGTTCCCGGCGGTTTATGTGATTCATCCTTATGAAGATCAAAGATGCAAAATATTTTCATTCCCCTGTCCGGCAAAAAGGCTTGTATGACTTAAAATTACTACATTTACGAAGTGCAGCCGGGTTTTGGCTGCATAGCTGGATTAAAAGACGATATTCTTGGCTTTCTCTCATTTAAAATATATTGTCGGCAGAGGAATTACTGCTGTTCTCCTTGTTTCTCTTTTTGCCTGTCACGCAACGAAGTATGTGCCGGAGGATGAATATCTTCTGGGGAGGGTTCAGATCGAGAACAATGGGCGTTATGTGAAAAATGAGGATCTGGAGGACTATGTCAAGCAAAAGCCCAATAAAAGCATATTCGGCTATAAACTTTACCTCCACCTTTACAATCTTTCCTCCCCCGAAAAGGACAACTGGTTTCAGCGTTCACTGAAGAAGATCGGTGAACCCCCCGTTATTTATAACAGCGGATTGCAGAAAAGAACAGTCGACCAGTTACTGCTCTACTTGCAGACCAGGGGTTACTACAATGCCGAGGTCAGGGATTCGGTTGTGGTCCGGAAACAAACCGTGAAGGTGATCTACAAGGTGGTTCCGAAGAAGCCCTACCGGATACGGAATATAGACTATTTCTTCGAAGACGGGAACCTTGGTGACCTGGTAATGTCGGATACGGCCAACAAAAAGGTCAGGAAGGGCGATATTTTCGACGTCGACCTCCTTGAATCGGAACGCGTAAGGATCGAGAAACTCCTCCGGAATAATGGCTATTATCAGTTCTCAAAGGATTTCATTTACTTCGATGTCGACAGCAGTCTGCGGAACTACCAGGTCGATCTGGTTCTGGGCATCCGGAAATTTCCGGTGACCGACGCAAAGGGCTATATCCACCAGGTACCGCACAAAGTATTCCGGATCAACCAGGTTTTCCTGAACACCGATTTCGATGCTTTCTACAGAGCAGGTGACAGCACAAAACTGGCATATGCCGCAGATACGGTTCAATACGATTCGGTGTACCTGGTATATCCGGAAGAGCACAATATCAAGCCCGGGGTGGTCACCCAGAACAATTACATCGGGAAGGGAGAGATCTTCAACCAGGAGAATGTGGAGCGGACCTACCGCAACCTTTCCTCCCTGAGCGCCTTCAGACTGGTGGACATAGTATTCAGGGAAAGCGGGAAGAGTGATGCGCTGCTGGACTGTGAGATACGCCTCGTACCCTCGACTTCGCAGTCCTTCACCTTTGAGGTGGAAGGGACCAATTCCGGGGGTAATATCGGGGCTGCCGGCAACCTGATTTATCAGAACAGGAACTTTTTCAGGGGCTCTGAACAGTTTGATCTGCTTTTTAAGGGCGCGATCGAAACCCTCCGTGAGAATCAGGAGCTCAGCTACGGGAACATGCTCGAATTCGGGGTGGAAGGGAAACTGAAATTCCCGAAATTCCTGCTCCCCTTTAAATCCGAGCAGTTTATCCGGAAGTACAATCCCAAGACCTACCTTTCACTTTCCTACAACTTTCAAAAACGACCCTCCTACACGCGGACCATGGCCACGGCATCGCTCAGCTATGCTTTCCGGAGTTCACCGTACCTGTCGCATGTGATCTACCCACTGGAAGGGAGCCTGATCCTGACACCATTTAAATCGCCTGAATTTGAGGATTGGCTGAAAGACAAGTACCTGTATTACAGTTATCAGCCCCATTTTATTGTAGACACGCGCTACGGGCTGACCTTCACGAACCAGAACGTCAACAAGAAGCAGGATTTTGTTTTTGCGCGTCTGAATGCCGAGTCGGCAGGGAATATCCTTTATTTTGCCAATAAATACCTCATTCAGAACCTTCTTCCTGAAGGCAACAGCGACAGCAGTTTCCGGATTCTCGGGGTGGATTATGCCCAGTATCTGAAAGGAGATATTGAACTGAGGTATTACGATTACCTGGAGGAGGGACTCAGCTTTGTCACCCGGGCATTTATCGGAGTGGGTTATCCCTACCTGAATTCAGGTGCAATGCCGTTTGAAAAACAGTATTTCTCAGGAGGGGCCAACAGTATCCGTGCCTGGCAGGTCAAGAGCCTGGGGCCCGGGTCGTACAAGGATACAGATACCACCAGGTACCCGAACCAGACCGGGGATGTGAAGATCGAATTCAATTTTGAATACCGGTTTAAGATGTTCTGGAAGCTGGAGGGGGCTCTTTTTCTGGATGTTGGAAATATCTGGTCGCTGGCGGAAGGCGATGACCGGGAGGGGGCGCTTTTCGCATGGAACAGGTTCTACAAGGAGATGGCCGTAGGAACCGGTTTCGGTGCGAGGTTCGATTTCAGTTATTTCATCCTGCGGGTCGACCTGGGGCTGCCGCTCCGCGATCCGACCTTCCCGGAGGGCGAGCGCTGGCTGCCCGGAAATTCAGGGGTCAGTCTGAAGGATATTACCCTGAATATTGGGATCGGATATCCGTTCTGAGAAGAGCGATTCATTTTTTTCTTAAATTTGTGGCTCACGAATTTCAGATAACCAATAATAACAAATCTATCATGTCAGAGAAAGTATTTAGTTTCCTGAAGCCAGGTGTGGTAACGGGTAATGATTTGGCAAAGCTGTTCGCACATGCCAAGAAGAATGTGTTCGCCATTCCGGCAGTGAATGTGGTTGGAACGAACACCATCAATCCTATTCTTGAAGCAGCACGTGAATTCCAGTCACCTGTAATGATCCAGTTTTCAAATGGCGGAGCCTCTTTCTATGCAGGAAAAGGTCTCTCCAACGACGGACAGAAATCGGCGATTGCCGGTGCAGTTTCAGGAGCCATCCATGTACACCGTATGGCAGAACTGTATGGAGTACCAGTGATCCTTCACACCGACCATGCAGCGAAAAAACTGCTTCCGTGGATCGACGGTCTGCTCGACGAAGGGGAGAAATTCTTTAAGGAACATGGCAAACCCTTGTTCAGTTCTCATATGCTCGACCTTTCCGAAGAACCGCTGAAGGAAAATATCGAGATCAGCAAAAAATACCTCGAGAGGATGAGCAAGATGGGAATGACCCTGGAAATTGAACTGGGTGTTACCGGTGGGGAAGAAGACGGAGTGGACAATACTTCCGTGGAGAACTCCATGTTGTATACCCAGCCCGAGGATGTTGCCTTTGCCTTTGAAGAGCTGAGCAAGATCAGCAGCAATTTTACCATTGCCGCGTCATTTGGAAACGTACATGGCGTTTATAAGCCGGGGAACGTGAAACTCACCCCGAAGATCCTCGACAATTCCCAGAAGTATATCCAGAATAAATACAAGACCGCTGATAAGCCTGTGAACTTCGTGTTCCACGGAGGATCCGGTTCAACCAGGGAAGAGATCAGGGAAGCCATCAGTTACGGTGTGATCAAGATGAATATTGATACCGATACCCAGTGGGCTTTCTGGGATGGTGTAAGGAAATATGAAGCCAAGAATCACGGCTATCTGCAGGGCCAGATCGGTAATCCCGAAGGAGAGGATAAACCGAACAAGAAAAAGTATGACCCGCGTGTATGGCTGCGTGAAGGCGAACTTTCCATCATGGCCAGGATGAAGGTTGCTTTTGAAGATCTGAACAGTCTATCCACTCTCTGAAAAAACATTCAGGGAAATATTATGAAAAGGGGTAGCCTTCTGAGGCAGCCCCTTTTTTCTTTTCTGCAGTCTGAAGCGCTCATTCATCAGTTGTTGACAAGTTCCGGGAAAGCTTGTTCTTTTTTGTCATTTTCCCCAATCCGGTCCTTTCGTATGGACTATTTTTATTATCATTGTTTCTTGTTTTTAGCACACGGCGGATATGATCAACGACAACTCACAATCAAGGGACAGTTTTACCAGCAAATTTGGCGTCATTGCAGCTGCAGCCGGTTCGGCGATCGGACTGGGAAACATCTGGCGTTTCCCCTACGTTCTGGGAGAGAACGGGGGAGGGGCTTTCCTGCTGGTCTACCTGGTTTTTATCCTGGCCATCGGCGTACCGGTCATGATGTCGGAATTTGTTATCGGGCGAAGGGCCCAGCTGAACCCTGTGGGGGCCTTCAAAAAGATCAGGCCAGGGAAGCCCTGGTACCTGGTAGGACTGCTCGGGGTGGTTTCCGCTTTCGTGATCCTGGCGTTTTACACCGTTGTGGCAGGCTGGACCCTTGAGTATCTTGTACAGTCGGTAATCTGGCTTGTTTCCCCGTCGAAATACGGTTTTGCCGATATGGACACCACCCAGCTGCGTGGTTTCTTCACCGACCAGTTCCATAATTTCCAGCACGGATCCTGGCGGCCGATCATCTGGTTCTCCGTAATCATGCTCCTCACCGGGCTGATCGTCATTTCCGGTATTCGGGACGGCATTGAAAAATATGCCAAGATCCTGATGCCGCTCCTGCTGGTGCTGCTTATCGTGCTGGTTATCCGCGCGCTTACCCTCGATGGAGCCCGCGAAGGGGTGGTCTTCCTTTTTAAACCCGATTTCAGCCTGATTAAAACAAAAACGATCCTCGAAGCGCTGGGTCAGGCCTTTTTCTCCCTCTCGATAGGGATGGGCACGCTGATTACCTATGGCTCGTATATTCCCAGGAAGGAAAACCTGGGGAGTACGGCGGTCAATGTTGCCCTGGCCGATACCTTTGTCGCCGTGATTGCCGGTCTCGCTATTTTCCCTGCAGTCTTTGCTTTCAATATTGCACCCGATGCTGGTCCCGACCTGGTTTATATCACACTCCCCGTTATCTTCACCAAAATGGCAGGGGGGATGGTCTGGGCCTTTATGTTTTTCCTCCTGCTTTGTTTTGCAGCGATAACCTCCACCATTTCGGTGCTGGAAGTGATTGTTGCCTATTTTACGGAGGAACTCGGCATGAAAAGAAAAGGTGCCACGATCCTGGCCATGGTTTCGGTCGGCTTCCTCGGTTTGCTCTGCACCTTCTCCTGGAACGTCCTTTCCGATTTCAGGATCATGGATAAAACGGTATTCGGACTCTTCAATGCCTCCCCCGATATCATGCTGCCCCTGGGAGGCTTCTTCATTGTGATCTTCATCGGATGGATCCTTAAAAAAGATGTGGTGAAAGATGAACTCTCCAGCGGAGGAAGATATAAGGTCAAGTACCTGAAGGTTTTCCTGTTTATTGTGAAGTTTGTCGCACCGCTGGCTATAGCCCTGGTCTTTCTGA